>JAODME010000005.1 GCA_025465095.1 Microbacteriaceae bacterium | reverse complement strand
TCTGCCGGAGCCGCGATCTCTGCGCCGAAGATCGCTACGAGAAGGTCGCCCGTCCAAGTGACTAGAGCCGCGTCATCCAGTCCCACACCGTTCGTCTTCGGCAACGGCACCGTCACCGACCTGGTCTGGGCGAAGTAGCGGGAGCCGGGGTAGAGGCGCTGCAGTCGCACCTGGATCGAATCGGCCAGGTCTGCGGACGCGACGCGCAGGTTGCTGCCCATCGTCACGACCTCGCCGAGCCCGGCCTTCTGTGCCATGCGGCGAAGGCGGGAGACGGCGATGAGGTTGTGCACCTGCTCCGGCGGCTCGCCGTAGCGGTCAGTGAGCTCTTCCAGCACTTGGTCGATTCCGGTGTCCGAGGAGGCCGGACCGCTTGCCGCGGACAGCTTCTGGTACGCCTCCAGGCGCAACCGCTCGCTCTCGACGTAGTCCTCGGGGATGTGCGCGTCGACGGGCAGCTCGAGCCGCAGCTCGGTCTGCCCCTCGGCGACGTCACCGCGGAATGCGCTGACGGCCTCGCCGATCATCCGCAGATAAAGGTCGAAGCCGACGCCGGCGATATGCCCGGACTGTTCGCCGCCGAGCAGGTTGCCGGCCCCGCGGATCTCGAGGTCCTTGAGCGCAACCTGCATGCCGGCGCCGAGCTCGTTGTTCGCGGCGATCGTCGCGAGGCGGTCGTGGGCGACCTCGCCGAGCGGCTTCTCAGCGTCATAGAGAAAGTAGGCGTAAGCGCGCTCACGTCCGCGACCGACACGTCCACGCAACTGGTGCAGCTGGCTGAGCCCGTACTTGTCGGCCCGGTCGATGATCAGGGTGTTCGCGTTGGCGATGTCGAGACCGGTCTCGATGATGGTCGTCGACACGAGCACGTCGAACTTGCGCTCCCAAAAGTCGACCATCACCTGTTCGAGCACGTGCTCGGGCAGCTTGCCGTGCGCCACTGCGATGCGGGCCTCCGGCACGAGTTCGGCGAGGTTCGCGGCGACCCGGTTGATGCTCGAGACACGGTTGTGTACGAAGAACACCTGGCCCTCGCGCAGCAGCTCGCGGCGGATCGCGGCGCTGACCTGCTTCTCGCTGTACGGGCCGACAAAGGTGAGAATCGGATGCCGGTCCTCCGGTGGCGTCGCGAGCGTCGACATCTCGCGGATTCCGGTCACCGCCATCTCCAGCGTGCGCGGAATCGGGGTGGCGCTCATCGCAAGGATGTCGACGTTCGTCTTCAGCTTCTTCAGCGCGTCCTTGTGCTCGACGCCGAAGCGCTGCTCCTCGTCGATGATGACGAGGCCGAGGTTCTTGACGACGATGCTCTTGGACAGCAGTCGGTGGGTGCCGATCACGACATCGACGGTGCCGTCGGCGAGACCGTCGATGGCTTCCTTCGACTCCTTCTCGGTCTGGAACCGGCTGAGCGCGCGCAGGTGCACGGGGAATCCGGCGAACCGCTCGGCGAAGGTCTCCATGTGCTGGCGCACGAGCAGCGTCGTCGGCACCAGCATGACCACCTGCTTGCTGTCCTGCACCGCCTTGAACGCCGCGCGGATGGCGACCTCGGTCTTGCCGTAGCCGACGTCGCCGGCGATGAGGCGGTCCATCGGGATCGGCCGCTCCATGTCGGCCTTGACCTCATCGATGGTGGTGAGCTGGTCAGGGGTCTCCGCGAAGGGGAATGCCTCCTCGAGTTCGCGCTGCCACGGGGTGTCCGGTGGGAACGCGTGCCCCTTGCTCGCCATGCGTGCCGAGTAGAGCTTGACGAGTTCGACGGCGATGTCGCGCACGGCCCGGCGCGCCTTCCCTTTCGCCGCAGCCCACTCGCTGCCGCCCATCTTGCTGAGGCTCGGGGCCTCTCCACCGACGTAACGGCTGAGGAGATCGAGTTGATCGGTGGGAACGTAGAGCTTGTCGCCGGGGTATCCGCGTTTCGACGGTGCGTACTCGATCGCGAGGTATTCGCGCGAGTTCTTGACCGCGTTGCGCCCGCCCGTGCTCACCTCGCGCTGCACCAGCTCGAGGAACTTGCCGATGCCGTGGGTGTTGTGCACGACGATGTCACCCGGTTTGAGCTGCAGCGGGTCGACCACGTTCTTGCGCCGGCTCGCGAGCTTCTTGACCTGCCTGGAATCGTAACCGGCGGCGCGACCGTAGAACTCGCTCTCGCTCAAGACGGCAAGCTTGGCGTCCGGCAACTCGAAGCCTGCCTCGACGGATGCCTTGAGCAGGTAGGCGACGCCGGGTTCGGCATCCGGTGGCAGGGCGTCGGAGACTCGGCCGGCGAAACCGTGCTCGCCGAGCGCCTCGGCGGCTCGTTCGACGAGGCCGGAGCCCTGCGCGACGACGACGACGGTCCAACCGTCGGCGAGGCGGGAGCCGACGTGCTCGATTGCGCCGTCGACCTGCCCGGTGAAGCTCGGCACGGTGTCGGCTTCGATGCGCACGTACTCACCCGCGTCGTCGACGAGGGCGGCGATGTCTGCCTCCCTCACCTCGGCGGGCACTCCCGCGGCGCCGGTATCGAACCCGCTCATCGTCCACCAGGAGCGCGACCCGGCGGCCTCCCGTAGCCCGGCGAGGCTCAGGAAGTCGCCGGCGTCCAAATCGATCGGCGCCTCGGCACCGGCCGTCGCCGCGTTCCAGGCCGCGCTGAGGAACTCGCGGTTCGTCTCCACCAGGCTCACGGCTCGGGAGGCGACTCGTTCCGGCGAGAGCACGGCGATCGCGGCATCCGTCGGAAGGTAGTGGGTGATCGGCACGAGCCGGTCGACGAGGGCGGGCGCGAGCGACTCCATGCCGTCGACCGGGATGCCCTCGGAGATCTTCGCGAGCATCTGGGCGAGGCTCGGAAACTCGTGCTGCATCTCGCGAGCCCGCTGGCGCACCTCGGGGCTGAGCAGCATCTCGCGGCTCGCCGGAAGTTCGGCCGCCTCGACCGGCTCGGGCAGGCTGCGCTGGTCGGCGACCGAGAAGTAGCGGATCTGCTCGATCTCGTCGCCGAAGAACTCCGCACGGATCGGATGCTCGGCGTCCGGTGCGAACACGTCGAGGATGCCGCCGCGCACCGCGAATTCACCGCGCCGGGTGACCATGTCGACACGCGAGTAGGCGAGATCGACCAGTTGCGTGGAGAGGTTGGCGAGGTTGTAGCCGCGTCCGCCGGTGGTGAGGCAGAGCGGTTCGAGGCTTGTGAGATTGTCGGAGAGCGGCTGCAGCGCGGCGCGGACGCTCGCGACCACGACGATGTCGCGCACCGGGTCGGTTTCTGCGTCCGCCGCCGTCGCAGCGGTGTTCGCGCCGCTCGCAGCCGCGACATCCGCTTGCCACTGTTGCAGCCGGCGAAGGGCGTGGATGCGCTTGCCTACCGTCTCGGCGCTCGGGCTCAAGCGTTCATGCGGGAGAGTCTCCCAGGCGGGGAACTCGATGATCTCGGCGCCCGGCAGCACGCAGGGCAAGGCGGTGCGGAGGGATTCCGAATCGCGGCCGGTGGCGACGATCGCGAGAAGCGCCTGCGGACCTTCGCGGGCGTCGAGCAACCCGGCGAGCAGTGGCGCGCGGAGCCCGTCGACGAGCGAGAAGTCGGCGCTTCTGGAGGCATAACCCACGGCGTCGGCGAACGTGCGGGCGCGCGAAAGCGCCGGAATCAAGCCTTGAAGCATCACCGGGGAAGTCTACGCTCGCCTGCTGCGGCTCGACTGTGCGCTCACGGCCTCAGCGTGTGCTGCGCGGGAACCGGAATGTGACCGTTGTGCCGTGGCCGTGTTGTGAGTCGAGGGAGACGGATCCTCCGTGTGCCTGCATGATCTGTTGCACGAGGGCGAGACCGAGACCATGGCCGGGCGTGCTCCTCGCGTCGTCGGCCCGCCAGAACCGCTCGAACGCGTGCGAGACCTGTTCGTCGGTCATGCCCACACCGTAGTCACGGACCTGAACGATGCAGGTCTCTCCTGCCACCGAAGTGGAGACGTCGACGTTGTCGGATGCGGAACCGAATTTGAGCGCGTTGTCCACAGCGTTCCCGATCGCGCGAGAGATGAGCTCGTCGGATCCCCAGACACGGCACTGCTGCCCGAAATGCGCTCGCACAATCGGCCCCGATGTTCGATCGCCAGAGGCGCGGGCGACGACGCCGCGGACGGCGGCATTGAGGTCGACGGGGGCGAAGGTGGTTGAAGGTTCCCCCGTCGCGGTTTGGGCGAGCCCCAGGAGGTCGTCGGTGAGCCGGGTCAGTCCGTTCACCGCCTCCAGCGACGTGCTGATGGCGGCCTGGTACTCGGCGACCGTACGTGATCTGGTCAGGGCCAGCTCGAGTTCCCCCTGAATCACGCTGAGGGGGGTGCGCATCTCATGGGAGGCGCCGTCGACAAACTGCTGTTGCTGTTCGAAGCTGGCCTTGATGGGCCGAAGCGCGGCGCGTGCCATCAGCCAGCTCGAGAGGGGGATGACGATGAGCAGGGCGGCGTAGATGATGACAAGCCCTCTTCGAAGGAGCCTGAATCCCTGCTCGGCGGCATCGGCCCCACCTCCGCCGTCGGATTCGACCGTATCGAAATCGAACGCGCCAGTGACGAAGACGTAGATCGCGATCGCAAATACCGCGAACAGAATCAATTGGATTGCCGTGTAGGCGAGCGTCAGGCGGATCGCTGCCCGGCGGAAGATCACCGGTCTGCGGCGATCAGGTAGCCGGCTCCTCGCCGGGTCTGGATGATGTCGGGTTCTCCCGGCAGGCTCAGTTTTTGACGTAGATAGCGGATGTAGGTCTGCACGACGTTGCTGATCCCCTCGTAGTTGCTGTCCCAGGCGTGGTCGATGAGTTCCGTGGAGCTGATGATCGTGCCCGCATTGCGCATCAGGTATTCCAGCACGGCGAACTCTTTCGGCGTGAGGTCGATCGTTCTGCCCGCACGGAGGGCGGTCTGTGTCGAGGGAACGAGTGTCACCCCCTGGGCCACGAGCGTGGGCGGTTGAGCGCGGGGCGAGCGCCTGAGCAGGGCGCGCACCCGCGCCAGCAACTCGACCAGCTGGAAGGGCTTGACGAGGTAGTCGTCCGCGCCGGCGTCGAGTCCCTTCACTTTCGATCTCAATGAGTCGAGTGCGGTGAGCATCAGCACGGGCACGTCGCTGTTGATCACTCGGATGCGTCTGCAGACTTCCATGCCGCCCCCGGGCAGCCCCGGCAGCATGAGATCGAGTAGCACGAGGTCGTACGTGTCGATCTCGAACGCGTCCACCCCGGCCGGTGCCGTCGCTGCCACATCGACGGCGTATCCGCTCTCGGTGAGTGCCCGGCGGATGATGTCAGCGATTCGCGCTTCGTCCTCGACCACCAGGATCTTCACCCCGCGCCTCCGGACCAGAGCGGGAGCGGATCAGTCCGCCTCCTCACCGGTGCCCGCCTCTTTGCTGGCCGTCGCGGTAGCGATGGCCAAGCCGTCGACACTCGCCTCGATAGTGAAGTCCACCTGATTGACCGAACTGCGGTAGAGGCTGAACTGGTTTTCGGGGAAGTGACCGGGACCGGACTCGTTGTCGAAGTAGACGGTGGTCTCACCGTTCGCGGGGATCGTGATCGCATCCAGGGGCATGTAGTATCCCTCACTCTGCCTGGTCGTCATGTCGGTCATCTCATAGTAGATCTCGACACCGGTGAGAGGGGCGGATGTCGAGTTCGCGAGAGTGAGCTGAAGCCGGTCGTCGATCGGTTTCTTGGTCGCGGGGTCGAAGTTGTCTTCGACGGCCGCCAGGGTGATGGCGAGACCCGCTGCCGTGCTCGCGTTCGAGATGGGGTTGGAGGCGACCGGGAGCACCGACCCCGTATCGGAGGTGCTTCCGGATGATGCGCTCCCGGAGGGTGTGGTCGCCGCCCCTCCCCCGACGGCTTGGCAGCCGGCGAGGGTCCCCGCGAGGATCACCATCACCGCAGCAGTCAGTGCGATCGATTCTCTGTTCATGATTGCGTCCTTTGCAGTGTGCGCCGAGTGGTTGCGGCGGTCGCGAAGATCACGGAGGCGATGGTCGCCGCCGTGAGGGTGATGGCGTACGGCAGCATCGCTGCCAACACCACCGGGATCGGTTGCTGGTTGTACGCGTCTTTGATGCCGAGCAGAGCGAACGACAGCCGCTCGAAATGCTTGGTGATCGACGACACTTCGAGACCGTTCCGGATGCCGTCGAAGCCGGCGAATTGGGCGAGAACGGCGAGCTCATCCGTTTTTTGAATCTGCAACGCCGCGAAGAGCCCGCCTGGTACCTGATTGTCTGGGTCCATCGTGTCGCCGATCTGTGGGATCACGAGCACGAAGGCCAACCAGATGACGAGCGCGACGATCAAGGCGCTGCTGAGCCGGCCGCTGAGCGAGGTGAGCCCGACGGCGAGTGCCGTCCAGAACACGAGATAGAACCAGACGAACCCCGCGGTGATCGCGACCCGCGCGAGGTCGGTTGCCGTCACCGTGCCACCGCCGATGGTGACGACAGCGCCGATCGACACCGCCGTGAGAATCACGACCACGACCAGCCAGACGAGCGAGAGCCCGGCCACTTTTCCGCCGGCGAACGCGAACCTGTTGACGGGGCGGGTGAGGAAGAGTTGAAGCGTGCCGCGGTGCTTCTCCTTCGCGATCGTGCCGTAGCCGAGCACGATGGCGAACAGGGCACCGATGATCTCGAGATACTCGATTCCGCCGCGAAGCAGCTGGAGCGGAAAGAGTTGCGGGGCGGCGGGTGCGACGCCCGTCCCACTCGCGGTGAGGTCGGCGACGTAGCGGTTGTACGCCTCGAGCTGGCTGCGGAAATCGGCGGCGCCCACGGCGACGGAGATGAAGATCACGACGGCGAGGAACGAAATGAGGATGACGAACAGGCGGTCGCGGCGCAGGTCGAGGAGTTCCTTTCCGGCGACCGTGAACAGGTCAGTCATTGAGTGCCCCCCGCAGTTTCTGCCGCGGAACGAACACCACGACGGTGACGGCGACCAGCAGAAAGGCGATCAGGATCGCGATGCTGCCGATCGGGCTGCCCGGAACGTTCACGTCCTGAAGCAGGATGCTGGCGGCCCGCTTGAACTGCTCGGTTATTGCCAGCGGCGCGGTGATGGCCGCCACCAGGTCGAAGTATCCCCCGGTCGCAACGGTGATCGGCACGGGATTCAGCAGCGCGACCGGGCGCGCCGCGGTTCCCAATTGCGGAAGAACGAAGGCGAGGCCGCTCCAGACGACGAACGGCACGAGAAGTGCGGTGGACTCGCGCTTGCTGAATATGCCCGCAAGCATTCCGACGCTCGCGAACACCATCAGGAGCGTCCAGGCGCAACCGACGAATCCGATCAGCCGGATCGTCGGGTCGGGCCCGAGAGCTTCGCCGACGATGATGCTGATGGCCGCCCAACTGATGGCCATGCTGACCGCGAGCACCGCGGCGATCACCGCTCCGAGGCCGGCGAGCTGGCCGGCGAGCCTGGCGATAGTTCCGACGGGCCGGCTGAGGATGAGACTGGTGGTGCCCGCCTTCCGATCGCGGATGGTCGCCTGGACGCCGAGCACGATCGCCATGAGAGAGCCGATGAGCACCACATAGATCACGGCGTTTCGGGCGTAGTACAGCGCCGGCACCGAGGTGAACGGGTTAGGCGCCGTGGTCAACCCCGCGGCCAGGATCTGTTCGTAGACGCTCGTGACGGTGGCGTTCGTGATCCAACCGATGATCGAGGACACCGAGACCATGCCGACGAACACGGCGAGGAGCAGATGCGAGATTCGCGCCCGGCGGACGCTGAGCATCTCGTGGCCCGCGCTCGCGAGGAAGACGTTCATCGGGCCATGGCCGGGTCGAGTTGAAAGTAGATCTCTTCCAGTGACTGCTCTTCGGGAAACGCCGCCAGGGTGCCGGCCAGCGAGCCGTGATGCACGAGACGGCCATGGTTGAGAATGCCGATGCTGGTGCAAGTTCTGGTCACCTCCGACAGCAGGTGGGTGTTCATGAACACGGTGATCCCGAACTCGCCGTTCAGTTTGATGATCGTCTCGCGAAGCATCCTGACTCCTTCCGGGTCGAGGCCGGAGGTCGGCTCATCGAGGAACAACACGGACGGCTCGTGCAGGATCGCCTGCGCGATCCCGACGCGCTGGCGCATGCCCTTGCTGAACGTGCCGAGTCGTTGGTTCTCATGGCCGGGAAAGTCCAGGAATCGCAGCACGTCGGCGATGCGCGCGTCTGGCTTACGGATCCCCGACAGGCGACCGAAGAATCGCAGGTTCTCCATCAGGGTCAGGCTGTCGTAGAACTGCACGTTCTCGGGGAGGTACCCGATCGACCGACGCACATTCGCGGCGTCGTCGCTCACGCTTCGCCCCTCGATTTCGGCGCCTCCCCCGGTCGGCTCGAGAAGGGTGGTGAGCAGATTGACGGTCGTCGTCTTCCCCGCCCCGTTGTGTCCGAGGAGCCCGAACACCTCTCCTCGTGGTACCTCTAGTGAAAGCTCGGTCACGGCATTGCGCGGTCCGTAGGAACGAGAGAGACCCCACGTCCTGATAGCTGCTTCAGTCATGAGGGCGACGCTATTCCTGGCAACGTGAGACCACGATGAGAGGGTCGATTCCGGTTCACCGTGAATCTGTCGATTGCGTCCGGTCTGGGGAGTATCGTTCTCGCTCGTGGCTCAATCAGGAACTCCGCGCCGGATCCGCGAAAGCGTACGGCTGAGCGCAGGCGAAACGGGGAAGGACACGAGAGTTTCCCGCTGGCTGCTGGCCAACCGGGTAGCGCCCGCGCGAGTCGACGCGAACGGATCCCCGAGCGAGGCGCATCCGTGGTGGAAGGTGATGACTCTCACCGGCGTCGACTACTTCTCCACGCTTTCCTACCTTCCCGCGATCGCCGTCCTCACGGCGGGTGCCCTGTCACCGGTAGCGACCTTGTTGATCGTCATCCTGACTCTTGGCGGGATGCTGCCGATGTATCGCAGGATCGCCAAGGAGAGCCCCCACGGCCAGGGGTCGGTCGCCATGCTGGAAAGGCTCCTGCCGTTCTGGCGGGGCAAGATCTTCGTTCTCGTGCTGTTGGGCTTCGTCGCGACATCCTGGATCATCACGATCACGCTCTCCAGTTCTGACGCGACCGTTCATCTTCTGGAGAATCCGCTTGTTCCGGACTTCCTCGGTGGCCACGCCGTCGCGGTGACGGTCGTGCTGCTGTTGATCCTCGGAGGCGTGTTTCTCCTAGGGTTCAAAGAGGCCGTCAACGTCGCCATCCCACTGGTCGCCGTCTTCCTCGCCCTGAACGCTGTGATCATCGCAGTGGCGGCGACTGCGATCATCGCGGAGCCCGCTGCTTTCGCCGGTTGGCTCGACCGGCTCACGGCAAGCGGCAACGACGCCACCGACGTTCTGCGAACGGCGGTCATCGCGTTTCCCCTTCTCGTGCTGGGACTTTCCGGGTTCGAGACCGGGGTCAGCATGATGCCCCTGATCAAATCGGAGGGCTTCACCGAGTACCAGGTCCTCGCTTCGAGGACACGCAACACCCGCAAACTGCTGACGTCGGCCGCAGTCATCATGAGCGTCTACCTTCTCGCGACGAGCGTCGTCACGACGGTTCTCATACCCGAGCGGCAGTTCGACGAGGGCGGTGAAGCGAACGGACGTGCCCTCGCCTTCCTTGCCCACGAGTACCTCGGCAACACGTTCGGCACGGTCTATGACATCAGCAGCGTCCTCATCCTCTGGTTCGCTGGCGCCTCCGCGATGACCGGCCTGATCAACATCGTGCCCCGCTACCTGCCGTCCTACGGGATGGCGCCGGAGTGGAGCAGGGCGATCCGGCCCGTTGTGCTCGTCTACACCGGGGTCAGCATCATCATCACGATCGCATTCGGTGCTGACGTGAACGCTCAAGCCGGCGCTTACGCGACCGGGATACTCGCGATGATGGTCTCGGGTTCGGTGGCTGTCACGATCTCCGCCATTCACAAGAAGCAGCGTGCTGGGCGGATCGGATTCACGATCCTGACGCTCGTGCTGCTGTACGCCCTCATCGCCAACATCATCGAGAAACCGGACGGGATCGCTATCTCCGGGCTCTTCATCGCGGCAATCGTGGCGGTCTCGTTGATCTCCCGCGTGTACCGTGCCACCGAACTTCGCGTGGAGACGATCAACTTCGACGTGGGAGCGCGTCGGATCATCGCCGAAGTGCTGGAGAAGGATGGCGAACTGAACATCATCGCCAATCGCCGACGGACGGGCGACCTCGCGGAGTACGCGGAGAAAGAAGCAAGCCAACGTGCGATGAATCCGGTGCCGGCGACGGCGACGGTGGTGTTTCTGGAGGTGACCGTCAGTGACCCGTCGTCTTTCGGGCAGACCCTCGACGTGCGCGGACATACCAATCAGGGGTACAACATTCTGCGGGTCGACAGCCCTGCCGTGCCCAACGCGATCGCGGCGATACTCCTCGCGCTCCGCGATGTCACCGGCGTCAGGCCGCAGTGCCATTTCGAGTGGGCGGAGGGCAACCCCATCGTCTATATGTTCCGGTTCCTGCTGTTCGGCCGAGGAGACACCGCTCCGCTCGTGCGCGAGATCCTGCGCGAGGCGGAGAAAGATCCGGCGGCGAGGCCGAGTATCCACGTCGGAGGGTGATCACGAGCGGGTGCTCGCGCGGCGAGCGCGTACATTCGGCCGTTCCTCGGGGTGGGTCGATACGCGTGCTCTGTCATAGCGCGGCACGCAACCGGCGGTGAGGGGTCGCGGCGCTTACGGCACCACGACGGTCTTGATACCCTCGCCCGCCTGGGCCGCGTCGAACGCCTGCTGCCAGTCGCCGATCGGCACCTGGCGCGTGACGAGTGGACCGAGTTGCACGAGCCCCTGCTCGATCAGGAGCATCGCCCGGCGCCAGGAGACGGGGGTCGACGCGAAGCCGCTCGAGACGACGAGTTCCTTGTAGAGGATCTGGTCGACCGGCAGCGCAACGTCCTTTCCGAAGATCCCCACCTGCACGTACCGGCCGCCGCGCTTCGCCGCACGCAGCGCTCCTGCCGCACCGGGGGCACTGCCGGAGCACTCGATCACCACATCGAAGCCCTCGGCAGCCGGAGGGTTCGTTGTGGTGCGGATGCCCAGGCTCTCCGCGATCGAGAGCCGGGCGGAATCCCGATCCAGGCCCGCCAGCAGCACGTTGCCACCCTGCGCCCTGGCAACCTGCGCCGCAAGTTGCCCCATCGCGCCGGGTCCGGTCACCAGAACGGTGTCGCCGGCGTTGACGACGGGCGGGTCCATCAGGCAGTGGGTGACGCAGGCGAGCGGCTCGGCGAGCACCCCGTCGAGCGGGCCGAGGGAGTCGGGCAGCGCGTGCAGGTTGAGCACCGGCATGAGCACGAACGAGGCGAAGCCGCCGTTCTCGAATGACCCGAGCGAGCGGCGTGCCGGGCAGAGGTTGCGGCTTCCTGAGCGGCAGTAGCCGCACGTCTCGCAGGTCGAATAGTAGGTTTCGCAGGCGACGCGGGTGTCGATCCAGTGCGCATCGGCATCGTCACCGACCTCGACCACGGTGCCGAGAATCTCGTGCCCCATGACAACAGGCGGCTCGCACGCGTATTCATCGTGCGCGATGTGGATGTCGGTGCCGCAGATTCCTGTGGCCTCGACCCGCACGAGCGCTGTGCCGGGCAGCGCCACGGGCAACGGCACCGCCTTGAGACCGACGTTCTCGGGCCCAAGGCCGGACTTGACGACTGCGAGCATCTCGAACTCGGAAACGGCGATGGCGGTGTCAGACACGGCATCCTCCTCCACTCTTCGGCTTCTGCACTTCTTCGCGCAGGATTCACCGGCGACGCTAGCAGACTCGCTTGTCGGTTTGTCCTAACATGAAGGCACGGCGCAGCGAAAGGACAGCGGATGACGGTTACCACCCGTGAGCTGTTCATGGATCTCGATCGCGCAGGCCCCGTTCCCCTCTACTTCCAGGTCGCCGGCCGCCTCCGCGCCGCGATCGAGCGGGGTGAGCTCGCTCCCGGCTCACGCATCGAGAATGAGGTCAAGCTCGCCGAGGACCTCGGGATGTCCCGCCCGACCGTCCGCCGCGCCATCCAGGAACTCGTCGACCAGGGCCTGCTCGTGCGGCGTCGCGGCGTCGGAACACAGGTCGTGATGGGCCGCTTCGCCCGCAACGTCGAGCTGTCGAGCCTGCATGACGATCTCGCCAAGGCGAACCGGGCGCCGAGCACGGGCGTGCTGCTGCACGAGGCGGTCGCGGCGAGCGCCGAGATCGCGGAGCAACTGGGGGTCGGCGAGGGCGCGAGCATCCTGCACCTTCGGCGGCTGCGCTACGCCGACGGGGTGCCCTTCGCGCTGCTCGAGAACTTCCTCGCCCCCGAGTTCGCCGATCTCGGTCCGGAGCAGCTCGAGCGGTTCGGGCTGTACCAGCTGATGCGCGGACGCGGCGCGAGCATGCGCGTCGCCAAGCAGACGATCGGTGCCAGGGCGGCGACCGCCGAGGAGGCGAAGACGTTCGGGGTTCCCGCCGGGTCGCCCGTGCTCACGATGACCCGCACACTGTATGACGACTCCGGGCGGGCGCTCGAGCACGGCATCCACTCGTACCGGCCGGACCTCTACTCCTTCGAAGTCACGCTCGTCGAGAAATAGGGGAACGGATGACCGCGCAACACTTGTTCGTCGGCTGCTACACGGCCTCGATGGGCGGCGACGGCGACGGGATCACGGTGTTCCCTCTAACCGCCGACGGGTTGGTCGACGTGGCGGGACACGACGGGCTCGGGTCGGGCGAGGCGGAGCTCAGCGTGGCGGCAACCGTTCTCCTCGAGAGCCCGTCGTTCCTTGCGGTGAGCGAGGACCGACTCTTCGCGGTGACCGAGGGCGGCGAGGGACAGGTGGCCTCGTTCACCAGGTCGGGCACCCGGCTCGATCCGGTCTCGACAGTGCCCTCGGGCGGCGCCGACCCGTGCTTCGTCACGTTCGATGGCGAGCGCCTGCTCGTGGCGAACTACTCGTCCGGGTCGCTCGCCGTTCTCGCGGTGAACCCGGATGCCTCGCTCGGCGAGGCGCGCGTAGCGGTCGCGCCCGCCGGCTCCGGTCCGGTGACCGATCGGCAGGAGGCACCGCACGTGCACCAGGCGATTCCGTCCGGGCCGGGGCGAGTGATCTCGAGTGATCTCGGCGGCGATCGGGTGCTCGAGTATGCGATCGGCGACGGGGCCCCGGAACTCGTGGGGGCGCATCCGCTTCCGGCCGGCACAGGGCCACGCCACATGGCGTGGGCGCACGGCGCGCTGCTCGTCGTCGGCGAGCTCGACTCGCGGTTGCACGTTCTGCGCAAGGATCTCGAGCACGGGGCTCTCGTGCACCACGGCTCGGTGTCGACGATCGACACCGAGGTGGGCGACATGATCAGCCAGCCGTCGCACCTCGCCGTGAGCCCGCACGAGCGATTCGCGTACGTCGCGAACCGCGGCCGAAACACCGTCTCGGTGTTCGACCTCTCCCGCGTCGCCGCCGGCGGGCTGCCGGAGCGCGTGCAGGAGACCCTGTGCGGCGGCGACTGGCCGCGCCACTTCGCACTACACGCCGGGCGTCTTTACGTCGCCAACCAGGGGTCGGGCGACATTTCGGTGTTCGACACGGATGCCGCATCCGGGCTCATCGGCGACCTCCTGCAGTCGGTGCCCACGGGCTCGCCGACCTGCCTCGTGTTCGTCTGACCGCATCCGCACCCGTAGCCCGCGCAGCGCTTCAGGACGATGAACGCGACGAGGCGCCTTCCCCTTGCCGCCAACGCAGGGCGCGCAGCGCGTTCTCGCGCATGACCGCGGTCACCTGCTGCTCGGTGAGCCCTGCCGAGCGCAGCAGGGCCGGGAACTCAGCGGCAAGCCAGGCCAGGCCGGGAGTTCCCCCGAGGGAGGTCCACAGACTGCGGCGTGCGCCATCCGTTCCGACGACGATCTGCGCCCCGTACCCCGCCTCGACCAGAGCGACAACCGCTCGCACCGAGATCGAGGAGGTTGCGCGCTCGTGCTGCCGAAGCGTCTGGTCCAGTTCGAGGAACACGCCGGTGCCGGCAAGCTCGAGCAGATAGCCGAGATCCTCCGTCTTGTCGACATGACTCAGAATGATCGATGCCGCCGGCACTCCGCACGCGACCAGCGCCTCCACCTGGGCGAAACCGCCCCAACCCCCCTCGCAGTGCGTGAGCACCGGGGCGCCAGTCGCGGCGCTCGCATGCCCGGCCGCCTCGAGGTTGCGGCGGTCGCGGGCATCCGGAACCTCGCCGCTCGTCGCCGCCTTGACGAGACCCGCCCTGCTGGTCGAGCGGCGGATGATCGGGCCGGTGTAGTCGAATTCGTCGACGCCCTCGCTGAGGTCCGCGATGAACAGGGCGGTGAGGTCGTCGGCGTCGACCCGGTTGGTCCAGTGCAGCGGGCCGTAGTAGCGGTCGTGGTGCAGCCCGGTCGTGGCGACGACGGCGAGGTCACTGCGCTGTGAGATGGTGACGAGGCGTGCGATGTCCCGTCCGGAAGAGGCCGGCATGGCGTCGACGAACAGCGCCGCGCCCGCCTGTCGGCTGAGGGTCGCCTCCTCGACGGCCGCGTCGACATCGTTCAGGTGGATGTGCGCAAACGATGCCGCGATCAGCGCCGAGTCGATGATGAGGTGCTCGTGCATGTAGACGGCGCCGGACACCAGGTCGGTGATGTCACCGGTGATGGTGCGGATGAAGCCGCCCGCCGCGCCGCGGGCGCTCATGCGGCGACCTCGAGGATGGCGCCATCCGTCCGCAGCCGGTCCTGCACTTCGCGCGCCGGCACATTCCGCGGGTCGGTCCCGTGCTGCACGGCGAGGGCGGCCGTCGCGCCTGCCGCCTGCCCCATCGCCATGCATTGCGCCATCGAGCGGACGCTCGCGTGCGCATCGTGGGTGGCTGAGAAGCTGCGCCCGGCGGTGAGGGCGTTCGAGGCGTCGCGCACGAGCAGGCTGCGCAGCGGGATCCCGACCGCGGAACCGGAGGGGAGGTACTCCCACACGGTGCCATCGCCGCCGTGGTGATCCTCGATCGGCGCCCCGCACAGGCCGATCTGGTCGTCGAAGCTGCGCGCGGAGAGCACGTCGTCCCGCGTCAGCCGGTAGTCGCCGTAGACGCGGCGGGTCTCGCGCACGCCGATCTGCGTCGAGAGCGCCCCCAGCGACGCGTTTGCGTAGCCGGGCACCCGGTCGACAAGGAAACGCACGTACTCGAGGGCCTGCCGGCGTCCGGCCTGCTCCGCCTCGGATAGGAACAGCGGGTCGGAAGTCGAGGTGATCGCCCCGTCGTCGCCCCGCCGCGTCGAGTCGAGGCGGGTCATCACCGTCGCGGTCATGCCGTCCACGGGCGTGATGTGGTCGCTGCCCTCGCGCCTCGGCAGCGCGTACCCGTCGGCGTGCGCTCCGCGCATCAGCTCGTGCAGGCGGTCCTTGCCCACCGTGCGGCGCTCGGTCAGATCAACGTTGACGACGCGGAAGGTGGTCGTGAGCGTCTGCGCCGGTGCCTCCGTGCCGGCCTGCTCGAAGCCCCAGCCCGCGAACGCGACAACGTCGGCGTCACCGGTCGTGTCGATGACAACGGACGTACGGATGCGGCGGAGCCCCGCCTTGGTGGCGATGAGCAGTTGCTCGAGGCGACCATCCCGCACCGCGACATCTTGAACGAAGCAGTGCAGCAGAACGCGGACGCCCGCCCCTGCGGCGAGGCTCTCCCAGGCGACCTTGAGGTGCTCGGCGTTGTAGGTGACGCCGGTGCCGGCGCCGTAGGTGTTCGGGCGCTCGATCACGGGCCCGAGCTCGCGGAGCCGGGTGACGACGTCGTCGCCGACCCCGCCGACGATCTTCCGCGGCGCGTCGCCAGGAGTGTAGAAGCCGTAGAAGGTGTCGAGCACGGCGGTCGAGTTGCCGCCGAGGAACGGTAGCTTCTCGATCAGGAGGGTGCGTGCTCCCCCGCGGGCCGCGCTGATCGCCGCGCTGGAGCCCGCCGACCCGCTTCCGGCGACGACCACGTCCACCGTGTCGAGCAGGGGGGCGCTCTGCCACCAGCTCACGACGGCGCGCCGACGGGCACTGTCGCGGGCGCGACGGCCCCCCGCAGAATGCGGCTCGCCCGGCGGGCGTGCTCGTCGTACGCTGCGGTGAACAGCTCCTTCGATCGCGCCTCGCCGACGACGGACGCTCCGGTGAGCACGGGCGGGAGTTTTCCCGCCGCGGCGAGCAGCGCGGCCGTCTGCACCTTGATCTCGTTGACCACGGCGACGTAGAGCAGGCTCGAGACCGGCCCGACGGGCGACTCGGCGCCCTCGATGTGCACGAGGGCGTCCCCATCCGGAACATCGAGATCGATCACGAGGTCGGCCTCGCGGGCCATCGCGCCGCCCTGCACGACGGAGGTGACGGCGATCGTGCGCAATCCCCGCTTTTTCGCGCCGGTGAGCATCTCGACCGGAACGGCGCTGGATCCGCTCACGCTGAAGCCGATGTAGACGTCATCCGATCCGAACGAGTAGTTCTCCAGCACCGCCTCGGCGAGCCCGGGCACGCGCTCGATGAACATCGCCTGGCGCTGCCCGTTGTTGCCGACGACCTGGGTGTGGAACGTGGTCGAGAGCTCGACGATCGGGTTGAAGCCGGGGAACGAGCCGTAGCGCGGAAACATCTCCTCCACCGGGATGCGGGAGTGACCTGATCCGAACAGGTGGACCATGCCGTCCGCACCGATCGCCTCGGCACACCAGGCCGCCGCTCGGGCGATCGCATCGCCCTGGCTCGACTGCAGGCGATCCAGCGCTTCGAGCGCCCGCGCCAGCCAGGCGCCCTCGTAGTTCGTCATCCAGATCCCCTTCACTCCTATTTGTATAGTCAAGCTTACTGGACAGCTGAGTCGAAACGGGTATCTTCGGTGCGCTGGACAACTAGACTTGCCGCGCACGCATCCGTCACACCGGCGGACGCGCAGCGGAAGGACGATCACGTGAACGGGTCTCGTCCGAGATATCAAGCCATCGAAGAATGGCTCACCGAGCAGTGCAAGAGCCTGCCGCCCGGCTCGCTGCTGCCATCGGAGCCCGAGCTGGCGCTGCAATTCTCTGTGAGCCGGATGACCGCCCGCCAGGCCGTGCAGAACCTCGCGAAATCCGGGCTCGTGGAGCGGCGCCAGGGTGCCGGCACCTTCGTCGCGCCGCCGCTGTTGCACCGGCGGGAGGGCGTGCTTCTCTCGTTCACCGAGGACATGCGCCGGCGAGGAATGAAGAGCTCGTCCCGACTGCTCACCGGAGAAGTGGTGATCTCGCCAGAGGATGCCATCGCGCTCGGGCTGCAGCCGTCGAGTTGGGTCGTGCGGCTCGAGCGCGTGCGGTTCGCAGACGAGATGCCCCTCGCGATCGAGCGGGTATTCCTTCCCGGCGAGTTCTCGGCAGTGCTGGACTACGACCTCGAGCACGGATCACTGCATGACGCGCTGCGCGACATGGGGCGCCAGATCTCCCACGCGCACGGCTACGTCACGGCGCGGCTCGCGACGAGTGCAGAGGCGGAGATCCTCGGGCTCACCACCCCGGCTCCCCTGCTGGTCGAGTCGCGGACGATCTACGACACCGTCGAGCGGCCGGTCGAGCGCACCGAGACCTGCTACGTGGCATCCCGCTGGGTGATCGACACCGGCACTTATGCGCTCGGTTCGATGGAGACGACGGCCTCCTCCGCCGGTTGAGGCGGGCGGCGAACGCTTTCCGCACGACCTGCGGCGAATCGACCTGACTCGGCTGTCGTGCGTCGATCTGCCTCAGATCGACGAGCGAGACCGCCGAGCGGCGGGGGCGTCGTGCGCGATCGTCGCCGCGCCGACGGCGCCCGCGATCGTACCGAGCGCGGCGGGCAGCACACGGAAACTCTCCGGCGCAAGCAACGGAGTCCGTTCGAGCAGCTCTTTCCGCAGCGGCGCGAACAGCACCTCCCCCGCCTGGGCGATTCCGCCTCCGATCACGATCGCGTCCGGGGTGAGGAGCGTGGCGACGCCCGCGAGGCCGATTCCGATCCAGCGCGCGGCAGCGTCGATCGCCGCGAGCGCCCGCCCGTCGCCGGCCCGCGCCCTCACCACCGCCTCGGCGACGGTGTCGGTGCCTGCGCTCTCGGCGACCACGTCTGCGCGGGTGAGTGATTCGAGGCATCCGCGGTTGCCGCACCGGCACGACGGACCGTCGGCCTTCAGCACCATGTGCCCGATCTCGCCCGCCAGCCCGCCCTGCCCGTTGTACAGTCGCCCGCCGAGGATGACCGCCCCGCCGACTCCGGTGCCGAGAACAAGGGCGACGACGTTGGCACTGTCCCGGGCGGCACCCAACCGGCTCTCGGCGAGACCGAACGCGCGTGCGTCGTTGATGAGCGTCGTCGGACGGGACACGGATGCCGCGATCTCCTCACGCACCGGAAGGCCGAGCCACCGCCCCGGAATGTTCGGCACGATCGTCGCGCGTCCGGTCGCGGCGTCGAAGTGTCCGGGGATCGTGACGCCGACGCCCCGGATGTCGGGGTGCCGGTTCGCCCAGTGGGCGCCGAGTTCGGCCGCGTGTCGTACGGCGGCGTGGGCGTCCGCCCGATCCGTGGGGGTGGAATCATGCTCGAGGATCACGGATGCCGCGTCATCGAGCAGGGCGACCTTGGTGTTGGTGCCACCGATGTCGATGCCGAGCCAGGTCATGCCGGTCTCGCGTCTGTCGGCATGGCCGGGCCGCGCGTGGTGGGCCGACTCTCAGCCGCCGTAGACGCTCCAGCCTCCATCGACGTAGATCACCTGCCCCGTGACGGTGCGTGCGCCGAGCATCCATCCACAGGCGTCGGCGATGTCGTCCGCGGCGAGGAATCCGTCGTCGGTGAGCGGCTGACGACTGCGTGCATACGCGCTGACAGCTTCGTCCTCCTGTGCCCGCGACGCCATCGGCGTCTTCGTGAGCCCTGGGGCGACCACGTTGACCGTGAGCCGGTTCCGGCTGTAGTGCGCGGCGGCCGAACGGGCGAGGCCCTCGATCGCGGCCTTGGTGGCGGCGTAGCCGTGGGTTGCGAACAGCGGGCTGGCGGGAAAGCGGCCCAGGGAACTGCCGATCAGCACCGCGCTCGCCCACCGGCTGCGCGCCGCGGGCTCAGCTGCAGCACGGCCCGCTTCCCGCGCGAGCCAGCGAGCCGTGAATTCGCGGAGCGCATTCGTCGTCGTGGCGAGATTGAGCGCCACGGTCGCATTGAGGCCCTCGGTCGACAGCTGATCGATCGGGCCATCGCCCATGCGACGAGCACTGCCGCCCGCGACCGCGACGAGGCCGTCGATGCCGCCGAGAACCGTCTCGGCCTGCTCGAACGCGGCGTGGCTGTCGGAATCGAGGCTGAGATCGGCCAGGCTCCAGGTCACCTCCGGTAGCGCTTCAGCGAGCTCACCCGCGCTCGCCTCGTCCCGAGTGACGACATGCACCGCGGCGCCCTCGCGCACGCACCAGCGAACGGTCGCGGCGGAGATTCCGCCCGAACCTGTGACGACGACGCGTCGCCCCGCAAGCCTCTCAACCATATGACCAGCGCCCTCAATCTCGTTCGATGCAACCTGTATAGACAGTAACCCTAGCGAAAGGGCGGATGTCTGCGGCCGGCAGTCCCCGCCGCCGAACCGGAACAGTGCACCAGCCGATGAACCGCCGACTCACCCGTGCCGGCCCATTGCCGCCCCGCTCGCAACCGCGTTCCCGGTGCGAGCGGACTCGAGCGCGGCGAAGCACAGCTCGAGCCCGCGCAGCGCGGACTCGGCGGAGTGCGCCGGCACTCCCCCGACACCCACGGATGACAGCAGCGCCAACATCGCGCCGGCGAGCCCGTGCGCGAACCAGTCGTCACTCGTCTCGATCGTGGCGGTGCCGTCGCCCGTCTCGACCGTGACGGACCGGCCGCCCAGCGAGGCGCCGAGCTGGGTGATCACACCCAGGGTTCCGCTCACCCGGTATCCGCCCGTCTCGGCGAAACGTTCGGCGGCGCGGAACCCGACCGACGCGACGAAGCCCGCTCCGGTGACGATCGCGTTCGCCTGCGCGGGCGCCTCGATCGCCTGCCCCGGCCTTTTCGCGGTGACCGCCCACACCTCGAGTGGGCCGGGAGGTGCGAGGCGGCCGAGCAGATCGAACCAGTGCGCCCCGAAGTCGAAGAGGATCAGATCGTCCATCGAAGCGAACGTCGGCTTGTCCGCGACGACGAGGTCGTGCGGCCAGGCGACCTGAAAGTCTGCGCTCACGACCCGTCCGATGACCCCCGCGGAGACGAGCGCGAGCATCGCCGCGAAGTGCGGCGCCCAACGGCCGTTCTGGTTGACGGCGAGCAGCACGCCCGCTTCATCCGCCGCCCGGGCGAGCGCCGCTCCGGCGGCGAGGTCCTCGACGAACGGCTTCTGGCTCAGCACGTTCTTGCCGGCGCGGATGCAGGCGAGCACCGTTCCCGGCCGCCCGTCGACGTGAGTCGCGACGTCGACGACCCGGAGCCCGGGGTGCAGGAGGAACTCGTCGAGATCGGAGTAGATCGCGGCATCCGGGTAATACGTCTCGGCATGGAGGCGAGCACGCTCCGGATGCCGGTCTGCGAGCGCGACGACGTTGAGACCGAGCCGGCGGTAGGCATCGAGCTGCAGCCCGGCGATCCAGCCGCATCCGATCAGGCCGATCGGGATGCTCGTCTCGGCGCCGCGGGTCGTCAGCGCCGAACGCACCGCATCGAGAAGGGCGGTATTGCTCGCGGTGATGCTGCCGAAGCCGGCGGAGGCCCCACCAGACGAGCCGGTCAACGGACCGGCAACCGCGCCGGGAGGCGCACGAGCGCACTCGTGCCGACGCTCTCGATGGCCGCCTCGACGATCGCATGCCCGGCGAGGGAGATCGCCGCGGTGAGCGGCGGGTCGAGGGGGCGTCCCTCACGCAGGTGCGCGATCACGTTCGCGAGCGCCGTACGGTCCTCGAAGGCGATGGCGTCGATCGGAATCCGTGACGGCACCCCGGCCCGGTGCAGGGTCACGCCGTCGTCGTAGTCCCAACTGCTGATGCTGCCCTCGGTGCCGTTCAGCACGAAGCCGCAGTGCGGCTGAGGTTGCAGCGTCCACGGGTCGGTGTGTGTTCCCCAACGGGTCTCGAAAACCGAGAGACCGCTCGCGTAGTGGCCGATGACGACGGTTTGCTCGTCGACGCGCAGCCCGTCCGGAACGTGCGACGCAGCGGTGACGCCCCACGGCATCTCACCGTCGCGGTACCAGGTGCCGAGAGTGGTGGCGTATCCGAGGTAGTCGCGCAGGCTGCCCCCGCCCGCCTCCGGCGCGTACCACCAGCTGTCGGCCTTGTCCGCGACGGTGGGGTGCAGTTCCGCCTTGCCGTGCGAGTGATAGAGCGGCCCGCGATTGCCGCCGTAGTAGTGCACCTGCTCGACGACACCGATCACGCCGTCGTCGACGAGGCGTTTGGCGGTGCGATGCGAGGGGATCCACGCCTGCGGCCAGTTCACCGCGAGCACGACAGCGGACGCCGCGGCATCCGCCACCATCCGCTCCGCGGCGTCGAGCGAGTCGGCCATCGGCTTCTCGATGATCATGTGCACGCCGGCCGCGGCGAGCTTCTCGACCCAGTTCGGATGCTCCGCGGTCGTGCTGCAGACGAAGGCGAGGTCGGGCGCGGTCGAGCGGATCAGCTCGTCGAAGTCGGTGAAGATCGGCGTCTCAAGCCGTAGGTCGCCGGTGACCGCGACGGGACGGTCCCGCGATCGGTCGAGCACACCGACGACCTCGGCGAGCGGATGCTGCATGGCCGTCGCGAGTTGATCGCCGATGTGCATGTGGTCGAATCCGATTCCGACCACGCGGATGGGTTGCGTCATGGTGCCCCGATCTGGAGGAAGAGGAGTCGAGAAGAGCGGACGTCAGTCCGCCCGCTGCCCGGTGAGCCGCACGTACACCCAGGCGAGGGCGAGCACGATGATTCCGTAGATGATCTGCCGCACGGCCTCCGACGTCTCGAAACCGAGCAGCAGCCGGTTCAACACCGTGAGGATGAGCGCGCCGACGATGGTTCCGGCGAACCCGCCGGTGCCGCCGAGGATCGAGGTGCCCCCGATCACGGCCGCCGCGATCGCCGGAAGCAGATAGGAGTTCGTCTGGTCGGGGCCTACCGAGCCGCTGATTCCGGAGAACATGAGCCCGGCGAGGGCGGCGAGGATGCCTGCGATGACGTAGACGGCGATGAGCACCTGCCAGACGCGCGAGCCGGCCAGGCGAACCGCGGGCTCGTTGTCGCCGACCGCGTAGATGTTTCGCCCGAGGCCCGTCCTTCGCAAACCATAGAGGAGCGCCACCGACACGAGCAGCAGCACCGTCGCGTTGAGCGGGATCGGGCCGAACAGGTTGCCGCTTCCCACCGTCTTCACGAACGGGAGGAGCCTCGACGAGCCCGACAGGAATCCGTCGCCGACGATTCCCACCGTCACGACACCGACGAGCACGCTCGACATCCCGAGGGTCATGATCAGGGGATTCACCTTGAAGACGCCGACGCCGACGCCGTTGATGAGGCCGACGACCGCCCCGACGAGGAAGGCGAACCCGAGGGACTGGAGCGGGCCGGCTCCGGCGTTGTTCGCCGAGATGTACGCGGCGAAGTTCGCGATCATCGCCGAAGACAGGTCGATGCCGCCCGTGAGCATGCACACCGTCTGCGCGGCCGCCATGATCGCGAGCGGGCAGGCGAGCAGGAGGGTGGAGCGGATGCCCTGCGCCGTGAACAGCGAAGGGTCTTGGATTCCGGTCACGACATAGAGCACGAGCAGCGCAGCGGACAGGACGATGACGGGGCGCTCCGTGAGCATCCGGCCCATGCGGCGCCCTCGGGTAGCCGCGTCGTCGATCGTGCTCACCGTGCTCATGTCGTCCGCTTCCGCATCTGGATGTACCCGCCGAACATCACGACAAGAATCAGGATCGCGCCCCGCGCGACTTCGGCATAGTTCGGGTTCCAGCCGAACCCCAGCATGATCGCGGGAATGAGACTCAGAATGAGCGCGGCGAGGATGGGGCCCAGCAGCCCGCCCGATCCGCCGGTGAGTGCGACCCCGCCGAGCACGACGGCCGCCACGCTGCTCAGCAGCGCGGCGAGACCGATCGACGCGCGCGGTTCCCCTCCCCCGGTGAACGCGGTCGTGACGATGCCTGCCATGCCGACGAAGACTCCGGAGAGTACGTAGGCGCGGATCCGGGTGTTCGCGACGTTGACCCCGGAGAGGTAGGAGGCGTTGCGCTGGCTCCCGACGGCGTAGGTGGCGATCCCCCATCTCGAGCGCTTGAACGGCAGCCAGATCGCGACGAATGCGATGGTCAGCCAGAGAACGGCGGGCAGTGGATCGGAGAATCCGCCGACGATGAGCGGCTGCAGCTCGAGCGGAATGCCGCCGCCGGGTGCGGGAAGCACGAGGAGCGCCATCCCGCCGATCACGAAGCTCAGGGCGAGGGTCACGATGATGTCGGGCACGCCGGAGATCGTGATGACGAGGCCCATGATGCCGGAGATGATCGCACAGACGGCGATGACGGCGACCGCGATGAGCGTCGCGGTGAGGGCATCCTGTTCCAGCATGAACCGTGCGGCGAGGCAGTTCGCGAACACCATCAGAGCGCCGACCGCGATGTTGATTCCGCCGGAGATGACGACAACCCCTTGCGCCATCGCGAGGAAGGCGAGCGCCATGCTGCCGGCGAGTATGGTGCGCAGCTCGAATCCGCCGAAGTTGGGGATCTGGGTCGCGCGAAGCACGACGAACACGATCAGCAGCACGACGACACCCGCGAGCCAGCCGTGGCGCCGGCGCAGGCGGGTGAAGGAACTGGTCGGGGCGGGCAGTGCGGTCGTGGTCGTCATCGACCCACCTCCAGGTCGGCCGGGTTCGGCACCATGCCGTGAGCGGCGGAGAGCAGTTCTTCCTCATCGGCGGCGGCGGGCAGCTCGGCGACTATGCGTCCCCGATAGAGCACCACGACGCGGTCGGCCACGAGAGCGATCTCGCGCAGCTCACTCGTGTACATCAGGACGGCGGCGCCGTTGTCGGCCTCCTCGCGGATGAGGTCGTAGATTTGATGCTTGGTGCCGATGTCGATGCCGCGGGTGGGGTCGAAGAGCAGCAGCGTCTTGAATCCGGCGGTGAGCCAGCGCCCGATGGTGAGCTTCTGCTGATTGCCGCCCGACAGTCTGCGGGCCTGGGCAGCGGCGCGGGTGTCGATGGACATCCGGTCGATCGCGTTCTGCACCTTGGTGCGCACGGCGCGCCCGGGGATCGGCCCCCAGCTGCGTCCGCGACGGTAGAGCGTGAGGGCGAGGTTCTCCTCGATCGAGCGCTGCGGAAGCAGTGCGGTGGCCCGGTCGGCGGGAACGAGCACCATTCCGCGGTCGATGGCGGCGGCCGGATGTCGCGCGACGAGCCGTTCACCGTCGACGAGCACCTCTCCGCTGCTGAATCGCCGATCTCCGGCGAGCGCCTCGAACAGGATGTCCTGACCCTGACCCTCGAGGGCGACGACACCGACAACCTCTCCCGGTCGCACATCGAAACTCACGTCGACCAGCTCGCGCCCCGCTGCGACGTGCTCGACCCGCAGTCGCGGCGCGACGGCGGTCAGGTCCTGCACCGACCGGCGGCCGCCTTCACGCACCAGATTCGCCGCGTCGCCGAGCATCGCCTGCACGATCCGGTTCTCGCCGCCCTCACGGGGAACGAAGGCCGCGACATCCTTGCCATCCCGGAAGACGGTGCACATGTCACAGTAGGTGACGACCTCTTCAAGACGGTGCGAGATGAAGAGCACCGAGCCGCCGCTGTCGGTCTGGCGGCGCATGACCTCGAATACGGTCGCGGCGAGGTCGGTGGGAAGCGCGGCGGTGATCTCGTCGAGTACGAGCAGCCGCGGTCGATGGGCGAGGGCACGGGCGAGGTCGATCATGCGGAGGAACGGCAGCGAGACATCCCTCACCAGCTCGTTCAGGTCGAGCCCCGCGAGGCCCATCTGCTCGAGCGCCTTCTCAACCTCGTCGAGCGGGGTCCTGGTGAGCTTGAGGTTCTGGCGCAGCGTCAAGTCGGGCAGCAGAGCGGGATCCTGGTAGACGGAGGCGATTCCGCCGCGGCGTGCCTGCTCCGGCGAGGAGAAGCGCACCTCTTCGCCGTTCATCAGCACCGCTCCATGGCCGGCACCGATGACCCCGGTGAGGATCTTCACGAAAGTGGATTTCCCCGCTCCGTTCGCGCCGAGCAGCGCGTGGGCCTGGCCCGGTTCGACGATGAGATTGGCCGACCGCAGGGCGACGACAGGGCCGTAGGACTTCGCCACGTCGGTCGCGGTGAGCAGCGGGAGCGTCATTGGTACCTCTTCGTGCGAGATTCACGGTCGGGTCTGTGACACGCAGCGTACTGCGTGCCAGGCGAGGTGGGAGGGATGCCCGCGGAACGGGCATCCCTCCGCCTCGCTGGCGACTACTCGCCCGGTCCCTTGCAGGAGGTGAGCTGTTCCGGCGTGAAGGTCGTCTGGCCTTCGATGCTCAGCGTCGCGTTGTACAGCTCGTCCCGCTCGGCAGAGTAGGAGCTTTCCAGCACGTCCCGGCTGGTCTCCACGTCGAGCACCTGTGGGGTGAGCACGGTCTCGCGCTCGACCTGCTCACCGTTGAGCACCCGCAGGGCGATGTTCGCCCCGACGCCTCCGATGATGGCCGGGTTGGTGATGACCGCTCCCGGCTTGCCGTCGAGCAGCTGACCGATGAACGCGTTCGTCTCCTGGCCGGTCACCGGCACGGGCTCCTTGTTCACCGTCTCGAATGCGTTGACGACGGTGTAGTCGGTGCCGCTCGTCCAGACGCCCTGGTAGTCGGCTGCGGAGAGCTCCTGAACGGCAATCTCGCCACCCTTGGTGTAGTCCCATCCGGTCCACACCGTCTTGTAGGTGATGTCGGGGAAACCGGCCAGCGCCTCCTTGAATCCGGTGTCGCGGTCAGTGTCGGCGGGAACACCGTCGATGCCGCGCATGTAGAGGATCTCGCCGGTTCCGCCCATCGCCTCGGCGAGCCACGCCGCGTTCAGACGGCCCCACTCGACCTGGTCGTTGACCGCGACGTAGGCGGATTCCGCGGTCACCGGGCTGTCGACGGCGACCACGACAATGCCCTGTGCCTCAGCCTCCTCGATGATCGGGTTGAGCTTCTCGCGGTCGGCCGGGTTGACGATGATCGCGTCCACACCCTGCGAGATCAGGTTCTGCAGGTCCTGGATCTGCTCGGTCGGTCCACCGTTCTTCGAGATCGCGATGACCTTGGAGACCTGCCCGCTCGCGACGGCCTCGGCCTTGACGGCGCAGATCATCTCTTCGCGCCAGCCGTTGCCGGCGAGGGTGTTGCTGACGCCGATGACGTACTGCGCGTCATCGCCTCCCGCACCCGGTTCGGCCTCGCCCCCGCCGCCGGTCGAACACCCCGTTGCTATCAGCGTGAACGCCGCGAGGGCGGCGAAACCGCTGGCTTTTGTGAACTGCCTCATTGCTGCTCCTTTTTCGGGTCCGAGATCGTTGTCATGAAGTGCTGGCAAGACCTAACTCGGCTTCACTATACAGCTTGTGTAGATGGGTTGACGGGAAGCGAGAATCGGTTTTCGGATCGTTATCGAGTCGATTATCCGGGCAACTCTTGACGTCGTCTCGCCTCCCATCGAAGTTCGATCGGGCGCGCTACAGCAGGAGGCAATCGGGCATCCACCTCCGGTGATACCTCTTGCGCTCGAGCACGCATGAGCAGGCCGCATCCGTTCGCGGTGAGCCCGGCGCGTGGGCGCAGCCCGCCATCCCCGGGTTCGGTACGGTCGCTCCGCAACCTGCTCCGCCGCGGCAGCGGCCTCAGCGTACGAGCGGCCGCAGGTTGTCGCGTGCAATCAGGAATCCACGCTGAACGGCCTCGACCGACCCCTCGAATGCGCGATCCTCATGCTCGACCGAGGCGACCCAGTCGTAGCCGACGCCGTAGAGGGCGCCGATGAACTCGTTCCAGTCGACCTGGCCCAGTCCGCACAGCCGCGGGATCTGCCAGCCGACGCCGAGGCTCATCGTGCCGTTCTCGTAGAGCCCGTCGGTGCTGATCTCGAGATCCTTCGCGTGCACGTGGAACAGCCGCGAACGGAACTCGCGGACGACCCTCGGCGCGTCGATGAACTGCCAGACGAGGTGAGACGGATCGAGATTGAGGCCGAAGTTCTCGTCGGGAATCGTCTCGAACATCCGCCTCCAGTTCGCCGGCGAGAACGCGAGGTTGTTGCCCCCCGGCCACTCGTCGTCGGTGAAGATCATCGGGCAGTTTTCGATCGCGATCTTGCGCCCGTGATCGCCGGCGAAATGCACGAGTTCCGGCCAGACCTTCTCGAACTGCTCGAAGTTCGCGTCGATCGTGCGCGTCTTGTCCCGTCCGACGAACGTTCCGATGACCTCGACGTCGAGCATCTCGGCCGCGGCGATCACGAGCTTGAGGTGCTGTCGTGCCGCCTGGGCGACCTCCGGATCCGGGTCGAGCGGGTTCGGATAGTAGGCGAGCGCCGAGATGATCAGGCCACGGGAGGCGAGAGAGTCGACGATGCGCTTGGCCCTCTCCCGGTCGAGGGACGTCACGTCGATGTGCGAGATTCCCGCGTACCGTCGCGACGGACCGCTCGCCGGAGGCCACACCGCGATCTCGAGCGCCTCGTATCCGTTCCCGCTCGCCCAATCGGCGATCTCGTCGAGGCTGAGGTCGGGGAATGCCGAGGTGAGAAGTCCGAGTCTCATGAGGCTGTCGCTTTCTGTAGGGATCAGTCGTGCTCGACAGCGACCCAGGATGAGGTCCTGGCACTCTCGAGTATCGCGTCCATCACGAGCGCATCGTGATGACCGTCGTCGAACGTCGCGAAATGCTGGGGTGCGTCCCCGTCGAGTATGCGACGGTACACGGCCCGGTAGAGCGCCTTGAAACTGTTCTCGAACCCCTCGACGTGCCCGCCGGGCAGGGTAGCGACCGCCGCGGCCTGCTCCGAAAGGAGGAACGGATCCCGCGTCAGGACCTCGTTCGCCGCGTGGCGCCGCCCGATCCACAGCTGCTCGACGGCGTCGCTGGCCCACGCGATGCTTGCGCTGGATCCGGCGAGCTCGAACTCGATCGAGTTCTTGTGCCCCATGCTCACCT
The DNA here is from genome assembly GCA_025465095.1 of Microbacteriaceae bacterium. Classification (GTDB taxonomy): domain Bacteria; phylum Actinomycetota; class Actinomycetes; order Actinomycetales; family Microbacteriaceae; genus Marisediminicola. The sequence continues at coordinate 251,957 of JAODME010000005.1, read as the reverse complement.
GCGAGATCGCGAGCAGGCCGCGGGCGCCACCATCGAAGCGCACCAGGAGGGTTGCCGCGTCGTCGCTCGTCACGTCCACGGGTTCGGTCGCGCCATCCGCTGATCGGAACGTCTCCACCGCTCCCGTGGGCCGCTGGCGCACGGGCAGGAAGGTCAGAAGCTCGGCCATCACGTGTGTCACCCGCTGCCCGGTGACGAACCCGAGCATGTCGAGAAGATGGGAGCCGATGTCGGCGACGGACCGCAATTCTCCACCCGCCTCGGTGTCGATCCGCCAGTTCCAGTCCGTGTCCTCTGCGAGCCAGTCCTGCCGATACGACCCGGTGATGAGGCGGATGTCGCCGAGCTCGCCGTTCGCGACACGCGAGCGCGCCTCGACGACCTGCGAGTAGAAGCGCGCGTTGTAGTTCACGGCATGCACGAGACCGCTCGCCCGCGCGAGTTCGCGGAGTTCGCGCGTCTCGGCGGACGTCGTCGCCAGCGGCTTCTCGCAGACGACATGCTTTCCGGCCCGAAGGGCCTGCCGCACCTGCTCGAAATGTGCGTTGTTCGGCGAGGCTATGTGCACGACGTCGACCTGCGGATCCTCGAGCAGCTCCCGATAGCTGGCGAACACATGGCGGACGCCGAGTTCCTCAGCGACCGGTCGCGCGCGTTCCGGCGACGAACCGAGGACTCCGACGACCTCTACGCCGAGTCGCCTGATCGCCTCGACGTGCACCCGGCCGATGAACCCCGTTCCGACGACGGCGGCACGGAGGTCGGGAACGGAGCGGTTGGCTGTTGGCACGCTGCATCCCCTGCCCGTCTCGACCCTGATCGCACTTCTCGACGCTATTGAGTGCCGGAGTACTTGTCAATATGTATGCTTGTCCTCACATAGTCGCCGTCGACGGAGAGGGTCATGAACGCCATGGAAGCTCCCCGTGTCGTCATCACAGGCGTATCGCGCGGCATCGGACGCGCCCTCGCCCTGCGCCTTGCCGCGGGCGGAGCCCGCATCGGCGGCATCGACCGCGACCAGTCAGACGATCTCGCCGCCGAGATTGCGCGGGCCGGCGGCGAGGCGATCATCCACGTCGGAGACACCCGCTCGACCGCGGCGGTCGACGCGCTCGCCGACGAGGTCGCTGCAGCCTGGGGAGGCATCGACGGCTGGGTCAACAACGCCGCGAGACTGTTCGTGAAGCCGTTTCTCGAGACCACCGACGACGACTGGGCCGACCTCCTCGACTCGAACCTGATGGGCTATGTTCGCGGATGTCGGGCCGCGGCGCGTCACATGGTGCCCGCAGCATCCGGCGCCATCGTCAACGTCGGCTCGGGGGTCGAGACCTTCCCGCCGACTCAGATGAGCGCGTATGTGACCGCGAAGGGTGGGATCAGCGGGTTGACCAGGGCACTCGCCGTGGAACTCGGTCCGAGCGGTGTGACGGTGAACACGGTGGCGCCCGGTGCGACCGAGACCCCGCTCAATACCGGCAGTTGGACCGAAGACGTGCGCGCAACCTACCGGGACCGCATTCCGCTTCGCCGCATCGCCGAGGCGGGAGACATCGCCGATGCAATCTCCTTCTTCCTCTCACCCGGCGCACGCTACGTGACCGGGCAGATCGTCAACGTCGACGGCGGGCTCACGCTGAACGGGTCGGTCGGGCACAAGCAGGTCTGACGGCGGCCCGAGGGCGCCATTCCCCGCTCCCGGCGCCGCGCCGCCCCTAAGGCAGCTGACCGGCGCCGCTCCGGGGCACGGACGCGGAGATCAGGCCAACCGCACGGGACGACCGCTCGCGATCGAGTCGATTGCCGCGCGCGCGATGCGCACAGCGGCCACTGCGTCGGCGGCCGTCACGCGGGCGGGCGGCCCGCCGTGTAAGGCCTCAGCGAACTCGCGAAGTTGCGCGAGGAAGGGGCTTCCCGCCGAGGCATGGTCCGCCGCTTCGCCGATGCCGAAGCCCGCGCCGCCCGGGGTGCTGTCGTGGTGGAGTTCGCCGCGCGGTCCGGTGATCGAGAAGGAGGTGGCGAATGTCGTTCCGGGGGCACCCCATTCCCCTGTCACGGTGCTTCGCGCCCCGCTCGCGTGGGTGAGCACGACCTGCGCGGTCACCACCCCATCGGCTCCGGCAGTGCGCTCGGCCGACACCTCGGTGACCTCGCCGACGATCCAGCGGGCGATGTCGAGATCGTGGATCATCAGGTCGAGCACGATCCCACCAGACTTCTCCTCATCGGCGAACCACGGTGCCCATCTCGGAAACTCGCCGACGCGGCTGAAACGTGCTTCGGTCACCGCTCCGATCGACCCGACGTCGACTGATCGCTGGGCACGCGCATACTCGGGAAAGAACCGCACCACGTGGGCCGGATACAGCGGCACACCCGCCTCGGCGGCCCGATCGGCGATCTCGGCAGCCGCATCCGTCGTCAGCGCGAGCGGCTTCTCGCACACGACCGCCTTCCCCGCGGCGATCGCAGCGAGGGCGAGCTGCGGATGCGATGCGGTAGGCGCGCAGATGTCGATCAGGTCGCTCGCGGCGATCAACTCCTCGAGGCTTGGCGCGCTCGGCACGCCATACGCGTCCACCATCGATTTCGCGCCACTCGGCGAGAAGACAGTGAGCTGCACCCCGAGGGCGAGCCACGCGCTTGCGTGCTCGTGGCTGATACCGCCCGCCCCGACGAGGCCGACCCGGAGGCCGGAGAATCTCACGCAGTCGCTCCATGCACGAGCGAGGCGGCGATGTCGACGGCGGCGGCGACATCGCCGTCCGGCGGGTAGAGCAGGGTGCGACCGACGACGAGGCCGCGCACGCCCGGTTGCCCGAGCGCGGAACGCCACGACTCGAAGATCTCGTCTGGATGACCGGACGGGTCGCCACCGAGCAGGAGGGTCGGCAGGGTAGTGGCGCGCATGACCCGATCCATCCCCTCCACCACGGGCAGCTTCAGCCACGAGTACGCCGAGCTCGCACCGAGACCCGAGGCGATCGCCACGGAGGTGATGACGGCATCCGTCGACAGGTCGTTTCGTACCTTGCCATTCTGGCGGGTGCTCATGAACGGCTCGATCAGCATCGGCAGCTTTACGGCCGCCGCCGCCGTCACCACCGCGGCGGCCGCCTCGAGCGTGTGCAGGGAACCGCGGTCGGCCAGGTCGACGCGCAGCAGGAGCTTGCCGAAGTCGAGCCCGGCCGCGACGGATGCGCCCACGTCGTACCCGGTGAAGCGGTCATCCATCTCGAAACTCGATCCGTGCAGGCCGCCACGGTTCATCGACCCGGCGACGATCCGGTGGTCGAGTACCCCGAGCAGAGCGAGGTCATCGATGATGTCGGGCGTCGCGAGCACGCCGTCGACTCCCGGTCGAGCGAGGGCCGTGGCGAGCCGCTCAAGCAATCCGTAGCGGTCGGCCATCGCCATTCGGTCGTGCCGGACGCCGAGCGCGCCCCTCGCCGGATGGTCAGCGGCAATGAGGAGAAGCCGGTTGTCTCCTGCCAGGATCGGTCGTCGCCGTCGCCCATGGAGGGCTGCAACGATCGCGCCGGGGTTTGTAGCGCGCACCTCGCGCAGCCGGTCGAAGTCGAGTCCGGTCACAGCAGCGCCTCCACTTCGGCAGTCGTCGGCATCGCCGTCGAGCATTCCCGGCGGGACGCGACGATCGCGCCCGCGACATTGGCGAAGCGGAGGATACGCTCGAGCGGCCAGCCGGCGAGGAGTCCGTGACACAGCGCCCCGCCGAATCCGTCCCCGGCGCCGAGCCCATTGACGACCTGCACCGGGAACGGTGGAACCTCGACGGTCTCGCTCCTCGTTTTGGCGAGCACGCCCCTCGGCCCCTGTTTCACGATCGCGAGTTCGAGTCCTCGGTCGAGCAGGGCATCCGCGGCCCGATCCGGATCGGTCTCCCCGACCGCGATCTCGCACTCCTCACGGTTGCCGACGGCGACGGTCACTCGGTCGAGGGCGCGGGACACCTGCTCGCGCGCAGCCGCAGCATCGGACCAGAACATCGGCCGGTAGTCGAGGTCAAGCACGGTGAGCGGGGTCCTGCCGCGCGCCTCCCAGGCCGCGAAGTGCGCGGAGCGGCTCGGTTCCTGGGAAAGCCCGGTGACCGTAGCCCAGTAGATTCTGGCGTCGCCGATCGCCGCGAGGTCGAGTTCGGACGAGCGGATGACGAGGTCCGGAGCGATCGGTTGGCGGTAGAAGTAGAGCGGGAAGTCGTCGGGCGGGAAGATCTCGCAGAACGTGATGGGAGTGTTGAGGCCCGGGACGGCGCCCACAAACCGGTTGTCGACGCCGAGCCGCTGCAGCTCCCGGTGCACGAAGCGGCCGAAAGGGTCCTCACCCGTGCGCGTGATGATCGCGGCGTCGCGGCCGTGGCGGGCGGCGGCGACCGCGACATTGGTCGCGCTGCCGCCGAGGAAGCGACCGAACGTCTCGACGTCCTCGAGCGGAACGTTGTCGAGCAGTGGATACAGGTCGACGCCCGAGCGCCCGATCGTGAGGACATCCAATGGCACGTTCGCTCCCCCGCTCCGCATATGTAAGAACATACTGACATAGAGACGGACGCGCCGCAGTTTCCGCACGCACACCGTGGTTGGGCTCGCATCGCCGGACGATGACCACACCCACGGTCGACGCCCGGCGGAAGCCCTCAGACGCTCGGGGCGGTGTGGAACTTGAGTTGCGCTGCGGTGAGCCCCTCGCGGGCGACGAGCTCGACGGCATCCGCGGCATCCGCCAGAATGTTCGGCAGCAGCCCCCGTTCGGCTGCCGAGAAGTCGCGCAGCACGAAGTCGGCGGCGGGCTGCCTGCCGGGCGGGCGGCCGACGCCGACCCGCACTCGGATGAAGTTGGCGCTGCCGGTCGCCGCGAGGATGTCGCGCAGGCCGTTGTGTCCGCCGTGGCCTCCACCTTGCTTGAGACGCACGCTGTCGAACGGGATGTCCAGTTCGTCGTGCACCACGATAAGGCGCGACGGGTCGACCTTGTAGAAGCGCAGCAGCGCGGCAATGGGACCGCCCGACACGTTCATGAAGCTGTTCGGCTTCGCGAGGATGAGCCGCGGCCGGTCGGGCGCGGCACGCCCCTCGGCGACGGCCGCGTTCGTCTTGTGGTTCTTGAAGGCGACGGATGCCCGATCCGCGAGTTCCGCGAGCACCATCTGTCCGACGTTGTGCCGGTTGCCGGCGTAGCCGGGCCCGGGGTTACCGAGCCCGACTACCAACCACTGGTCGGCTGCAGCAGGCGGTTCCGACTTTCGAAACAGGGCCGTGGCTACTCGGCATCCTCGGCCGCGCGCGCGGCGGCGGCCTCTTCGGTCTCACCGATCTCGGCGCCGGCACCCTCCGGGGTGTCCTGCGCGTCAAGCTGCGGGGTGACGACGTTCACGACGAGCGTCTCGGGGTCGGTGATGAGGGTCGACCCGGCCGGCAGCTTCAGGTCCTTCGCGAGAATCTGGGTGCCGTCCTCGGCGCCCTCGATGTCGACGTTCACGAACTCGGGGATGTTGGTCGCCTCGGCCTCTACGGAGATCGTGGGGTGCTCCAGGGTCGCGATGGTTCCGGCGAAGGACTCGCCGACCGGGTGCACGTGGATGTCGACGGTCACCTTCTCGCCCTTGCGGATGACGATGAGGTCGATGTGCTCGATGAGCTGCTTCACCGGGTCCTTCTGCACGTCCTTGACGAGGGCGAGCTGGCTCTTGCCGGCGATCTTGAGATCGAGCACCGCGTTCGACTTGCGCAGCAGCAGTGCGACCTCGTGGCCGGGAAGCGTCAGGTGCTGCGGCTCGGTGCCGTGGCCGTACACGACGGCCGGGATCTTGCCCAGGACGCGCAGCTTGCGGGCCGCGCCCTTGCCGAAGGACTCGCGGACCTCGGCGACAATCGTGTTCTCGTTGTCGTCGTTCTTCTGCTTCTCAGCCATTGTTCTACTCTCTCTGGCGGGCCGTCGGGCCCACGTGATGGTTGTCAACTCGAACGCATGTCAGCGTGAGGAAAGACCCATGTCGTGAAAACACTGCCCTAGTCCGCCGCGTCGATAACGGATGCACGCCCGCCTCCATCACGGAGCGGGCGGGAATCCCTCGCCGAAGTACAGTGGGTAATTCTACCTCACACGTTCTAGGGATTTTTCCGACTTGCACGCCCACGACAGCGTTCGCTCCCGCTCCCGGATAGGCACGGGGCTCTACGCACACGTGGTCGAGGTTCTCGGCCAGGAGATAATCGACGGCGCCATGCCGACCGGCACAATCGTCTTCGCCGACCAACTGTGCGAACGGCTCGGCGTGTCCCGCTCCGTCGTGCGCGAAAGCCTGCGCACGTTGAGCTCCATGGGCCTCGTCGAAGCCAGACCCCAGGTCGGAACGACAGTGCTGCACGAGTCGAACTGGGACCTGCTCAATCCGCACGTGGTGAAGTGGCGCGCACAGGGACGCGGCTATGTCGAACAGATGCGTCAGCTGCTCGAACTCCGGCTCGGGCTCGAGCAGACGGCGGCGCGGTTGGCGTCGGAACGGATCTCCCCCGCCGACGCTGCACGAATCTTCGCTGCCGCGGTCGCCATGCGGGAGGCATTCGACGCCCAGGACACCAGGGACTTCTTCGAAGCGGACGCTTTGTTCCACCGGATCCTGCTCGAGGGGACCGGTAACGCCGTCATCGCTCAACTGGCGGACATCATCGGCGCGGTTCTCCACGTACGCGGAAGCGACAGCAGGCCGGGAATGCACGACCTGAGCCTGGAGTCGGTGGAGCGCCACATCAAGCTTGCTCAGGCACTGATCGACGGTGATCCGGCTCAGGCGCAGTCATCCGCTCTGGAACTGATCGAGGCGACCCTGCTCGAGTTCAGCCGGATCGGCCCGGCATCACCATGACCGATTTGATGTTCCGTCCGGACTCCATGTCCTCGAACGCGCGCTCCCAGTCGTCGAGCTCGTAGACGCCGCCGAGTACCGACTGCGGGTCGAGCCGTCGGCTCGAGAACAGTTCGAGCACGCGCTCCCAGGTCGTCCACGTGTGCGAGAACGAACCGTATAGGGTGACCGCCTTCGCAACGAGCGGGTCGAGGCTGAAGCCGAGCGGCTGCGGCCCCCAGCCGATCTTGACGATCGACCCGAAGGGGCGCACGAGTTCAAGCCCCTGTTTGAGCGCGATGCTGACCCCTGTCGCGTCGACGACCAGGTCGGCGCCCAGACCGTCTCCCAGGGAGCGGATGACTTCCCCCGCATCCTCGGTCGTGACGTCTACGATGCGATCGGCTCCCAGTTCCAGCGCCTTCTGCAGCCTGTCCTTGTCGAGTGGTGTGCCGAGAACGACGACCAAGCCGGCGCCGCGCAACCGGGCCATCTGCAGCGACAACGCACCGATCGCGCCGATGCCTTGAACCACCACCAGGTCTCCGGGGCTCAGGGGCGCCCGCTCGACGATGGCGTTGTAGGCCACAGCGAACGGCTCGGTCATCGCTGCCTGTTCGAAGGAGACATTGCCGGGGATGCGATGCAGCACGCGGGGCTCGGCGAGGAGCAGCTCGCCGAACGCGCCATCCCGCACCGCTCCGTACCCTTCCCTGCTGGGGCACAGGTTGTACCGCCCGGTGCGGCAGAGCGCACAGGTTCCGCAGATCGACGCCGCGGTCTCACAGACCACCCGATCGCCCACCTGCCATTCCTCCACGTCGTCGGCGACGGCGGCGATCACGCCGGCGGTCTCGTGGCCGAGGGTGACGGGCTGCCTGGTCGCCCAGCTCTGCTTGTTCCGCCACATGTGAATATCGGACCCGCATACCCCGACCGCCCGCGCCGCGATCAGCACGGTCCCCGGCACGAGCTCCGGTTCCGGCACATCGCGCAGCTCGACATCGCCGTCTTCCAGGCCGTACTTCACGATCGCCTTCATGATCCACTCTCCCTGCTGCCTACTGAATCGGGGCTGATCAGATCGGGCCGAGCATGGCTGGGCAGGCCGGCCGCGCGGCGCCGCTCCTCCTGCGTCGCGACTCGGATGGCGGTCGAACCGCCGAAATACATGTCCCGGGCTTCGCGCAGGAATTCGACCGACGCGCGCATCTCGCCCATGCCGTTGACGCCGTCTTCGATACTGATCCAGCCGTCGTAGCCCGCGTCCACCATGGTGCGGAAGATGCGGGGGTAATCGTTGAGGCCGCGGCCGATCACCCCGTGCTGCAGCAGCGGCGAGTAGCCGAGTGTTCCGTCGGCCTGGCGGAGGTCGGCCAGGGAACTCCCGGGTGCGAGCGACCGGTCGGAGGCCTGCATCGTCACGACGCGATCGATAACCAGGTTCAAGAAGTCGGCGGAGTCCTCACCCGCGACGATGACGTTCGACGGGTCGTACTGCACACCGAAGTGCACGCGGTCGTCGATCCGGCCGATCAGTTCGAGGAAGAGATCCGTCTTCTGGGCGAACTCGGGGTACTTCCACGAACCGTCCTTGTAGTGATTCTCGATCGCCAGGGTGACGTCGAGTTCGCGTGCCAGCGGAAGCAGCGCCTCGATCGCCTCGACCGCCCAGTCGAGCCCCTGCTCGCGGGACACCCCGGGATGACGCTGACCGGAGAGCACTCGCGTGCTGGCGCCAGGAGATCCGAGTCGAGCCGTGATCCGGATCATCTCCGCCTCGCGCTCAATCTCCTCCGCACGGCGCCTGGGGTCGGGATTGGTGAAATCGGGCGAGGCGCAGAGCATCGGCATCTCGAAACCGGCCGAATGGAGGGCTTCTCCAACCCGGTCGACGAAGGCGTCGCCGGTGTCCCAGAACATGCCGGAGTAGAGCTCCAGTCCCTCGACCGGAAGTGCCTTCGCCTTCTCGATCCAATCGAACACCGACATGGTGCGGTGAACAGCGATTGCATCGAGGTCGCCCTTCGGGAAAACGCTGATCCTCATCGGTTCCTCGGTCTCTGGCAGAAAGTCACGCCCGCGCTCCAGTATAAGTATGACGTATACGATTTATCCGGTTCGTCGCCGTAGACTTCGGCCATGCCGCTGACGCAAGGAAGGCCCAGATGCTGATCGAAGCAAACTCTCTCGAGTCCTGGGCCGCCTCGCTCCTCGAGTGCTGGGACTACCGACGCGAGGACGCCGCCTATCTCGCTACGACCCTGGTGGATGCGAACCTGCGCGGAGTCGATTCCCACGGAGTGGCGCGGCTACCCGCCTACGAGCGCAGGATCGTCGAGAAACTGGTCGACCCCCGCGCGGAGCCCAAGGTGAAGGTCAACGGTTCAGTGGCGAACGTCGACGCAAACGGTGCCGCCGGGCAGATCGCGGCGCGCGCCGCATCCGACTCGGTGTTGCGATTGAGCCGGGACTTCGGTGCCGCAACGGCGTCGGTGCGTTCGAGCACCCACTTCGGCGCGGCGGGTTTCTACGCGAGATCGCTGGCCGCGAACGGCCAGATCGCAATCGTGGTTTCCAACTCGGAGCCCATCGTGGTGCCCTTCGGAGGCCGGGACCCGCTGCTCGGCACCAACCCGTTCGCCTTCGCCGCACCCACCTCCGGCGCGCCGGTCAGCCTGGACATGGCCACGAGCACGAGCGCCATGGGCAAGGTGCTCATCGCCCAGGCGACCGGACAGGCGATTCCCGACACATGGGGCGTCGACGAAGACGGAGCGCCGACCACGAACCCGAACGCCATCACCGCACTTCTGCCGGCAGGTGGCCCGAAAGGCTACGGTCTGGGCTTTCTCGTCGAGGTCCTGAGTGGGGTTCTGAGCGGCGCAGCGATCGCACACGGTATCGGCAGCATGTACACCGACTTCAGCAAGCCGCAGGACGTCGGGCACTGGATGCTCGCGATCGACGTCGAACATTTTCTTCCGCTCGAAGACTTCAAGTCCCGCATCCAGGGCCTGGTCGAAATGGCGCACACCACCGCTCCGGCTGCCGGATTCGAGGAAGTGCTCGTGCCCGGCGAACCCGAGCAGCGCACGCAGGACACGCGGGCGAGGGATGGCATCCCCCTTCCGGATGCCACGGTCAGCGACCTGACAGAACTCGGTCGCCGCTACTCCACCCCATTCCCAAAGGCCAGAACGTGAAAATACTGCTTCCCACCAGCATTCCGCTCGATCTCGACGTTCCCGATCGAGTCACGATCGCCTACTACGCGCCGTCGGAGCCCGTGCCGGAGGAGCACGAAGACGCCCAGGCGCTCGTCGCGTGGGGCAACCCCGACGAACTCCTGGCCGATGCCGCCAAGCGGCTGCGGTCCCTGCGGTGGGTGCAGACGCTCGCCGCGGGACCGGATGCCGCGATGAACGCCGGTTTCGCCCCTGACGTCGTGATCACCTCCGGACGGTCCCTGCACGACCTGCCGGTCGCCGAGCACGCCCTCGCGCTCGTGCTCGCCGGCGCTCGAAGACTGCACACACTGGTGCGAGCTCAACTCGACCACCGCTGGGCCTCCGAAATCGGCGGCATGCAGCCGGCTCACGACCCCGCCGTGTTCACCACACTGCGCGGGTCGCGAGTGCTGGTCTGGGGCTTCGGCAGCATCGCCCGCACCGTCGCACCGCACCTCGTCGCCCTCGGTGCGACCGTCACGGGGGTCGCGCGCAGCGCCCGCGAGGACTCCGGCTTTCCCGTGATCTCGGTCGACCAACTGGAGGCCGAGCTCCCCGGCACTGATGTGTTGCTGATGATCCTGCCGTCTTCGGCGAGCACGCATCGTGTGTTGAACGCGGCGCGACTCGCGTTGCTGCCAAAGCACGCCTGGATAGTGAACGTAGGCCGCGGAAGCACCGTGGACGAGGACGCCCTGCTCGACGCCCTCCGGGGCCAGAGAATCGGCGGCGCCGCCGTCGACGTCACGAGCGTCGAGCCCCTGCCGGCAGATTCTCCACTCTGGGATCAACCCAATCTGATCATCACACCCCACGCTGCGGGCGGACGACCGATCGGCGCGGTCCGATTGATCGAGGAGAACCTCACGTCGTTGCTCAACGGCGCCCCATTGCGCAACACCGTCTCCGGCTAGCACGGTGTCGACCTCCATCCGCGGCCTGCGCCGGGACACGCTGACCCGACCTCTCGTGCAGATATCACTCGACCTCACGAGCAATGACGACGCTTTGCGTACGGCCGCCATCGCGGTCGAGGCCGGCGCCGATTGGATCGAGGTGGGAACACCGCTCATCCTCGCGGAGGGGTTGCACGCCGTCCGCGCGCTTCGCAAGGAGTTCCCGAAGCATCCGCTCATCGTGGACCTGAAGACGATGGACGGCGGATACCTCGAGGCGCAGATGATGGGCGATGCCGGCGCCGACGCCGTGATCGTGATGGGGCGGGCCCACGACGCGACCATCGAGCGCGTGATCGAGGCCGGCGCCGAGTTCGACATGCTGATCATGGGCGACGACCTCGGCGCGGATGATCGCGTTCGGGAATGCGTGCGCCTCGAATCGCTCGGGGTCGGCATGGTCATCCACCACATCGGCTACGACCATCGGGGAATGCATCCCGAGCTCGGGCTCACTCCGTTGACCGACCTTCCGGCGATCGTCGCCGCGACCACGGTTCCCGTGCAAGCGGTCGGCGGTCTCAGTATCGAGCAGGCAGTGAGCTGCACGGGCATCGGGGCGCCCGTCGTCGTCTTCGGAGCCCCACTCGCCATCGACGGCGATTCGTTCAACGCGGCGGGAGGAGACCTGCTGTGGGCACTCACCGACGCCTGCGCACGAGTGCACGCGGCGGAGATCCACTACCCCTAGGCAGCGTGGCCGGTCGTGGCGTCGCCCCGTCCGCCGAGAGCGTCAGCGCAGCGTGGACCCGGGGGCGTGGTCGAGCATCGACAGCTCCCGACGGGTGGGCGACGCCTCCCAGTCCCCCGCGGCGCTCACCGCGAACGCGCCGAGCACCGCGCCGCGATCGAGTCGCGCGGCGACGTTCTCGCCGTCGAGCAGCGCCGAGAGGTATCCGGCGGTGAAGGCGTCGCCCGCACCGATCGTGTCCACGGCGGCCACCTTGCGCGCCGGCACCGACGTCGATTGCGTTCCGTGCCATGCGATCGCTCCGTCTGCCCCACGCTTCACGACCACCTGGTCGACGCCTGCAGCGATCAGAGCCTGCGCGGCATGCTCCTCAGTCTCGCCGTCGGCGACCAGCGACAGCTCGTCGTCGGAGGCGAAGACGATGTCTGCCGCGCGCGCCAATTCGGTGAGGACCGCGGATGCCGCCTCCCGGCTCCACAGCGCGGCCCGATAGTTCACGTCGAACGAGACGAGCACGCCGAGCTCCTTCGCCGTGCGGACCGCCCAGAGCGCGGCCTCGGCGGCGGACGGGGACAGCGCCGGTGTGATGCCGGTGACGTGGAGGATGCGGGTGCTCGCATCGAAGGCGCCGTCGAGGTCGGGGATGCCGAGTGCGGACCCTGCCGATCCGGCCCGGTAGTAGGCGACCCGGGCGATGTCGGGCAGGCGCTTCTCGACGAGCATGAGCCCGGTGCGCCGGGCGGTGTCGAGAGTGACCTGTTCGGTGTCTACCGATTCGGCGCGCAGCATCCGCAGCACGTACTCGCCGACCTCGTCGTCGCCCAACCGGCCCACCCAGCGCACCGCGTGGCCGAGTCGGGCGAGCCCGATCGCGACGTTGGACTCCGCACCGCCCATCGTCATGTTCATGGTGCCGCCGAAGCGCAACAGCCCTGCCGCGCGGATCGACCCCATCGATTCGCCGAAAGTGACGACGTCGACCGCGGTCAACGCGACGTCCACGCGTCGACGGCGGCGCGGAACCGTGCAGCGCGCTCGCGCAGTTCGTCGAGGTTGCCCCCGGCAGCGGCGTCCTTGATCAGCGGGCTGCCGAGGCCGACCGCGACCGCGCCGACGGAGAGGTACTCGCTGACCAGTTGGACGCCGATACCGCCGACCGCGACGAACGGGATGTCCGGCAACGGGTCGCGCAGCGCCTTGAGGTACGGCGGTCCGCCGATCGACGCGGGGAACAGCTTGACCGCCGTCGCGCCCTGCCGCATTGCGCTGACGCACTCGGTCGGGGTCATCGCGCCGGCGATGACCGGGAAGTCGAGCCGCGCGGATTCTGCGACGCTCGTGGCCACGGCGGGGGTGACAGCGTATGTCGCTCCCGCTTCCCGCACGCGGTGTACGTCGTCGGCGGTGAGGACCGTGCCGGCGCCGATGCGGGCACCCTCGGGGGCCTCTCGCGCGACCGTGCCGATGACCTCGAGGGCGTCCGCGGTATTGAGCGAGATCTCGAGGAAGCGGAAACCCTCCTCGAGTAGGGTCAGCGCCGTCTTCACGGATGCCGCGGCATCCTCTCCCCGGATGATCGCGAGCAGGCGAGCCTCGCCGAGACCGGCGAGCAGTTCGTGTGACATGTGTCTCCCTCGATGCATGCGGTTTCAGACTACGAGTTCACCACTCCGCGAACGAACCGTCGCTGTGCCGCCAGATCGGTGTGCTCCAGCCTCTGCCGACCCGGTCCGCCTTCCGCACGGCGGCCTCGTCGATCTCGATGCCGAGCCCCGGGCCGGTGAGCAGTTCGAAGTGGCCGTCCACGAACTTCAGCGGGTCGATGTCCATCACGTAGTCGAGCACCTCCGCACCCTGGTTGTAGTGGATGCCGATGCTCTGTTCCTGGATCAGGTAGTTCGGTGTCGCAAACCCGACCTGCAGGCACGCGGCGAGGGCGAGGGGCCCGAGCGGGCAGTGCGGGGCGAGCTGCACGTCGTACACCTCGGCCATCGCGGCGATGCGGCGCACCTCGGAGATGCCGCCCGCGTGCGACAGGTCGGGCTGGGCGACGGCGATGCCGGCCTGCAGCACGGGCAGGAAGTCCTGCCGATTGTAGAGGCGCTCCCCCGTCGCGACCGGGATGCTGGTCGAACGAGCGAGGTCGCCGATGAGGTGCGAGTTCTCGGGCACGACCGGTTCCTCGAGGAAGAACGGATGAAACTGCTCGAGCAGAGGCGCGACGCGGCGGGCGCTCGCGAGCGTGAAACGCCCGTGGAAGTCCACCGCGACGTCGCGGTCCGGTCCAAGCACCTCCCGCGCGGCGGCCACGCGCTCGACGACCCGGTCAAGCTCCCCGGCGCTGCCGAGCCGGCTCATCCGTCCGCTCGCGTTCATCTTGACGGCGGTGAGCCCGACAGCCAACTGCTCGGCAATGTGGTCGCCTACCTCGTTCGGGTCGTCGCCGCCGACCCAGCCGTAGGCGCGGATGCGGTCGCGCACCTTCCCTCCGAGGAGTCGGTGCACGGGAACGCCGAGGGCCTTGCCCGCGATGTCCCACAGCGCCTGGTCGATGCCGGAAACGGCGCTCGCGAACACCGGTCCACCGCGGTAGAAGCCTCCCTTGGTGAGCACCTGCCAGTGGTCCTCGATCGTCGAAGGGTCGCGCCCGACGAGGTACTCGGCGAACTGTGCGATCGCGGTGCGCACGATGTCGGAGTTGCCCTCGAGCGAGCCCTCGCCCCAGCCGACGATGCCGTCATCCGTCTCGATCCGCACGAAAAGCCAGCGGGGGGCGACGCGGAAGGTCTCGACGGCCCTAATGAGCAACGGATGCCCGTCCTGCGGCGGCCGGATGCGACAGCGCCTCCACGATGGTGTCGATCAGCTCGACCGGGGCGTGGGCGATGTCCACGGTGACGCCATGCTCGTCGGCCTCGAGCGGCTCGAGCGTGTCGTACTGGGACTGAAGGAGCGCGGGCGGCATGTACTCGTGCTGCCGGGCGGTGATGCGGGCGGCGACGAGCTCCATCGATCCTTCCGGGTCGACGACGAAGAGGCCGGGCGCATGGCTCCGCAGCAGATCGCGGTAGCTGCGTTTGAGGGCCGAACAGGCGACGACGATGCCGCCGTCGCGGCCCGCGAGCGCACGTCCCACCTCATGCAGCCACGGCATCCGCTGTTCGTCGGTGAGTGCATTGCCGGCGGCCATCGATGCCACGTTGCCTTTCGAGTGCAGGGTGTCGCCGTCGATGAAGGCGACACCGAGCCGCTGCGCGAGCAGCGACCCGATCGTCGACTTGCCTGAGCCCTGCACACCCATCACAACGATGGGCGGAATCGTGCTGCCCACTCCTAGCCCTTCGTGGCGCCGGCGGTGAGCCCGGACACGATGTACTTCTGCGTGAACAGCGCGATGACCATGATCGGAACGGTGATGATCACCGCGGCCGCCATCAGCCCGCCCCAGTCGATGCTCGCGTAGGCGACGAAGTCGAAGATCGCGACCGGAAGGGTCTTCGTGCTCGAGCCGGAGAGGACCAGGGCGAACATGAAGTTGTTCCAGGAGAAGATGAACGACAGAATGCTCGCCGTCGCGATGCCCGGAACCGACAGTGGCAGCGCGATCCGCAGGAACGCGCCGATCGGGGTGAGCCCGTCGACCTGCCCCTGCTCTTCGAGTTCCAAGGGCAGTGAGTCGAAGAACGACATCATGATGTAGACGAACAGCGGCAGCAGCACGAACATGTGCGACAGGATCAGCACGCTGTACCCGCCGACGAGCCCGAGGTTCGAGAACACGAAGTACCAGGGCACCAGCAGGCTGACGCCGGGAATGATGCGCGCCATCAGCACGACCGCGGCAGACTTCTTCATCACGAAGCGGCTCATGGAGTACGCGGCTGGAACGCCGAGGATCATCGAGAGCACGGTCGCCCAGATGCCGATCCAGAAGCTGTTGAAGATGTACTGCAGGTATGAGGCCTGCCCGAACACCGTCTCGTAGTTCTGCAGGGTCGGCGAGAAGACGAACGCGGCCGTCGGGTCGTAGATGTCGACGTTGGTCTTGAGCGATGACAGCACCATCCAGACCAGCGGGGCGAGGAAGGTCAGCACGATAATCACGAGGGCGAGCACACGGAAGAGGCCGTAAGCGCGGGTGGCCGGATGCTTCGGGCGCTTTTTGAAGGCCGCGGGCAGCCGCGCAGCGTCTGGCACGGCGGGTTGCTTGTCCACTACGGAACTCATCGGTTGCTCCTCTTCTTGCGAGCGGTCAGGAGCCAGATGCAGCCGACGATCATCATGAAGAAGATGATCAGAACGGCGGAGGACATGCCGTAGTCGTTGTAGTCGAAGCTCAGCCCGTAGGCGTAGACGTTCAGGGTCTCGACCTCGTGGAATGATCCGCCCCCCTTGCCTTTGGTGGCGTAGAGGATGTCGTAGGTCTTCAGCGCGTCGATGCCGCGCAGCAGGATGGCCGTGATGAACACCGGCATGACGAGGGGGAAGGTGACGTACCAGAACCGTTGCCAGGCGCTCGCACCATCCACGCGAGCCGCTTCGTCCGGTTCATCAGAAAGAGAGGTGAGTCCGGCGAGCAGGATGAGAACGACCATGGGGGTCCACTGCCAGATGTCGACGAACATCAGGGTCGTGAGGGCCGTGTCCTGTCCGGCGAGCCACGGCTGCGGCGGGATCCCGAACCAGGACAGCGCCTGGTTGGCGAAGCCGATGTTGGGGTCGAGGATGAGGCTCCACATCATGCCGACCGCGACGGGCGTGGCGACGAGCGGAAGCAGGATCGCAACGCGCACCCACTTCTCCCCGCGGAACGGACGCCAGAGCAGCAGGGCGATGGCCATTCCTAGTGCCATCTCGAACGCGAGTGCCCCGCCGGTGAAGTAGAGGGTGCGCCCGACGGCCGGCCAGAAGCGGTCGAAGTCGGTCAGCACCTCACCGTAGTTCTCAAGGCCGATGAATTCGGAGTCGGCGCGCACCGAGCCGGAGGAGTCGGTCAGGCTCAGATAGAGGGTCCAGCCGAGGGGGAACGCGATGAGCAGCGCGGTGAAGATCATGGCCGGTGCCGCGAGAACCCACTTGCGGTGCTTGTTCGCCCAGTGCGAGAAACTATCGAGCGCGCCCTTCGTCGGGCGGTCGTTCTGGGGAGAACCCGTGCTCACGGGGTTGCTCCTGCGGTTAGCGACAATGCTCACCGGTCACCTCTTTCCGCCGGCCGCCCTGGCGGGGGCACAACGTCGTTGTTACGGAAATACGGTGGGACGGGCCGCCGGCAGCTCGGCCGGTGGCAGCTCGGCCGGCGGCCCATCCCCGAGTGGCTGTTAGCCCCTCTCGTCGTCCAGGAACTCCTGGAACTGCGACTGTGCATTCTCGATCGCTGCATCGACGTCGCCGCCCGTGATGGACTCCACGATCGGCATTCCGACGATTTCACGGACCTCGGCTACCGAGATGACGAGCGGTCGGTCGAAACCGACGCCCACATCGAAGCTGGCGTTGATCGCCTCGAGGAGGTCGGCCGGGTAGTCCTCGGTGGCCGAGGGGTCCTCCCAGACCGAGACGCGGGATCCGGGAACGCCGGCCTGCTGCAGCTCGAGCATCTTCTCCTGGCTGGTGGCCCATTGGATGAACTCCCACGCGTTCTCGGAGTTCTCCGATTCGGCCGCGATTCCCAGCGCCCAGGACGGCACGTTGTAGGGCTTTGAGCCGTCTTCGCCGGCCGGGAACTGAGCGAATCCGACGGTGTCAGCCACCGTCGAAGAGGCGGGATCCACCGCATTCTTGTAGAGGCTGTCGGCGTCGGTGTAGAACGCCGCGTTGCCCTGGGTGAAGATGGCCATCGCCTCGGGCCAGCTCATGTCGGTGGACACGTTGTCCGGACCGTGCTCGCGGAGCAACGTGCCGTAGAACTCGTATGCCGACTTCGCCTCCGGCGTGTCGATCGCCGCGTTGCCGTCATCGTCGATCCACGTGCCGCCCTCGCTGTAGAGGTAACTGCTGAACTGGGTGACGGCAGCGGAGGCACCGGTTCGTGCGACGAAGCCGGCGACTCCGGGGTTCGCTTCGGAGATCTGGGCTGCTGCGGCCTCGAGCTCTTCGAGCGTGGTCGGCACTTCGAGGCCGGCGGCCTCGAGCAGATCGGTGCGGTAGTAGAGCACCTCGCGCTCGGTGATGATCGGCACGCCGACCACCGCGTCCTCGACGGTCGTCGCCTCGACGGGGCCTTCCTGGAAGTCGCTCCAGTCCCAGTCCTCGGCGCCTTCGACCTGCTCGGTGATGTCGGCGACCCACTTGTTCTGGGCGAAGAGCTTGCCCTCCTGGAGTGGGCGGTACATCATGACGTCGATCTCGTTCGTACCGGCGTTGAGCTTCACGTTGTACTGGTCGGATAGCTGGTCCTCGCCGAGTTGGGTGAGGTTGACGTCGATGCCGCTCTCCTGCTCGAACTCGGGAAGCGATTCCTTGATGGCGTCGGTCCACACGTGGTTCGCGAGGGTGATGTTGAGAACACCGGATCCGTCGCCGCCGCCCGTGTCGCTGCTGCATGACGCCAAGGTGCCCACGGCAAGGAGTGCTGCTGTGGTGATCCCGGCGACGCGCAAGACTCTTGGTGATTTCACGTTCGTCTCCATTCTGAGCCGACGCGTCTGCGCGCAAGCCCTCCTCAGATGCATCGTTACATCTGCCTTAGTCGGAGATATTAGCCGCAATAGTCTTACTATTACAACCTTCTTTGTGTAATGGATATGATCTTCAGGTGGACGCCCCCGTCGAACTGCCCAGTCACTCCGTGACGCACGAATTCGTGGCGGCCCGCGCACCCGGCGCGGAGGGTCTTCACTCGCAGATCCTTGACGAACTGGGCAAGGCGATCTGCGAGGGGCGGATGCCCGCCGGCTCGACCATCACCACCGAGGAGCTCGAAAACCGTTACCTCGTATCCCGTTCCGTCATCAGGGAGAGTTTGCGCGCGCTCGCCGCGATGGGCATGGTGACCTCGAAGCGACGCGTCGGCAACGTCATCCTGCCGATGAGCGAGTGGAACGTCTACGACCTCAGCGTCATCCGGTGGCGACTCGCCGGCCGCGGCAGGATCGCACAGCTGCGTTCCCTCACCCAGCTACGAGCGGCGATCGAGCCGGAGGCCGCGAAGCTCGCGGCGACCGGCGCGAACCTCTCCCAGGCCAGTGACCTGATGGGACTCGCCGGACGACTGTGGGCGGCCGGGCGCAGCGGTGACGAGGATCTGTTCCTCGAACTCGACATCGCGTTCCACGCTCTCGTGATGGAGATGAGCGGCAACGAGATGTTCTCCCGGCTGAACAACCTCGTCTCCGAGGTGCTCATCGGTCGCACGCACTACGGGCTCATGCCGAAGTATCCGCACAGCGAGGCGCTGCAGCTGCACGTCGACGTTGCCAACGCCGTCCAGAGCGGCAAGCCGGATGCCGCAGGCACGGCGATGCTCGCCATCATGACCCGCACCTTCACCGAAATGGGGCAGGTTTGGGACGACCGCGAACCTGAGGGGAATCCGATGGCGATAGCGTTGACACCGGCACCGACGGCTAACACGAGGAGATTAAGTGACTGATCAGGGCAGCGCGACTGCGAACATAGGAGTGGTCGGACTGGCGGTGATGGGCTCGAACCTTGCCCGGAACCTCGCCAGCCGCGAAGGAAACACCGTCGCGGTGTACAACCGCTCTCCCGAGCGCACCGATCTGCTGCTGTCCGAGCATCCGGAGGCCGGATTCGTCGCGTCGAAGTCGATCGAGGACTTCGCCGCGTCGCTTAGCAAGCCCCGAACCGCCATCATCATGGTGCAGGCCGGTCGCGGAACGGATGCCGTCATCGACCAGCTCACCGCCGCGTTCGAGCCCGGCGACATCATCGTCGATGGCGGCAACGCACTGTTCACCGACACCATCCGCCGGGAGAAGGCCGTGCGCGCGACCGGCATCAACTTCGTCGGCGCCGGAATTTCGGGCGGCGAAGAGGGCGCCCTCAACGGGCCGTCGATCATGCCCGGCGGATCCGCTCTGGCATACGAGACCCTCGGGCCGATCCTGTCCTCGATCGCCGCGGTCGCCGAGGGGGAGCCGTGCGTCACGCACGTCGGCACCGATGGCGCCGGGCACTTCGTCAAGATGATCCACAACGGCATCGAGTACGCCGACATGCAGCTCATCGCCGAGGCCTACGACCTGCTGCGCCGGGTCGGCGGGCACGAGCCGGCGGCGATCGCCTCCGTGTTCGAAGAGTGGAACGGCGGCGACCTCGAGTCCTACCTGATCGAGATCACCGCCGAGGTGCTGCGTCAGGTGGACGCCGCGACGGGCAAGCCTCTCGTCGACGTCATCCTCGACGAGGCCGGCTCGAAGGGCACCGGCGTCTGGACCGTGCAGAACGCTCTCGGACTCGGCGTGCCGGTCGGCGGAATCGCCGAGGCCGTATTCGCCCGGGCCGTCTCGAGCAAGCCCGATCAGCGCGCCGCCGTTCGCGGCACGATCACGTCGCGTCCGTCGCCCGTGTCGGTCGATGACTCGTTCGAAGACGACGTGCGCGCCGCGCTCTACGCTTCAAAGGTCGTCGCCTATGCGCAGGGCTTCGACGCGATCATCGCGGGAGCCAAGGAGTACGGCTGGGACATCGACAAGGGTGCGGTCGCGAAGATCTGGCGGGGCGGATGCATCATCCGCGCGCAATTCCTGAACCGCATCGTCGAGGCCTACGAGAAGAACGCCGGAATCACGACGCTGCTGGAGGACCCGTACTTCGCCTCCGCCGTGGCCGATGGCGAGGCCGCCTGGCGCCGAATCGTGTCCACTGCCGCACTGTCGGGCATCCCGATCCCCGGCTTCGGATCGGCTCTCAGCTACTACGACTCGCTCGCGTCCGAGCGCCTTCCCGCCGCTCTAGTGCAGGGCCAGCGAGACTTCTTCGGGGCGCACACCTACAAGCGCGTCGATCGCGAAGGCACCTTCCACACACTGTGGAGCGGTGACCGCACCGAGGTGCGGGCGACGGACAGCCACTGAGGCATGCGTCGCCTGTGAGGGCGCCCAAGTGGTGGTTGGCGAGCGTAACCCCACCTGGGCCCCTCACTTCCGCTCTGCAGCCCTAGCGAGCGGTTCCCGTCGTGACCCGGCCCGTCGGGGACGACGGAACCGCTACCAGTCGTGGACGGTGCCGTCGGCCAGGCGGTTATACGGAAGGTACGCGGTCTCGTATGGGTACTTACCCGCCTCGTCGACGTTGAGCTCGACCCCGATGCCGGGCTTGTCGCCCGGATGCAGCATCCCGTCCTCCCACCTGTAGGACTGCTCGAACACCGCGTTCGTCTTCGTGCCGTGCTGCATGTACTCCTGGATGCCGAAGTTGTGAATCGCCATGCCCAGGTGCATCGCTGCCGCCATCCCCACCGGTGAGATGTCGGTCGGACCGTGCATGCCCGACTTGATCTGGTACTGCGCGGCGTACTCGAGCACCTTCTTCAGGTGACTGATGCCGCCGGTGTGGGTGACGGCGCTTCGTACGTAGTCGATGAGCTGTTCACGGATGATCTGCTGGTAGTCCCACACCGTGTTGAAGATCTCGCCGATCGCGAGCGGCGTCGTCGTGTGCTGACGCACGAGACGCAAAGCCTCGGGGTTCTCCGCCGGCGTGCAGTCCTCAAGCCAGAACAGGTCGTACGGTTCGAGCGACTTGCCCAGTTGCGCTGCCTGGATCGGAGTCATCCGGTGGTGTCCGTCGTGCAACAGCGGAACCTCCGGGCCGAACTCGTTGCGCACCGCCTCGAACACCGTCGGCACATGCCGAAGGTAGCTGCGGGTGTCCCAGTCCTCCTCGGCCGGGAATGCGCCTCGCTGCGCGGGCTCGTGGTCGTAGCGCACACCCGTGTTCGCCTCGAAGGTGGCGTTCGAGGCGATGCCATAAATCGACTTCAGGCCAGGAACCCCGGTCTGAATGCGGATCGCCCTATAGCCCTGCTCCTGGTGCTCGCGCACGCTGTCGAAAAGCTCCTCGTTGGATTTGCCGGATGCGTGCCCGTAGGCGAGCAGACCCGTGCGGGATGCGCCGCCGAGCAACTGGTACAGCGGCATCCCGGCGGCCTTCGCCTTGATGTCCCACAGCGCAACGTCCACCGCGGCGATCGCCGCCATCGTCACCGGGCCGCGCCGCCAATACGCGCTGCGGTACAGGAACTGCCAGGTGTCCTCGATCCTGTGCGCATCCCGCCCGATCAGCAGCGGAACGACGTGGTCTCTGAGATAGCTGACCACGGACAGTTCTCGCCCGTTCAGAGTTGCATCACCGAGCCCGGTGACGCCGTCGTCCGTCGTCAGCTTGAGCGTGACGAAGTTGCGGTCGGGGCTCGTGACGATGACTTCGGCTTTTTCGATGATCATGGTGCCTCCATTGGATATCGGATGGTTATGACGCGGGCGGGGGTCGGTGCGGCCGGTCTAGTCGAGCGGCGGTGCTGCGGTGAGGTGTCGCACCCGGGGGAACTGGGCGACGATCGCCGCCTGGAACGCGCCCGAGTCCGCTATCTCGGCCGGAAAAATCTCTCGCAATGCGAGCACCCGCGCGACAAGGCCCTCGGCACTCGTCTCGATCGCATCCGCCGAGCCGACGACCGCCGCCAGCCGGTCGGCGAGCGGGTCGTCCAGCACCGGACCGTTCTCGGCGAGGGTCGAGGCGAGGTACGCAATCCAGGCCGCCACGGCGAGCGCCAGTCCGGCCGGAACATGCCCGGCGGCGAGCCGGTCGACGACCGTGCCGAGCAAGCGATTCGGTAGCTTCTGCGAGCCGTCCATGGCGACCTGGCGGGTCGTGTGTGCGAGCGCGGTGTTCGCGAATCGTTCGAGCACCGTGTCGCGGTAGCTTTCGAGGTTCAGGCCAGGCGCAGGAGCCAGTGTGGGCAGGATGTCGTGATCGAGAACCTCACGCACGGTCCTCAGCAGCGCAGGGTCGGCGACGGCTTCCGCGATCGTGTCGAGCCCCTTCAGTGCGCCGAGATAGGCCAGGAGCGAGTGGGTGGCGTTGAGCACGCGCAGTTTAACCCGCTCGTACGGCAGCACGTCGTCGGTGAGGATTGCGCCCACCTTCTCCCAGGCGGGGCGCGGGCCGGCGAAACGGTCTTCGATGACCCACTGGCTGAACGGTTCGGCCACCACGAGCGCCTCGTCGTGAAGCCCGGAGAGTTTCCCCGCCTCGACGCGATCGGCGTCGGTGACGGCGGGCGTGATCCGGTCGACCATCGTCGACGGAAACGTCACCGCCTGCTCCAGCCAGGCGAGGAAACCGTCGCGGTCGCTTGCGGAGCGGATCGCGGCGACGAGCGAGACGACGATCCGGTGGGTGACGATCCCGTTGTCGACGAGGTTGTCGCACGGCAGCACGGTGAACGGTGCGCCGTTCGAGCGGTACCGGCGGGCGAGTCCGCGCACGAGCAGCCCGATCGGCGATCGCGACATCGACGAGTCGCCGCCGGCCGACCACGCGCCCGATAGGGGGCTGCCCGGGCCACCCGCCGTCCCGGTGCCATCCGGGCCGCCGCTGTCGGCAAGTTCCCCTTCGACGAGCGCGAGGTCGTGGCGCACAGCTGGCAGGTCGAGGTCGATTCTGCCGTCGGCGTCACGCAGGTACCCCTTCTCCGTAATGGTCAGGGTCGCGATGTGCGTTTCAGGGTCGGCGAGTACCTCGACGACCCGCTCCGAGTCCCGGCCGGGCCAGGCCACTTCCACGACCGCACCCACGATCCGCAGGCTCGTCGTGGTTGCGCCTTTCGTGAGCACGCCGTAGAGGCAGTCCTGCGGTCGAAGCTGCTCGACGACCGTCTCAGCGCGGCCGGTCACCCCCAGGATCCCCCACCGCGCCTCCTCCGCCGCAGCCGCGGCATCCTCGGTGTAGACGGCCTGGTGACTGCGGTGGAACGCGCCTATCCCGAAGTGCACGATGCCGATCGTCGTTGCCCGCGGGTCGACGGCAGGCCCGGCGAACTCATGCGGCTGCCCCTGCCGACTGCGCAGCGTCGACATGGACAGGTTTTCGAACTTCACGGATACTCCCGTATCGATAGCGGTCATGAGTTGCTCAGTGCTTCGGTGTTTCTCAGGCTCTCGTGACGGCCGACGTCGTATCGGCAGACTCCGGCGATATCCCGGCCGTCACCACCGCGTGAGCCCGACCGCTCACCCGGGCCCGAAGCTCGCGCTGATGCGAACAAGCGTGAAGAGAAGAGGCCGCTTGCGCGATTTGTGCCGGGGATCGATCGATGGGGACCGTGATTCCCGGCTCGTCATCTTGCAGAGGTTCGAGCGTCGCGAATTGCGAATCGAGGAGTGTCGCAGGCATGAAATGGCCGATGCGCTCGCCGAGTCGCTTGATGAGGAGCTCCCTCGAGCCCTTGAGAAAGACGAATCGCACGTCGGGCGCCTCCGCCAGGATCGCCAGCCGATACGAGCGCTTCAGCGCCGAGCAGGCGACGACCAGTCCGGTCTCGGAGGCACCGGCGAGCGACTGCCCCACGACGGCCAACCACGGCCAACGATCGTCGTCCGTGAGTGCTGTACCCGCCGCCATCTTTGCGACGTTACTCGCCGGGTGCAGCGAATCGCCATCCAGGAACCGTACATTCAGCATTTCGGCGAGCAACGCGCCGACCGTCGATTTCCCTGACCCGCTCACGCCCATGACGACGAGTTGCGGCATCCGTTCCCCGGTCATGGCCCGCTTCACCCGGTCGTGAGTCGCGGATCCGGCGCGAGACCGACCCACGATTCTCGAACCCACGCCGTCGACGGCTCGTCCGTGATCCGCCATGCCCGCTCGGCCGCGGGTCCGGCCATCACGTTGAGGTAGTACAGGTCGTATCCGGGGGGTGCCATCGCCGGCCCGTGCCAGCCGTGCGGAACGAGCACGACATCGCCCGAGCGCACCTCTTCGAGCAGGTCTGCCGGCCTGTCATCCGAGTCCGACACGCGCTGATAGGCGAATCCAGGGCCGTTCGGCCCGTCGGCGACTTCGAAGTAGTAGATCTCCTCCAGCTTGGACTCGTGCTCTGTCGTCTCATCGTGCTTGTGAGGCGGGTAGGAGGACCAGTTGCCCCCCGGCGTGATCACCTCGCACGCGATGAGCCGATCGGCCTGCAACACGTCGACGCCGCCGAAGTCGAAGATCTTGCGGGTCATCGATCCCGCTCCGCGCAATTGCGTCGGAATCGCAGCCTTCGCGAGATACTGCAGGGGATGGCGCTGCCTGGCCCGAGCGAACGGCAGGCAGATTCGACCGCCGTCAGCCGATTCGATGCGGACGCTTGAACCCTTCGGCGCGTACATGACGTCGGTTCCACCGGAGAAGACACTCGGGCGACCCGACAGCGCGATGAGCTGGCCGTCGACGGTGACCGTGAATGCCCCTTCGAACGGCACGAACAGGTATTCGCAGTCCTCAGTGCTGAACGTCGTGCTCTCTCCGGCCGCGAGTGAGAGCACGCGGATTCCGGAGAAGTCCCATCCGGCCTCCTCCGGCGTGATCGAGACATCCCAGTTGTCGGTGCGCGTGCTCATCGCCGAGCGATAGTTCCTGTTCATCGCATCATCGCATCACATCGGCGAGCGCTTTGTCAACCGGTTGCCAGTCGCGGTGCGTTGTCGAGCCAGCGATTCGCGATCGCCACGCGATCGACGGGTATCCCCGTGTTGACAACCGATTGCCTAGATGTGAAGCTGGCAGTCAATAGCCACGATTGTGCGGCAAGAGATGTGCGGCAACGCTGCCGCACGGGGAGGCAGTGTCATGCATTCACGCAACAGAGCGCGCGCGCTAGGAGTTTTCGGCGTTCTCGCAACAGGAGCGGTCCTCATCAGCGGTTGCGCTCCGGAGGGAATGGCGACCAACGGCGGCGGCGATGCCGGCGCCGGTAGCGAGGTCATCACCTACCGGGTTGCCACGATTGACGGTATCGGCACCCCGATGAACGATGGCTTCGACCGTTTCGTCGAAGAAGTGGAAACCTGCTCGAACGGTCGGCTGGTCGGAACGAATTATCCTGCCGGCCAATTGGGCGGCTTCATCGACCTCATCGACGGGAACCGTCAAGGCACTTATGAGATCACCAGCGGCGGATTCGATGTCGAAGGCGCGACGGCACCGATCGTGTCCGCCCTGTCACTCGGATACCTGTTCGAGGACGAAGAACACGTCGAACGCGTCATCGACGAGATGCAGGGTGAGATGGCGGCTCAGCTCGAGGAGACCACGGGGGTGACGATCCTCGGCATGGGCGAGGATGGCTGGCGCTGGACATTCTCCACGAAACAGATTTCAACCCTCGAAGACCTCAGCGGCGTGAAGATCCGGGTGCCGGAAGCGGAGATCCCCCTCGGGCTCTGGGGCGAACTGGGCGCGAGCGCCACACCGGTGCCGTTCACCGAGATTTACAACGGGCTCGAGACCGGCGTCATCGAAGCCGGAGAAAGTGCCCTCGCCCAGATCGAGGCGAACGCCTTCTGGGAGCCGGCTCCCAACCTCGTCAACACCAAGCACTGGTTCAACATCAAGCCGGTTCGCGCGAACTCGGAGTGGTTCGACGGGCTCGACGCAGACCTCCAGGAGTGTCTCACCAGTGTCGGCAGGAGTGTCTTCGCCGACGTGCGCCAGGCCAGCCGCGACCTCGAGGCGCAGACGCTTAAGGCGCTCCAGGACGAAGGGGTCACCGTTACCGAGGAGCCGAGCGACCTCGACGAATGGCGCGCTCGCGCTGACGCCTACAACGCCGAGTACTTCGCCAAGTACCCGGGGTCAGAAGAGTTCATCACCCAGGTGAAGGAACTCGCGAACTGACGTTCACGAACCACGTCGATGAAACGAGCAAAGATGCCCGCAAACCACACCACACCCTTGTCCGAAGGCATCTCTGCGACGACGCTCGATGACGAGACCCGGGAAGCTGCACTCGGCGCAGACGAACAGCTTCCCGGGGCTCCCCGATCAGAACGACCTCACATTCGCGTCTTCGACGCCACAATCGATGCGGTGAGCGCGGCGCTGTTGATTGTGATGGTCGCCGTCACCACATACCAGATCGTCATGCGGTACGTCTTCAACTCGCCGCTGCCGTGGCCGGAAGAACTTGCACGGTGGTCTTTCCTATGGCTCGTCATGCTCGGAGCAGTCACCGCGACCCGGCTCGGCAGTCACATCCGCATGACGATGTTCGTCCATCGGTTGCCGACATCCACCCGCCCACTCACCGATCTCGTGGCGATCGGCCTGTCGGCGTCGTCCCTCGCCGTGATCGGCTATCTAGGCATCCGTCTGATGACGGACACCACCGCACTTTCGGTAAACCTCGGCGTCTCCTACAGCTGGCTGTACGCGGCGCTGCCCGTCGGAGCGGCACTGTCGGTGCTGATGCTCCTGCGTGCCCGCGTGCCGAACGCCTCCCGCGGCGCCGTGATGATCGCCGTGCTGTTCGGGCTCGCGGGTTCACTCGTCGTGACGACGCTCATCGGTCGAAGCATTCTCGTGATCTTCGATACGACGGGTCTCGCGATCCTGGCCACGCTGGCGCTCATGCTCCTCGGCGCCCCTATCGCCCACGCACTCCTGCTCGGCAGCGTCATCGCCTTCGAGGCGGGTGGCCTGCCGGAACTCGTCGTCGCGAACAACTTCGCCAGCGCTGTCAGCACCAACTTCGTCATGCTCGCCATTCCCTTCTTCGTGCTCATGGGCGCCCTCATGAATGCCAGCGGAATCACGAGTGCGCTCATCAGGGTCGCCATCGCGTTCTTCGGCCACTGGCGCGGCGGCCTGGGGCAAGTGAACGTCGCAACGTCCACGCTGCTCGGAGGACTGTCGGGGTCGAGCTCCGCCGACACCGCGATGGTCGCCAAAACCCTCGTCGGCCCCATGGAGAAGTCGGGCTACAGCCGCGAGTTCGCGAGCTCCATCACGGCAGCAGCATCCATCACGGCCACCCTGCTCCCCCCATCGATCTCGTTCCTCCTCTACGCCTCGCTCGCGGGCGTGTCGGTGGGGGCGCTCTTCATGGCGGGGGTGGTACCGGGTCTGCTCTACGCCGCCGCCCTCATGGTGGCGGTGTGGTGGCTGAGCGGACGAGGAAAGTACAAGGTGCGGGCGGGTGAGAAGGCTCCCACTCGTGAACGCTTGCTCGCCCTCGGCTATGCCGTGCCTGCCTTCCTGCTTCCCATCGGCGTGCTCTTCCTTCTGCGCGCCGGAGCGATCACGGCCACCGAGGCGGGTGCCGCCGCGTGCGTGTTCGCGCTGATCCTCGGATTCGCCGTCTTCCGCCAGTTGCGTCCATCCGGCGTGTGGGCGGCGACGCTCGAAAGCGCTCGCGACACCGCGGTCATCCTGTTCCTGCTCGCGGCATCCGGCCCTCTCGCCTGGCTGCTCATCGCAGAGCAGGTCCCCGCAACGCTCGCGGCCGCCCTCGCGAACGTCGAGAACCCCTCGCTCCTGATGGCAGGGATCGTCGTATTCCTGCTCCTGATCGGCCTCATCCTCGAACCGCCGCCCGCGATGGTTCTCGTCGTTCCGATCCTCGCTCCCCTCGCCGAGGCAGCGGGGCTCGACCTCGTCCATCTCGGAGTGGTGCTGGTGTTGACCGTCATGATCGGGCAGCTCACACCTCCCGTGGGCGGGCTCGTATTCATCGCCGCGAGCATCACGAAGTCGAAGGTGGGCAAGGTCTTCTGGGAGATGCGCTGGCTGTACGTTCCCATCGCGATCGTGCTCGGGCTCATCGTGCTGATTCCCGCCGTTTCACTCTGGCTGCCTGCTGTAGCCGGCTTCTGACACACACCATCAAGGAGAGACGAATGCTGTTCAGCGCGCCACCGGCAACCCCGGAGTCCGAAATCGCCTCGAGAATCCGGGCCACGCAGCAAGCGATGAACCGTGAGGGGCTGGGCGTGCTCATCTGCTTTGCAGACTGCTGGCGCACCGCGAACGTGCGCTACTTCACCGACTTCCGCCCCGTCGACGGCGTCCATGGCATTGCGCAGGCAGTGGTCGTTGTTCCGGCACAGGGAGAGCCGACCCTTTTCGCCGGTGACGGCTGCGTGGACTACGCACGGAGCGAAACGCTCTTCGACACCGACGTACTCGACGGGCTGCCCGCCTACCTCGGTCGTTGGCGGAGCAAGAACCCCGACGCGAGCGCCGGTCTCGCCGGCAAGGACCAGATTCCCGTCGGGCTTTACAACTCCATCACCGACGCTCTCGCTCCGACGCCGATCGTCGCCACCACGCTGCTCGCCGAGATCAAGGCGGCGAAGAGGCCGTGGGAGATCGACCAGCTCCGCAAAGCTGCGGCGTTGACCGACCTCGCGATGGAGGCGGTGAAAGACGTCGTGCAGTCCCGCGCGCGGGTCACCGAGAGGGAGATCGCAATGGCTGCGGACATGGCGATGATCGCCGCCGGCGCCGACTCCCCCGCCTACCTGTCGATGGTGCAGGCGGGAAGCCGGTCGGCGTTCAGCCTCGCGCTGCCGACGAACAAGGTCCTCGAGAAGGGCGACCTGGTGCTCACCGACATCGGGGCACGGTATGGCAACTACGTCGCAGACGGCGGGCGCGGATTCGTCTACGGCCCGGCGTCGACTCGTGTGCGGGAGATCGTCGAGACGGCAGCGGATGCCGTCGAAGCAGGACTCGCTGCCGCCCGCCCGGGCATCTCGGCATCCGCTCTCAACGCCGTCATTCAGGATGTCCTCGTCGAGCGCGGGTACGCGCAGTTCTCCGGCGAGGCGATGGGACGCGGCACCGGACACGGAACCGGGATGGACCCGGAGGAGGAACTGCCCTGGATCGGGCCCACGAACGACATGGTGATCGCGCCGGGCAGCGTCTTCACACTCAAGGCGACGATCAACGTTCCTGGCGTCGGCGGCCTCAGGACCGAACGCATCGTGCACTTGTCATCGACAGGTCTCGAAACGCTCGACAAGTATCCGATGCGGAACTACTGGTAGCTGACGATCCCGCCGCCTATCGGGCGGCCCGACCGCTCGACCGTCGGATGATGAGTTCCGTCGTCAGGTTCACGAGGTCGGAGCTCGCTCCGCTTGGCGAATCCCCGTCGGAACGGGAACCGACCATGGCGAGAATTCGGCGGACGGCCAGTTCGCCCATGAGGGCGAGCGGTGTGCGCACGGTGGTCAGCGGCGGCGAGGTGAAGTCGGATCCGAAAATGTCATCGAACCCTACGATGCTCAACCTGCCCGGAACGAGGTAGTCGGCTTCTTGGGCTGCACGCAGCAACCCGATCGCCATGAGGTCGTTGTAGGCGACCACCGCTGTGACTCCGCTGGCCACCACACGAGGGAAGGCCGCCCGTCCTCCGTCAAGTGTCGGCACCCCGGGACCGATCTCGGTGAGCGTCAGGCCGCGCCGCTCGGAGTGCTTTCGCAGCGCTTCGGATCGCGCACCGCTCATCCAGGAGTTCGTCGGCCCGGCCAGGAAGGCGATGGACGTATGGCCAAGGTCGGCGAGATGGGCAAGCGCCTGGTCAATGCCGGGATCAAGGTCGGGAATGATCGTTTCGACATCCGGGAGGAAACGGTTGATGACCACAAGGGGCTTCTGCTCGGCGAAGTCCTTGATCTCCTCGTCGCTCATTCGAGCGCCCACGAGGATGATGCCGTCCACGGAGGGCAGGACGTTCCCGGCGCTCAACACCTCGCGCTGCCCCGACTCCTGCGATTCGGCGATGATCAGCGTGAATCCTCGTTCGGCGGCCTCGCGTTGAGCACCCCGAACCACCGTGGAGAACACCGGGTTGGTGATGTCCGCGAGCAGCATGCCGAGTGTGTTGGTCCGCCCGGTCGGCAGAGCTCTTGCCATGGGGTTCAGCCGGTATTTCAGTTGCTTGGCGGCCGCATGAATGCGCTCCTCGGTCTTGATGTTGATTCGACCGGGCTTGTTGAGCGCTCGAGAAACCGTAGAAGGACTCACTCCAGCAAGCTTGGCGATGTCGTAGATCGTGGCAGCCTGGCGCCCGTTGCGACCGGCGCGCGACTGGGGCTGCGCGAGCACATCCGCTTGGGTAGCAGCATCTTCGCTTGTCATGCGCGCTTCCTCACCGGATCGGTTGTTTCGGACAGTAGGAGTATCGTGCCACATTTTGGCAATCGCTTGACAAATTAACTCCTCGCACGGGATAGCCTTGATTTCTGGCTTTCTGAAGCGAAGTGGGGCAGTCGGCGCAGCGCCGAGGACGAAGCTCGATCGACACCTAGTGGAGGCGAATCTTGGCCGCGAACCCCTGGCTTCTCGATCCCGATCGGGCCCTGCCGGCAGAGCCGACGCAGCGCGCGATCGCGCGGGAGATACACGATGTCGTCGCCGACCTGCCGATCGTGTCGATGCACGGTCACATCGCCGTCGAGACGATCCGTGACAACGAGTCGTTCGGCGACCCGGCCGAGCTGTTCGTCATCCCCGACCACTACCTCGTTCGGATGCTCGTCTCGCAGGGCTACCGCCACAACCAGCTCGGCGTCGCACCCGTGGATCCGCGCGCCGGCGAACCGGCCGAGGCGGACCACCGGAAGGTCTGGCGCATCTTCTGCGAAAACTGGAAACTGTACCGCGGCACTCCGACGCGCTACTGGCTCGAGCACGAGCTCGTCGAGATCTTCGGCATCACCCAGGTGCCGTCGGCCGACACGGCCGATGACATCTACGACGAGCTCCTGGAGACACTGGCCCGGCCGGAGTTCCGGATCAGGGAGCTGTTCGACCGGTTCAACATCGAGATGCTCAGCACCACCGATTTCGCCGACTCCGATCTGTCCGCGCACGCCCAGCTCGCCGCAGAGGGCTGGGGTGAGAGGGTGGTGCCGACCTTCAGGCCGGACGCGTTGTTCTACCCCGACCGGGAGCAGTGGGGCCGCGACATCCGCTCCCTGTCCGCTCGAAGCGGAGTGGATGTCGCCGACTATTCGGGGTTTCTCGAAGCGCTGCGCGAGCGTCGATTCGCCTTCGCAGCCGCGGGCGCCCGAGCCAGCGACCACGGGCACGTGTCGGCGGACACGACACCGCTCGACCGCCCGGACGCCGCACGCCTGTTCGCCGACGCCCTGAACGGTCCGCTCGCACCGGCGGCCGCCGCCGCCTTCGCTGCCAACATGCTGTTCGAGACGGCGCGGATGTCGCTCGACGACGGGCTCGTGATGCAACTGCATCCCGGCGTGCAGCGCAACCACTCGGAGGAGATCTCCCGGGTGTTCGGCGCCGACAAGGGGTTTGACATCCCCGTGCCCGTTGAGTTCACTCGGTCCCTTCAGCCGCTGCTGCAGGCGTACGGGCTCGAACCCAGATTCCGGATGATCCTCTTCACGATCGACGAGACGGTCTACTCTCGCGAACTCGCCCCGATGGCCGGCGTGTATCCGTCGGTGCGGCTCGGGGCGCCCTGGTGGTTCCTTGATTCTCCCGGCGGAATGGCCCGGTTCCGGGAGCTCGTGACCGACACTGCCGGCTTCTACAACACGAGCGGCTTCGTCGACGACACCCGGGCGTTCGCATCCATCCCGGCCCGGCACGACCTCTCGCGGCGCATGGACGCCGGGTTCCTCGCGAAGCTCGTCGCCGAGCACCGGCTCGACATCGACGAGGCGATCGAGACCGCAATCGACCTCGCCTACAAACTGCCCCTGCAGGCATACGCCCGCCTCGACGCTTGACGGCGGTCGTCTAGGCGGGAAGACCTCGCACCACCGTCACCAGATCGAGAGCGGGTCGGTGGCTATCCGCCCGCGGCCTGCCCTGCCGTGCAGGTCTGCTGGCCGGCGTTCTGGCCCTCGACCACGCTCGGCAGCTCCACCCTCGTCGGCGCGGTGGCCTCCGGAGCGGCGCTCGCGCTTGGGTCAGGAGTCGCCCCCGGCTCGCTGGACGGAGCCGGCGGAGCCGACGGATCGGGCTCGGCCTGCCCGGGAGCCTGGGCGTTCGGGTCGACCACGGTGCCGCCGCCGGTACCCCCGGTGAGACCGATCGGCTGGTCGGCCTGGATGGCCGCGAAGAGAGCGTCCGCGGCATCCGGAATCGGGACGACCCCGGACTGGCCTCCACTGGCGCCCGCCCCGCTCGGATACTTCACAAAAAGTACCTCCTCGAGCGGGATGTCCTTCAGCGCCATCGCGATCGACACCATCGTGTCGACGTTGCGCAGGCTCTCCGAGAACTCGAGGTTCTGCACGGCCGCGGTAGCGATGCCGTAGAGCTTGACCGGGTTGCTGAGGGTCTCAGACGCCTTCAAAGTGCGAACGAGCGACGACAGGAACTGCTGTTGGTTGCTGATGCGGGTCAGATCGCTGCCGTCGCCGACGCCATAGCGTGACCGCAGGAACTGCAGAGCGTCGAATCCCGACAGCGTGTGCTCGCCCGCGGCGAGCTTGAACGAGATCTGCCGGTCATTGATCGGCGTCGCGACGCACACCGGCACTCCCCCCACGGCGTTGGACATCGCGATCACCCCGTCGAACTCGATCTTCGCGGCGAAGGGGATGTCGAGTCCGGTGAGCTCCTCGATCGCGATCACGGGGCAGGCGAGCCCGCCGCGGCTCAGCGCCGTGTTGAGCTTCTGTGAGGTCACCGGGGCGAACCCGACGCCAGCGGCTTCGGGGTCCGGGCAGGCGGGGATGTCCACGAACAGGTCGCGCGGAAAGCTGACAACCGTGGCGCGTTCGTGGTCCTCGGAGATGTGCAGCAGCATCGTCACGTCGTTGAGCTCCGCGCCACGCTCCCCGTAGGCCGCGTTGCCGCCACCGCTGTCACTTCCAACCAGCAGCAGGTTCACGCCGCCCTCGATCGCGTCGACCCCCCGTGTCGAGCCCGCGTCATCTCCGGGCAGCGCGACTCCGGGCCGAATCGACGAGACCACGTTATGGATCGCCACAGCCGCGACGCTGAGCCCGCTCACGAGCAGCACGGCGAGGGACGCCGCCACCATCTTCAGCACGAACGACGCGGGCCGGGCGACACGCAACTGCCCGTGGCGGGCGAGCGGCGACGGCGTAGAACCATGCGACGAATGGGGAGTGGACATCAGCCCGATCCTAACCGACGCCGATTCGAGGGGACTGTGTGCTGCCGCTGGAGCGCACCGTCGTGGGACACTTGATAGCCATGAGTGACGATCATCCGGAACTGACCGGCTACGAGCCGGGCGACCATCGCCCGCTGCGCAGCCCCCACGTCGTGCTCGTGATGCGCATCCTCGTCGTTCTCGGCATCATCGCGCTCGTCCTGCCCGGCATCGTGACGACGATGTCTGTCGGGGCGAACACCGCGAACACTTCCTGCGCTCGCTGGGTTGCGCTCGAGAAGCCGGAGGCGACCGGGTCATCCGCGCGGTTCGAGATGTTCGGACCGGGCGGTGTCGGCTGGCAGTGCTACTCGGTGGGCGCCTTCGGAGGCGACGAGCTCGTCGCCTCCCTCGGCATC
Organism: Microbacteriaceae bacterium; assembly: GCA_025465095.1. Lineage (GTDB taxonomy): Bacteria > Actinomycetota > Actinomycetes > Actinomycetales > Microbacteriaceae > Marisediminicola. The sequence goes on along the minus strand of JAODME010000005.1, from coordinate 217,736 downwards.
ATCCCCAACGGAAGTCGGCTGCCTGTACCGGTCAGCAACACCTAGTTCTGGGCGTCGGGATCCGGTTCCGGCACGATGTGCAGCCCACCCGCGGCGTTGGCCGCAGCCGACAGCGCCTCGACCCAGAGCCTATTGATGAGCGGCGTCCGACCGTCCTGGTACTTGTAGATCAACGGAACAGCGGGGTGCATCCAGATCGTCGTGCGGGCGCCGTCCTGCGCGTCATCCTTCCAACTGAAGTAAAAGGACTCCTTGCGGCGCAGCTTCGCGCCGATCACTATCTGCAGGTGGGCGAGCACGCGGTCGTCGAATTCCGCCTTGAGGACGTTGTCGTATGAGAAGGTGCCCATGCCTCAGGCCAGGTCGAAGTCGTCGAAGTCGATGGGGCCTGACTTGTCGTCATCGTCTACCGCCGGCTTCGAATCGCCGAGGTTCCGTGCGTCGCGTCTGAGTCGATCCACCAGGCCGTCGTCGACAAGCTCCTCGAAGTCGCCTCGTTCCGGAATCGCGATCACCTGGCTCGCCGGACCCAACAGGATGCTCGCCTGCTCGATGCGCCCGTCCGGGAACCTGACAGGGATGTCGACGGCGGCCGATGTCTCGCGGCGGGCCAGCGCCTCCCCATACTGCACGACGGCATCCGCGATGGCGTCGCCCGTGAGCAACTCACCGCCCGCATAGTGAATGCTCTTCATACGCATACCCTAGGTCGGGCTCCACGCGTCGGTCACGGGGTTGATCTGCCGCGCCGATCGACGTACGGCGGATGCCCTCAGTCCCAGGCCGGGTCGTCGGCGCCGAGAGCGCGTGGTCCGCGCGGAAACGCGATCTCGGTTCCGACGATCTCGACCGGCGGACGCAGCATCATCGCCGGGCCCCACTCGGTGTCGAGGGGTTCGGTCGGCCCGGACCGGGGCACGAGTGGGCCGTCGAGCGGCAGCTCCCCTCCGCCGATGAGCGTCTGCGCGACCCGCGCGAGGGATGTGCGCACAGAACGACCGAGACGGTCGCCCCGCTGCAGCACGAGACCGCGGAGCACCGCCGCCGCAAGCAGGTAACCGGATGCATGATCCAGTGCCTGCACGGGAAGCGGGGTCGGCTCGTCCGATCTTCCCCAGCCCATTCCGTGCTCGGCGATTCCGCTGCTCATCTGCACGAGGCTGTCGAACCCGCGTCGACCCGACCACGGCCCTGTGAAGCCGTAGGCGTCGAGCGACACGTCAATGAGGCCGGGGCGCAATTGCTGCCGCTCGGCGGCTCCGAAGCCCAGACCCTCAAGCGCCCCGTTCCGGTAGCCGTGCACGAGCACGTCGGCGGAGGCGATCAGAGCGGAGAGGCGTTCCCGGCCCGCCGGCGTCGACGCGTCCAGTCGCGCGGTTCGCTTGCCGAGGGTCATGTTGGGCACGATGGCGTCCTCGTCCCAGCCGGGAGGGTCGATGCGCAGCACCTCGGCGCCGAGTCCGGCGAGGAAGCGCGTTGCGACAGGCCCGGCGACGACGCGCGTGAGATCGAGGATCCTGAGGCCGGCGAGTGGGCGAGCCGGCGTCATCCGCCACCGCTCCCCCTCGGCACCTCGTGAACCAGACCGCCAGTCCAGCAGCGGCTCCTTCGCGACGGCGCTTCCCTGCGGGTGCGCGAGCCACTGCTCCGGTGACCGCAGAGCCGCCGCGCATCCGCCCGCCTCGACGATGGCAGATTCCAGTTCGTCGGCCGCCCAGCCGCCGACCGCGCGGTTCACCGCGAAGAAGTCGCCCTCCACTGCGAGCACCGCCAGTGCCGCGCTGCGATGATGCGGGGCGTTCGTGTGCAGCCGGATCCAGCCGTCCCTGGTGCGATAGTTGCGGGCGAGCGGGTCCCACACCGGCGGCAGGGTCCAGCCGACCGGATCGACGGCGGAGCCGAACCAGGCGGAGGCCAACCCGCGGTCGACGGTGACGGCGGGTGCGGAGTCCGCGCCGACGAGTTCTGCGGCCGCGAGGGCGGCTACCCCGATGCTTGCGACTGCGAGGTCGGTGACCCGGTACGCCGACGGCAGGTCCCCCTCGCCGCGCACGGACAGGTGCCCGAGCATGGTGGGCGCGCCGCCGAGCGCCGCCCAGAGTTCGTCAACGAAGGGAGCTGCGGATGTCACGACTCTGGACTACGCCGCGCCATCGAACATCGACGTCACAGAGCCGTCGTTGAACACCGCATGGATCGCGCGGGCGATGAGCGGCGCGATCGGCAGGATCGTGAGGGAGTCGAAGCGCTTGTCCTCGGGAATCGGCAGGGTGTCGGTGACGACGACCGAGTCGATGAAATCACTCTGCAGGAGCCCGACGGCGGGTCCCGAGAAGATCGCGTGGGTGGCCGCGACGATCACCCGAGTCGCGCCCTGCTGCTTGAGCGCCTCGGCCGCCTTTGCGATCGTGCGTCCGGTGTCGATCATGTCGTCGACGATGAGGCAGGTGCGGCCCTTGACCTCTCCGACGATCTCCCGCACCTCGACCTCGTTGTGCACATGCGGGTCACGGCGCTTGTGGATGATCGCGAGAGGCGCGTCGAGCTTCTGGCTCCAGATGTCGGCGACGCGAACCCGCCCCATGTCGGGCGAGACGACCGTGAGGGTCGACGCGTCGAGCGTGGCGAAGTGATCGAGCAGCACGGGCATCGCGAAAAGGTGATCGACGGGGCCGTCGAAGAACCCCTGGATCTGCGCGGCGTGCAGGTCGACGCTCATGATCCGGTCCGCGCCGGCCGCGCGGAACAGGTCGGCCATGAGCCGCGCCGAGATGGGCTCGCGGCCGCGGCCCTTCTTGTCCTGCCGGGCGTAGGGATAAAACGGCGCGACCACGGTGATGCGCTTGGCGGAGGCGCGCTTGAGGGCGTCGACCATGATGAGCTGCTCCATGAGCCACTCGTTGATCGGGTTCGTGTGCGATTGGATCACGAACGCGTCGCACCCGCGCACGCTCTCGTCGTAGCGGGCGTAGATCTCACCGTTCGCGAATGTGCGCGCGTCGGTGTGCACGAGCTCCGAGCCGAGCTCGGTCGCGATGTCGATCGCGAGCTGCGGATGTGCTCGGCCGGAGACGAGCACGAGTCGTTTCTGTCCGGTGACTTTGATCTCGGACACGCGTCCCGCTTCCTGCCGGCGTACCGACGGTTATTCCTTGACGTCTTCGCCGGATCCGGCAGCCGCATCCGCGGCGGCGGCCGCGTCCCCAGCCGCGCTGCCCGGGCGGTTAGTACCGACCCAGCCGGGCATGTTCCGTTGCGGAGCCACCGTGATGGCGAGCGCCCCGGCGGGAACGTCCTTGCGGACGATCGTTCCGGCGCCCGTATAGGCTCCGTCGCCAATCCTAACCGGCGCGACGAACACGTTGTGCGACCCGGTGCGCACATGGGAGCCGACGACCGTCTTGTGCTTCTGGGCGCCGTCGTAGTTCGCTGTGATGGTGCCGGCGCCGACGTTGGACTTCTCACCGACCGTAGTGTCACCGATGTAGCTGAGATGCGGGACCTTGCTTCCTGCACCGATCGACGAGTTCTTCACCTCGACGAAAGTTCCGATCTTTGCGTCGTTCCCGAGCAGCGCGCCCGGACGGAGGTACGCGAAGGGACCGACGGATGCGCCGGCGCCGATCACCGCGAGGGTCGCGTCGGTGCGCTTCACGGTGGCGCCCGCGCCGACCTCACAGTCGGTGAGCGTCGTGTCCGGCCCGATCCGTGCCCCCCGCTCGATAGACGTGGCACCCTTGAGCTGGGTGCCTGGCAGGATCTCCACGTCTTCGGCGAGGGTCACGGTGAGGTCGATCCAGGTGCTGGCGGGATCCTGCACGGTGACTCCGGCAAGCTGCCACCCACGGACGATGCGGGCATTGAGCTCCCGTGCCGCTTCTCCGAGCTGCACGCGGTCATTGATGCCCGCGACGAGCCAACGGTCGGTGACCGGAACCGCGTCGATGCCCCCGCCTGCTGCTCGGATGCCCGCCGCGGCATCCGTCAGGTACTTCTCCTGTTGCGCGTTGTCGACACCGATTCCTGCAAGCACCTCGCGGAGCACCTGGGTGTCGAACACGTACACCCCGGCGTTGACCTCCTGCACGGCCAGTTGGTCCGCCGTGCCGTCCCTCTGCTCGACGATGGACAGGAAGCCGCCGTCGAGGTCGCGCAGGATGCGACCGCTGCCGGTCGGATCGTCGAGAACCGCGCTCAGCAGGGTCAGCGCATTGCCGGCCACCCGGTGACTCTCGATGAGGTTGTGCAGTGTGGCAGCGTCGAGCAGCGGAACGTCGGCGCTCAGCACGACGATCTGGCCGGTGAAGTCCGACGGCAGGTTCTCGAGCGCGACCTCGACGGCGCGCCCGGTGCCGGGCAGCTCGTCCTGGTCGACGATGACCGCGCCCGGGAACTGGTCGGCGATCGCGGCGGCGACCATCTCCCGCTCGTGCCGCACCACGGCGATGACGTGGGCCGCGCCGAGCGCCTCGGCCGTGGCGAGCACGTGACCGACAAGGGGAACGCCCGCGATCGGATGCAGCACCTTCGGCTTCGCCGATTTCATGCGCGTGCCCTGGCCTGCGGCGAGAATCACGACGGCGAGGTCGAGGTCGGTCATGTGCTCTCCTTGCGTCTCGAGCTCCGCCCCCAGGATTCGAACCTGGACCTAACAGCTCCAAAGGCTGTCGTGCTGCCGGTTACACCAAGGCGGATCACGCCATCTGACGCTGCTCAAGTCTGCCAGATGCTGCGGACCAGGGCGTGCGCCGGCCACGGGCATCCGCAGGATAATGGTCGGATGCCAGGCAGCGATGAGGTCGACCGGATTGTCGACGCGTGGTCGCGCGAGCGACCGGACCTCGACTTCGCCCCGCTGCAGGTGTTGAGCCGGGTCGGTCGCCTGTCGAAGCACCTGGACCGCGCCAGGCGGGCGGCGTTCACCGCATCCGACCTCGACTCCTGGGAATTCGATGTGCTGTCGGCGCTGCGCCGCGCCGGTGACCCGTACCAGCTCAGCCCCAAGGCGCTGCTGCAGCAGACGCTCGTCTCGAGCGGCACGATGACCAATCGGATCGACCGACTCGTGCAACGCAGGCTCGTCGAGAGGCGCACCGACCCGCACGATGGCCGCGGCATCCTCGTGGTCCTCACCGCGGCGGGCCGCGCGCGAGTGGACACCGCGATCAGCGAATTGCTCAGCGCGGAAGCCGAGGTGCTCGTCAATCTGTCGGCCGCCGAGCAGGAACGCCTCGCCGGGCTGCTTCGGAAACTCAGTTTGGACTTCGACTGATCAGCGCTCAGAGCCTAAGCTGCAGGGGTGGAATTCTCGCTTGAACTGACACCTGACCTGATCATCGCCTTCCTCACACTCTTCGTGCTCGAGATCGTCCTGGGGATCGACAACGTCATCTTCATCTCGATCCTCGCGTCGAAGCTCCCGGTCGAGCAGCAGGCAAAGGCCCGCAACCTGGGTCTGACCCTCGCGATGGTCACCCGGATCGGCCTGCTTTTCGCGGCATCCTGGATCATCACGCTCACGGACGATCTCTTCGCGTTGTTCGGGATGGGCTTCTCCGGTCGCGACCTCATCCTGATTCTCGGCGGGCTGTTCCTCGTCTACAAGGCGGTCACCGAGATCCACGAGAAGCTCGAGGGCACGGAATCCCACGGCAGCGGTCGCATCAAGTCCGTCACCTTCGGGGCCGTGATCTTCCAGATCCTCCTGCTCGACATCGTCTTCTCGTTCGACTCCGTCATCACAGCGGTCGGCATGGTGGACAACCTGCTCGTCATCATCGTGGCCGTGGTTCTGTCGTTCGGCATCATGCTGTTCTCGTCGAAGTACATCTTCGCGTTCGTCAACAAGCACCCGACGGTGAAGATGCTCGCCCTCGCGTTCCTCGTGCTGATCGGTGCCTTCCTCATCGCGGACGGCTTCGAGGTGCATGTCGACAAAGCGCTGATCTACGGCCCGATGGCGTTCGCGATCGGGGTGGAGACCCTCAACCTGCTGTACAAGCGACGTCAGGAAAGGCGTGCGGGAGTCGAGACGCCGCCGGTGCACCTGCGTCACGCCTATTCGAAGGCGGACGATCGGGATGCGATCGCGGCGGCAACGGCGAAGGGCTCGGCGGCAGGCGCCGTCACCCTCTCACGGAAGCCCGTCCACGGCACCGTCACGGACAACGACGGCCACCAGGAGCCCTACGGGCTGGGATAGCCAAGGGGCGGTCTCCGTCAGCGGCGCAGCACCCGGCGGGCGAGCACGTTCCCGAGAGCCTGCATGACCTGGACCAGCACGATGATGATGATCACCGCTGCCCAGGTGACGACCGGGTTGAACTGCCGGTAGCCGTACAGGATGGCGAAGTTTCCCAGTCCGCCTGCACCGACGATTCCGGCGACCGCCGACATGTCCACGATGGCGACGAACACGAAGGTGTAGCCGAGGATCAGCGGTCCGAGCGCCTCGGGCAGCAGCAGCGTGAAGATGATGCGCAACGGGCCGGCTCCGACCGAGCGCGCGGCCTCAATGACGCCCGGCTGCACGGTCAGCAGGTTCTGTTCCACGATGCGGCTGATGCCGAACGTGGCCGCGAGCGACAACGTGAAGATGATCGCGGTGTTGCCGATCCCCGTGCCCACGACCAGGCGGGCGAGAGGTTGCGCGGCGGCGATGAAGATGATGAACGGGATGGGCCGGAACGTGTTGACGAGCACGTTGAGCACTCCGAAGACGACCGGACTCTGGAGAATGCTGCCGCGCCTGGTGACGTAGAGCCCGAGCCCGAGGAGCAGCCCGCCGATGCCGCCGAACAGCAGCGTGAGCCCGACGATGTAGAGCGTCTCGTATGTCGCCTTCCAGAGTTCGGGAAGCAGCTGGACGAGGGAATCCATCAGTCCACCTCCGTCACGGTGACCACCGGTCGGATGGCGTCGAGCGCCGCGTCCACGCTGCCGGATTCGCCGGTGAGTGCGAGCGTCAGGTGCCCGAAGGTGCGTCCCTGGATGTCATTGATCCCGCCGTAGATGAGCTCGAATCCGATGCCGTGTCGGCCGAATTCGAGGAACACGGATGATTGCGACACGCTGCCATCACTGAACGACACAGTGACGATGCGGCCCGGGTGCTTCGAGCGCAGAACCTGGAACTCCGCGTCATCCGGGACCGCCTTCACCACGGTCGACACGAACCGCTGGGTGGCGCGTTCCCGCGGCGACGAGAAGACGTCGAAGACGCTGCCGCGCTCGATGATGCGCCCGGCCTCCATGACGGCGACCTTGTGCGCGATCGACTTGATTACTTCCATCTCGTGGGTGATCAGCACGATGGTGACGCCGAATTCCTCGTTCACCCGCTTCAGCAGCGCGAGAACTTCGCGCGTCGTCTCCGGGTCGAGCGCGCTCGTCGCCTCGTCCGCGAGCAGGATGCTCGGACTGGTCGCGAGTGCACGGGCGATGCCGACCCGCTGCTTCTGCCCGCCGGAGAGCTGATCGGGGTAGCTGTGGGCCTTGTCGGCGAGCCCGACGAAGTGCAGCAACTCAGAGATCCGCTTCTGGTGCTGCTCCTTCGGAACGCCGGCAACCCGCAGCGGATAGGCGATGTTGCCCCAGACCGTGCGGGAGGTGAAGAGGTTGAACTGCTGGAAGATCATGCCGATGCCGAGCCGCACCTCGCGCAGCTGGCGTTCGCGCAGTCCGGTCAGTTCTCGCCCGCCGACGATGATGCTGCCGTCGCTCGTCGACTCGAGCGCGTTGATGAGTCGGACCAGGGTCGATTTGCCTGCGCCGGAGTAGCCGATGATCCCGTAGATGTCGCCCTGCTCGATCTCGAGGCTGACGTCGTCGATTGCGACGAGCGGCCGCTCACCGCTGGGTCGCGGCGGGTAGGTCTTCGTGACGTTGCTCAGTTGCACGACGGGCATGGAAGGCTTTCGGTGAATGGGGGCGGGGGCATTTCCTCGTCGAACTGCGGCAAATCGACCTATCCCGTGACGGGAAGGTCGATCTGCCGCAGGTCAAGCGAGTGGGTCGATTATCCCTGAGCCGCAGTGTCCTTTTCGACCTGGAGAAGGGTCTTCTTGAGGTCGGCGACGGACGTCTTCACCGGCACGGCCGTGTCGCCGGAGTTCTCGACGAGGCCGTCGATGACCTCGCTCGAGTTCTGGAAGATCTCGACGAGGCGGAGGTAGACCTCGTTCTCGGCGTCATCCTCTCGGGTGGCGAAGATGTTGATGTACGGGATCGCGTTCTCGTCCGCCGGGTCGTCCTGGGCGATCGCGTCAGAGGCTTCGAGGCCGGCATCGTCGATGAAGTCGTTGTTGATGATCGCTCCCGCGACATCCGGCAGCGACGTGGCGGTGAGTGCGGCCTCGAGCGCGGTGACCTGCACGCGGGACTTCTCGGCGTCGATGTCGTCGAGCGTCGCGAAGATGCTGCCACCGTCCTTGAGCTCGACGAGCCCGGCGGACTGCAGCACGAGGAGGGCGCGGGCGAGGTTGCTCGGGTCGTTCGGGATCGCGATGGTGTCGCCATCCTTGATGTCCTCGACCGACTCGTACTTGGTCGAGAACAGGGCGAGCGGGTAGATCGCGGTCGAGCCGATCGGCACGAGATCCTTCTCGGAGGCGATGTTGTACTGCGCGAGGTACACGCTGTGCTGGAACTGGTTCAGGTCGAGGTCACCCTCGGCGACGGCCGGGTTCGGCTGGTTGTACTCGCTGAAGTCGACGAGTTCGATGCTGATGCCCTCTGCCGCTGCGGCCTCGACGTAGTCGGCCCAGTATGGGTCGCTTGCGCCGACGACTCCGATTCGCACGGGGTCTTCCGCGGAGCCGGGGCCCTCGGTGATCGTCGAGTCGGCGGTGGAGCCGGCGGCACCCGAGCCGGTTGCGGCCGGCTGGTTGTTCGCGTTGGAGAAGGACACAATGGCGATGATCGCCGCGATCACGACGACGAGGGCTGCCGCGATGATCGCGTACAGCTTGCCTCGACTCTTGGGCGCTTCGACGAGTGGGGTGGGTTCGGACACGGTGCTACCTCTTCTGGGCTGGGAAGGCGGGGAGCCGCTGATCAGGCGGTGAATCCAGCATCGCCGCGTGCGGGGCTCATCTCAAATCGTGTTGCGTAGTGTTTCATCCCTCGAGCAGCTCGGTGAGCTCGAGCCACCGGAACTCGAGCTCGCCCTGCGCCTTCTCGAGCGTCGCGAGTTCGGTCTGCAGCTTGGCGAGTCCCGCATAGTCGCCCTGGTCGTGAGTCGCGAAACGGTTGTGCAGCTCGGTGATCTGGTGCGCATACTTCTCGAGCTTTCGGCCCGCCGCCGCGAACTCCTTCTGAGCGTTGCGCAGTTCGGCGCCGCCGAGCTTCGGTTTGCCGGTCGCTCCCTGCGTGGTGCTGCCGCCCTTCGCCGTCGCCTTCGCGGATCCGCCGCGCTCTACCGCTCGCAGCTTCAGGTACTCCTCGACACCGCCGGGGAGGTGTCGCATGCGTCCCTGCAGGATCGCGTACTGGTTGTCGGTCACCCGCTCGAGCAGGTACCGGTCGTGGCTGACGACGATGAGGGTGCCCGGCCAGGAGTCGAGCAGGTCCTCGATCGCGGCGAGGATGTCGGTGTCGAGGTCGTTGGTCGGCTCGTCGAGGATGAGCACATTCGGTTCGCCGAGCAGGATCAGCAGCAGTTGCAACCTTCTCCTCTGGCCACCGCTCAGGTCCTTGACCGGCGTGGAGAGCTGCTCGCTCATGAAGCCCATGCGCTCGAGCAGCTGTCCTGGCGTGAGCTCTTTGCCGCCGGTCACGTACGAGCTCTTCTGGCCGGCGATCACGTCCATCACCCGCGTATCGAGGATGTCGGCGAGCTCGTCGAGCTGCTGGCTCAGAATCGCGACGCGCACGGTCTTGCCACGCTTGACCCTGCCCTCTGTGGGCTGGAGGGTTCCCGCGATGAGGCTCAGGAGGGTGCTCTTGCCCGCCCCGTTCACGCCGAGGATTCCCGTGCGCTCGCCCGGTGCGATGCGCCACTCGATGTCGTGAAGAACGCGCTTGCCGCCGGCTACCGCGCCGCCGGCATCCGTGGTTCCGCCGTAGGTCACGCCGACGTCGATGAGGTCGACGACGTCCTTGCCGAGCCGCGCGGTCGCGAGCTGGCTGAGGGCGACCGTGTCGCGAGGCGGCGGTTCGTTGGCGATGAGCTCGTTCGCGGCATCGATCCGGAACTTCGGCTTCGTGGTGCGGGCCGGGGCGCCCCGGCGCAGCCAGGCCAGTTCCTTGCGGGCGAGGTTCTGCCGCTTGGACTCCATCGTCGCGGCCGTCTTGTCGCGCTCAACCCGCTGCAGGATGTACGCGGCGTATCCGCCCTCGAACGGTTCGATGATTCGGTCGTGCACCTCCCAGGTGTCTGTCGACACCTCGTCGAGGAACCACCGATCGTGAGTGACGACGATGAGTCCGCCCTGGTTCGCCGGCCAGCGGTTACGGAGATGCTGGGCCAGCCAGGCGATGCCCTCGACGTCGAGGTGGTTGGTCGGCTCGTCGAGGAAGATGATGTCCCAGTCGCCGATGAGCAGCTTCGCGAGCCCGACCCGCCGGCGCTGCCCGCCCGAGAGCTCACCGAGCGTCGCGCCCCAAGGCAGGTCGGACAGCAGCCCGTCGATGACGTCGCGCACCTTCGCGTCGCCCGCCCACTCGTGCTCGTCGAGGTGACCGACGATGGCCTCGGAGACGACGAGGTCGTCGGGCAACACGTCGGACTGGTCGAGCATGCCGAGGGTGACACCGCGGCGCATGGTGACGCGACCGGAATCAGGTTCGATCCGCCCTGCGAGCAGGTTCAGCAGAGTCGACTTGCCATCGCCGTTGCGCCCGACGACGCCGATGCGGTCGCCCTCGTCGAGTCCGATCGTCACCTTGTCGAAGACGACACGGGTCGGGTATTCGAGGTGAAGGGATTCCGCGCCTAGTAGATGTGCCACCGTACGAGGATACGCGGGGCCCGCAGGGCGCACCGACCCGCTGCTGCCAGTGCCTCTCGCTCGCGCGCGAGGGAGGACGGCGTCGAACCAGTTGTTGTGGCGCGGAACCGGCGTGAAACGCGGCCGCTACTCCGGTCTCGCGGCGTCCGCCGGCAGTGAAACCCTAACCGAGAGACGCCACCCACTCGGTGCTGCCGTCGACGAACCGCTGCTCCTTCCAGATCGGCACCGACTCCTTCACCGTGTCGACCAGCCGGGCGCAGGCGGCGAACGCGTCGGCCCGGTGGGCGGATGCCGCTGCGCAGGCCAGCGCCACGTCGCCGACCGTGAGGCTGCCGATCCGGTGCGCCACCGCTATCGTGACAGCCGGAAACTCGGCGGCGACGGCGGCCGCGACGGACTCGATCGCCTCGGCAGCGGACGGGTGCGCCGAGTAGTCCAGCGCGAGAACGCCCCTTCCCTCATCGTGGTTGCGGACGACCCCGGCGAAGGTCACGACGGCGCCGGCGGTGTCGCAGGCCACCGCCTCGGCACACTCCTCGATCGTGATGGCGGTGTCGCTGATCCGCGCGAAGGCGACGGCTGGTGAACCGCCGAGTCGGCCATCCGGTCCTGTCGACAGGTCAGCCATGGTTTCCGCCTGCAAGCTGGTCGAGCACATGGTCGACGACCTCCCCGAGCAGCCCGAGACCATCGCGCACTCCCCCTGGCGAACCGGGGAGGTTGACCACGAAGGTGTGCCCGGCGACTCCCGCGAGCCCTCGACTGAGGATGGCGGTCGGCGTGCTGGCGGCACCTCGGCGGCGAAGCTCCTCCTGGAATCCCGGCAGTGGCGCGGTCAGCAACTTCGCCGTCGCGTCGGGAGTCATGTCTCCCGGGCCGACGCCGGTGCCACCCGTCGTGACCACCAGGTCGACGCGGGACGCGAGCGCCGCCTCCAGAGCCGCGGTGACCGCCGGACCGTCGGGCACGACGGTCGCGTCATCCGCCGCGAAGCCGTGTTCGCGCAGCCATGCGACGATGATCGGGCCGGTGCGGTCCTCATATATGCCGGAAGCGGCGCGGGTCGAGGAGACGATCGTGACGGCGCGTCTCGTCACGGCCGGCTCCAGTCGCCGGACTTGCCGCCGCTCTTCTCGAGCAACTGGATGTCGGTGATCACGGCCGCCTTGTCGATCGCCTTGAGCATGTCGTAGAGCGTGAGCGCGGCGACCGAGGCCGCGGTCAGCGCCTCCATCTCCACACCGGTGACCGCATTCGTCGCCACCGTCGCGAGAACGGTGAGCCGGTTCTCCGTGCCGGTGATGTCGACAGTGATCGAGGTGAGCGGCAGCGGATGGCACAGCGGAATGAGAGACGAAGTCTGCTTCGCCGCCATGATCCCGGCAATCCGGGCCGTCCCGACCGCCTCCCCCTTGGGAAGGTCGCCCGATAGCACCGCGGTGACGACCTCGGTCTGCGTGACGAGCACAGCCTGCGCGACGGCTCGGCGTGCGGTGACCGGTTTGCCACCCACGTCGACCATGTGCGCCGAACCGTCGGCTCGCAGGTGGGTCAGCACGGGGTCAACTGCTGCGGCGCGACGGCGGCGGCGGGGAGGGTCAGTCATCAATGCTCCAGATCTCGACGGGATCGCCAACGTCGAGGCTGAATGCCCCGACAGGAATATGTACGAGGTGGGTGCAGGCCGCGTAGCTCTGCAACAGATGCGAGCTCGGGCCGCCGACGAGTTGCACGCGCCCATCCGCATCGAGCCGTGCGCGGCGCACCTGGTGCTTGCCTGGCGGAGACTCGACGGCAGCGGCGAGCGGAGCGACCAGCGCCGGTCGCCGCGGCGGAAGGCCGTGAAGATGCCGGAGCACGGGACGGAGGAACAACTCGAACGACACGAGCGCGCTCACCGGGTTGCCGGGGAACGCGACGACGGGAATTCCGAGGGAGGTTGCACGCCCCGCTCCTTGCGGGCCCCCGGGCTGGACGGCGACGCTTTCGAATGTCACGCCCCCGTTCTCGAACACGTCGCGCACGACCTCGAAGGTCCCCTTGCTCACCCCGCCGGTGGTCAGAATCAGGTCCGCGCCGGTCGCCCGCTCCGTCAGCGCAGCGCGAAGAACCGTGGCGTCGTCGGACACCGTCACGACCTCGACCACCTCGGCGCCGCACTCGGCGACAGCGACGGCCATCGCGAAGCCGTTCGCGTCGTACACGCGACCTGGTTGGAGCGCCTGGCCTGGCGCGGTGACCTCGTCGCCGGTCGACACGACGAGCACGCGCAGCCTCGAGATGACGTCGATGTCGGTGATGCCGGATGCCGCGAGCACGGCCCACTGCGCGGCACCTAGCCGCGTCCCCGCTGGCAGCAGCAGCGCCCCGGCGGCGACGTCGCTGCCGCGGCGGCGCACGAAGGAGCCTGGGGCGACGGGCGCGGTGAACACCACCCTGCGCGCGTCGTCTTCCGGCTGAAACGAGTCAGGCGACGCAGCCTCGATGGGGATGATCGCGTCGGCTCCCACGGGAACCGCCGCTCCGGTCATGATCGGCGCGGCGGTGCCGGGTGCGAGGGAGCGGATCGACTGGCCGGCGGCGATTCGCGGCGCGACGCGCAGCGGACGCCCGGGCGCAACGTCGGCCGAGCGCACCGCGTATCCGTCCATCTGCGAGTTGTCGAACGGCGGAAGGTCCATTGACGAGCGGATGTCGGCGGCGAGCACCCTGCCGCGGTGAGTGATGTGGGCGGCCGAGATCGCGCTGATGCGCTCGGGGTGCCGCCCGGCGAGCGGCGCGAGCAGAGCCCGGATCGTCTCCTGATGCTCGGCCACCGTGCGCATCCGTCCATCATCGCCCTCCCGGATGACGCGCGCGAACCGGGGCGGCCGAAAACGCCCACTTCGCAACTCGCCGATTACGTCTCCTCGCGTCCGCGTCGCTCTGCGCCGGGTTGCGAGGGGTGTGCTCGCAGATGAGGCGCGACGTCACCCCTCATCGGCGATAACACCCCTCGGAGCGATACGCGGATGCTCGCGCTCGCTCGCTACCCGACCGTCGGAAGTCGCGAACGCGGCGTTATGCCCCTCGTGCTCCCGTAAGTGCGACCCGGAGGCCTACACTGATCGCATGACCTCCCTGCGAGTGAGCGAAGCAGCCGCCCTCATCGGGGTGAGCGACGACACCATCCGCCGCTGGGCCGACGCGGGGCGCCTGGACCTCCGCCCCGCGGATAATGGTCGCCTTGTCGTCGATGGCGTCCAGCTCGCTCAACTCGCGCAGGAGATCGCGACCGAGTCGCCCTTGGCGCCCACCTCGAGGGCCTCCACCCGCAACAGGATCACCGGCATCGTGACGAAAATCACGAAGGACACCGTGATGGCGCAGGTCGAACTGCAGGCCGGCCCGTTCCGGCTTGTGTCGCTGATCAGCCGGGAAGCCGCTGACGAGCTCGGACTCGAGGTCGGCACGATCGCGGCCGCCACGATCAAGGCCACCTCGGTCGGCATCGCTCTGCCATGATCCTCCCGGTGCGAGCCGCGGCTGTCGGGGTCATCACGCTCGCGCTGAACGGCTGCGCCACCGAGGGGGGCACTGCGCTGCCACCCGGCGAGGGGCACCTCAACGGCGCGATCGTCGTCTTCGCCGCGGCATCGCTCACCGACAGCTTCACCACAATCGCGGGAAGCTTCGGCGAGGAGAACCCGGGCGTGCGGGTGACCCTCAATTTCGGGGGCAGCACGGGCCTCGCGGCCGGAATCCTCGCCGGGGCGCCCGCCGACCTGTTCGCGGCGGCGAGCTCCGAGACGATGCGCGCGGTCAGCGACGCCGGCCTCGCCGTCGAGCCGACGGTGTTCGCCCGCAACTTCCTCGCGATCGCCGTGCCCGAGGGCAACCCCGCCGGGATCACCGGTCTTGCGGACTTCGCCGACCCGGCGAAGAGGATCGCCCTCTGCGCGCCGCGGGTGCCGTGCGGGGCCGCAGCGGCGCGGGTACTCGACGCAGCGGGCATCAACGCCGTGCCCGACACCCTTGAGGAAGACGTGCGGGCCGCGCTGACGAAGGTGGAGCTCGGCGAGGTTGACGCCGCGCTCGTCTACCGCACCGACGTGCTCGCGGCCGACGCCCGTGTCGACGGGATCGAGCTCCGGCAGGCCGCGGGAGCCGGTAACGACTACTCCATCACCCGGCTCTCCGACGCCCGCAACCCGCGGGCCGCGGCCGCGTTCGCGACCTACGTGCTCGGTCCGAAGGCACAGGATCTGCTGGGCGAGGCCGGCTTTGAGATCGACTAGGGAAACGGAGGCCCGTGGCACGGGCATTCCGGCGGTGCTCTGGATCCCCGCCGGACTCGCCCTCGCATTCCTGGTGTTGCCGATCGTGGCGCTCGTGCTCGAGGTGCCGTGGGAAAGACTGCTCGAGCTTCTCTCGGCGCCGGAGGTAGGCACCTCGCTCGCTCTTTCCCTCGTGAGCGCCGTGCTCGCGACGGCGTTGAGCCTCCTCTTCGGGGTGCCGCTCGCCTGGGTGCTCGCGCGGTCCGGCGCATGGCCCGTGATCGTCCGGCGCCTGCTGCGTGCCCTCGTGACCGTGCCGCTCGTTCTTCCGCCCGTGGTCGGCGGCATCGCGCTTCTGCTGCTGCTCGGCCGGCGCGGGCTCCTCGGTCAGTACCTCGATGCGTGGTTCGACGTGCAGATTCCCTTCACGATGGCGGCCGTCGTCATCGCCGAGACGTTCGTCGCTATGCCGTTCCTCGTGCTCGCGGTCGAGGGGGCCCTGCGCGCGGCGGACCGACGATACGAAGACGTGGCGGCGCTGCTCGGCGCATCGCGATGGGTCGTCTTTTGGCGGATCACCCTTCCGCTCATCGCGCCCGGGGTGGCCGCCGGAGCGGTGTTGTGCTTCGCTCGGGCGCTCGGCGAGTTCGGTGCCACCATCACCTTCGCCGGCAACTTCCCCGGGGTGACGCAGACGATGCCGCTGTCGGCCTACCTGGCGTTGCAGACGAATCCGGACGCGGCCTACGCGCTCTCCCTCGTTCTGCTCACCGTGTCGATCGCCGTGCTGGTGAGCCTTCGCGACCGTTGGGTGGCAGGGGTCACGACCTGACCGGTGAGAATCACGGTTCAGCCTCGGAGTGACCATTGCCGCGGTTGTTCCGCCGTCACCTCTACGGAAGAACCGATGCCCCTTCACCGGTTCTCGCCTAGCCTGAGAACCATGAGCGTTTCCGACACGGCCGTCACGAATATCTCCGCGACCGATGCGGCGCACCGATGACGGCGAGCACCGTGCACCTGCGCTTGTTCGCCTCGGCGAGAGCCGCAACGGGTCTCGCCGAACTCACCCTTCGACTGCCCGCCGGTGCCACCATCGCGCAGGCGCTCGCCGAACTGTCACCGGCCCCCGGGCAGCCTCTCGGCCAGGTGCTCGCGCGCTGCTCATTCCTCCTGAATGCGGTAGCGACGACCGACCGCTCGACGGAACTCTCGGAAGGCGACCGCCTGGACGTGCTGCCGCCATTCGCCGGAGGCTGAGAATGTCGCTTCCCGCGCTAGTAGCGGGGACCGTCGGGGTCGGTCAGGTCGAGCCATGCGTGGATACCTCCGCGCAACGACACGGCATCGATACCTGCCGCACGCAATGCCTCCGCGGCCCGCAGCGAACGGAGGCCCGTCTTGCAGTACACGACTACTGGACCCAGCCCCGCCTCTTGCGGGTTCTCGAGCAGCCGGGCGAGCGGAACGAGCCGATCCCCGTCGATGTGCACGATCTCGTGCTCGAACGGTTCGCGCACGTCGATCAGGCCCGCGGTGCCGCGCTCGCGCAACAGCTCCGGGGGCAGCGACAGCGCGTCGTTGGCGGCCGTGACGCCGCAGAACTCGTCGTAGTCGATGAGCGCAGACACGGGGATCCGGCCTGCGCGCCTCACCAGCCGCACCTCGCGCCAGTCGCCGGCGAGGGCATCCAGAATCTGTACGCGGCCCAGCAGGGGCTCCCCGAGTCCGGTGATGAGCTTCATTGCCTCGGTCGCCATCATCGCGCCGATCGTCGCGCACACCGCACCAAGCACGCCGGCCTCGTCACACGACAGCACCTCGCCGGGCGCGGGCGGCACCGGGTGCAGGTCGCGGTAGTCGAGGCCGCGGTCGTCCGGAGCCGACTCCCAGAACACGGTCACCTGCCCGTCGAATCGGTACACGGAGCCCCAGACGTATGGCTTACCGAGAATGGCTGCGGCATCGTTGGCGAGGTAGCGGGTGGCGAAGTTGTCGCTGCCGTCGATCACGAGATCGTATGCGGAGAACAGGTCGAGCGCGTTGTCGCGGTCCAGCCGCACAGAGTGACGAACCACGTCGACGAGCGGGTTGAGGGCGGCGATGCTGCGCGCGGCGCTCACAGTCTTGAGCTCGCCGACATCCGCGGTGCCATGGATGACCTGGCGCTGCAGGTTCGACAGGTCGACCGTGTCGAAGTCGACAATGCCGATTACGCCGATTCCCGCCGCCGCGAGGTATTGCAGCACGGGCGAACCGAGCCCGCCCGCGCCGATCACGAGCACGCGGGCGGCGGCGAGTCGGCGTTGACCGAGAAGCCCGAGGCCCGGAAGCATGAGGTGCCGCGAGGCGCGCGACACCTGCTCGACGCTGAGTTCGGGCAGCGGCTCGACGAGTGGAGGCAGCGGCACGATGACTGACCTCCTGAACCGAGTGGACGCTCCCAGCCTATTGAGTCGCGCGCGTTCGCATCGCGCGGCCGCTCCGCTCGCGGTGGGAATGCTCGGCCTCGCGATCTCGCTCGTCCGCATCGGCGTTCCCTCGATCTGGTACGACGAAGCGGCGACGATCAGCGCGGCGACGCGCAGCTGGCCGCAGCTCTGGGAAATGCTCGGCACGATCGACGCCGTGCACGGCCTGTATTACATGCTTCTGCATGCCGTGGTCGACGTGTTCGGCTACTCCCCCGTGATCATCCGCGTTCCGAGCGCCCTCGCCGCGGGGGTCGGCGCGGCGCTCACCGTCGTTCTGGCGCGGCAGTTCACGGGAGGGCGTCTTCCCGTGCTGGCCGGGGTGATCTTCTGTCTCCTTCCTCGCGTCACCTGGATGGGGACCGAGGCGCGCTCCTACGCGTTGAGCGCGATGCTCGCCGCGCTGCTCACCATCGTGTTCGTGCGGGCGCAACGTTGCTCCGCTCCCTCCGCCTCGTGGAGATGGTGGCTGCTGTATGGCGGGCTCGTGGTCGTGTCCTGTCTGATGTTCATCTACCTCGCCCTCGTCGTCATCGCGCACGGTTTCACGATGGCGTGGTGGCTGGTCACCTCCCGCCGCTCTGCCGCTCCCACCATCGTGCGCTGGTTTGTCGCGAGCACGGTCGCCGCGGCCGCCCTCGTTCCCTTCACGCTCGAGGTCGTCGCCCAGAGCAGCCAGATCGAGTGGATCAAGCCGCTTGGCGACCACACGTTTCGCCAGGTGTTCCGCACGCAGTGGTTTCTCTACAGCAACGAGTTCGCGATAGCCGGATGTGGGCTCATCGTCTTCGGCGCGATCGTTCTTGCGACCCGCTCGCGCGGTCTCTCGCTCGCCGCGGTCATCCTTCCCGGGCTCATCATCCCGACCGGGGCCCTGCTCATCGCGACCGAGCTGTACACACCGCTGTTCACGCCCCGCTACCTGACCATGGGCGTTCCGTTCGTCGCGATCGCCATCGCGGCCGGCGTCGACGCCCTCACCTCGCGTGCTCTCGTGGTGCTCACGATCATCGCCCTGGTCGGGCTCGCCGTTCCGTCCTTCATCGAGCAGCGCCAGCCGCAGGCAAAGCAGGACTCGACCTGGAGCGAGGTTGCCGACCTCATCGCCGACGAGCGGGCGGAGGACGGGCCGGGCACGACGACGGCCGTGATCTACGGGTACGTCCGCCGACATCCGACCGCCACGGCGCGAGTCATCCGGTACTCCTACCCCGACGCGTTCGAGGGCACCATCGACGTGACGCTTGAGACGCCGGCGGCCGAGACGGGGAATCTGTGGGCCGAGGCGCATCAGATCGAGGATTCCCTCGATCGGTTGGAGGAAGCGGATGTCGCGTTCCTGATCACGAGCATCAAACGTGACCTGCGCCCCATCACGACCGCGGCGCTCGCGTCCATCGGGTGGGAGGTCACCGAGGAGTGGAACCTCGTGGACGTGAACGTGCTTCGCTACGAGCCCTCGGGCCGCTCCTCGCCCTGACCGGCGCCTCGCCGGGGGACGACCTCAAGAGAACCTCGGACTCTCGTGGAGCGCCCTCGAGGCGCCCCGCGCGCCTCTATCCCTCGCGCGGGCGGGCTACGTGCTGAGGATACGCGCGCCGTGCACCGGGCCGGTCGCCCGCACCACGTTGAGTCGGGCTGCGCTGAGCGCGATCTGCAGCTCGAGCGCATTGTCGAGATCGGCCACGAGAAACGCGACGGTCGGGCCGGAGCCCGAGATCATTCCTGCGAGGGCCCCGTTCTCCTCGCCGAGCTCGATGATCGCGGCGAGTTCGGGCTCGAGGTGCAGCGCGGGCGCCTGCAGGTCGTTGTGCAGCACCTCGGCGAGCATGTGCGGATCGCCGGCCCTGAGTGCCTGCAGCACGTTGGCGTCCACGTGCGGCTGCACCTCGGCCGGGAAGATGTCCTGCGCGTGCCGGTCGCGGTGCCGGTCGAGTTCCTTGTAGACGTCCGGCGTCGACAGTCCGAACTCCGCGAACGCGAGCACCCACTGGAAGTGGCCCTTCGCAAGCGCGGGGCTGAGCTGATCGCCTCGGCCGGTGCCGATGGCGGTGCCTCCCGTGAAGGCGAACGGCACGTCGGCCCCGAGCTGGGCGGCCAGTTCGAGGAGCGCTTCGCGCCCGAGGTCGGTTCCCCACAGGGAGTCGCAGGCCAGGAGGGTCGCCGCGGCATCCGCGGATCCGCCGCCCATGCCGCCCGCGATCGGAATGTGCTTCTCGATTTCGAGGTGCACTCCTCCGCGGTAGCCCGCTTTGCGGGCGAGCAAAGTCGCCGCGCGTATGGCGAGGTTGGAGCCGTCGGCGGGAAGCTGCGAGGTGTCGATGCTGCCGGAGAAGCTGGCGGAGAAGTCGTCGGCCGGATGCGCGCGCACGTCCTCGAAGAGCGAGACGGCCTGATAGGCGGTCGCGACCTCGTGGAACCCGTCCTCGAGCAGCGATCCGACCTTGAGGAAGACATTGATCTTGCCCGGCGCTCGCGCGTGCACCACTTTGGTGGCCGCCGCGATGGTCATGCCTCCAACCTAGTCGAGCATTTCGACGAGCTTCTCCATGCGATGCTCATGGGCCCGGTTCGGGGCTGCCACATGCGACGAGACCACCAGCGAAGAGGCCGCTTCTCATCTGCTGGGACCTCCGCGAATCGGCGGCCTGGGCTGCGGAGAGCGCCCCTGCTTCACAGCGCCTACGCCCGCGCTATCGCCAGGAAATCGTCGACGGTGAGCTGCTCGCCGCGCGCGGTCGGGTCCACTCCGGCTCGGGTCATCCGCTCCGTCGCCGCGGCGGATCCGCCCAGCGCTCCCGACAGCGACTGCCGCAGCATCTTGCGGCGCTGCTGAAAGGCGGCGTCGACGAGGGCGAACACGGCCAGGCGCTCCTCCTCGGTGCCGATCGGCACGCTGCGAAGCACGAACGAGACGAGGATCGAGTCGACGTTCGGCACCGGCCAGAACACCTGGCGACTCACCAGTCCTGACGTCTTCCAATGCCCGAACCAGGCCGCCTTCACGCTCGGGCTGCCGTAGACCTTGGAGCCTGGAGGCGCCGCGAGCCGCTGCCCGACCTCGGCCTGCACCATCACCAGGCCGGAACGGATGCCGCGGAACATCTCCAGGAAGTGCAGGAGCACGGGCACCGAGATGTTGTATGGAAGGTTGGCGACGAGCACGGTCGGGTCGCCGGGCAGCTCGGTGATGCGCATCGCGTCAGCGGTGACGACGGATAACGTGGCATCCGGCTGCAACTGCGCGACCGTGAGCGGAAGTTGCTCGGCGAGCCGCTTGTCGATCTCGACGGCAATGACGGTTGCCCCGGTCTCGAGCAATCCGAGGGTGAGAGACCCCAGTCCCGGTCCGATCTCGACGACGGTTCCGCCCGCGGGGACGCCGGCGGTCTTCACGATCCGTCGCACGGTGTTGGCATCGATGACGAAGTTCTGGCCGAGCTTCTTTGTGGGTTGGATGCCCAGTAGTTCGGCGAGGTCCCGGATCTCGGCGGGGCCCAGGAGCTTCGCGGCGGGCCCTTTGAGGTGACCCTGGCGGGCCTTGTCAGGGACGGTGCTCATGCGAGCTCGGCCGGGTCGATCGCCGCGTCCCATGGCGAGCCGCCCTGCTTGACCGGCTCCGCGTCCCAGCTGCCGTAGACCAGCTCGGTGTTCGAGGAGACCTGGGCGGCGAGCATCGACACGTCGGTGTCGAGATGATCGGCCATGAACCGTAGCGTCAGTGGCACCAGATACGGTGAATTAGGGCGACCACGATAGGGAATTGGCGTGAGGAATGGAGCATCCGTCTCGACCAGGATCCGGTCGCGGGGAATCACCTCGAGCGCCTCCCGAAGGTTGTCCGCGTTCTTGAACGTGATGGTGCCGGCGAACGAGAGGTACCATCCGTTGTCGGCACACAGCTTCGCCATCGCGGCATCTCCGGAGAAGCAGTGGAAGACGGTGCGCTCGGGCGCACCGACGCGCATCAGCGTCTCGAGAACGGCGGCGTGCGCGTCGCGGTCGTGAATCTGCATCGCGAGATCATGCTTCTTCGCGATCTCAATGTGGGCCTCGAACGATCGGTGCTGGGCGCCGCGCCCGGACTCGTCGGTGCGGAAGTAGTCGAGACCTGTCTCGCCGACGGCTCGCACCCGTGGCCGGGCGGCGAGTTCGTCGATCTCGGCGATCGCGTCATCCAGTGTTCCTGCGGCTTCGTACGCCGGCGCCTCGTTCGGGTGGATGGCCACCGCCGCGAGCATCCTTGGCTCCTTCGACGCCATCTCGGCCGACCAGCGGGACGTCTCGAGGTCGCCGCCTACCTGCACGACGCCGCGGATGCCGACACTCGAGGCCATGTCGAGCTGCTGGAGGTAGTCGAGCGGATCGTCGCCGTCCGCGATCTCGAGGTGAGCGTGGTTGTCGTAGCAGGGCACGACGAGCGCTGACGGGAGCGGCGGGTAGCTCAGGTCGCGGGTCTGGCCGTGCTCCGCACGCGATTCACGCTTGCGGATGTAGTTGGACGGGTCGCCCTCGCGGGTGCTCACGCGATGCTCGGCTCCGGCGACTCGATCCGCGGGAATAGAGCGTCGATCGTGCTGACCCGACTCGCCGGCGGCAGTTGCCCCCAGTTGCCGGCCTCAGGAATCGACTGGTTCACCAGTGCGCCCAGCGCCTCGGTGGCCCCCAGCGCGCCCCACAACTTCTCGGTGGATTCGGGGATGAACGGGGAGAGCAGCACCGCGAGGGCGCGCAGTCCTTCGGCGGCCGTGTACAACACCGTGCCGAGCCGTTCGCGCTGCGCCGCGTCCTTGGAGAGAGCCCACGGCTCCTGGATGGTGATGTACCCGTTGAGCTCGTCGACGATCGTCCAGATGCTCGCGATCGCCTCGTGGATGGCGAAGCGTTCCATCGCGGCATCCGCATTCCGGGTGGCAGCGAGCACGACGTCGCGGATGGCGAGGTCGGCCTCGGTGTAGCTTGCCGGCGACGGCACCGCGCCGTCGAAGTAGCGGTTCACCATGGCGATCACGCGAGAGGCGAGGTTGCCGAAACCGTTGGCGAGCTCGGACTGGTAGCGCGCAGCGAGGTCCTCCCAGCTGAACGAGCCATCCTGACCGAAGTTGATGGCGCTCAGGAAGTAGTAGCGGAATGCGTCGACGCCGAACGTGTCGGTGATCTGGCTCGGGGCGATGCCGGTCAGCTTCGACTTCGACATCTTCTCGCCGCCGACCAGCAGCCAGCCGTGCCCGAACACCCGCCTTGGAACGTCGAGGTTCGCGGCCATCAGCATCGCCGGCCAGATGACGGCGTGGAAACGCGCGATGTCCTTACCTACGAGCTGGTTCGCGGGCCACCGTCGGGCGAAGTTCTCGTCGTCGGTGCCGTAGCCGATCGCGGTGATGTAATTCAGCAGCGCCTCGAACCAGACATAGACGACGTGGTCGTCATCCCACGGCACCTTGATTCCCCAGTCGAAACTCGAGCGCGAGATCGAAAGATCCTGCAAGCCCGATTTCACGAACTGGATGATTTCGTTGCGCACGCTGTCCGGCTGGATGAAGTCGCGCTGCGACTCGTAAAGGTCGAGCAGGCGCTGCTGAAAGTCGCTCATCCGGAAGAAGTAGTTTTTCTCCTTGAGCACCTCGACGGGGCGGGTGTGGATCTTGCAGACGAGCTGCCCGGCGTAGTCGCCGACAGCTGACTCCATCAGGTCGTCGAGCTGCTTGTACTCCTCGCAGCCGACGCAGTAATACCCCTCGTACTCGCCGGAGTAGATGAAGCCGTCGTCGTAGAGCTTCTGCAGGAAAATCCGCACGGCCGACTCGTGGCGTTCGTCCGTCGTGCGGATGAAGTCGTCGTTGGCGATGTTGATCGTCTCGAGCAGCGGAAGCCACGACTCGTTCACGAGCTTGTCGGCCCACTCCTGCGGCGTCGTGTCGTTCGCGACGGCGGTGCGCAGAATCTTCTGGCCGTGTTCGTCGGTGCCGGTGAGCAGCCAGGTGTCATCGCCGCTCTGCCTGTGCCAGCGCGCGAGCACGTCGGCGGCGACCTCCGTGTAGGCGTGCCCGATGTGCGGAACGTCGTTGACGTAGAAGATGGGCGTCGCGATGTAAAAGGAATCTCCGGCGGCCATGGGTTCCATCCTAAATGGCGGGGCCCGCTGTTGCCGCGCGGGCGAGCGTGGCGCGAAAGCGATGTGGTAATTTCTGCGATTGCGTTGCATTTGGGAACATCCACAGGTAAAGTCGCATAACCACAGGGCGACAGGGCTCGGCAGTCAAAGGAGACACACGCGTGTACGCAGAAGAGCGGCAGGAACGGATCGAGCGGATGCTCGAGGCCGGCGGGCGCGTCGCCGTCGTCGAGCTCGCCAGGGAATTCGATGTGACGAGCGAAACCATCAGACGGGACCTCGATCAGCTCGAGCAGCAGGGCGGCCTTCGCCGGGTGCACGGTGGAGCGGTCGCGGCATCGAAGATCAGTCGCGCCGAGCAGAGCATCGCCGACCGGCGGGACCGCAACGCGGGCGCCAAGCAGAGAATCGCGAGGGCCGCGATGAGTCTCGTGCCCGGCTCGTTCAGCGGCGCGATCGCGATCGACGCGGGAACGACGACAGGCCTGCTCGCGGAGCACATTGCGAGATGGCGCCCGGATGCGCCGCACCAGTCACTCGTCGTGATCACGAATTCGACGCTCATCGCGAGCACGGTCAGCGTCAACCCCGACATCGAGGTGCAGCTGCTCGGCGGGCGCCTGCGCGGCATCACGAGCGCCGCGGTCGGCGCGGCGACGCTCGCCCAACTGTCCAACCTGCGACCGGACATCACCTTCGTCGGCGCGAACGGAGTGCACGCCGAATTCGGGCTGAGCACGCCCGACTCGGAGGAGTCGGCGGTGAAGGCGGCATACACGCGCGGCGCGCGACGCGCGGTCGCCCTCGTCGACGCCTCCAAACTCGGAGAGGAGACTCTCGTGCGCTTCGCCGAACTTCGCGCTCTCGACACACTCATCACCGACGCCGACCCCGACACCGCCCTCGGCGAGGCGCTGGACGAGGCCGGAGTGGAGGTGCTCGTCGCATGATCCTCACCCTCACCGCGAACCCGAGCCTCGACCGCACGATCGAGCTCACCGACCGGCTGGTCCGCGGCAACGTACAGCGGGCATCCGCAACCCACGAACAGCCGGGTGGCAAGGGCGTGAATGTATCGAGAGCGCTGATCGCGTCGAACATCGAGACGCTCGCGATCCTTCCCGGCGACGCGGACGACCCGATGCTCGTGGCCCTGCGCGCCGAAAGCATCCCCACGGCCAGCCGGAGCATCAGCGGGCGCATCCGCTCGAACATCACGCTCACCGAGCCGGACGGCACGACGACGAAGATCAACGAGCCGGGCCCCACCCTCACTGCCGTCGACGAGCTCGCGCTGCTCGAAACCGTCGTCGCCCACGCCGGCAACGCGCGATGGCTCGTCCTTGCCGGCTCGCTCCCACCAGGATTGGCCCCCGATTTCTACGCGGAGGTGGTGCGCGCGGTGCGGGCGGCGCACGGCGCAGGATCTCCGCTCATCGCCGTCGACTCATCCGGAGACCCGCTGCGTGCGCTCGTCGACTCTGGCGTCGGTGTCGACCTCGTGAAGCCGAACGCCGAGGAACTTGCCGAACTGACGGGAATCGGCAACGGCGAGGCGCTTGAGATCGATGAACTCGCCGCCGCCGACGCTGCCGGCACCCTCATCTCCCGCGGATGCCGGGCCGTGCTCGCCACACTCGGCGCGAAGGGCGCGGTTCTCGCGACCGCGGAAGGCAGCTGGTTCGCGACAATGCCACCGATCGTTCCCCGCAGTACCGTCGGCGCCGGCGACTCCTCCCTCGCCGGATACCTCCTGGCCGACCTTCGCGGCGAGGGACCACAGCGGCGACTTTCCGTGGCAGTCGCCCACGGCTCCGCCGCCGCGTCCCTGCCGGGAAGCACCATGCCATCGGTCGAACAGACCGACCCCGAGAGCGCCGTCATTCGTGCGCTCACCCCGATCGCCGCCGATCACTGATCCCCTTTTACCAGCAGTCTGGAGACAACAATGTCGTCACTCATCACACCGCAACTGGTCCTGCTCGACAGCGACCTCGGCACCGACCGTGCCGGCGTCATCCGCAGGCTCGCCGAACTCGTCGCCGGGTCGGGCCGAGCGAGCGATGCCGAAGCTCTCTTCGCCGACGCCTGGGCGCGCGAACAGAAGACCGATACCGGCGTGCCCGGCGGCATCGCGATCCCCCACTGCCGCTCCACAGCCGTTCTCGAGCCCACCCTCGCGATGGCGCGGCCCACCCCAGCGGTCGACTTCGGCTCGGCAGACGGACCGGCCGACCTCATCTTCTTCATCGCCGCACCGGAGGGCGCCGACAAGGAGCACCTCGCGCTCCTGTCGAAACTCGCGCGCTCCCTGATCCGACCCGATTTCGTGGCGAACCTGCGCGCCGCGGCGGCTCCCGAACAGATCGTCACGCTCGTCGAAGAGGCGGTCTCCGACTCGCCCGCGCCGACGGCATCCGGTCCCGCAGCCGAATCCACGAGCGGGCCGGATGCCTCGGCGAAAGCCGCCGCCCGCCCCGTGCTCGTCGGGGTCACCGCCTGCCCGACCGGCATCGCGCACACCTACATGGCGGCCGACGCGCTCGTCGCGGCCGCGGAGCGGGCAGGAGTCACCCTGCACGTCGAGACGCAGGGTTCGTCCGGCGCGAAGCCGCTCGATCCCGCCGTCATCGCCTCCGCAACCGCGGTCATTTTCGCCGTCGACGTCGACGTTCGAGACAAGGGCCGCTTCGCGGGCAAGCCCGTGATCCAGTCACCGGTGAAACGCGGCATCGACGCGCCGGACGCGATGGTCGCCGAAGCGCTCGCCGCGGCATCCGATCCGAACGCACCCCGCGTCGCCGGATCCGGGCAGCCCGCCGAGAAGTCGCCAGCCGGAACTTCCGACGAGCACATCGGTTTGAAGCTCAAGCGCTGGTTGCTCACAGGGGTCAGCTACATGATCCCGTTCGTCGCTGGCGGGGGGCTGCTGGTCGCGCTCGGCTTCCTGCTCGGCGGGTACGACATCGTGCTCGACGGCCGCAACATCGATCTCGCGCTCGGCAACAGCCTGTGGGACCTGCCGTCCGGCGGGCTGCTCGAGTACCTCGGTGCCGTCGCAGCGACGATCGGGCAGGCCTCGATGGGGTTCCTCGTGCCGGCCCTCGCGGGCTACATCGCATATGCGATCGCCGACCGACCCGGCATCGCCCCCGGCTTCACTGCCGGTGCTGTCGCGCTCATCATGAACGCGGGCTTCCTTGGCGGGCTCGTGGGTGGGCTCATCGCCGGCGGAATCGCCTACGCGATCGGCCGCATCGATGTGCCACGCTGGCTGCGGGGTCTCATGCCCGTCGTCATCATCCCCCTGCTCGCCTCGATCGCGGCGTCCGGTCTCATGATCCTCATCCTGGGTGGCCCCATCGCGGCCCTCACTACTCGGCTCGACGACTTCCTGTCTGGACTCACCGGAGTCTCGGCGGTCTTGCTCGGTCTCATCCTCGGCACCATGATGGCGATCGATCTCGGCGGTCCGGTCAACAAGGTCGCCTACGCCTTCGCCGTTGCCGGGCTCAGCGCCGGGTCCATCGACAATCAGGCTCCATGGCAGATCATGGCGGCGGTGATGGCAGCAGGGATGGTGCCGCCGCTCGCGATGGCGCTCGCCTCGACCGTGCTCGCGCGCAAGCGGTTCACCGGGGTCGAGCAGGAAAACGGCAAGGCCGCATGGCTGCTCGGCGCGGCGTTCATCTCCGAAGGCGCGATCCCGTTCGCCGCGGTCGACCCGCTGCGTGTCATTCCTGCGGGCATCGTGGGCGGGGCGATCACCGGAGCCATCACGATGGCGGCCGGAGTCACCTCGCAGGCGCCGCACGGCGGCGTCTTCGTGTTCTTCGCGATCGGCAACTTCGCGATGTTCCTCGTCGCGATCGCCGTCGGAACCATCGTGTCAGCGTTGCTCGTGTTGGCGCTCAAGCGCTGGGCCGTGAAGAAGCCCGTCGCGGTCGAGCAGCCCACGACCGTTCCGGTCGCGGCATAATCCATCCCCCAACCACTCTGAGGAGAACACCATGGCCGAACGAAATGCCACCATCGCGAGCCGAGTCGGGCTGCACGCCCGCCCCGCAGGGCTCTTCATCGAGGCCGTCAACAAGCAGTCGGTCACCGTGACGATCAGCAAGGACGGCAGTGCGCCGATGAACGCCGCGAGTATCCTCTCGATCATGAGCCTCGGGGCCGCACACGGAGAGATCGTGACACTTCACGCCGATGGCGAGGGCGCCGAGCAGGCGCTCGAGGAGCTCGTCGCCCTGCTCCAGACGGACCTCGACGCCGAGTAGCGCTCGAGTTGCGGCGCGGCCACGAACTAGTGCCGTTGCCATGAGACATTCACGTGAGTAGCAGTTGCCGCGCGCCTGTTGCTTCGCGGCCGCTTCTCACGTAGCCTACGCCTGGGGGCGCGGGTAGGGGCCAACATTCGATTGGCAACCGCCACACATCGCTCAACGGATATCGGGGAACCACTGTGAGCAATTATTCTCGACGTTTTTCGCGTCGTCACGTCGTCGCGATCGCAGCTGCGGTCGCGGTTGCCACCGGCTTCTCGCTGGCACCCGGCATTCAAAAGCCGGCGTTCGCAGCCGACGCGCCGGTCGGCCTCGGGACGGCGGAGAGTTTCGCCGTACTGGGCAGCACAACCGTGACCAACACGGACACTCCGACGGTGGTCAGCGGCAACCTGGGGGTGAGTCCCGGCTCGTCCGTGACGAACTTCCCGCCCGGTCTGGTCGGCAACGGGACCATCCACCGAACCGACGATGTGGCCAAATCGGCGCAACTCGAC
This sequence comes from Microbacteriaceae bacterium, assembly GCA_025465095.1. Classification (GTDB taxonomy): domain Bacteria; phylum Actinomycetota; class Actinomycetes; order Actinomycetales; family Microbacteriaceae; genus Marisediminicola. Next base: position 189,159 of record JAODME010000005.1, on the reverse strand, counting down.
CTGATCTCGGCCTACGACGACGCCGCCAGCCGGACCCCAATCACCGGGGACCTGGTGGACCTCGCGGGAATGACGCTCACGCCGGGGGTCTACGGCGGCGGAGCACTCGGGCTCACGGGAACACTCACGCTCACGGGAGACGCGAGCTCCGTGTTCGTGTTCCAGGCCGGGACGACCCTCATCACCGACTCGGGCAGCCGCGTGCTACTTACTGGCGAAGTGAACGCGTGCAACGTGTTCTGGCAGGTCGGCAGCTCAGCAACGCTCGGCAGCGGTTCCCAGTTCGTCGGCACCGTCATCGCCATGACGTCGATCACCGCAAACAGCGGCTCGACTGTAGAGGGCCGGCTTCTGGCTCGCACCGGCGCCGTGACCCTGGACTCCAATATCATCACCAGGCCGTCATCGTGTTCGAACGGAGGGTCATCGACAACTGACGGGTCATCGACAACTCCGGGGACCTCGCCCACCACTCCGGTGGCGCCGCCCGCGAACGCGATTCCGGGACGCGCATCCTTCACCGGGTAACGGGTAAGGCACGAGCCGGCGCGCTCGCCGTCACCGGCGGCGCGCTAGTGGCGCTTCTCAGCGGCTGCAGCGCCTCTGACCTCCGCGTGCGCGCCACCGAGGCGCCGCCGCTCCCGCCGAGCGCGTCACCGTCCGAAATCTCCGCGCCTGTGTCGCTGGGGGCCGGAACCGCAGCGACTGCCACGCGAGGCAACGTCACCGTGCACGATTCCCCTGGTGGCGCAGAGACGGCCAGGTTCGAGAATCCGCAGCAGTCCGGCGCGCCCTTGACCTTTCTCGTGGTCGAGGCGCGGGGCGCGTGGCTTGAAGTTCACCTTCCGCAGCGGCCGAATGGGAGCACCGGCTGGATCAGTGCCGACGACGTGATGTTGCACCGGCTCGAGTACAGCCTCCACGTATCAACCCAGCAGAACACGCTCACCGTCCGTCGAAACGACGCTCTCATCGAAACGTACCCGGTAGCGACGGGCACCGGCGGCACCCCGACGCCCACCGGCAAGTTCTACCTGACCGAACTCATCGCCCCGACCAACGACGGGTACGGTCCCTTCGCCTTCGGATTGTCGGCATTCTCTGACGTGTTGTCGAGCTTCGGCGGCGGTCCCGGTCAGGTCGGGCTGCACGGAACTGACGACGCGGCGAGCATCGGAACAGCCGCGAGCCACGGGTGCATCCGGCTGTCGAACGAACACATCGCCGCGCTTGCCGCGATGCTTCCGCTCGGAACACCGATCACGATCGACTGATCGACCGTGTCGTAGACGCGTCGCCAAGCATCTGATCGACAGTCGGACACCGATTCCCTCGGCGCCCGGTGCTCTCGCACAGCCCAGGTCACACCTTCTTCGCCGCCAGCGCCCCTTCGTAGAGGTCGCGGCGGCCTAGCCCGCTCGCGTCGGCGACCTCGGTCGAGGCGTCCCTGAGCCGGACACCGGATGCCACGAGCTCGAGCACCTGCACGACGCCCGCAGCCAGGTCGAGCTCGAGCGGCGCGGCACCCTCGACGACGATGCAGATCTCACCCTTCACACCGGAGGCCGCCCATTCCGCCAACTCGGCGGCCGTGCCCCGGCGCACCTCCTCGAAGAGCTTGGTCAACTCGCGGCAGACGGCGACACGGCGGTCCGCACCGAGGGCCGTGGCGATATCGGCGAGCGACTCGGCGACGCGGTGCGGCGACTCGAAGAACACCATGGTGCGTTGCTCCCTGGCGAGCGCACGGAAAGCCGCGAGCCGGCCCTTGCGGGGAACGAAGCCCTCGAAGCTGAAGCGATCCGTCGGCAGCCCCGAGAGCGCGAGCGCGGTGAGCACGGCGGACGGTCCCGGCAGAGCGGTCACGGTCACCCCGGCGGCCGCGGCGGCGGCGACGAGGGGAAACCCGGGGTCGCTGATCGCGGGCATGCCTGCATCGGTAAGCACGAGAACATCGGTGTCCCTCGCGAGCTCGACGATCTCGGCAGCCTTCGCGGCCTCGTTGTGCTCGTGCAGCGCGATCAGCCGCGGGCGGTTCTCGACGCCGAGCGCGCGCATGAGGTGGATCGTCACACGGGTGTCCTCCGACGCGATCACCGTCGCGTTGCCGAGCGCCTCGACGAGCCGACGGGACGCGTCACCTAGGTTGCCGATGGGCGTCGCCGCGAGGATGATCACCCGCCCATTGTCCCACCCGGCGGCGCAGGTCGACTTTCCGTCGACGCCGGCCGCATCCTATTCGGCGAGGAAGTCGGCGAGCGCCGCGGCCATCACCTTCGGCTCCCAGCGGTGGTCCGCGGCACGGATGGTCGCCTTACGAGCGGTGGGGATGGCGGCGACGATGGCGTCGGCGGCCGGGACCATCATCGGTAGCGTATCTTCGCCGACGAGAACGATTACGGGCTGTGACACGGCGGCCCACAGCCCGGTGCGAGGAGCGGACTGGGCCCACGCGAGCGCCTCGGCATCCGGCGCGAGGCTGCGGCCCATCCCCACCATCGTCGACCAGCCTGGACCGTCTCTCGCTCCCTCGAGCCACTCAGGCGGCATGTCCTTCATGAAGTACTCGATCGTGCCGTCTTGGTCACCGGCTTCGATCCGGGCGCGAAGACCGTCGAGGAACTCGGTGCCTTCGCTTCCGCCCTCGACCCCCAAGGGAGGCTCCCACAGGGCGAGTTTGGTAACGGGCAGCCCGGCAGCTGCGGCGGCCAGGCTGATGGCGCCCCCGGAAGAGTTGCCGAACAGCGCCGCCTCGCCTCCTGCTGCCTCGAGCAGCGCTGCGATGTCGTCGATCTCGTCCCGGAGAGTGAAGGACGCCGCATCCACGCTTCCTCCTCGACCACGCCGGTCGTAGTTCACGACCGTGAACCCCTTCCCGGCCAACTGCCGAGCCATCTCGCTCGTCTCAGGGTCGAATGCCCTGAACTGCATCGCCCCGCCGACCAGGATGACCGGTGGACCGTCTCCCTGACGGTCGAAGGCGATGCGGGTGCCATCCCGCGAGACAACCGATCCGGACATGACATCCCTTTCTGAGCGCGTCGCACCATAACTCAATCGTGTTTCGGTGGATAACACCACGGTTTCAGCACCGGCGACGGCGGTTATCGCCCGGGGTCGCGAACGCTGTGTCCGAAAGAAGAATCCGGACGCGCTGCCGCAACTGTGCGCACTTACGCTCAACGCAATGAGTCAAGGTGCCGAGCAAGTTCTTCGCAAGCCCACGTTGTGGCTTCGTTCGCTTGCTGGCGGACAAGGTGAAAAGCGAGTCCATCAATCAGGGCATGAGTTCTTGCTGTCTCGCCGCCCGCGTCCAGAGCTGAGTATTCGGGGTCGGTTGCTAACATCTCGAGTATCCGCTGGCATCCTTCGCGCAGATCCTTGTGAGCGCGCTCGTAGGCTGGCCGGAGGGTTGGGTCGGTGAAGGCGAGGACTCCTACCGATAGGAATACCTCCATCTCCACGCGCCGCTCAGCGTCGAGCGGTAAGAGTTGGGCAAAATAGCCCTCCACCGTCTGCCGCATCGTCCGCTGAGGCGTAAGGCCGCGTATGCGGTCGGCGACCCTTCGCCGCACCAGGTCTAGGACATAGGTGCGCAGGGCTTCTTGAGTCGGAAAGAGATAGCGCAAAGAGCCCGCTGCAATTTCAGCCTCCGCCGCTACGTTGCGGACGGATAGCTTCGTGACACCGTCCCGGACCACGACCCGCCAGGCGGCTTCGCCAACAGCGCGCTCTTTCGCGAGCCTATCGATTCTCCTCGGCATAACGACATTTTGGCACGACTGTATGATAACTTGCTAACACAGTTGTACCAAAATTGGAGACGCCATGATCCTTGCCCTGATCATCGCCGGCGAAATCGGCTTTTGGGTCGCCATCGTCGGGGGCCTGGCGGCACGGTATCTACTTCGAGCTAAACGTCTCGGTGCAGCCCTTCTGGTCTGCGCGCCCCTCATCGACGTGGTTCTACTCGTGGCGGTCGTCGCACATCTGTCGAGTGGGGCTGCCGCCTCCTGGCACCACGGCTTGGCCGCGCTGTACATCGGCTTCTCCCTGGCGTACGGCCACCGCATGATCGTCTGGGCCGACACCCGCTTTGCACAGCGGTTCGCCGACGGACCCGCGCCCACGAAGCTGACCGGTTGGAGCTACACGAAGAAATGCTGGGGAGACGTTTTGCGGACCCTCGGCGCCATCGCTGTCGCCTCTGGCATTCTTGCTCTCATCACCTGGTGGGTAAACGACCTGTCACGAACCGAGGCCCTCACGCAGTGGTATCGGGTGCTCGGAATCGTGCTGGCGATCGACTTCATTTGGGCTCTCAGTTACACCATCTTCCCCCGCAAGCCAGCGGAAGCGCCTTCCGTGACCCATAAGGTCGCCGGAGCGCCAACGTGAGGGGGAAGTCAGTCAGTCCGCCGGGCTCCTTCGTGGCGGAATTGCGATGACGTGGGCGGTTGCGGTGCTTGCCGGTGTCAGCATGATTGTGGTTCTAATCGCTGCGCCCGAGGGATTGCCTACTTCCGCCAAGAGCCGCTGCAGTGCAGCCTCGCGGAGCCCTACATCAACGAGTGGGGGCCGCACGGCGACCACGACGCCAAGCATTACTCCCTCGCAAACTGCTCCCGCACCTTCTCCACACCCGAAGTGCTCTGCCGGCCCAGGACACTTATGAGCGAGATCGATCACTGGCAAATCAAGGTCGGGATCTGCGCCGGCGAACACCATCGACGAAGCCGAACGTCTCACACCCACCGCGCTTGAGCTGCTCCGCGACCGACACGACCGCGAACACCTTGCCATGATCCTCATCAGCACGCCCGGAATCGACCAACGCTTTCGTCACTACCCTCAGCTCTACAGCCGCCTGGGCTTCTCCCACCGCTACCGCGCCCTCGACCGCGACGAACTCCTCTTCGTCCTCGACCGCCACTGGAAACGACTAGCATCCTCGTCATCGGAAATTAGCGCCGCGAAGCGATCACAAAACGCCGCCACAAAGTGGTAACAGTCACACGCGAACGCGGCGCGATTACCATTGCCGGTGTGACCCTCGCCACCGAGATCTCCGACGCGCGCGCACGCACGACGGTGAGCGTCGAGCCCGTCGGCACCCGTATCGACGTCTGGTGGTCCCGCACACTGAGCACTCCCCTCCGCCGACGGGTATGGGTGTGGGGCGGCCCGATCGCGGTCACGCTGCTGGCCGCGGTGCTGCGGCTGTGGAATCTCGGCAGCCCACGCAGGCTCGTCTTCGACGAGACCTACTACGTCAAAGACGCATACAGCCTGGTGAAGCTCGGCTACGAGGGCCGGTGGCCGGAGGGCGCGGACGCGAGGTTCGTCGCGGGCAACGTCGATATCTTCTCGTCCGATGCCGCATACATCGCGCATCCGCCGCTCGGAAAGTGGATCATCTCACTCGGCCTGCAGGTGTTCGGCGCCGAGGATCCGGCCGGCTGGCGGATCAGTACCGCGATCGTCGGAGTGCTCGCCGTCGCACTGATCTGCCTGATCGCCTTCGCGCTGTTCCGATCGACGCTGCTTGCGACGGTCGCGGGAGGCCTCCTCGCGGTCGACGGTCTGGCGATCGTAATGTCCCGCACCGCACTCCTCGACAACTCGCTCATGTTCCTCGCCCTGCTCGGCTTCGGCGCTGTCCTCCTCGACCGGCGACAGAGCGCCGCCCGTCTCGCCCGCTGGATGACCGGGAGAGCGCATCTCGGCGGCAGCACCCACTGGGGCCCGGCCCTGTGGTGGCGCCCGTGGCTCCTCACCGCCGGCCTGCTGTTCGGACTCGCGACCGCCGTGAAATGGAGCGGCCTCTACTTCCTCGCCGCGTTCGCGGTGTACACCCTCGTCGTCGATGCGGTCGCCCGGCGCCGCGCCGGGGTGCAGTTCTGGCTCAGCTCGACGCTGCTGCGCCAGGCGCCCGTTAGCTTCCTGCTCACGGTGCCGGTCGCGGCCGCCGCCTACCTTGCCAGCTGGACGGGCTGGCTGGTCACCGATGGCGGTTACGACCGCGACTGGGCGAAGACGCAAGGCGAGTCCGGGATCCTGGCGTCACTGCAGAGCCTCTGGCATTACCAGGTGTCGATCTACACCACCAACGTCGGACAGGAGTCGCCGCACGCGTACCAGGCGAATCCGCTCGGTTGGCTCCTGCTCATCCGCCCGACTGCGTTCCTTTACGACGGCAGCGTCGAGGGTGAGGACGGATGCGTGGTCAGCACTTGCGCGAGATTCATCACCTCGATCGCGAATCCGCTGCTCTGGTGGCTCGCGGTCGCCGCCGCGCTGTACCTCCTCTACCGACTCATCCGCCGCAGGGAGTGGCAGGTCGGCCTCATTCTGACCGGGGTCGCCGCCGGGTACCTGCCCTGGCTGCTGTACACAGAGCGCACGGTGTTCCAGTTCTACACGATCGTATTCTTGCCGTACCTGGTCCTAGGTCTCACCTTCGCGCTCGGGCTCATTCTCGGGAGACCGACGGATGCGTCTTCGCGGCGACTCAGCGGCATCCGCGTAACCGCGATCGTGCTCGGCTTCATCGTCCTCGTCAGCGCCTTCTTCTGGCCGGCGTGGACGGGACTGCAGGTTTCCGGCCAGTACCAGCAGCTGCACTACTGGTTGCCGACCTGGCGCTGACGTGCCTCGGCGCGCAAAGCAACGTCACACTGTTACGAGGCGCACAATCCGGTTCTCGCGCTCAGGTAGCGTTGCCGCATGGCAACTGAAACGGATCGAGAATGGGGATTCCGCACGCGCGCAATCCATGCCGGCAATATTCCGGACGCGGTGACCGGCAGCCGCGCGCTACCGATCTACCAGACGTCCGCGTTCGTCTTCGATGACACGGCGGATGCGGCCGCCCGGTTCGCCCTGCAAAAGTACGGCAACATCTACTCCCGGGTGGGCAACCCGACCGTCGCGTCGTTCGAGGAGCGCGTCGCAAGTCTCGAGGGTGGCCTCGGCGCTGTCGCCACGGCATCCGGTCTCTCCGCCCAGTTCATCACCTTCGCGTCCCTCGCCGGTGCCGGCGATCACATCGTCGCGTCCGCGAACCTGTACGGCGGCTCGATCACCCAACTCGATGTCACCCTGCGCCGGTTCGGCGTCGAGACGACCTTTGTGAAGGGCAGCGACCCCGAGGACTACGCCGCAGCGATCACCGACAAGACGAAGCTGGTCTTCGCCGAGACGGTTGCGAATCCCTCAGGGGAGATCGCGGACATCGAGGGGCTCGCCGACGTCGCCCACGCCCGCGACCTCCCCCTCATCATCGACTCCACCATTTCGACTCCCTACTTGAATCGTCCGATCGAATGGGGGGCGGACGTCGTCGTTCACTCGGCCACGAAGTTCCTCGGCGGGCACGGCACGACCCTCGGCGGCGTCGTCGTCGAAAGCGGCCGGTTCGCCTGGGCGAACGAGCACTTCCCGCTGTTCGATCAGCCGGTGCCAAGCTACGGCGGGCTCAACTGGGACGGCAACTTCGGCGAGTACGCATTCCTCACGCGACTGCGCGCGGAGCAGCTACGCGATATCGGACCGTCCCTCGCCCCGCACTCGGCCTTCCTGCTCGCCCAGGGCGTCGAGACGCTGCCGTACCGAATGCAGGCGCACGTCGACAACGCCCGCCGGGTCGCCGAGTGGCTGGACGCGGACGACCGGATCGAGAGCGTCCTCTGGGCCGGACTGCCCGCGCACCCGCACCACGACCGGGCGAGAAAGTACCTGCCGAAGGGCGCCGGTTCCGTGTTCAGCTTCGTGGTCAAGGGCGGTCGCGAGGTGGGCCAGGGGTTCATCGAGGCGGTGAACCTGGCCAGCCACCTGGCCAACATCGGCGACGCGAAGACTCTCGTCATCCACCCGGCGTCGACCACCCACGCGCAACTCAGCGAACAGCAGCTGGTAGAGGCGGGGGTGCTTCCCGGCGTCGTGCGAATTAGTGTGGGAATAGAAGACGTCGACGACATCCTCTACGACCTCGATCAGGCGCTCGACAGCGCCGTCAGAGGCGACACGACGAAGGGCAGCTCATGAGCTTCGACACCGGCGGACCCATCACCTCGACCCCGACCGTGGCGCCCGACACGGCGCCCGACGCCGCTGCGCCTGTAAGCGCAGAACGAGCCGACTCCGCGATCACCGAGACGGTGCAGCTCTCCAACGGGCTCACCTGCAGCATGCCCGCGAACAGCCCGCTCGCGAGGCTGCTCAAGTCGCAGCGCACCTGGGTCGGACCGACCGCGAAGGAACGACTCGGCATCCTGCGAAGAGCCAAGTCCATCGCGATCGTCGGCGCCTCGCCGAACGCGGCGCGTTCGAGCTACTTCGTCGGCACCTACCTTCTGCAGTCGAGTGACTATCGCGTGTACTTCGTCAACCCGAACGCCGACACCATCCTCGGCCACAAGGCCTACCCCGACCTCGCCTCGCTGCCGGAGGTGCCGGACATCGTCGACGTGTTCCGCAAGGCGAGCGACATCCCCTCGGTCATCGCCGACGTGCTCGCGGTGGGCGCGAAAACCGTGTGGATCCAGCTCGGCATCTGGAATGAGGATGCCGCGGTCTACGGCGAGACGCAGGGTCTCACGATCGTCATGGACCGTTGCATCAAGGTTGAGCACGCGCGATTCCACGGCGGACTTCACCTGCTCGGCTTCGACACCGGAGTGATCACCTCCCGCAAGGTAGTGCGCTGAGCGCTCGATCCAGATCGAGCCGCGACCTGCGGAGGGTCCCCTCGTCACAGGGGACCCAGCCTCTGGAGACCACCCTGGCGGACCCGCTCAGGGGCCGGAGGCGCCCCCGTCGTCTCGAAGCGACGCAGCGAGTTCCTCCGGGTCTGTGAGCGGCAGTCGGCAGACGAAGTCTCGGCAGAGGTACGCCGTCGGGCGGCCACCCTGTACAACCCGTCCCTCGAACAGCTCGAAGCCCGCCGACGCGAACGCACGCCCCTGCTCCGACGTGACGGTGGCGGTCACGCTTCCGGCGCGTTCCCAGCGATGGGCGACGGATGCCAGCGGCGAACCGGCCTCGTCCGCCACGATCACGAGTTGCGCGGCCGGCTGCGCGAGGCGGGTCATTACTCCGAGCGAGGCGCCGAACGAGATCGGCCGTCGCACCGCGAGCGGCGCGAAGAGCTGCATGGCGGTAGCACTCGCGCGCAGGTAACCAGCGTCACCGGTGAGCAGGTACAGCGTGTGCGCCGCGCCCGCCATGGCGCTGAGCCCCGACGGGTAGGCACCCTCAGAGGGGTCGACCGCGAGTGCGAGGCCCTGTGACTGGAGCACGGGGTCGGCGCCGCCCGGCACCCGGAAGACCGCGCCGCCGGCGCCCCTGCCCGCCGACAGTGATGCGTCCACGAGTTCGCGGGCTCGGGCGGCGTAGCCGACCTCGCCGGTCGCGAGCGCGAGCCGCAGGAGCCCGGCGGCGAACATGCCGTAGTCCTCAAGCGTCGCCTTCGCCGTCGAGACGATGTCGCCGATGGATGCTCGCACGAGGGACCCGTCGAGACGAAAGTGGTGCTCGAGAAGGTATTCGGCGGCCTCGCGTGCGAGCGCGACCCACCTCTTCCGGCCGTGTCGGAATCCTGCTTCGGCGAGCGCCCCGATGGCGAGCCCGTTCCACCCGGTGAGCACCTTGGCGTCGAGCGCCGGCGGCGCATGCTCGGCGCGCGCCGCGGCATCCATCCGGTAGTAGGCGCCTTCGACGCGTTTGCCGTCGATGATGCTCTCGCTGTCCTGAGCGGAGGCGAACACGCCGCCGTCGACGCGCAGCACCTTCTCCAGGAAGCCCGCAATGCCCTCGGCGATGGAAAGCCCGTCAGAGATCCGCGCATACGCGTCGAGCAACATCGCGTTGTCGTACAGCATCCGCTCGTAGTGCGGGTCGGTCCAGTTGCGCATGGTGGAGTAGCGGAAGAACCCTCCCTCCACCGGGTCGCGGAGCTCTGAGGCCGCCATGGCGGCGAGGGTCCGCTCGGCGAGGGCCGCGGCATCCGCACTCAAGGGTCCGCCCGTGGCAGCGCGGTCGAGCAGAAACAGCAGCACAGGGGTCACCGGAAACTTCGGCGCACCGCCGAACCCACCGAACTCGGGGTCCTCATGCCCGGAGAGCTCGCCGATGATTCGAACCCAGTCCTCCTCCGACGGCAGCATTCCGGCCGCCGGCTCCCCCTGGGCGGCGAGAGCGTTCGCGACGGCAGCCGCATTCGACTCGACCTCGTCGCGCCGGTCGGCCCACGCGGCTGCCACTGCATCGAGCACCTGACGGAAGGCCGGGTGCCCCTGCAACGGCGCCGGCGGCCAGTAGGTTCCGGCGAAGAACGCCTTTCCCTCCGGCGTGACGAACACGTTGAGCGGCCATCCCAGCTGACCGGTGAACGCCCCGGCGGCCGCGAGGTAGCTCGAGTCGACGTCCGGGTGCTCCTCACGGTCGACTTTGATTGCGACAAAGTTCTCGTTGAGGTACGCGGCGAGCACCGGGTCGCTGAAGCTTTCCCGAGCCATCACGTGACACCAGTGGCAGGTCGAGTAGCCGATGGAGACGAGCACGGGCACGTTCCGTTGTGCCGCTGCGGCGAACGGTTCCGCCCCCCACTCGTACCAGTCGACCGGATTGTCCGCGTGCGATCTGAGGTAGGGACTCACGGCGCCAGCCAGACGATTGACCATGCCTGAAAGCATAGGCACGCGGCTAGGCTCGCAGTGTGTCTCAGACAGCCCTCACCTACATCGGCGGACCGACCGTGCTCCTGGAGTATGCGGGGCTTCGGATCGTCACCGATCCCACCTTCGATCATCCGCAGGAGTACGTGGAGGCCGGGGCGACCACGCTCGTGAAGACGGCGGGGCCGGGCGTCAGCCGAAAAGACGTCTGGCCGGTCGACCTGGTGCTGCTGTCACATCACGGTCACAAGGACAACCTCGACTGGGAGGGCCTGGAGCTGATCGCGCAGGGGCCGGTCACGCTCAGCACGATGCGCGCGGCGAACGACCTGTGGGGCGGCAGCGTGCTCGGTTTCGACGACTGGGAGACGTACGAGGTGAGCGGGGTGACCATCACCATCGTGCCCGCCCTGCATGGACCGCCCGGATCGGAGACTCGGGTCGGGCCTGTCGTCGGATTCGTGCTCCAGGCATCCGGTGAGTCGACGATCTACTTCAGCGGCGACAATGCGTCACTCGGGCTTGTCGAACAGATATCCGACAGGTTCCCCGACATCGACGTCGCACTACTGTGCGCGGGGGCGGCTCGTCTGCCCGGAATCGACGCTCCGCTCACACTCACGTCGGCGGATGCCGCGGAGGCGGCCAGCATCCTCGGCGCCGTCGAGGTGGTCGGCCTGCACACTGAGGACTGGGAGCATTTCAGCGAAGGCCCCGCCGAGCTCGAGGAGGCCTTCGCCGACACCGGTCTACTCGTGGCGAGCCCCCGCGGGGAGCGCGTGTTACTCGGCCCAGGCGGTTGACCCCCGCATCCCGGCTGCCCGGGATGCGTCAGTTGACCTCGTTCGGGTGCCCGCCCACGCGACCGCCGCGCTCGAGGCCGCTGATGCGCGCCTGCTCCTCCGCAGTGAGCTCGAAGTCGAACAGGGCGAAGTTCTCCTCGATCCGCGAGCGGCTGTTCGACTTCGGGAACACGACGTGTCCCTGCTGGATGTGCCAGCGCAGGACGACCTGGGCGGGCGTCCGGTCGTGCGCGAACGCGACCTCCGTGATCTCCGGCAGCTCCAGCAGCGGATACTTTCCCTGCCCGAGCGGACCCCACGCCTCGGTGACGATGCCGTGATCGTGCCCGTACGCGGTTTCGGCCGGACGCTGATGATAGGGGTGCAGTTCGATCTGGTTCACAGCCGGAACCGTGTCGGCCTCAACCTGGATTCGGTCGAGGTGCTCGACGAGGAAGTTGCTGACGCCGATCGACGCGGACTTGCCATCAGCCTTGATCTGCTCGAGGGCCTTCCAGCTTTCGACGTACCGGTCCCGCTTGGGGGTCGGCCAATGGATCAAGTACAGGTTCACCTGCTCGAGGCCGAGCTTCTCGAGACTCCTGTCGATCGCGTCGAACGCCGACTGCGTCCCCTGGTCGTCGTTCCACAGCTTCGTCGTGATGAACAGCTCGTTCCGCGGGATTCCGGATGCCGCGATCGCCTTGCCGACGCCTTCCTCGTTTCCGTAGATTGCTGCGGTGTCGATGTGCCGGTAGCCGACTTCGAGGGCATCGGTGACGATCCGCTCGGTCTGCTCCGCGTCGATCTTGAACACTCCGAAGCCGAGTTGCGGAATGGTGTTTCCATCGTTGAGGGTCAGGGTGGGAACGGTCATGGCAGGTGCCTTTCATCTGGTCCGGTGTACGAGCTGAGCGGTCGGATGAGGGCGTTCGACGCGAGCTGCTCCGCGATGTGCGCCGTCCAGCCGACGATTCGGCTGGCGACGAAAAGCGGGGTGAAGGTGAGTGTGTCGAACCCCATCAGGTGGTACGCGGGGCCGCTCGGGTAATCCAGGTTCGGTCTGATCGCCTTGCGCTCCTCCATCGCGCTCTCGAGAGTGTCGTAGAGTTCCGCGAGGTCGTGACGGTCGAACTTGTCGATGAGCGTGTCCAGCGCGGCCTTCATCGTCGGCACACGGGAGTCGCCGTTCTTGTACACCCGGTGACCGAAACCCATGATCTTGCGCTTTTCGGCCAGCGCGGCATCTAGCCACTGCTCCGCCTTGTCCGCACGGCCGATCTCGTCGAAGACGTGCATGACGGCCTCGTTCGCTCCGCCGTGCAGGGGCCCCTTGAGCGCGCCGATCGCAGCGGTTACCGCCGAATACAGGTCGGCGAGGGTCGAGGTGACGACGCGTGCCGTGAACGTGGAGGCGTTGAACGAATGCTCGGCGTAGAGGATCATCGACACGTCGAACGCGTCGACGACGACGAGGTCCGGCACCTCGCCGAAGGTCATGTGCAGGAAGTTGGCACTGTACCCGAGGTCACTCCGCGGCGCGATGAGGTGTTCGCCGCGACGCCGACGCTGGTCGTAGGCGACGACGGCGGGCAGCTGGGCGAGCAGCTGAATCGAGCGGCGCTCGTTGAGCTTCGGGTCGGAGCTGCCGTTGTGTTCGTTCAGCGTCGTGTCTGTCGCGCCGATCACGCTCACGGCGGTGCGGACCACGTCCATCGGATGCGCGGTGAGCGGCAGTTCGTCGATGACCCGCTTCGTGCGGGCGTCGAGGGGGCGCAGCGACCGCTCAAGCTGTTCGAATTCGGCGAGTTGGCGCTCATCCGGCAGCTCGCCGTGCCAGAGCAGGTAAGCGACCTCCTCGAAGGAGCATTTTTCGGCGAGTTCCTGCACCGGGTAGCCCCGGTAGAGCAGCGAATTGGTGTCGGGATTGACCTTGGAGACCGCGGTGTAGTCGACGACGACCCCGGCGAGACCCTTCCGGATGTCCGAATCGCTCATTGTTCCCCCTCGTGTGAAGTGTTGTCGGGCGCTTTGGATGCTCAGTGGTCGAGTTCGAAGTTGAAGACGGAGGTGTCGAACTCGTTGTAGGCCTCGTAGTCGAGCAGCTCGTACAACCTCGCGCGCGTCTGCATGTCGCCCACGGTGAACTGCAACGTTCCCTCGGCGGCGAGGGCATCGAGTCCGCGCTCGGCCGCCCCCATCGCGAGGCGCAAAAGGCTTACCGGGTAGATGACGATTCGCACGCCGACATCCGCAAGTTGCTGGGTGGCGAACAATTCGCTCTTCCCGAACTCGGTCATATTCGCGAGCACCGGCACGTCGACGGCAGCGCAGACCGCGTCGAATTCGCTGAGGTCGCGCATTGCCTCCGGAAAGACGGCGTCCGCTCCGGCATCTACGAGCGCCTTCACACGGTCGATTGCGGCGTCGAGGCCGTCCAAGGCGCGAATGTCGGTGCGCGCCATGATGAGCAGGTTGGGGTCGCGGCGCGCGGCCGCGGCGGCCCGGATGCGTTTGATCGCCGTGTCGGCGTCGACGACCGCCTTGCCGTCGAGGTGCCCGCAGCGCTTCGGATTGACCTGGTCCTCTATGTGCAGCCCCGCGACGCCCGCGTCTTCGAGGGTCTGCACCGTGCGGGCGACGTTCATTGGCTCGCCGAATCCGGTGTCGGCGTCGACGAGTGACGGGAGATCCGTCATCCTGCTGATCTGCTGGGCACGACCAGCGACCTCCGTGAGGGTCGTGAGGCCGACGTCCGGGAGTCCGAGGTCGGCGGAGATGACCGCTCCTGAGATGTACACGCCCTCGAAGCCCTTGTCCTGAATGAGCTTCGCGCTCAGCGGGTTGAAGGCCCCGGGGAAGCGGAGCAGCCTGCCCGTGTCGAGGGCAGCGCGGAGGTTCACGCGCTTGGCGGCGGGGGTCACCTGGGAGTACAGCATCAGAACAGCCCCTTCGAAGCGCTGGCGGGACCGAGAAGTCCCGGACGCGCGGCGACGGTGAGACCACCGAGCTCGTCGGCCGTGAGCCTGGGGAGCCGCTGCGCGACCTCCAGGAAGCGCTCGATCTCGCCCTCCTCTAGCACCCCGTCGGCGAGGGTGCGGAACTTGTCCACGTACTCGGCGCGGGCGAACGGCTTCGCGCCGAGCGGGTGGGCGTCGGCGACCGCGATTTCGTCGACGATCGTGAGTCCGTCGGTGAGCACGATCTCCACACGCCCGCCGAACGCCTTCTCCGCGGGGTCGGTCGAATGGTAGCGGCGAGTCCACTCGGGATCCTCGGCCGTGGTCACCTTCCGCCACAGCGCCACGGTGTCCGGGCGACCCGCACGCTCCGGCGCGTATGAACGCTCGTGATGCCAGGCGCCGTCCTGCAGAGCAACCGTGAAGATGTACGGAATCGAGTGATCGAGCGTCTCGCGACTCGCGGTCGGATCGTACTTCTGCGGGTCGTTCGAACCGGACCCGATCACGTTGTGCGTGTGATGCGAGGTGTGAATGACGATGCGCTCGACGGTGCCGGCATCGATCTGCGGATACTCGCGGTGCAGTCTTCTCGCGAGGTCGATGAGCGCCTGCGCCTGGTATTCAGCAGAGTGCTCCTTCGTGTACGTGTCGAGGATGCCGCGCTTCGCCTCGCCTGCGCTCGGAAGCGGCACCCGGTAGCGGGCGTCGGGTCCGTCAAGGAGCCACGCGATGACGCCGTCCTCTCCCTCGTAGATCGGGGTAGGGCTGGTCTGGCCGCGCATGGCCCTGTCGACGGCCTCGACGGCCATCTTGCCGGCGAAGGCAGGGGCGTGCGCCTTCCAGCTCGAGATCTCGCCCTTGCGCGACTGACGGGTGGCGGTCGTGGTGTGCAGCGCCTGCCCGACTGCCTGAAAGATCGTCGTGGTGTCGAGGCCGAGGAGGGTGCCTATGCCTGCGGCGGCGCTGGGTCCGAGGTGTGCGACGTGGTCGATCTTGTGCTTGTGCAGGCTGATCGCCTTGACGAGGTCGACCTGGATCTCGTAACCGGTGGCGATGCCCCGCACGAGCTCGGCGCCGGTGCGGCCGCAGTGCTGGGCCACGGCGAGGATCGGTGGAATGTTGTCGCCGGGATGCGAGTACTCGGCGGCGAGGAACGTGTCGTGGTAGTCGAGCTCTCGCACGGCGACGCCGTTGGCCCACGCAGCCCACTCGGGGCTGTACCGGCCGGTGGCGCCGAACACGGTCGAACCCGGTCGGTAGCTGTGTGCCTCAGCTTGAGCCCGGGCCGCGGCTACGGGAGCCCGGGTCAGCGACGCCGTGGCGACCGCCGCGTTATCGATGACGCGGTTGATGACCATTTCGATCGCGTCATCCGTCACCTCGACGGGATCGACCGCGACCTCGGCGATCTTCCAGGCGAGTTGCTGCTCGCGCGCCAGATTCTCGTCGCTGCGGTGAACCCGCACATCGTGTGATCGCACCGGTCCAGCCTATGGGTCTGGCCAAGGCAGAAGGAGAAGCGGGCCGACGCGCCGACGCATAGGCACCGAGGGGGCACGCGGGGCGGGGCGAGGCGTTCTACGATGGAGGGCTGATGTCTGCCACCGAAGTCCCGCCACCGCAGCCGCCGCTCGACCGCGCAACGCCGCTCGTCATCACCTACCCCGAAGAGCTGCCGGTCAGCCGGATGCGGCAGGAGATCGCGAGGGTCATCCGCGACAACCAGGTGGTGATCGTCGCGGGCGAGACCGGATCGGGCAAGACGACCCAGCTTCCGAAGATCCTGCTCGAGCTCGGTCGCGAGAGCATCGGGCACACCCAGCCGCGGCGCATCGCCGCCCGCACCATCGCGGAGCGCATCGCGGAGGAACTGGGCCAGGAACTCGGTGAGCTTGTCGGGTACCAGGTGCGCTTCACCGACCGGGTCGGCAAGAACACCAAGGTCAAGCTCATGACCGACGGCATCCTGCTCAATGAGATCCACCGCGACCGCCTCCTCAAGAAGTACGACGCCATCATCATCGACGAGGCGCACGAGCGCAGCCTCACCATCGATTTCCTGCTCGGGTACCTCAAGCAGCTGCTTCCCCGCCGCCCCGATCTGAAGGTCGTCATCACCTCGGCGACGATCGATCCGGAGAGCTTCGCGAAGCACTTCGCGGATGCCATCGGCAGGCCCGCCCCGATCGTGGAGGTCTCCGGGCGCACCTTTCCCGTGGAGATCCGCTACCGTCCGCTCGTCGCGGACGCGGTCGAGAGCGACGACCTCGACGAGCGGCCGCAGGCGAGCATCGACCCGATCGACGGCATCAACGCGGCGCTGGACGAACTGGCGCGGGAGTCGAGCGGTGACGTCCTGGTCTTCCTCAGTGGGGAGAATGAGATCCGGGATGCCGAGGAGGCGATTCGCGGCCGGAACCTTCCGGGAACCGAAGTCCTCCCGCTCTATGGTCGGCTCAGCGCCGCCGACCAACACAAGGTGTTCCGACCGTCGACGACCGCGGGAACCCGCCGCCGCATCATCCTCGCCACGAACGTCGCCGAGACGAGCCTCACCGTCCCGGGCATCCGCTACGTCATCGACGCCGGGATGGCCCGCATTTCGCGCTACAGCGTGCGCGCGAAGGTCCAACGGCTGCCGATCGAGGCGATCTCTCAGGCGTCCGCGAACCAGCGGTCCGGGAGAAGCGGCCGCACGAGTGACGGTATCGCGATCCGCCTCTACTCCGAGGACGACTTCAAGCGGAGGCCCGAGTACACCGAGCCGGAGATCCTGCGCACGAACCTCGCGGCGGTCATCCTGCAGATGATCTCACTCGGGCTTGGCGACATCGGCGCGTTCCCGTTCCTGCAGCCGCCGGACTCACGCGGCATCAAAGACGGGCTCGACCTGCTGCGCGAACTCGGCGCGGTGACGGCGAAGAACGAGATCACCCGCATCGGCAGGCAACTCACGCAGCTGCCGATCGATCCGCGGCTCGCCCGGATGGTGACCGAGTCGAAGCAGCACGGCACCACACGGGAGGTCATGGCGATCGTCGCCGCGCTGAGCATTCAGGATCCGCGCGAGCGCCCACTCGACAAGCGCGCGCAGGCCGACCAGCAGCACGCCAGATTCGTCGATCCGACGAGCGATTTCCTCACCCTGCTGAACCTCTGGAACTACCTGAAGACGAAGGAGAACGAGCTTTCCAGCAGCGCGTTCCGGCGACTGTGCAAGGCCGAGTACCTCAACTTCCTTCGAATTCGGGAGTGGGGCGACGTCTACCGCCAGCTACAGCGGATGGCCAAGCCGCTCGGCCTCACGATCGGTGACGCGAGCGTCAACCCCGTGGGCATCCACAAGTCGCTGCTCGCCGGGCTGCTCAGCCAGATCGGCATCAGGGACCGGCAGAAGAAGGACTACGCCGGCGCCAGACAGGTGCGCTTCCTGATCTTTCCCGGTTCCGCGTTGGCGAAGAAGCAACCGGATGCCGTCATGAGCGCCGAGCTGGTGGAGACGAGTCGCCTGTTCGCCCGCGTGAACGCGGCCATCGATCCGTCCTGGGCGGAACCCCTCGCCGGTGACCTCGCCAAAAGAAGCTACAGCGAGCCGCACTGGGAGAAGAAGCAGGGCGCGATCGTCGCCTGGGAACGGGTGACGCTCTATGGCGTGCCCATCATCGAGCGCCGCCGCACCCAGTTCTCGAAAATCGACCCCGCCTACGCGCGCGAGCTGTTCATCCGGCACGCGCTCATCGAGGGCGACTGGAACCTCGACCAGCTCGACAAGCGGGTCGGCGCGTTCGACCGCGCCAACCGTGCTCTCCGCAAAGAGCTGGCCGAGCTCGAGGAGCGCACGAGGCGCCGGGACATCCTCGTCGACGACGAAACGGTCTTCGAGTTCTACCATCGTCGCATTCCGGCAGAGGTGCATTCCACCCGCTCATTCGAGAGCTGGTGGACGAAGGCCCGCCTTGAGACACCCGACCTGCTGACGATGACCGCGGAGAACCTCCTCGATGAGTCCGACGCGGAGGCGCGCATCGATGAGAACGCGTTCCCGAGCAGCTGGGAGCAGGGCGATCAGCGGCTCACACTCAGCTATCGCTTCGAACCGGGCTCGGAGGAGGACGGGGTCACCGCTCACGTTCCGCTCGCCCTCGTGGCGAGGCTCTCGCCGGCCGGCTTCGACTGGCAGGTGCCCGGACTCCGCGAGGAACTCGTCACGGCTCTCATCAAGAGCCTGCCGAAGGCGATCCGCCGCAACGTCGTCCCCGCCGGCGAGTGGGCGCGCCGACTGCTCGAGAACGCGACCGGCCTGCCCGTCGAGGAGCTCGAGGGCACGAGCATCACAGAGTACCTCGCGGAGATGATCCAGCGAAAGACCCACACTCCGGTGACCGCGGACGACTTCGACTCCGATCGAATCCCGCCGCACCTTCGCATCACCTTCGCCGTTCTCGATGACCGCGGCCGTCAGGTCGCGGCCGCAAAGGACCTGACCGCCCTGCAGCACAAGCTCAAGTCGCGCGCGCGGGAGTCCGTGGTGAAAGTCACCGAGAGCACCCCGCACGCGCTGGAGCGGAGCGGCCTCACGAGTTGGGACTTCGATGAGCTGCCGAGATTCGTCGACACGCGCCGCGGCGGCACGGTCATCCGGGGCTATCCGACGCTCGTCGACGAGGGGTCGAGCGTCGCGATCCGGGTGATGAGCACCGCGCAGGATCAGGCCGAGGCCCTGCCGAGCGGCATCCGTCGGCTGCTGCTCCTCGCTGTTCCGTCTCCGCTGTCGTGGGTGCGCGAGCACCTCAGCCAGAGCGAGAAGCTCACCCTCGCGACGAGCCCCTACCAGAACGTGCAGTCCCTGTTCGACGACTGCCTGGTCGCGGTGACGGACGCTGCGCTGCGCGACATCGCACCCGGAGGGCTCCTGTGGACCCGGGCCGAGTTCGAACGCGCGAGAACGAGTGTCTCTGCGGGGCTCATCGACGCGCTGTACGAAGTCGTGAACGTCGTCACGAGCACCCTCGCGGCAGCTCGCGACGTCGAGCGGGCGATCACGGCGACGACGAGTATGACGCTGCTTCCCGCGCTTTCGGATGTGCGTGAACAGTTGGGGAGGCTCATCTATCCCGGCTTCATCGCCCGCACCGGCAGCGCTCAACTGAAGCACCTGCCCCGCTACCTGCGCGCAATCGTGGCACGGCTCGAGAAGCTCCCGACGAGTGTCGCCCAGGATCGGGTGAGCCAGAACGAGGTTGCCGCGGCGACGGCGCGGTTCGTCGCGGCGGGGGGCCGGATCCCGCTGCCCGCCGACGCGCCGGAGCGACTCGTGCGAGTGCGCTGGCTGCTCGAGGAGTTACGGGTGAGCCTGTTCGCGCAGCAGTTGCGCACCGCAGAGCCGGTCTCGACTCAGCGCATCGTGAAGGCGCTTGCAGGCTAACCTGTGGAACATGCGCCCGACGGTGAAAGATGTTGCCGCTCTTGCCAGCGTCTCGCCGAAGACGGTCTCGAACGTCATGAACGGAATCGTGTACGTGCGCCCGGAAACTCGTTCCCGTGTCGAGCACGCGATCGCCCAACTCGGCTACGTTCCCAATCTCAGCGCGAGGGGCCTCAGAAACGGCCGCTCCGGCGTGATCGCCCTCGCGATGCCCGACCTCAGCACGCCCTACTCGGCAGAGATGGCTCATCACTTCGTGGAGGTGGCGCACGAGCAGGGGTGGGGCGTTCAGTTCGAAGAAACCGCGGTCGAACCTGGTCGAGCTTGGGACCTGGTCTCGCGCGCCCGAGCCCACCTCGTGGACGGCGTCATCCTGAACCCGATCCGACTCGAAGAGAGCATCGTCACCGGAAGCGGTGTGCTTCCTCCCCTCGTCATGATCGGCGACGTCCAACAGAACGCGGTTGACCAGGTCTGGGTCGACAGTTTCGCAGCGGCCAGGGACATGACTAGACACCTGATCGGGCTTGGCCACCGGAGGATCAGTGTGGTGGGCGTCATCGGCGGTCGGTTCGACACGGCGACCGCTCGACTCAGACAGGAGGGCTATCACTCGGCTCTCGCCGAAGCGGGCATCGCTCGTGACCCCTCGATCGAGCTGTCGTGTGAGGCGTGGACTCCACGATCCGCCGCGGAGAGGGTGTCCAGTTTTCTCACTCATCACGACCCTCCCGACGCATTTTTCTGCTTCACGGATTCGATGGCCATCGGCACGCTGAGCGCGCTCTGGTCGGCTGGTCTCAGCGCGCGGCGTGCCGTGTCGGTCGCCGGGTTCGACGACATCGCCGACGGTCAATTCGCCACTCCCCCGCTCACGACGGTGACGTTCAACAAGCGGTACTTCGCCGAGCAGACCCTCGAACTCCTCGTCAAACGGATGTCGACTCCCGACGCTCCACCGGTCCGCGTGGCGATCCCGCACGCAATCGAGGCTCGAGCGAGCACCACAGCCCGTTGAGCCGGTGGATTTTGGGTGGCACTTCGCTCTTGCCATCCCATTACATCGATGTAAGCATCGATGGAACGCAACGGTGCGAGGCACGAAGGAGTGACGCATGAACCAGAGACTCGTACCCGTCGGTCACGGAGGCGCGCTCACGCGCCGCACCCTGATCACCGGTGGAGCAGCCGTCATCGGCGGGGCATGGGCTGCGACGAGTCTCGCCGGGTGCGCCCCCTTGGCCGCAGCCGGTGTCGACCAGGTCAATCAGCTCGCGTTCTGGCATCTGCTCAGTGGCGGAGACGGCATCCGGATGTCGGAACTCGTCGATCGGGCAAATGGCGACAACCCGGATTTCCTGGCGAAGCAGACCGTGCTCACCTGGGGGCCGCCCTACTACACGAAGCTCGCGATGGCCTCTGCCGGGGGTCGTGCGCCCGACGTCGCGATCATGCATGCCTCGCGCGTGCCCGGTTATGCGCCCGGCGGACTGCTCGACCCATGGGACACCGATCTGCTGGCCGAGTTGGAGCTCCGCGAGGAGGACTTCCCGCCGCTCGTCTGGAAGAAGGGATTCTCGGGCGACAAGCTGTACTCGATCGCGTTGGACATCCATCCGTTCGTGCTCATGTACAACCGTGACATCGCCGAATCGGCCGGTGTGCTCGGCAGCGACGGCAAGCTGGTCGGGATGACCTCGCCTGAGCAGTTCATCGAAGTGGCCCAGGCGATGCAGCAGGTCACCGGCGGACGTGCGGTGTCGTACGGGTATCTCAACGACGGTGCACAGCTGTGGCGACTCTGGTACACGTTCTACCTGCAGCAGGGCGCGACGATGTCTCTTCCGGAGGGCGGGCGAATCGAGATGGACGATGACGCCGCAGTCGCGTCCTTCGAGTTCATCAGGCAGATCCTCGACGACGAAATCGCCACATCCAAAGGGGACTATGCCACGGCCGTCGCCGAATTCACCGGCGGTAAGACAGGGATGTTCTTCTCCGGAGTATGGGAGGTGCCCACGGCCCAGGCGGCGAAGATTCCTCTCGGCGCGATGCCCATCCCCACACTATTCGGCACTCCCGCCGCCTACGCCGACTCGCATTCATTCGTGCTTCCGCACCAGAACGACCCGGATGAGGGGAAGAGACGGGACACCTACCGATTCGTCAGCGGCATCATCCGGAACTCGTTCGACTGGGCCGCTGCCGGTCACGTTCCGACCTATCTGCCGGTTACCGAGGACCCCGGCTATGCGGGCCTCGACCCGCAGGCCGACTATGTGAACATCGCCGAGATCGTCAACTATGACCCGGTCGCCTGGTTCACCGGGTCTGGGTCGGACTTCCAAAACGTCTTCGGGCAGAACCTTCAGCCGGTGCTCCTCAGCGGAGCTGACCCCCTCGAGGGAATACAGGGATTCCGGACCGCGATCAACAGACTGCTGTCCAAGCCCAGCCCGGTCTGATCCACCAGGTCCAATCCCACAAGGAGATATCGATGACGACATCCACCGTGAGCAATCGTGCTGTGGCAAGCGCTGGGCCTGCGGCACGCAAGGCTGCAGGCCCAGCTCGCAACAGACGACGAAGCACCCTGACCGGCTACGCGTTCATGGCGCCGTTCCTCGTCTTCTTCCTGCTGTTCCTGATCTGGCCGGTGGTTCACGGCGTGTATCTGAGCTTCACCAACCAGTCGCTCACGGGTTCCGGTGGGCAGATCATCGGCTTCTCGAACTACCTCGAGGCGTTCACCGACTCTCAGATGTGGGGGGCCATCCTCAACACGCTGTGGTTCACCCTGCTCTCGACCGTTCCGCTCGTCCTCATCGCCCTCGCCATGGCGCTGCTCGTGCAGATGGGCCTTCCCGCACAGTGGCTGTGGCGCCTCAGCTTCTTCATGCCGTTCCTGCTCGCATCGACGGTCGTCTCGTTGATCTGGGCCTGGCTGTTCAACCCCTCGCTCGGCCTCATCAACTCCTTCCTCGCCACTTTCGGAATCGAAGGGGTCGCCTGGCTGCAGGACCCCCGGTGGTCGATGGTCTCGATCGTGATCGCGACGGTGTGGTGGACAGTCGGATTCAACTTCCTGCTCTACCTCGCGGCGCTACAGAACATTCCAGACCAGCAATACGAGGCTGCGGCACTCGATGGCGCGGGCAAGTGGCGCCAGCTCTTCTCGATCACTATTCCCCAGCTGGCTCCCACTACGGTACTCATTCTCATCCTGCAGGTGTTGGCATCTCTCAAGGTCTTCGACCAGATCTACCAGCTGCTCAATCAGGCGATTACGCCGTCCACGCGGTCTGCGGTCGTCTACATCTTCGAGACCGGCTTCACCGGTTACCGGTTCGGCTACTCCTCCGCCATCTCCTACATCTTCTTCGCCCTCATCATCATCGTCTCGCTCGTGCAGTTGCGAGCGACCTCACGGAAGAGCCTGTGACATGACAACGGACGTCATCACCACGCCGAAAGCGCCGCTGACCACAGGCGCTCGCGGCAGCAACGGGACCGGTCATCGCCCCGGCGAGAAGAGCTTCGGCGCCGGACGCGTCATCGCGTTCGCGATCCTCATCGTCCTCGCCATCGCCTGGCTGCTGCCCTTCGCCTGGGCGATCGTGACGAGTTTGAAATCGGAGACGGATGCGGCGAGCTCAGCCTCGTGGATCCCCGAAAACGGCTTCACACTCGGCGCCTACTCGCAGGTGCTCGCGGAGGGCAACATCCCGCTGTGGACCGTCAACAGCATTCTCACCGCGGTAGTGATCACAGCGCTGACCGTCGCGACCGGCGCTCTGGCCGCGTACGCTCTGTCACGTCTCGACTTCGCCGGCCGCCGCACCTGGTACATCGCCATCGTCGCGGCGATTATCGTTCCACCGCAAGTCCTCATCATTCCGCTGTTCTATCAGGCCCTTGCCTTCAACACGGTGGACACTTACTTGGGCTTGATTCTGCCGCAGGTCGTCGCTCCGGCGATGGTTTTCATCCTGGCGAAGTTCTTCGATCAGGTGCCGATCGAACTCGAGGAGGCTGCGCGAGTCGACGGCGCGAGCCGCCTGCGGGTGTTCTGGTCGATCGTGCTGCCGCTCTCCCGGCCCATCCTCGCCGCGGTTTCGATCTTCGTATTCATCAGCGCCTGGAACAACTTCCTCTGGCCGTTTCTCGTCGTCAACGACACATCCCTCATGACGCTGCCGGTCGGGCTGCAAACAGTGAAGAGCGCGTTCGGTGTGCAGTACGCACAGAACATGGCATCGGCGATTCTCGCCGCGTTGCCGCTGATCATCGTGTTCCTGTTCTTCCAACGGCAGATCATCAAGGGCATCTCCACGACGGGGCTCGGCGGCACCTGATCTGCTCAGACCGCCCCCTCCTCCCCCTACCCTCAGCAGGAGAACAATCAATGTCACTTGCCTGCATCGCCAGCACCCGCGATTGAAGTCGGACCATGACCGCAGCCATCATCGTCGACGCCATCCGCACTGCTTCCGGCCGCGGCAAGCCAGGAGGTCAGCTCTCCGAATTCCATCCGGTCGATCTGCTCGCCGAGACGCTGCGCGCGCTCGTCACGCGCAGCGATCTCGATCCGGGGATGATCGACGACGTGATCGGCGGATGCCTGTCCCAGGTCGCTCGCCAGGCCGTCAACATCACGCGAAATGCCGTGCTCGCGGCCGGTTTCCCGGAGTCCGTGCCCGGCGCGACGATCGACCGACAGTGCGGATCCAGCCAACAGGCCACCGCTTTCGCCACGCAGGGAGTAATCGCCGGCGCCTACGACATCGTGATCGCCTGCGGCGTCGAGCTGATGAGCCAGAACCCGATCAACTTCGCGACGCTCGGCCAGGACCCGTTCGGGCCGATGATCGGCGAACGCTACCCGGAGGGACTGATCGGGCAGGGCATCTCCGCCGAGCTGGTCGCGGCACGCTGGAAGCTCGATCGCCACGCGCTCGACGAGTTCGCCGCACGCTCGCACCTGCTCGCCGCGAAGGCGGACTTCTCGAACGAGATCGTTCCGGTCGGCGGATTCTCGGTCGACGAGACGGTGCGCGTCGGCACGAGCGTCCGGAAGCTCGCCGAACTTCGGCCCGCTTTCCACAGCGACGCGATAGCGAAACGGTTCCCCGAGATCGAATGGCGGGTGACCGCCGGCAACTCGTCACCGCTGACCGACGGCGCCTCGGCCGTGCTGATCATGAGCGAGGAGAAGGCTGCGCTGCTCGGGCTCACCCCGCGAGCCCGGGTCCGCGCCACAGCGGTGCTGGGGTCCGACCCGGTGGAGATGCTGACCGGCATCATCCCGGTCACCAAACGCATTCTTGCCAGGTCCGGGTTCGGCATCGACGACATCGACACCTTCGAGGTGAACGAGGCCTTCGCGTGCGTTCCGCTCGCCTGGCAACGGGAGCTGCGGGCCGATCCTGCACGCGTGAACCCGCGAGGTGGGGCGATCGCGCTCGGGCATCCGCTCGGCTCATCGGGAACGCGGCTGCTCACCACGATGCTCAACACACTCGAGCAGACCGGGGGACGCTTCGGCTTGCAGGTCATGTGCGAGGGCGGTGGCATGGCCAATGCGACGATCATAGAGCGCATCTGATGGAGATCGTCGGATCCGTCGCGCTCGTGACCGGCGGGGCGTCCGGGCTCGGACTTGCGACGGCGAGCGCGCTGCGCGACGCGGGCGCGATCGTAGTGATCGTCGACCTGCCGAGTTCGGAGGGCGAGGCGGTCGCTGTCGAACATGGCTTCACTTTCGCTGCGGCCGACGTCGCGGACGAGGTTCAGGTGACGACGGCCGTCGAGACCGCGGCGGGCCTCGGTCCGCTGCGCATCGTGGTCAATTGCGCCGGCGTCGCTACGCCGGGCCGAACTGTCGGCCGCAGCGGTCCGCTTCCGCTCGAGCATTTCGAGCGCGTCCTCCGGGTCAACCTCACCGGAACCTTCAACGTCATCCGGCTCGCCGCCGCCGCGATGATCGCCGCCGACCGAATCGGCGAGGAGCGTGGCGTGATCGTGTCGACCGCCTCCGTCGCCGCGTTCGACGGGCAAGTGGGACAGGCCGCGTATTCCGCGTCCAAGGCGGGCGTAGCCGGGATGACGCTCCCGATCGCCCGCGAGCTCGCGCAGCATCGCATTCGCGTCGTCACGATCGCGCCCGGCATCTTCGCGACGCCGATGATGGCGGGCCTTCCGCAGGCGACGCAGGATGCCCTCGGTGCGCAAGTGCCGCATCCGTCTCGCCTCGGCAGGCCATCCGAATACGCCGCACTCGCCCTGCATATCGTGCAGAACCCGATGCTCAACGGCGAGACCATCCGTCTCGATGGGGCGATCCGGATGCCGCCACGCTAGCCACTCTCCGACACCAGTTCGCGGCCGGACACACCGCGAGAAGCGGCACGTCGAGGCTTCCGGCGCTCAGCAATCAAGGGAACCAACACCGCGTGGACGACCTATCATGGGACGTTCACCCTTTCCCGTTCCCGTTCCCGGGAGTTGCCACTCATGGTCCAGGTCCGAGTCATAGGCCTCGCGGTTGATTCCAGTTCGCAACCGGTCATCCTATTGAAACCCCTCTCCGACGAGCCCGGTGCGGGAAGGTTGCTTCCCATCTGGATCGGCGCCCAGGAGGCGACATCCATCTTCATCGCCATTGAAGGTGCAACGCCGCCGCGACCGTTGGCCCACGACCTGATGAAGAGTTTCCTGGACGCATTCGGTGCCGAGGTGGAGCGCGTCGAGGTGACGCGCATCGAGGGCGGCACCTTTTACGCGGAGATCACGCTGCGCACCGCGGACGGCCGACGGGTCATCGATGCTCGCCCATCGGATGCCATCGCGCTCGCGGCCCGCACCGAGAAACCGATCTGGGTTGCTGACGAGGTCCTCGACGACGCGGGCATCCCGGACGAGACGGCGGCCGCGGCGACTGCAGACGCAACTGACGAGGATGCCAAGCTCGCCGAGTTCAAGAGATTCCTCGACGACGTCGACCCCGAGGACTTTCAGGGCTGAGCGAGTTCGGCCCGCTCGGCCCGAGCCGGCATCGCCGCAGGCGATAGCGGAACCTACCTCGAGCTGACGGTCGCCGATGCGTTCGATTCGTAGGACGTGTTCGTCGACTCGAAGAAGTTCACGAGCTGCAGCGTGTCGTTCGCCGCCGCCATCCACTTCGCCGGGTTCGAAACGTTGTACTCGGCCTCGAAGCCGAGCTCCTCGAGCCGGCGGTCGGCCAGGTACTTCACGTACTGGTTGATGTAGTTCGCGTTGAGGCCGAGGATGCCGCCCGGCAGCAGATCCTGGTTGTACGCCTCTTCCATCTCCACAGCATCCAGAATCATCTGCTTGATCTCTGCCGCGAACTCCTCCGTCTGCAGGTCCGGGTTCTCCTCCAGCACCGTGAGGATCAGATTGATACCGAACTTGAGGTGCAGCGACTCGTCACGCACCACCCAGTCCATGAGCGACCCGAAGTTGCGCAGCAGATTCCGCTGGCGGAACGACAGCGCCACCATGAAGCCCGAGTAGAACCAGATGCCTTCGAGCACCACGTTGTACGCGACGAGATTGCGCACGAAGTCCTTCTTGCCTTCGGTGGTGGTGATGTCGAGCGTGTTCTCCGTCATGCGACGGATGTACTTCATCTCGAACTCTTCCTTGCGCGCCATCGAGGGGATGTCGACGTGGGAGTTGTAGGCGGCCTCGCGGTCGATTGGGAACGTCTCGAGCACGTACTCGAACGACATGCAGTGGTTCGCCTCCTCCCACATCTGCTTGGCGAGGTACAGGCTGCACTCCGCCGCGGAGACGTAAGGGTACACACCGAAGGCGAGGGCCTTGTTCACGAGCAGCTCGTTGGGGTTGAAGTAGCTCATCAGGAAGGTGACGGCGTGACGCTCCTCATCCGTCATCTTCTTGAAGTCGGCGATGTCCTCACCCAACTGGATCTCGTTCGGAAACCACGTGTTCGCCACCGCCTGGTCGTACAGATCCATCGCCCACTGGTACTTGATCGGCTTGAGCAGGAGTCCGTCCTGCAGTCCGGTGCCGAGAATGCCCATGTCGTTATTCTGCTCTCTTAGTCTGTGTACCGAATGCCCGCGGGCTTACTGGCAGCTGTCGCATTGAAGGTCGTCCATCGGGTCGACCGGAACTTCATACTCGTCCATCAGTTGCCCGCCTTTCCGAAACCGAACCCCTTGCGCGGTCCCGCGCTCACGGCTGCGGCCGGCTCCGCGTCCGCAACGGCGGATGCGGACGACGCCGACCCGAAGCCGCGGCGCTCGCCGGTGCCGATCTGCTCCGCCTTGTTCACCTTCACAGTCGACTGTTCCGCCGTGTGTCGCGGCTT
Organism: Microbacteriaceae bacterium; assembly: GCA_025465095.1. Taxonomy (GTDB): domain Bacteria; phylum Actinomycetota; class Actinomycetes; order Actinomycetales; family Microbacteriaceae; genus Marisediminicola. The sequence continues at coordinate 160,954 of JAODME010000005.1, read as the reverse complement.
CATGTGCAGGTAGTAGGTGGTCTTGACGCCCCGCTCCCATGCCGCTGAATAGATGTCCATCATGTCGCCGAGATCCCGCGTCTCGAGGTACATGTTGCGGCTGATCGCCTGGTCGATCCACTTCTGGGCACGCGCGGCGACCTCGATGAAGGCGTACGGCGACAGCTGGAAGCTCGTCTTGTAGACGGCCTTGACGTGATCCGGGATGGCGGCGATGTTCTGAATGTCACCCTGGCTGCGCAGGATCAGCTCGCGGGTCGAATCCCAGATGCCGAGTTGCTGCAGGTCGGTGACCAGATTGCGGTTGACCTCGAGGAACTTGCCGTTCGAGGTCGCGCGGCTGAAGATCTGCGAGAACTGCGGGTCGAGACCCGGAGTCGTGCCCGCGACGAGACCGATGGATGCTGTCGGCGCGATCGCCATGAGGGTGGCGTTGCGCATTCCACCCTTGACCTTGACTCGAAGGGCGTCCCAGTCGAGGCGTGTGGTGCGGTTGACCTTGATGTCGATTCCGCGATCCGCTTCGGTCAGGGCGATGCTGTCGATGGGCACCATTCCCTTCGACCAGCCGGAGCCCTCAAAGTTCGAGTAGGCGCCACGCTCCCGTGCGAGGTCCGCGCTCTCGTCGATCGCCGCGTAGGAGACGTGTTCCATGATCTGGTCGATCAGGTCGTAAGACTCCTCGCTCTCGTAGCTGATGCCGAGCTTCTCGACGATGTCGGTGAAGCCCATCACGCCGAGCCCGATGGCGCGGTTCTGCTGGTTAGAGAAGTCCGCCTCCTTCACCGACGATTTGGTGATGTCGATCAGGTTGTCGAGCTGCCGCACGGCGAGGCGGGCACTCTCCTCGATCTTGGCCCAATCCATCGTCGGCTTGGCGACGCCCCCCGCCAACAGCAGGTGCCGGGACAGGTTGATCGATGCGAGATTGCAGACGGACACGTTGTCTTCGTCCTGCGGCAGCGTGATCTCGGTGCACAGGTTCGACAGGTGGATCGTGCCCGTGTTGTTGTTCAGGGCGCGGTTGTTGATCGTGTCCTTCCAGGTGAGCCACGGGTGCGAAGTCGTCTGCAGGGAGATGAGGATCGACTTGAACTGCTCGCGTGCCTTGATCTTCTTGTGCATGCGCAGCTGGCCGGAGTCGGCGAGCGCCACGTACTCGTTGTAGCGGGCGGAGAACGCCTTGCCGTACAGCTCGTTGAGGTCGGCGACCTCGAGCGGGTCGAAGAGGTACCAGTCGTCGTCGTTTTGCACGCGCTTCATGAACTCGTCGCTGATCCATACTGCGGTGTTCGCGGTGCGGGTGCGGCGGTAGGGGTCGCCCGAGTTCTGGCGGAGGTCGAGGAACTCGGGAAAGTCGAGGTGCCAGTTCTCCATGTAGAAGCACAGCGCGCCGAACTTCTTGCCGCCGCGACTGACGGCGCGCAGGATCGAGTCGATCGTGTGCATGAACGGGATGGGGCCGGTCGAGGTCGTGTTGTTCGAGCGGATCGGCGAGCCTTGCGCGCGCAGCTTGGTGACGGAGAGCCCGATGCCGCCGGTGCCCTTGGTGAGCCACATCACGTCGCGAGTGGTCTTCGCGATGTGCTCCATGTCGTCCTGCATCTCCATGACGAAGCAGTTCGCGAGCTGCGGGTAGATCGTGCCGGCATTGACGAGCGTCGATCCGGCGGCCAGGTACTCGAGCTTCGACATCTTCTCGTAGAAGGCGATGGCATGTGCTGTCGGGTTCGCCTCGTTGAGCGAGAGCCCCATCGCGATGCGCATCCAGAAGTACTGCGGAACCTCGAGGGTGTCGCCGTTGCGCCCCTTGATGCCGTAGCGGTTGTTGAGGGTGACGACGCCGATGTACTTGAGCAGTTCGTCGTGCGCGGGCTCGAGCGCGTTCGCAAGAACCGAGAGGTCGAACAGCTCGCCAAGACGCGGGTCGAGCAGCTTCTCCTCGACGCCGCGCATGATGTTGGCGCCGAAGTGGGCAGCATGCAGGGACTTGAGCTCGTCATCGTTCTCGTAGTCGCCGAGCACGCGCTTGTAGATGGTCTTGAGCAGGAGCCGCGCGGCGACGGTGTCGAACGCCGGGTCGTCCTTCACGTTCTGAAGGGCGACCTGAATGACGGCCTCGTCGAGCTGCTGCGTCGAAATCCCGTCGAACAGCGTGATCTCGAGTTCCGACGCGATCTGGGTCACCCACGCAATGTTGTCGTCGAGACCGGCGCTCGCGTGCTCGATCGCCAGGTTGATCTTGTTGGCGTCGTAAGGCTCTCGTTCACCATTGCGCTTGACTACCGTAATTCCCACGAAAAACTCCTCTTACCTACCCACGAAGCGACTGAAACCGGTTTGCCGGCCAGACGGTTCCACCACTATATAGCGGGCTTCTGACATTCGCCCACCCCCACATCTAGTGGCGTGTCGTCCACAACTGTGTATAAGTTCGACGAAGTTATCCACAGGCTATCGCGGGCGTCGGACACCGCCGCGCGGGCGATCGACGCCGCTAGGCTCACCTGTTGTGAGTAGTTACGCCAGCCTGCTGAAGACACCGGGAGTCGCCCGGATCATCAGCGCACAGCTCACCGCCCGCTTCCCGACGGGGATGCTGTCGCTGGCCTACCTGCTCCACATCGAGGGGATCACAGGCTCCTACGGCGCCGCAGGGCTCGTGCTCGCCGCCACCAGCGTCGGTCAGGCCGTCGCCGGACCTCTCACGAGCCGGTGGATGGGCGTGTGGGGCATGCGGCGCGTGCTCACGGTCACCCTGGTGATCTGCGCGGTGTCGATCGGCTGCATCGCCTTCTTCGTGCTTCCGCTCTGGGCGTACATGCTCGTCGGTCTCATCAGTGGGCTGAGCACGCCGCCCGTGCAGCCCGCCGTTCGCACGATCTACCCGAAAATGGTCAACTCCAGGCAGCTCACACCGCTGTTCTCCCTGGACGCGTCCGCACAGGAGATCATCTGGATCGCAGGCCCGGTCGTGACGACCTTCATCGCCACCCAGATCTCGACAGTGCTCGCAATCACCGTAGCCATGGTTTTCCTCCTCGGCGGCGGAGCGTGGTTCATCGCCTCTCCGGAGGTCGGGCGAGTGCGCGTTCCTCGAAGCCGACGCAAGTTGGGGCGCGTGCTCGCGCGCCGCCCCGTACTGCTCGCAACCATCACCGGGTTCCTGCTCGTCGGAGCCTGCGCGGCGGTCGAAGCCGCTGTCGTCGCAAGCTTCGGGGAGGGTTCGGCCGAATCCGGCTTCGTGCTCGCAATCTGGGCGGTCGCATCGCTCATCGGCGGCCTGTCGTTCGGCCACACCCCGGTCGGACCATGGTCTCTGTCGAGACGAATGTTCGTGGTCTTCGTCGGAATGTTCCTCGCGATCTTCGCGTGGGAGTTCTGGTCCCTCTCGGTGGCGCTCATCGTCGCCGGAATCACGCTCGCCGCCGCTCTCGCCGTGATGTTCGCGATCGTCTCGGCGAGCGTCAAGTTCAGCGAGACGGCGGAGGCGTACGGCTGGGTCGGCACCGGCCAGCTCATCGGTGCGGCGATCGGATCAGCCGCGGCAGGTTTCCTCATCGACGCGAACGGCGCCGTCGGCGGATTCTGGGCGGCTGCGTCGTTCGCCGCGGTCGGGTTTCTCGTCCCGACGGTGTTCCGCCGTTGGCATCCGGATCTGCGTGGCCGTGACGCGAGCCCCATTCCCGACACCGAGCCGATCTCGGTGCAGCCGAGCTGAGCGTAGTTCTCGTCCTCCGCGGCGTGACAACTACGCTGGTTCGATGACTGATCGAGCGACCGGCACGGCGCGAACCGTGAGCAACAACCGGTACTTCCAGGTGTTCGCCAGAGGTGGGTACGCCGTCAACGCAGTGCTGCATCTTCTCATCGGGGGCATCGCGATCGGCGTCGCGAGCGGGGCCGGCGGTAAGGCGGACCAGTCGGGCGCGCTCGAGAGCCTGGCCTCCCGTCCGGGCGGCGTCTTCATGCTGTGGGCGGTCGTGGTCGGGCTCGTGGCGCTCGGGCTATGGCAGACAATCGAGGCGATCCTCGTGCCGATGCAGGAGGAGAAGCGCAAGTGGGCGCGCCGGGTCATCGAGTTCGGCAAAGCGGTCGCCTATTTCGGGGTCGCGGCAACCGCGTTCACGTTCGCCAGCGGCGGGTCATCCTCTTCCTCCTCCGACACCCAGAGCTTCAGTGCGACCCTGATCGCCACGCCGGCTGGTGTCGTGCTGCTCGTCACCATCGGGCTCGCCGTCGTCGTAATCGGCGGCTACTTCTGCGCCAAGGGAGCGAAGGAGAAGTTCCGCGAAGACATCGCGGTTCCGTCGGGCAAGCGCGGCACGGCCATCGTGACCCTCGGTAAGGTCGGCTACATCGCGAAGGGCATCGCTCTCGCCATCGTCGGAATCCTCTTCGTGATCGCTGCCGTGACCTCCGACTCAAGCCGGGCCACCGGTCTCGACGGGGCGCTCAAGGCACTCGTCGAGCTGCCGTTCGGCGCGATCATTCTGGGTCTCGTCGGTGCGGGTTTCGTCGCGTTCGGCCTGTACAGCTTCGCCCGCGCCCGATCCGCGCGGCTGTGACCGCGATGGCCTCCTCTCCCTTCTCCCCCGTGCTCCCGATGAACGACGGCCGCGGCATCCCGCAGCTGGGGCTCGGCGTCTACAAGGTGCCGAACGATGTTGCCGCGGCAGTCGTCGGCACGGCGATCGACGCAGGCTACCGGCACATCGACACGGCGTCCCTCTACGACAACGAGACCGGCGTCGGCGACGGAGTGCGGGCATCCGGAATTCCGCGCGAGGACATCTTCGTCACCACCAAGGTGTGGCAGGACGACCACGGCTACGACAGCACGCTCCGCGCATTCGAGCAGAGCCTGGCCAGGCTCCGATTCGACTACCTCGACCTGTACCTGATTCACTGGCCGGCGCCGCGACAGGACCGCTACCTCGAGACCTGGAAAGCGATGGAGAAGTTGAGGGCGGATGGTGCGATCCGCTCGATCGGCGTCTCAAACTTCCATCCCCAGCACCTCGAGAGGCTCCTCGGCGAGTCGGAGGTGGTGCCGGTGATCAATCAGGTGGAGTTGCACCCCTGGCTCCCGCAGCGCACGGTGCGCAAGTTCGATGCGAAGCACGCGATTCTGACCGAGGCGTGGTCGCCGCTCGCCCGGGGTCGAGTGCTCGAAAACCCCGTGCTCGACACTCTCGCCGAGAAGCACGGGGTGAGCCCGGCGCGCGTGGTGATCCGCTGGCACCTACAGCAGGGGCTCGTGGTGATTCCGAAGTCGGTGACGGCGGAGCGGATCCGCGAGAACGCGGACGTCTTCGGATTCGAGTTGGATGCCGCCGACCTCGCCGACATCGCCGGTCTCGAATCGGGCGAGCGCACCGGGATGGACCCCGACGACAACGGCTGAGAAGCTCGCGCCGTTGTCGCCCTCCCGCCTCGAGGATTCACAACGAACTTGAAGGCTGAGCATCGATGCTGGATCACCTGAGAAAAACTGCACCCAGCTTCAATTCGCGCGCCGCTTGCCGAGCAGATCGAGGTCACGTTGCATTCGAGTCGAGGAAGATCCGCGGGGGGCCGCGCGGTCGCGCTGTTCTGGGGCGGCGTGGGCACGATCTGGTTGACGCTCCTTGGCATCTACGCCGCCACCGTCGCATCGAGTCACCTGCTCGAGACCACCGCGATCGTCCTCATCGGCGCCGCATCAAGTGCCATCTGGCTGAACGGAGTACGGCACCTCGCCATGTGGGCGACCGCCCGATTCTGGTTTCGACCTGCGGGCACGTCGCCCGTAGCGGCGTCGTCCTCACCGAGCCGACGAGTGGCCCTGCTCTATTGCACCGCGGATGACTTCGATCCCACCGCACTTCACAGCAGCATGGCTCAGCAGCACCCGGTCACGACGGTCATCCTCGACGACTCCGCGCGCGACGAGCTGCGGAGCGCGATCGACGCCTTCGCGATCGAGAACGGGGCGGAGGTAATCCGGCGGTCCACGCGCAGCGGCTTCAAGGCGGGAAACCTGAATCACGGCATTGAGCTCCTTCTCGGCCGGTTCGACTATTTCGTCGTCCTCGACAGCGACGAGGTGCTGCCTCCGCACTTCGTCCACAGGGCACTCCAGGGTTTCGCCGATCACCGGCGAACGGGGATCGTGCAGGCCAGGCACCGGGCTTCGCCGAGCAGGACCGCCTTCGCCACGACGTTCGCCGGGATCCTGGGCACTCACATCGGTATCAGCCAGGCGGCACGTGCTCGCATCGGCTTCTCCAGCTTCCTCGGCCATGGGGCGATGATCAGCTCCGCCTGCTACCGGGCCGCGGGTCCGATCCCCGAGACGGTCGCGGAAGATCTCGCGTTCAGCTTCGAGGCGCGCATCGCCGGATACCGCATCGCTTACGACCATGACCTCGTGTGCGAAGAGGACTACCCCGTCGACTACCACGCGTTCCGCACGCAGCATACGAAAATCGTCGAGGGCACGACCGAATTCCTGCGGAACTACTGGCGGCGCATCATCCGCTCGAGATTGTCCGTCGCAGAGAAGCTCGACCTGCTGCTCGAGCAGCTCACCTTTCCACTCCTGGCCACCGCCGGGGCTGTGCTGATGCTCGCGAACCTTCTGCTCGCCGCGCTCGGGGGCACCGCGGATCAGCCGCTGTGGGCGATCGCGGTCACGGGCCTCTGCGCGGCAGCTCCGCTTCTGCCGGAGACGGTGCGCGTCGTGCGACAACGGGGACTCGTCGCCGGAGGAACATTCCTCGCAATGGCGAGCGCTCTCTACGGCTCGACGTTGATCGTGACGCTCCGGGCGACGGCGAAGGTGATCTTCGGCGGCGCGGCGGTCTTCCGAGTGACCCCGAAGACAGAACGTCGAGCGGGTCGGTGGGGCACGCTGGTGGCCCTGTGGCTCGAGCTCGCGGTCACGGTCGCGGCGGTGTGGGTCGCGCTCGCGCTCACCGGATCACTGATCCCCGCCCTGCCGGTCGCGGGTGCGGCCATCGCCGCGCTGGCCTTCGCCTCCTTCGGGGCGCTTCCGGCACGCAGGGCAGCCCGCGTGCGCACCGCGCGGCTTGCGCCTCGCTGACGCCCGAGCTACCAGCGCGGATGCACGGCGGCGCGGAAATAGCGGTCGTAAAGCGACACGACACCGGCGTTGAAGCTTGCGGGCAGGGCTTGCGCCGATCCCGCGACGGCGTTGGACCGTGCCTGCTCCACCGACCTGGCGCCGGGAATCACCGTGCTCACTCCGTCCAGTTGCGCGACCCAGGCGAGTGCCGCCTGCGCGGTAGTCAGCCCGGTGGCGGCGGCGAGCGCGGCGAACTCCTGCGCGGCGGCGACTCCCTGCTCGAAGTCGACGCCGGAAAACGTCTCCCCCACGTCGAAGGCCGACCCGTCGCGGTTGTAGTTGCGGTGATCGTTCTCGGCGAATGTGGTGGCGGTGCTGTACTTGCCGCTGAGGAGTCCGGATGCCAGTGGCACCCGCGCGATGATTCCGACGTCGGCCGCGATCGCTGCGGGCAGCACCTCATCGAGCGGCTTGATGCGGAACGCGTTGAGGATGATCTGCACGGTGGACGCGCCCCGTGCGATCGCCGCGAGGGCCTCGTCGGTGCGTTCGACGCTCACCCCATACGCGGCGATGGCTTCATTCTCGACGAGCACGTCGAGCGCGTCGTAGACCTCGTCGCTGGAGAGCACCGCAGTGGGCGGGCAGTGAAGCTGCACGAGGTCGAGCGTGTCGACTTTGAGGTTGCGCCTTGACCGATCCGTCCACTCCCGGAACCTGCCGAGGGTGAAGTTCTCGGGTATTTGCGCCTCCCGGCGGCCCATCTTGGTCGCGACCGTGATGCGGTGCCCCGGATTATCGCGGAGGAAATCGCCGATGAAACGCTCGCTGCGTCCGTCCCCGTATACGTCGGCGGTGTCGAACAGTGTGACCCCTGACGTGACGGCCGCGTCGAGGATCGCGCGCGCGTCGCTCTCATCCACGTCACCCCAGTCGGCGCCGAGCTGCCAGGTGCCGAGGCCGAGAACGGAGACGGCGCGGCCGGTGCGGCCGAGAGTTCGTGTCTGCATCGTTCGAGCGTAGCCCGCCGGGAACGAGCGAGAGGTCGTGCCCGTTGCGCGTGCGTTGCTCTCGACCAGCCGACTCTGCGCCCGTGCGCACGACAATGGACCATGACCTCTACTAACTGGGCCGGCAACCTGAACTACGCGGCGGCGAGCTTCCACCGTCCGCAATCCGTCGATGAGCTGAGCGAGGTCGTCGCCGCCGCTCCCCTCGCGCGGGCCCTCGGCAGCCGGCACTCGTTCAACCACATCGCAGACACGACCGGCGCCCACATCTCGCTGGAGAGGATGCCCGCGGAGCTGACCATCGATCAGGCGGCGCGCACCGTGACCGTGAACGCGGGAGCCCGGTACGGCGAGTTCGCCGAGCGGCTGGACGCCGCCGGCTTTGCCGTTCACAATCTCGCCTCCCTGCCGCATATCTCGGTCGCCGGCGCGATCGCCACCGGAACTCACGGTTCCGGCGATTCCAACCCGAGCCTCGCTGCCGCCGTGGCCGGCGTCGAAATGGTGAAGGCCGACGGCACCCTCGTGGTGATGCGCCGCGGCGAGCCCGACTTTGATGGAGTGGTGGTCGCCCTCGGCATGCTCGGCATCCTCACGCGGATCAGTCTCGATATCGTGCCCGCGTTCAAAGTGAGGCAGGACGTCTACGAGAACCTCGCCTGGTCGAGTCTCGCCGACAATTTCGACGCCATCACCTCAAGCGCTTACAGCGTGAGCCTGTTCACCCACTGGGGTGACGAGGGGATCACTCAGGCGTGGCGCAAGTCGCGAGTTGATGCCGCGGCGGATTTGGACGACCGCTTCTTCGGGGCCACCCGGGCCAAGCGCGAGATGCATCCGCTTCCTGACGTCTCGGCCGAGAACACCACACAGCAACTGGGCGTCGCCGGCCCCTGGTGGGACCGGCTGCCGCATTTCCGGCTCGGGTTCACGCCGAGCAACGGGGAGGAGTTGCAGAGCGAGTACTTGATGCCGCGCAGGCACGCTCTCGCGGCGGTCGAGGCGATCCGTGGCATCGCCGCGCGCCTCCGGCCACACCTGTTCGTCTCAGAGCTGCGCACGATGGCGGCGGACGATCTGTGGCTCAGCCCGGCCCTGCACGAGGACTGCGCCGGCATCCACTTCACCTGGCGTCAGCACATCCCCGAAGTGTCGGCGCTGCTGCCGCTCGTCGACGCGGCGCTGGCTCCGTTCGATGCGAGGCCGCACTGGGGAAAGGTGTTCGAGACGGACCGCGACCGTCTCGCAGAGCTCTACCCGAAACTGCCGGTATTCCGCGACCTTGCGGCTCGAATGGACCCGGATGCGGTCTTCCGAAACGACTTCGTCGACCGCTGGATAGGCCGCTGAAGGCACGACTATAGCTTCGCTGCTGGCGAACCGCGAGGGGGTTGCTGATTGATTCCTGAGCGCGAAAGCTGGAGGTACCAACGACAGATGCGGCGCGCGCCCGGGAACCGGGTGCCGTACCCGCGCGACGAAAGGGACCAACATGTCGAACAGCTATTCAGGGGTGCCTCCTGTCGGTTCAGGGGTGCCTCCCGTGGGGACGACCACCACCGGCAGCACCACCGGCACGGGTGGCGGAATGGCCGACGCTGCGAAGGACCAGGCCGCCCACCTCGGCGGTAAGGCGTCGGAGGCCGGACACCAGGTAGCCAGCACTGCGAAGCAGGAGGCGACGAAGGTCGCGTCCGAGGCGAAGACGCAGGCGAAGGATCTCTACACCGATGCGAAGAGTGAACTGAGGGACCAAGCCTCTTCGCAACAGCATCGCGTGGCGACCGGGCTGCACTCGATCAGTGACGAGCTGAGCTCGATGGCCGCCAACTCCGAGGGCAACGGCGTGGCATCGGACCTCGTGCAGCAGGCCGCGACCAGGGCGGGGAGTGTCGCCGACTGGCTCGATGAACGCGACCCAGGATCACTGCTCGACGAGGTGCGCGGCTTCGCCCGCCGACGGCCCGGAACCTTCATCGCGATGGCCGCCGTCGCCGGCGTGCTCGCCGGACGCCTCACCCGATCGGTCACGTCCGCTGCTGCGGACGCCAGAGCGGACACGACCACGCCCGGTACGACCGGGCTGGCCCAGCCACCGATGGCTACCCCCGTAACCTACGCCGATCCCGCCTACTCGGACCCGGCGCTCACCGGGCAGTCTGGCGGTTACGGCACGACTGGCGCAACGGTGTCCGGAGGCACCGTGACGCCGGGCGGCACTACGGCCCTCGGTGACGACCCGTTCATCGGGGATGCGCAACGATGACTGACGTCCCGACCCCGTCAGAGGAGAAGGCGGCGCAAACTTCTCTCGGCGACCTGCTCGGTGAGGTGACAAGAGACCTCTCCACCCTCATGCGCCAGGAGATTGAACTCGCGAAGGCTGAACTGGCCCAGAGCGGCAAGAAGGCAGGAAAGGGCGCCGGCCTGATGGGCGGCGCTGGCTACGCCGGACTGATGGCGGTGTTCTTCCTGTCCGTCGCGCTGTGGTGGGCCCTCGGCTACCTGTTCAACAACAACGCCTGGTCTGCTGTCGTTGTCGCAGTGATCTGGGGCATCATCGCGCTCGTCCTGTATCTACAGGGCAAGAAGGAGTTGAAGACCGTGCAGGGCGCGCCACGCACCGTCGATTCCCTGAAGAAGATTCCTGAAACGCTTAGAAAGAATGAGGAGAACCGATGACGAACAACCCGGACCAGATCCGCGCAGACATCGAGCGCACGAGGCGCGAACTCGGAGGCGACGTGGATGCGCTCGCCGACAAGGTGACTCCGTCGAAGATTGTCGGACGCCAGACCGACAAGGTGAAAGGTGCTGTCGGCTCGGTGAAGGACCGCGTGATGGGAGTCGCCTCCGACGTCGGCGACCGGGCTTCATCCGCGGGCGGCAGCATCGCGGGCGCGCCGCATCACGCGGTGGACAAGGCGAAAGGCAACCCTCTCGCCGTCGGACTCATCGCGTTTGGTGTGGGCTGGCTCGCCGCGTCGCTCGTCCCGGCGAGCCAGAAGGAGAAGGAGATGGCCTCGTCGATAAAGGACGCCGCCGAGCCGCTGGTGCACGAGGTGACCGACGCCGCGAAAGAGGTCGCCGAGAACCTGCGCGAACCAGCCCAGGATGCGGTGGCCGCCGTCAAGGACAAGGCGACGGATGGCGCGGAGCACGTCAAGTCCGACGCGTCTTCCGCTGCGGGCGACATGAAGGACGAGGCCGGCCAGGCGAAGCACGCCGTCCAAGACGGCAGCACAGGGCCCTGAGTTTCTCAGGTGACTTTCGAGGGGCCGCGGCCGGTCGGCCGCGGCCCCCGTGTTTTTTTCCGCGAATGCTGTAGGGAAGGATCGTAGTGGCCGAGGCAGGCGCGAGCGAGCGGCTCGCAAACGCTCCATCACCAGACGACGAACGCAAGCCGGATTCACCGGCGAAGTTGAAGAAGCCGTCATGGAAGTACGTTTTCCGCAAGACGTTGAGAGAGTTCAGCGCGGACGAGTGCACGGACATCGCGGCGTCGCTCACCTACTACGCCGTGCTCTCGCTGTTTCCGGCGCTCATCGCGCTCGTGTCGTTGCTTGGCGTGTTCGGGCAGTCGGCGAACGCGTTGATCGCGATTCTCGAGGACATCGCTCCGCCGGACGCGGTCGAGGTGCTGCGCGGGCCGATTGAAGACTTCAGCCGATCCCCCGCGGCGGGCTTCGCGCTCGTGTCCGGCATCGTTCTCGCCATCTGGTCGGCTTCGGGCTACGTCGGCGCCTTCACCCGCGCAATGAACCGCGTCTACGAAATCGACGAGGGGCGAACGTTCCTCAAGCTCAAGCCCGTCCAACTGCTCGTGACGGTGACCGGGATCCTCCTCATCCTTCTCATGGCAATCATTCTGGCCATTTCCGGACCGGTGACGGATGCGGTCGGTAACGCCCTCGGCGTCGGCGAGGCCGCACGGGTCGTCTGGTCCATCGCGAAATGGCCGGTCCTCGCGCTCATCCTCGTGCTTATGGTCGCGATCCTGTATCACGCGACACCGAATGCGAAGCAGCCGAAGTTCCGCTGGGTCAGCGCCGGGGCGCTCCTCGCGATCGTGGTGCTCGTCCTCGCGTCAGTGGCCTTCGCGTTCTACGTCGCGAACTTCTCCAACTACAGCCGCAGCTATGGATCCCTCGCGGGCGTCGTCATCTTCTTGTTGTGGCTCTGGCTCGCCAATATGGCGCTCCTGTTCGGCGCGGAGTTCGACGCCGAACTCGAGCGTGGCCGACAGCTGCAGGCCGGGATCGCGGCCGAGGAAGACATTCAGTTGCCGCCACGTGGCACGAAGAAGAGCGCCAAGGCTGCGGACAAGGAGGAGAAGGACGTTGCGGACGGCCGGCGCATTCGTGAGCAGGGCGCGAGGGCTTCGGAATCCGATGCGAAGGGCCGCTGAACCCCTCCTCGGCAGGTCGACCGCCTCGAGACTCCTCAGCTGAAGCACCTCCGGCGTGGTCAGACGGGGCTTGCGCGGCCGCGCCGGGATATGGCGCTCGGAGAGAAACGGAACAAGCCCCGACCTTGCGGTCGGGGCTTGTTCCGGTGGTGGACCCTAGGAGATTCGAACTCCTGACCTCCTCGATGCGAACGAGGCGCGCTACCAACTGCGCCAAGGGCCCGTACCGACATTCACGATATCAGGATTCCGGCCGGCGAATTCGCGCTCGCCTCGCGACTTCACCACCGGAAGTGGGGAGATTGTCGCCCGCCGCGCGATTTGAGCGCAATAACCCGGGTCTCGACGCCGTGCGCGCTCGAGAGCTCAGACTGCGCGGCGACGGCGGAGCACGTCGTCGAGGTTCGTGACGGTGTTCTCGCTGTCGTCGATGATTCCCATCCGAGCGAAACGACTCTCGGCCGCAGCGAGACGGATGATCGGCGTCACCTTCGCGGCGCGCTCGGCTTCACGCAGCATCCGCTCCGCCTCTTCCGCCTCCGCCAGCAGGGCGGCACGGGTCTGGGCCAACGTCGCATCGGACACGATCGACTGCGGGGCGGGCTTGCCGAGGTAGAGCGGCTTCGGCAACGGCACGGGGGTCCAGCCGGACGCCGCCCGTTCACTCGACTGGGCAGCCCTGTTCGGCGGGACGATCGCGCTCGACGTCTGCGTCGCGGTGCGGAGTTCGCGCGCGATCCGGGATCGCTTGCGGGCGGCAGAAGCCAGAGCGCTGAGCAGCGCGACGGACCCGACCGCGACGCTTCCGCCGGTCGCGACCAGAAGGGTCGCTGCGGGCGCGAAGAGCGGGGTCAGGCCGAGCCCGATGGCGGCGAGAGCGAACAGCAGCACACCGCTCGTCGTCGCCCGGGAACGCCGCAGCCGACGCGCCGCGGCCGAGTGCACGACCACGCCCGAGGCCACCTCCGGCTTGAGACTTGCGAGCGTCCGCGCCGCGGCGCGGCTCATCACGGCCTCCCTCGCTCGTTGAACAGCCTGCTCTCGCTGAAAGTTCTGCCGCAGGACCCTCTGCTGGGCGGCGACGCTGCGAGCGGTCGCCTCGGCGCGCACAGTCTCGGGCACCTCAGCGGTTTCGGCGAGGATGCGGAGGGTTTGCTGAAGTCGCACGGCGTTGAGTTCGGTCGCCAGGTATTCGCGACGACGGAACCAGGTGGGGATGAGATAGACAAGCCAGAGCACGGCGGCGAGAGCGATCACCACGCTCGATCCGACGCCTTCTATTCCCATGGTTCAAAGCTAGGGGATCAGACGAGCGAAAACCGCCAATACCGGAAGGTGTGTCAGCCGGATGAGCCCAGTCGCATCGGCACCTTCGCGGCGACGCGATCGGCCTCGGGAATGACCGCGTTCGCCGCCGGCACGCGCCCGTCAAGCCACCGACGCAGCACCCCGGTGGGCAGCTCCTCGACGACAAGCGCAAAGCAGAAATGGTCGCGCCAGTCACCGTTGATGTGGATATAGCGCCGCCGAAGCCCCTCGTAGCGGAAGCCGAGCTTCTCGACGACGCGCAGCGACGGTTCGTTCTCGGGGCGGATGCAGATCTCCATACGGTGCAGCCCGGCCTGGAAGAAGCAGAAGTCGGTGGCGAGGGCCACCGCGGTGGGGGTCACCCCCATTCCGGCAAACCGCTCGGACACCCAGTATCCGATCGTGGCCGACCCGAGCGAGCCGTAGGTGATCGAGGACACGTTGAGCTGGCCGGCGAAATCGCCGTCCTGCTCGATCGCGAACGGCAACCCGAAGCCGGCTCGCGCGTTGGCCTGAAGGCTGCGGATGCTCGCACGCGTGTCGAAGCTGAGCGGGCCGTTCGGATTGGTGGCCTCCCACTTGCGCAGCCACCCCCGGTTCTCGAGAAGCTCGCGTTCGAGCACCCGTGCGTCGCGCAAACGGATGGGGCGAATCGTCACGCCACCTTCGCGCAATGTGGGGATGGACGTCGCCATCGCGGTCAGTCCAGGCCGCCAGCAAACGCCTTGAGCCAGGGCCGCAGTTCCGGGCCGAGGTCGTCGCGCTCGACCGCGAGCTGCACGATCGCTTTGATGTAGTCGAGCCTGTCGCCGGTGTCGTACCGGCGGCCGCGGAAGACGACGCCGAAGACTCCTCCGCTTGCCGAGTCCTCCGCCATGGTCTGGAGGGCGTCGGTGAGCTGAATTTCGCCGCCCTTTCCCGGCTCGGTGTTCTCGAGAACCTCGAAGACCTCGGGGCGCAGCACGTAGCGTCCGATGATCGCGTAGTTCGACGGTGCCGTGCCCGAGGCGGGCTTCTCGACCAGCCCGGTGATACGCACGACATCATCCGTTTCCGTGGCCTCGACGGTGGCGATACCGTACATGTGAGCGACCGCAGGGTCGACTTCGAGCAGCGCGACGACGTTCGCGTTGCGCTTCGACTGTTCCTCGATCATCCGGGTGAGCAGAACGTCCCGCTCGTCGATGATGTCGTCGCCGAGGAGCACCGCGAACGGCTCCCGACCGACGTGCATCTTCGCGCGCAGCACCGCATGCCCGAGACCGAGCGGGTCACCCTGGCGAACGTAGTGCATCTCGGCGAGGTCACTTGAGAAGTTCACCTTCTGAAGCCGCTCGGTGTCGCCCTTCGCCTCCAGGGTCGCCTCGAGTTCGCCGATCCGGTCGAAATGATTCTCGAGCGCGTTCTTGTTGCGTCCGGTGATCATCAGCACGTCATCAAGGCCCGCGGCGACTGCCTCTTCGACCACGTACTGGATGGCCGGCTTGTCAACGACCGGCAGCATCTCTTTCGGCATTGCCTTCGTTGCCGGAAGGAACCGCGTGCCGAGCCCGGCGGCTGGAATGACTGCTTTGGTTATCTGGAACGCCATGGGCCAACGTTATACGGTCGTGCCTTTTGCGCGGGTTCACGACGCGGTCGGTTTATGATGACAGGATGACCCGCGACGCGAGCCACGAGAAGCGCGCGCTTCGCGCCGAACTGCGTGAGCGGCGCCGGCAGCTCAGCCCCCGAGACCGGGCGAACGCGACCGTGGCGCTGCGCGATCAACTGATCCGGCTGACGACCGAGTCGGGTGCACGGTCCGTGGCGGCGTACCTGTCAACGACCGACGAGCCCGATACCCGTCCCTTCGTCGACTGGGCGATCGAGCAGGGCATTCGGGTTCTGGTGCCCATCTCGCGCGACGACGGGCTGCTCGACTGGGCGGTCGCCGACGGGAAGCAGGAGACGGAGGGGCTGTTCGGCCTTCCCGAGCCGGTCGGTGAACTGCTCGGCCCGATCGCGATCAACGACGTAGACCTCATCATCGTGCCCGCGGCTTCCGTCGACAAGACAGGAATGCGCATGGGTTGGGGCAGGGGCTACTTCGACCGCACCCTCGGATCGATGGAACGCTGCCCGCCGGTCTATGCTGTGACCTTCGACAACGAGTTTGTGGACTCCGTGCCCAGCGAGGTGCACGACAAGCGTGTGAACGGCGTCGTCACCCCCAGCGGTGTCGTCACCTTCTGAGTCCGCCACCTCTACTTCTTCTCCCCATCGCTCCTCAGCGCCACAACGGAGGTCTTCGTGCCCACCTATTCCTACCGCTGCACCGAGTGCACGAACGCCTTCGACATTCAGCAGTCATTCACGGATGACTCGCTCACCGTGTGTCCCGCCTGCGCCGGGCGACTCCGCAAGGTGTTCACCGCCATCGGCGTGAGTTTCAACGGCTCGGGGTTCTACCGCAACGACTCCCGGGCGGCCGCGGGCGGCAAGGGCTCGAGTGGATCGTCATCCGGATCGTCATCCTCAAGCGACTCGAGCTCGTCCTCGAGCGACTCGTCGAACTCGAGCGGCTCTGGCTCGGATGCCGGGAAATCGGACTCCGTGAAGTCGGAGCCGAAGCCGGCTGCCGCTGCTGCCACGTCATCGGCTGCGCCCAAGTCGTCCGCGACGACAGCGGCATAAGCTTCCGCTCCTCATGATCAAGGGGTTCAAGGAATTCATCCTGCGGGGCAACGTCATCGACCTCGCGGTCGCCGTCGTGATCGGCGCGGCGTTCACCGCGATCGTGAACTCTCTGGTCGAGGGCATCTTCAACCCGGCCATCGGGGCGCTCTTCAACGCGGAAAGCCTCAAGACGGCGTTCGTGGTGGAGATTCCCACCACGAGCGGGGCGGTGGCGGAGTTGGCGTTCGGCGCGGTGATCGCGGCGCTCGTGCAGTTCCTCCTGGTCGCGTCGGTGGTCTACTTCGCCCTCGTGGTGCCGATCAACCATCTCAAGAAGGTCGCATTCCTCCGCCAGAAGCAGGAGGAGGATGCGACGCCGCCGAACGTGCCGCCCACCGAGACGGAGCTGCTCATCGAGATCCGCGACCTCCTGGCCGGCCGGCCGACCGCCGAGGGCAATCACTCGCTGCCGACTGGTCGCTAGTCTCAGCTCCGCGGCGCTAGGCCGCCCTTCACCCCCAGTGCGGCGGCTTGTCCCCGCGCAGGCGGTCGTCGTTCTCGTCGTCGGCGTGCCGCGGCGGCTCATTCTGCGGCGTCGGGTCCGAGCCCGGCACCGCATCCGTCGTCACGCGCCGGCGTTGGCGCGGCACACGATCAGCGCGATGCCGCGGGTCCGGGGCGCCCCCGGGGGCCGGATTCTCGGGCGGCTCAGGCGTTCGGGGAGGCAACGATCGGGATCGGTTCTGTATGAGGGGCGGAGGATACGCCGAGCATGTTCGCGATTCGGTATGCGACGGCGTCCGGGTCGCTGAACAGTTCGAATGCGTGCACGCGAAGATAGTGCCAGCCCAGTCGACGAAGCATCTCCGGGCGCAGGCGCAACGACTCCCGCAAGCTCGTGATCTGACCGTCGGTGCCGTTCAGCTCCGCGTCGGTCTCGATCGCGAGGCACATCCCCCCGTGCGATGCGACCAGCGGAAGCTTGCCGCGATGCCCGACGGCTACGCGAAGGCCGCGAGCCTGGAGTCGGCGCGCGAGGTCGACGAGCATCGGGTCGTCGCTGTCCACCGGAGCGGTCTCGAGAGCACGGCCCGCAGCATCCGCCAGAATGTCGGCAAGCGCAACGGCGCCGAAGTTCATGCGCGACTCGTCGATGTCCGACGACTCGAAGCAGGTGACGATCACCATCGAACGCCGGGCGCGCGTCATGGCGACGGCGAGCAGTCTCTCGCCTCCCGGATGACCGAGGGCACCGAAATCGGAGAGAACCCGGCCGTGCGGCGTGCGTCCGTACCCGATCGAGAAGATGACCCGGTCCCGGCTTTCCGCGACGGCCTGATCGAGCGTCATCACGGTGAACGGTTCAGGACGGTCGCTCAGGATGAACTCGTTCAATTCCGGTCGCGCGGCAACGGCCGTCAGCACCGCGTGCTGCACACGGACGACGTGCTTTGCACTCGCCGTAATGACCATGAGCGACTCCCGAGGGCGCGTTGCGGCATGCTCGAGCACGAGCTCGACCACTCGCGCCACTTCAGCGTCCACACTCTCGACGGCGCCGCTCTCCGGGTCCGGCATCCCGTGTCCGCCCGACACGAAGTCGACCTTGATGCTGGGATGCCCGAGGAAGGAGCCCGCCCAGGGCAGCGAGTCGATCTTTCCGGCGTAGAAGCGTCTGTTCACCAATTCGGCGAGGTCTTCGCCTCCAGCGCGGTAGCTCCTGGTGAGAGCGAGGGTGGGAAGCAGTGTGCCGAGCCTGGCGAGCGCCGAGTCGGCGTGCAGCGCGTCGAGGTCGGGCTCATCCGGCGGCGGTGCCGGCTGCTCGAAATCATCCGAGATGGCGATCTGAAACGCGGCGGGTGTCTGGGTCACCGGGTCACCGAAGGCGACGACCTGCTTGGCTCGTCGGATCGCGCCGATGCTCTCCGCGAGGGTCATCGCGCCCGCGTCGACGAGAATCACGGTATCGACCGGCATGGAGTCGGTGATGGTGTCGATCTCGTATGGCGAAGCTAGCCACACCGGGGCCACCGCCCGGGACAGGTGGGGTGCGACAGACTGGAGCTTCGCGGAGGTGATCGCGGGCTGCCGGAGCGCGCTCTTCAGTCCGGCCGATTCGTCCGGCCAGTCGACGAGACCGATGCTCCAGTTCTCCGCCAGCTGCCAAGCGAGCAGCTGAGCGCTGCCCGCGGCGTGGGCATCGTCGACGAGCCTGAAATCGGCTTCCAGCCGGTCGAGGACAGATGTGTTGGCTCCGAGGAGGGCACGGTCCGACTCGAGCAGTGACTCGAGTGCGGACTGCCACCAAGCCAGTTCGAGCTCGGCGGCTACTTCCTCTGCGGGCACGTGACGGGACGCGAGATCGGCGATGAGCCCGTCGAGTTCGAGTGATCGCAGCATCTGGCGAATCTCCGCACGCTCCTGCAGGTTGTGCAGCACATCGGACTCCGCGGCGAGCAGGGCGAGTCGATCGCCAAGCTCCGCGATCGGCAGATGCACGAGCTGCTCGCTCTGCAGCGTCGTGTTGAGCGGCTCGTCGATCGACGCGAGGTCCTGTTCAACTCGCTGCCACGCGGCCTGAACGTCGGCGATGCCCACGGGAACCTCCGGCGGTGCACCGGCAGCGACGAAACGCTGCCACAGGATGCGCTGCTGCTGGATACGCGCGAGGCTGTCGTGCAGGTCGCTCACGTGCACGCCCGGCCGCACGTACTCACGCGCCAGCTTCTTCAGACGGCGCCGGTTGGCCCCGGACATCTCCGGCGACTCGCGCCGCGACGCGGTGGCGGCGACGAGTTCGCTCAGCGACCGGTCGAAGACGACCGGCTGGAATTTGTCGAGCGTGTCGCGGATATCGGTGAGCAGTCGAAGGTACACGCCGAGCTGGATGATGCTCCCGAACGGGCGCATCCGAGTGGAACCGATGAGCTCCCCCGCGCGTACGAGCAGTCGCGGCAGATCAGTCTGGTGCAGCTTCTTCGCGAGCGAGTGCGCGCGACTGGCCTGCTCGCTCGTTGCGAAGGTCGCTCCGTACCAGGGCGAATCACCCGGTCCATACTTGAATTCCCCGAGGGTGGCGGCCTGCACCATCGCCTCCGCGGCCCTGCCCCGGGCATCCGCCATCCGCTCGACCGAACTGCGGCTGAGACGAACAGTCGTCGACGGTGGTCTCGTCAGCAGGGCGAGGCGGGAGAGTTCGGTGAGGCAGTCGAGCACGGAGATCCCCAGGACATCGTCCTTGCGCGCGATGGCCGTGCGGTAGTCGAGGAGCACCTTCCGCAGCCGCACGAGCGCCTCGTCGACTTCGCCGACGTGGGGCTGCTTCGCCTTCTCGTTGCGTGCGATCGACCGGATCAGGTCGCGCCGAAGCGTCGCCGGTGAGACCGCCACACCGCCGAGCCCGATGTCGGCGAACCGAGCCTGCAGCCCGAGGAGACTCGAGCGGCGCGGGCTCACCACGAGCACCCTCTTGTTCTGGGCGACGAGACAGCCGACCGCGTTCACCACGGTCTGGGTGCCTCCCGTGCCAGGAAGGGTCTTGACCACGACCGAGTTTCCGGCCGCGATCTGCGCAACGATGTTCTCCTGCTCCGCGTCGGCGTCCAGCAGGAGGGTGTCCGTCTCCGGTGCCCGCAGGTCTTGGTGCTGAGGTTCGACCGGGGCATAGTCGTCCTCGACTATGCGGCGGGCGTTCACGTTTCCGGCAAGCGCGTCGAGAACAGGGTGATCGAGCTCGGCCGCGTCCTCGAACAAGCGGGCCTGAACGTCGGCGAAGGACGACACGACGAGTCGCGGTTGGACGTTGAACCACTCCAGGTGCGAGGTCAGGCCACGCAGGCGATCGATGACCGGGTTGGGCTTGAACGAGCCATCCGTCTCGGCCAGCGCGGCGAAAGAGGCCGCGTCGAGTTCGATCGCGAACTGGGCCTTGAGTGCGCGGGCGAGTTCGGGGTTGAGGTAGGCCGAACCGCGGAGCCGGATCTCGAAGTCGCGCCCGTAGCGGCGGATCGCGAGGGGGCGCAGCAGGATCGGCGCGCAGAACGCCTCCGAATCGTATTGCCACTCGGCGATGCCGATGCCTAGGTGAACGGAATCGATGCCACGCGCCGTCTGCAGCTCCACGCCCTTGGCAGTGATCTCCGCAGCGGCGGTCCTCGCCGCGCGGAGAGCGAGGTCGTCGCGGATGAGATTGGAGAGCAGCGTCGTCTTGCCGGTGATGAACCGCGCGAGCCCACCGGGGTGCGTCGTGGACAGTTCGATGCGGGTGCGCGGGGCGTCGACGAAATGCAGCAGCGGAGATCGCCCGCCGACACGGGACAGCTCCTCGCGCCAGCTCTGCCAGGTCGACTCGGCGACATTCCCGAGCCGGTGGGAGGAATCCCCGACACTGACCACGTGAGGTGCAGTGACCTGCGGCTCGGCATGGGTCGGGTTCTCTTCGAATTCAGACAGGAAGTCCCCCGTCTCGTCTCGTCTATCAGCGCGCCACACACCGACACTGTACGGCTACCGGGCGGCAACAGTTGGGAGCGGACGTGGAGTTTCGCCCTATCCGTTGCCCGTAAAGTGCTCACCATGCTGGCGCTCCTCTCCCTCGTTGCCGCGGCGAGCGCCCGGTCCGATGCCGTGATCGGGTTGGGTGTCGCGGTGGTCACCGCGGGCGCCGTCTTCGCCGTGGTTCTCATGGTCGGCTTCGCCGTGCTCATTCGCCGTGCTCGATCGGCGAGGAAGAGTCCCCGGTCCGACGATTCCGGACGGCGTGCCAACATCGCGCTTGTGCGGCTGGATGACGCGGTCGCATCGAGCGCCGACGAACTGGGGTTCGCCGTGGCGCAGTTCGGGGAGGATCGCGCCGCGGGCCTGGCCGAGGCATTGCGTGCCGCTCGCGCCAACCTCGCCGCTGCCTTCGCCCTCAAGCAACAACTCGACGACGCGACCCCCGACAGCGCGACGCAGCAACGCGAGTGGAACGCCCGGATCCTGACGCTGTGCGAGACGACGAGTGAGAAGCTGGCCGCGGAGCGGGCCGTCTTCGATGAGCTTCGCGGGCAGGAGCGGGCCGCTCCGCAGGAACTGCAAACCCTCCGCCGGGCCGTGGACGCGACTCGGGACCGGATCGCGGCCGCCGTGGCCACCCTCGAGTCCCTGACCGCCCGCTACGCGCCCTCGGCGATCGCGCCCGTGGCCAATCACCCGTCAGAGGCAGCGCGACTGCTCGACTCGGCCGCGAACACCGCCGAGGACGCGTCCGTGGGACTCCACGACGTCGGCGCGATCGCAGCGACAGTCCACTCTGCCGAGCGGGATGCGAGGAGGGCTGTGCAGCTGCTGGACGATCTCGATCGGCACGCGAGCGCTCTGCACACGTCATCCGTGCGCCTGACAGAGGTTCTCGACAGCGCGAGAGACGCCGTTGAGAGGGCGAAGAGGGTGCGTGAAGATCCGCCCGACCCGGCGACCGGATCTGCCGTCGCCTATGCGGTCACCCGGGTCGAGCGCACCATCGCCGGGGTTCTGGCCCATGGGCAGCGAACGGACCCGGATGCCGCCATCGCCCGCATCGAGGCGACGACCGATGCTCTCGACACGGCGCTCGCCGGCGCCCGCAACCAGCAGCAACGCCTCAGCCATGCCCGCGAAGCGCTTGACGGCGCCCTGCTCACGGCACGCAGCCAGATAGAGACCACCAAGGCGTACATCAGGGGTCGACGCGGAGGAGCAGGAGCGGAGGCTCGCACCCGACTGGCTGAGGCGGAGCGCCTGCTCTCAATCGCGGAAGCGGAGGCCGATCCGGTGGTCGCACTCGACACCGCCCGCAGCTCGGCGACCTACTCGCGCGACGCGGACGCCCTCGCGCGCTACGACCTGCTGCACTGAGGACTTCACTCCTCAGCGCGGATCAGTTCGCTGAGCAGCTGTTCGATGCGGGCCTTGATGTCGTCGCGGATCGGACGCACCGACTCGATGCCCTGACCGGCGGGATCGTCGAGGTCCCAGTCCTCGTAGCGTTTGCCGGGGAAGATCGGGCAGGTGTCACCGCAGCCCATGGTGACCACGACATCCGACTCCCTGACGGCACCCCAGGTGAGGATTTTCGGCACGTTGCCGGAGATGTCGATGCCCTCCTCCGCCATCGCCTGTACTGCGACGGGATTGATCGCGGCCTTCGGCTCGGACCCGGCCGACAGCACCTCGACTCGACCGTCCGAGAGCGCCTTCAGGTAACCCGCGGCCATCTGCGAGCGGCCCGCGTTGTGGACACAGACGAACAGGACAGTCGGCTTCGTCGACATCGTGCTCCTTAGCTTTTGGCTGCCTAAGCCTAATCGAGGGTACCGGTGGCGGTAGGAGTCGATCCGGCCCGCACCAGACGAGAGCAGCTGAGTGTGCGTACTCGCCGCGCGTGTGCCCGTGCGAGAGCGCATGCTCGGGGCGAGTGCGTGCATTCGGCTCTCCGTGCCGCAAGGGAGGGGTGTCGCTTCGCGGTACAGCGCTGTAAGTTGAGATGCGCAACGCAGCGCGATGCATCCGCCAACGGAGGAGCTGACGTGACGAACGTCGTGACGAGTGAAGGACCCGCCGAGGTTCCGATTCCGATCGGTGCCGACGAAGAGGTTGCCGGGCAGGTGAGGGGAATCTACGTTGACGGAATCATCGCGGCCAGAGGGGCGCTTCCGCGGGCATGGGCCGAGCAGCTCGCCGAAGACATCGACACGGCCTTCAAAGAGGCCCTGTCCAGGCCG
Organism: Microbacteriaceae bacterium; assembly: GCA_025465095.1. Taxonomy (GTDB): domain Bacteria; phylum Actinomycetota; class Actinomycetes; order Actinomycetales; family Microbacteriaceae; genus Marisediminicola. The sequence continues at coordinate 137,758 of JAODME010000005.1, read as the reverse complement.
AATGGCGCCGTCGGTCGCGGGCCGAACCGTCACTACGTGGAGATCCACCCCGAACAACTTCGAGGTTTCGTCGAGCTCGCAGATCATCCATGGGTTCGGTCCGTCTGCGAGGCCGTGCTCGGCCCCGAATACCAGATCATCGAGTTGGGCTTCGACGTTCCGCGACCTGGGGCGATGAACCAGCCCTGGCATCGCGACTTTCCCATGCCCGACGAGACCCGCCAGAACAAGCGGCTCACCTCTCTCGCGTTCAATGCGACCGCCGTGGACACCGCGGAGGAGATGGGCCCGTTCGAAATCGCCTCCGGAACGCAGTGGGACTGGTCGGAAGAGTTCGAACACGGGATGTTCCCGCCGAAGTCGATGTACTCGCGCTACGCGGAGCGCGCCGTGCGAAAATATCCGAAGATGGGTGACATCTCAGCCCGTTCTGCGCTGACCATCCATCGGGGAACACGCAACTTCTCGCAGAAGTCCCGCCCGGTGCTCGTGCTCGGCGTCGACGCTCCCGGTGCCGGTAACGCCGAGCACCACGACATGGCGGTCACCCGCGAGTACTGGGAGCGACTGCCCGAGCGGCTTCGCGCTCACCTCGTCTGCCCTGTCGTCGACAAGCTCGAGCCGATTTACCAGAAGCACTCCATTGAGGGCCTCATGATGGGCGAGGCGTAGCCTCAGCAGCCATCGACCCAGCCCCCGCGACGATCATCGGCCGGTGAAGCGACATGCGAGGAGTTCCCCCGTCGGATGAATCTCGGATTCGAGGAGATTCAGCGCATCGCAAGCAGACCGACCACAACGACGAATGCAAGCGAGGCCTAAATCGGCGTGGTTCCGCGAAACCGCCGCAGTCTCAGGCTGTTGGTCACGACGAAGACCGAAGACAGCGCCATCGCCGCGCCCGCAATCAAGGGATTGAGCAGCCCGAGCATCGCGAGCGGAATGGCCGCGACGTTGTAGGCGAACGCCCAGAAGAGATTGCCCTTGATCGTGCCGAGCGTGCTCCTGGCGAGTCGGATCGCGTCACCGACGACAACGAGGTCCCCGCTCAGAACTGTCACGTCGCCCGCAGCGATCGCGGCATCCGTTCCCGCTCCCATGGCGACGCCGAGGTCGGCGGCGGCAAGCGCCGCCGCGTCGTTCACCCCGTCCCCCACCATCGCGACGACGTGCCCTTGCGCCTGGAGCTGCCTGATCGCGTCGAGCTTGCCTTTCGGCGTGATCCCGGCTCGGACATCCGTGATCCCGACCTTCGAAGCGACTTCGGCGGCCGCTCCCGCGTTGTCGCCGGTGAGGAGCACGGGAGACAGGCCGAGCCGCCGGAACACCGCCACCGCGTCAGCGCTGGTCGCCTTTACGGTGTCGCCGACGGCGATCATGCCCCGGACGGCTCCGTCCCAAGCCACGACGACGGCGGTGCTCCCGCGGCTTTCCGACTCCTCGACGGCCGCACTGACCGCCGAGGGAACCGGAATCGACCATTCGCTCGCGAGCCAGGACGCGTTGCCGACAAGCACGAGGCGCCCTTCCACGAGGGCCTTCACCCCCTGCCCGCGCATCGACGCAAACCCTTCCGCGCCCGCAACGTTCAGGCCCGCCTCTGTTGCCGCCGCAACGATTGAGAGCCCGACCGGATGCTCCGACCCGCGCTCGGCGGCCGCGGCAGCACGCAACACCTCGGCGCGGGTTTCCCCCTCGACGGGAACGATCTCTGCGAGCGTCATCTTTCCGGTCGTCACCGTTCCGGTCTTGTCGAGCACGATCGTGTCGATGCGGCGGGTCTGCTCGAGAACCTGCGGACCTCGGATGATGATGCCGAGCTGCGAGCCTCGACCGGTGCCGACGAGCAGCGCGGTCGGTGTCGCGAGGCCGAGCGCGCACGGACACGCCACCACGAGCGTGGCGACGGCCGCGGTGAATGCGATCTCCATCGAGCCGCCGAAGATCGCCCAGCCGGCGAAGGCGAGGATGGCAAGCGCGATCACGATGGGCACGAAGATCGCGGAGACCCGATCGGCCAGGCGCTGCACCTCGGCCTTGCCGGTCTGCGCCTCGGTGACGAGTCGGCCGATGCGGGCGAGCTCGGTTTCGGCTCCGACACGGGTAGCCTCGACGACGAGTCGGCCCCCCACATTGACGGTGGCGCCCACCACCCGGTCGCCCACCACCGCTTCCCGGGGGACGGACTCGCCGGTGAGCAGGCTCATGTCCACGGCGGATGCCCCGTCCACGACGAGTCCGTCGGTGGCGACCTTCTCTCCCGGGCGCACCACGAAGCGATCCCCGACGACGAGGTTGTCCACGGGCACGCGCGTTTCCGCTCCGTCCCGAAGCACTGTCGCATCCTTTGCTCCGAGCTCGAGCAGCGCGCGGAGGGCCGATCCGGAGTCACGTTTCGCCCTCGCCTCCGCATACCGCCCGGCAAGAATGAACACCGTGACGGCGGTCGCGACCTCGAGGTAGATCTCGTCGGCGCCCGCCCCCGGCTCGGTGACTAGCGAGAAGCTCATGGTCATGCCGGGCATGCCTGCCATGCCGAAGAACAACGAGTAGAGCGACCAGCCGAAGGCGGCCAGGACGCCGATGGAGATGAGGGTGTCCATGGTGACGGCGCGGTGGCGTGCGTTGACCCACGCGGCGCGGTGGAACGGCCAGGCACCCCACACGACGACGGGAGCCGCGAGGGTCAGCGCGAGCCATTGCCAGTTCGGAAATTGGAGGGCCGGGATCATGGACAGAATGACGACGGGCACGCTCAGCGCGGCTGTGCCGAGGAATCGGTGGCGCAGACGGGACAATCCCTCCCCTGGGTCCCGCGCCGCCACGCCATCCGTCTCGACCTCGGGGAGCGTTGCGGTGTATCCCGCGGACTCCACCGCGGCGATGAGGGCGGCGGTGTCGCTTCCACCTCGCACGTGCGCCTTCTCGGTTGCGTAGTTCACTGTCGCGTCGATGCCCGGAAGACGGTTGAGCTTGCGCTCGATGCGCGTCGCGCACGAGGCGCAGGTCATGCCACCGATCTCGAGGTAGACGTCCGTGCTCACGGCGCCGGGACGAGCCGGTAGCCCGCCTCCTCGACTGCGGCGCGTACGGCATCCGTGTTCAGCGCCGTCGAGCTCGCCACGGTGACGCGGGATGCTGCGCCGGCGCTCAGGTCGACGGAGACGGATTCAACACCCGCCAGCTCTGATAGCTCCTCGGTGACGCTCGCGACGCAGTGGCCACAGGTCATTCCCGAGACAAGGTATTCAGTCGTGGTTGACACAGCGGTTCTCCTGTTCGTGGTGGCGAAAGTGGCGTTCACAACTGCGCGGCGCACTCGGGTGTCGGCCCCCTGGCGGATCCCGTGTTACCGTTCCGGGTATCAAGCATACCCCCACGGGGTACGTTGGGGTGATTCGCATCGATCCGGCCCCTGATCGACAGCACACCGGCGAGCGCACCGAAGGACTCGTCGAGGCCTAGAGGCACCCCGAAGCCGCCGTTCGCCTCGAGGTGCACGAAACCGTGAGGTGAACTCCTGATGAGGCGAACCGTGTCGACGGAGCCTAAGCGGGCTCAACCCCGGGAAAAAAGGAGCGGGAGGAGCGGATTCGTGCCTTTACACAGCACGGGCGCATGAGCAGACGGCGAATCGAACCGGGAGTGCAGTCAGGACTCAGTGAGCCCAGCGACGTCGGCCGTACGCGCGAGCCGGTGGCCTCGCGACTCGAGATAGGCTCCGATCGCCGTCGCCGGCCGATCGGCGGTGAAGGCGAACCCTACGAGCGCTGCGGAACACGCTTCCGGGAGCGGGCTCGAGAAATACATCAGACCCTCGTCGATGGTGATGCATACCCGCGCGACATTCAGCTCGCGAGCCACCACATGGGCCAGAACGCTGTCCGCATCGCCCGCCCAATGGAGGACGATGCTCGCTTCAGCGGGGCGAATCGATAGGGCCATCTGCCGACCGATGCGCTCGGCCGCTCCAGGGTCGTCACCCAACCGGGCACGCCCGTCCGCCAACACACGCGCGATCTCAGTGGACATAATGTTCCCTCGTTCTCTGGAATATTACCGTGCGACCTCATCGACAGGCAGCAGCTCGCCCTGCAGAACGGTGGGGCGCCCCTCATGCACGGTGGCTATCACACGGCCGGGGAGTCGACGAGCCAGGTACGGCGAGTTGACGCTCCGGCCATGCAGATCGGTCGTATCGAATTCCCTGCTCGCAGACGGATCGTGCACGACAAGGTTGGCGGGCGTTCCTGGCACGAACGGCGCGTCGTAGCCGGGGAGACCGCCTATAAGGGCGGGCGCGGAGGAGAGAATCCGCGCCACGTCCTGCCAGTCGAGCATCCCCGTGTCGACCAGACTAGCCTGCACGACCGACAGTGCCGACTCGAGCCCTACCATGCCGTTGGCGGCAACGCTCCACTCGACCTCCTTCGCCTCCACAGGATGCGGCGCGTGGTCGGTTGCAACAATATCGATCGTGCCGTCGGCGACCGCCGCACGCAGTGCCGCGACATCCTCCCCGGTACGCAACGGAGGATTCACTTTGTAGCGCGGGTCCAACGTGGCGACCAGATTGTCGGTGAGGAGCAGATGATGCGGCGTCACCTCTGCCGTGACTCGGATTCCCCGTGCCTTCGCCCAGCGCACCACGTCGACGCTCCCCGCGGTGGACAGATGACAGATATGGACTCGCGCGCCGACGTGCTCCGCGAGCAGCACGTCCCGGGCAATGATGGCCTCCTCCGCCACGGCCGGCCACCCCGTCAGGCCGAGCTTGGCGGAGGCGCTTCCTTCGTTCATCTGCGCCCCCTCGGTGAGTCGCGGCTCTTGGGCGTGCTGAGCGATGACGCCGCCGAATGCTGAAACCTCCTCGAGAGCGAGACGCATCAGGAGCGGATCAGAAACACAGGCTCCGTCGTCGCTGAAAACGCGTACCGCGGCGGAACTTCGCGCCATCGCCCTCAGGTCAGCGAGTCTCTCACCCTTGAGACCGACGGTTACTGCACCAATCGGACGCACCGTGACATATCCGGCCGCTACTCCCAGCAACTGAATCTGTTCGACCAGACGAGCAGTGTCGGCGACCGGACTGGTGTTTGCCATGGCGAAAACCGCGGTGAATCCCCCGGCGGCTGCCGCACGACTCCCGGACAGCACTGTCTCCGACTGCTCGGATCCTGGTTCACGGAGATGTGTATGCAAATCGACGAGGCCGGGCAGTATCGCGAGCCCGTCGGCATCGATGACCGTCGCACCGTGAACCTCTGACTCGACGAAGACTCCCCTCTCGACAAACAGGTCCCGGCGGGAGCCTCCTGGCAGGGTTCCCCCCCTGATGGTCAGCGCGGTCACAGTTCCTCCTTTGACGCGACGCGCTCCGACGCCGTCATAGATTTGTCCAAGCCGATCACCGCGCGCGCGAGAACGTCGACTCCCGTAGCCACCTGCGCGAACTCTGTCCACTCGTCCGGCACGTGCGAAAGCCCGTCACGGCTAGGCACGAACAACAACGCCGTCGGCACAAACGTATTGATCATCTGAGCGTCATGGCTCGCGCCCGAACCGAGTACCCGATAGGGCACATCGAGTTCCTTGGCGCCTGCGACCAGCGCCTGGCGAACCCACAGCGGCATCACGACCGGCGACGTGTCGGCGATGAGATTCACCTCAAGCGTGACCTTCCGGCGTCGACACGTCGCCATGACTCGGCCAACTATCTCGGTGACAGCGCGGCGTTGCCGATCTGCGTCGATGTCACGCACATCGAGACTGAATGTCACGCGTCCGGGAATTGTGGTGATCGAATTGGGTTCGACAGAAAGTCGCCCTACCGTCGCCCGCGTACCGCGGTGAGTGTCGTCGGAAGCGAGCGTTTCGGCGATGAGAACCGCCTCGGCCGCCGCCGCGAGCGCGTCGGACCGATTGAGCATGGGGGTGCCACCCGTATGCGACGGCCGTCCGGTCATGACGAATGAAAGCCGGGTGGATCCGGAGATTAGGTCGACGGGTCCGACCGCCGCGCCGGAGTTCTCAAGCACTTTGCCCTGCTCGATGTGCAGTTCGAGGAAGACTGCCCAGTCGTCGGCATCCCACCCTTGTGCGGCGGCGGAGTCCGGGTCGAGGCCGATCTCGCGCATCGCCGCAGAAAGACTGGTTCCGCTGCGGTCTGTCAGCTCGTCAAGGACGTGCCGGGCGGTGAGCCCCGCGGCAAGTTTGGATCCGACGCAGGCCTGCCCGAAGCGGGCGCCTTCCTCGCCCGCGAAGGCGACAATGCGAAGTGGATGCTCCAGGGTCATACCCGCTTCCGCCAACAGGCGTACTAGTTCAACGCCCGCGACAACGCCCGCGATTCCATCGAAGCGCCCGCCCGAGTAGACAGAGTCGAGGTGACTGCCAACCCCGATGGCCGGTCTTCCCGGCACTGCTCCCGGCCGCTCCGCGATTGTGTTGCCGGCAGCGTCTGTAGTGACGGAGCAGCCGAGATCGCTCATCCATTGGGCGAAGAGCGCGTGGGCACGGCGTTCGAGGGGCGAGTAGGCGAGGCGGGTTACACCGGGACCACCTTCGCTGAGCTCCGCGAGTTGCCCTATCATCGACTCGATGTGCTCGGCACGCGCTGAACCAAGCACTACGGGCGCGTCGAGCTTTCCCCTGGTCATCGCCCTCCCCTTGACCCCGGAGCCCGGCCCGGTGTGACTAACAGCTCACGAGCGGTGAAAAGGGGTTCGAGCAGGAGACCTGCCTCCGATAGCAGCGCCGAGCCGCCCTCCTCCCGATCGATCACGCAAAGGACTCGGTCCACGATCGCGCCGGAGCGCTCGATCGCGCGGGCTGCAGCCAGCGCACGAGATCCAGACTTCACCACGTCTTCGACGACGACCACCCGCTCACCCGCGTGCACCTCCCCCAGTGCCGCGAAGCTCAGGGGAGCCGCTTCAGGAACCTCCCGCAGCGCGATGAACGGTATTCCCGTCTCGAGAGCCAACCCCGTCGCGATGGGCAGAGAACCGGGCTCCGAGCCGGCTAAACGGTCGATGCGCTGAGGGACGAGGGCGGCCAGCACGCTTACGAGGCGCCTGAGGACCGTCGGTTTCGTCATGAACAGGGAAGGATGAAAGATGTAGGTCGAGCTGAGACCGTCTGACATGGTGAACTCGCCCGTCAGGTACGACGAAGCGATGATGTCGCGGGCCAGTTCCGCTTTGCGCTGGAGTCGGTCCTGGAACACGTCGCCGTTGCGGCCGAGCAGGGCAGTGAGCAGATCGTCCATGTAGTCTTCAGCCGATTCTTGTGAGAACCGGGCTGATCCCTTCGAGGTCGCCTGGGACGGTTATCGACTCACTCACCGTCGGGTGCTCCGATGGGAGTCGAGGCCGGGACGCGTCGGTAGTCCTTCCCGACAGGCGCGTAGATCTCGATCAGTGTCACTGGTCCGTCCGGCGTGCTCCCAGCGGCGTGCGGGACGCCGGGCGGGATGAATACGACGTCGCGCGGCTTCAACATGTAGTGCACCCCATCGACAATCGCGTGAGCGGTACCCTCGAGAATGATGTACACGTTCTCAGCGACATCGTGGACGTGATAGGGCGCGGGCGGCACGGAAGCTTTGATCACGTTGACGTGGACATCAACGAGCCTGGCTCCGTCCGCCGCTCCGACGAGCGAGCGGGAGATCCCCTTCTCGTCGTTCATTGGGATCATCACGCCGTCGTCGAGCGTCGTGATCTTCACTTTGGAAATGGGTCTGTCCTCTCCCAGAAATGACGACATCACTAGAACAGATCCGCGCCGAAGTCATCGACGAGCGACGCCTCGAGGTCGACCCCGAGACCGCGTTCGACGGCTTGCTGGTAGATCCAGTAGGCCTGGGCAACGTCCTGTGTGACCAGGCCCTGGCTGCGCACGAGAAACTGGTCATCCGCGGACTCCCGTCGGATCTTGCCGGTGATGACCTCGGCGAGGTCGCCCTCGATCATTGATGGGTCGTAGGTACCTTCTTCGATCCACCGTTTGATTTCAAAACAAACTTCGATCTGCTGCCGCTCGTCCGCGATGAAGCGCATTCGATCGTAGCTCGCGGTGTCACACTCCTGGTTGGTGCCCATCGCGTAGACGACTGCGCCCGGTCGAAGCCATTCGTGATGGATGATCGGCTGGGCAGCCTCCGTCGCTGTGACGATCACGGCGGCATCGCGTACAGCCGCCTCGACGGAATCCATCACCTCTACTGTGATGCCTAGATCCTGGGCCAGGCGGGCGGCAAATGCCTCGCGCCGATCTTGACTCCGGGAGAACACCCGGATGCGCTCTAGCGGCATGATCTCATTCACCGTCTGCACGGTCGCGTAAGCCATGTGTCCGGTACCGATGATGGTCAGGTCGGTGGCATCGGGCACCATGAGTGCCTCAATCGCTACGGCGGCGCACGCCCCGGTGCGCAGTCCGTAGGCCCAGCGCTCGTCCACTATTCCAAAAAACGCACCAGTCAAGGGATCGCTTAGGAGGACGCTCTTGGTCGGACGGTGCGCCGCGACCGCGTAGCCCTCATCGGTACGCCGCAGGCCCACGACGCGGAATCCCGCGACGCCGATGCCGTGCAACACGCACCCCTTCATTTTGTAGTGCGTCGGTGACTGCCTCACCTTCACGTTCGCCTGCCGAGGGTCACCCCAATCCACCTGACCGCGAGCGTGCTCGACGAGGGTGTCCCGTGCGATGCGAACCGCGTCCGCCGGGGTGAGAATCGCACGGACATCCTGATTCGAGACATAGGTAAATGGTCTCTGCTCCACAATTGGTCCTTTTCTTGATTGGTGGTCGGTCAAGCGGCTTTCCAGGCCGCAATGCGTCGTTCGATCGCGCCGAGCGCCGTCATGGAAAGCCCACCGAGTAGTGCGTACACCAGCGCGGCGGCAATCACGTAGGGGGCGTTGAAACGCTCTGCCTCGGTCTGGATGATGCCGCCCAGACCTGTGAGCGACAGGAACACTTCGGCGATGACCGCGCCGACAAGGGCACGTTCAGTACCAATCCGAAGTCCCGAAATGATGAACGGAATCGAGGAGGGGATGACGACATGCCGGATTATCTGCAACTCGGTGGCCTGGAAGCTTCGCGCGGCCTCCAGTAGCTTCACGCTCGTGTATCTGACACCAGCGGACGTGCTCATAGCGATGGGGACCACTGAACCAAGCACAATGATGAAGATTCGTGCCTCGTAGCCCACGCCGAACCAAAGGATGACGAGCGGGATGATCGCCACCCTTGGCAGAGCGTAGATGGCGTCGAGATAGGGCTGCAGAAGCGTGCCCCAGGTCACCGAGCGCCCCATGAAGATTCCGAGTGCGATACCGAGGACTACGGAGATCAGGAGCCCGGGAACCAGATAAGACAACGTCACGATCAGCGCATCGAGCAGTTCACCACTCAGAATGAGCTCGCCGAACGCCTCTACGGTGCGACTAGGTGCGGCGAAGAGAAGCGGGTTGATCGACTGACTGATGAGCTCCCACAGGATGAGCGCGGCGAGCCCGAAGACGGCCGGGGGCCACCACCGCCGAAGCGCAAGTTGCCACCACGATGCTCGCAGCACCGAACCCGGTGGCCGCCCCGCTACCGGCGAAGGCACCAATGCTGCTTCCGCTGTGACAGCGTCTGGGCGCAGACTGGCCGCTTGGCTTGGAGGAGTCTGCATCAGTCGCTCACACCGCAACCCATTTCCTGAGCCTCCTCGAGGTAGCTCAGGTCGACGAGATCGCCGATGTCGGTGGGCGACTCGAGGTCGCCGGTCTGTAGAAGGAGCTCTTGAAGGGCGTCAAGACCATCCAGGTTCATGATCTCCTCCGGCTCGGTCGGCCAGTTGTCGAGCTCGATGAGCCGATCGTACGTGTAATCCGTGATCTCGCGATCGGAGCCGGTGATCGATGACGCCGCGAAGTCGACGAACGCTTCTTTGTCCTGGGAGATGATCGCATTCGCGTTCAAGTTCGCACAGGCAACTGCCAAGGCCACCTCTGGGTGCTCATCCCAATACGCCGTCTCCCCGTAGTAGTACAGGTCAGGGATATTCGGGACGAGTTCGTCCATGACCGCGAGCAGGTGCACGTCGTCAGACTGCGCCTGAATCTGAGCCCAGTCGGCATAAAACACGACGGTGGCGTCGACGTTGCCGGTGAGCAGCGCGGCCGCGCGCTCCGGACTGCCGCCGATGGAGAGCAAGCTCGCATCGGAGTCGGGGTCAATACCCGCGTTTTGAAGCGCAAGGTACATGAGCGCGGTGTTGAATCCGCCGGGTCCCGACGTCGCGATCCGTGCACCTCGAAGGTCCTCGATCGACTCGATTTCGCTCCTCGCGATGACGACATACGAATTAGCACTGTCGGGTGCGCCGATCGCCGTCAGGTCGGCGCCCATCGCGAGGCCCAGAATGGCCTCGTCCGCACCCTGGCCGGCCGCGAAATCCGCTTGGCCGGCGATTATTGCCGACAGCCCGGTAGCTGTCGTCAAAGCGATGTCGTCGACCGTCGCGCCCCATCCTTCAAGCTGGGCGATCATGTACCGGTTGCCGAGCGACTGGGCGCTCGCGTCACCGAAGGTGATTCGGATGTTCTCGCCGTCCAGTTCGAAGGAGGGCTTCTCCCCGGTCTGGCTCGAGTCGTCTAGTTCTGCACTATTTTCAGCGCTCGAACAACCCGTAATAAGGGCCAGACTCAAACCGGCCACTCCTATAAACGTGACGCTACGGCGAAGCATTGGGCTGGTGTGCAGCATTGGAGACTCCATTTCGCTTGTTTCAGTGGAAGATGTTCCCTAGTCGCGGATTGCGGACTCGGGGGATCGAGGCTCGGGTTTTACCGCCGCCAGTGGCGGACGCGCCTTTCTAGGTACTCGACGCCCGCGGCGAGCAGCAAGCCAAGCGCGGGGAGGGACGCGATCGCCGCAATGACGTAGTCGGTACGGAAGACGGCGCCGTATTCGGAGATCAGGCCGCCAATGCCTCCGAGCCGCAAGTAAACTTCCGCAATCACCATGCCGACGATGCCGCGTCCCACCGAGAGTCGCAGGCCGTTGAGAATCATGGGCAGCGCGCTCGGCAGGATGACAGTGCGCAGCAGGGTGATCTCTCGGCGAACGCCGAACGAACGCGCCACCTCTGTCAGATCACGCGGTGCGTCCCTCACTCCGGCATGCACCGCCACCAGCATCGGGAAGAACGCGACCAGCCAGACCACAACTACTCGCCCGCCGAGACCGAAGCCGAACCAGACCAGCATGAGAGGAATCAGCGCGATCGTTGGCATCGCGTAGAGGGCGCCCAGAAATGGGACGACCATGCGTTCCACAATCGAAACCCGCCCGACGATAATCCCCACAACGAGCCCGGTCACCAGCGCGGCCGCGAGGCCCAGGACCAGGAGCAGGAGGCTCTGTCCGAGCGCTGCGATGAGCGAACCGTTGAAGAGGAGCACGAAGAATGCGACCACAACCGAATGGAACGGTGGGAGCACGATCGGGTCGAGAAACAGTGAGGACAGCTCCCACAGCGCAATGAGCCCAAGCCCGAGCGTGAGGTGCTTGGCCCACATCGGCGACTGGCGCAGAGTACGGGCCGTGTTGAACCGTCGCAATCGTTTTGTGTCAGTCGCCGTCATTTGCGCCGTCCTCGGTGATGTGCGAACGCAACAGATCCCAGACGTGACGGCGCACCTCCGGATACTTCGGGTGAGCGCGCACGTCGTATTCCCAGCGAGGACGAGGCAGGTCGACGTCGACAATCTCGCCCACCCGCCCGGGGCCGGCGGTCAGCACGAGAATGCGGTCGGCGAGGAGTACTGCCTCGTCGATGTCGTGAGTGACGAGGATGACCGTCTTGGAGGTCTGCGCGCACACTCGTGCCAGGTCGCCCTGCAGGACCTCACGAGTCTGAGCGTCCAACGCGCCGAACGGCTCGTCCATCAACAGCACATCCGCGTCGGTGGCAAGCGCACGTGCGAGGCCGACCCGCTGCTGCATGCCGCCCGATAGCTGGTGGGGATGGCTCTGCTCGAACTGCGGCTTAAGTCCTACGCGCCGTAGCTGATCTCGTGCAATTGCCGTCGCCTCAGCGTCTTTGACCCCACGAATCTTCAGCGGGAACTTGACGTTGTCGATGATGTTCTTCCACGGAAAGAGCCCGAAGTGCTGGAAGACCATCGCTCGTTCGGCGCTCGGCTGCGTTACCGGTCGCCCCTGGGCGATGACCTGACCGGAGTCTGCACTCTCGAGGCTGGCGATAATTCGCAGGAGGGTCGTCTTTCCGGAGCCACTTGGCCCGATGATTGCGAGGAATTCGCCGCGACGGACGTCAAGGGAAACGTCATCAAGGACGAGCATGGGCTTGCCCTCACGTCCGATCGTGTACGTCTTGACGATGTTGCGCGCGGAGATGGCCACCGCGTCGACTCCATCGGGGTTTTCACCCTGGCCGGCAGCACTGGCCTTCTTGCTGAGATTCTCTCTCACTACTCAAGCCCTTCTCTCTCTGTCGCTTGCATCTCGGTCTGTCGCAGGATGCGGGCGACTCGACTAAGGCTAGGACCGTAATGTTTCCATCTCATGACATTTGCGTTTCCACGGAAGGCGCCGATCATGTTCGCGAATGAGGCACCGAAGCGCGGGAAGAGCGTAGAACGGCTGTCGGCCTGGTTCATCGCGTCACCCCGCCCGCGAGCCGGGCCCGGGTCTCACTCGCTTTCAGCGAATCGGTTTCCGTGACATGAAATAATCGGACATACTGGCGAGCGTCGAAGGAGTGCGGATGTCACGTCGGACCCTCATAGTCGGTGCACAAGTGGTCACGGGCGCGGCCGGAGAAATGAGCCTGTCCCCCCAGGATCTGATTATCGAGGGCGGGTTGATCCGCAACATCGTCGCGTCGGGCAGTGTCGCACCGACGGGGGATGACGATCTGATCACCGCCCATGGGCGTCTAGTCTTTCCCGGGCTCGTCAACGCGCACACACATTCCTACGGGAATCTCGGCAGCGGCATGTTTGACGGGCTCACGCTCGAGGCCTGGGTGCCCTTCTCGTCGGCCATCACCGCTGGACGCAACTTCGAGGAAGGCTATGTGAGCGCGATGATCGGCGGTATCGCGGCTCTCCGCACGGGCACCACCACCGTACTCGACCACCTCGGCGGCACACTCGAGTCGATAGAGGGGGCCCTTCAGGCGTACGTCGAGCTCGGCATCCGCGTCACGCTAGCCCCGATGGTGGCCGATATGCCCGCCCACCGCACGGTCACGCCCGTGCCGTCATTCGAGCCGATGCTTTTGAAGCGCTTGGACGCTAGGGAAACACCGGACTTGGCAACCCTCGCCGAGTTGCAGCACACTCTCGTGCGCTCCTGGCATGGCCGAGACTCGAGGGTGAAGATCGCCCTCGGTCCGTCTGGCCCGCAGCGGTGCAGTGACGAACTGCTCGCGTGGAGCGCTCGAGCGGCAGAGGAATTTGACACGATAGTGCACACGCACCTCCTCGAATCGCGAGCCCAATGCAGCTCCCCGCTGGCGGGCGAGAGAGGCCTAGTGTCGCGGCTCGGCGATCACGGCCTGCTGACAGAACGGCTGTCAGCAGCGCACGGAGTCTGGTGCAGCGAGGACGAGCTGCGGCTGATCGCGGATGCCGGAGCGAGCATGGTCCACAACCCGTGGAGCAACCTCACCCTGGGCAACGGAGTCGCGTCTTTTCCTCGCTGGATCCAGTTGGGCATCCGGAGCGGCATCGGCACCGACGGAGCGAACTGCGGCAACGACCAGAACATGCTGCTCGCCATGCGACTAGCAACCGTGATTCATCGCTCAGCCGCCGAGGTCGTCGAGTCCTGGCCCACTCCCCACCGAATTCTTGAAGCGGCTACGGCAGGAAGCGCCGCTGCCGCCGGCTGGTCCGGCAGCGTTGGTCGCATTGAGGTCGGCCGTGCCGCCGACCTGACAATCATCGACGGGACATCCTCGACCTACCTTCCTGCCTCCGACCCGGTTACGCAGTATGTCCTTGCCGAACAAGGGCGCGATGTCGAGACGGTGATCGTGGGGGGTCGAGTTGTGATGACGCAGGGAGTTCCCACGCTGGTGGACGAACGGTCGATAGTAGCTCGCGCCGCGGAAGCGCAAGAACGGATGCTAGCCCGAAGCGCGCCCGCGATCAGGCTTGCAGAAGAACAGCGCATTTCGATGTTGCGCGTGAGTCGAAATGCCCACGATCGAGCGCCCGTTTCGGACGGCCAGTGCGCGTGAGCTCCGGCATGCTGCATCCTTTAGTGACCCTCGTTCCTAGCCCACCCGAAAAAGGAGCACCGACATGCAGCCGATCGTTCGAGCGCTGAAGATTCTCCGCACGCTCGGCATGAGCCAGGCGGGTCTCACTCTGAGTGAGCTAGCGACGCACATCGGTCTCCCCGTCTCCACGACCTACCGGATCGCTCAGGTACTTCAGGATGAGGGTTTCCTCATCCGCACACCCGCGGGCAAGCGCTACATGATCGGCCCGAGCGCCAGGACGCTCGTCTCCGAGACCAGCGGTGCGTACGTGAGACAGGCGGGGCACTCGTACGCCTCGGAACTGAACCGGATGACGCAGGAAACGGTCTTCCTCTCGGAGCTGGTCGGCAATCAGGCGGTATGCATCGCCGTTTACGAGGGAATGCGCCCACTGCGATTCCTGGTTCGTCCGGGCGGGACTCTCCCACTGCATGCTGCGGCGGGGGCAAGAGCGATTCTCGCGTGGCTGCCCGATCTTGATCGCACCCACGTGCTCGACGGAATCGAGTACACGCGGTGGACGTCGAAAACAATCACCACTCCTTCCGAGCTCTACCGCAAGCTCGACGAAACTCGGGAGCAGGGCTATGACATCTGCGACGATGAATTGGAGGAACGCGCATGGGCAGTAGGCGCGCCGATCTTCGATCTCACGAACCGCGTCCGCGCCAGCATCACCGTGGTAGCCCCCTTGGAGTCCATGAGCGACCAAGTGCGGCGGGCGTCAGTCATAGATCTGACGGAAAAAGCAGCACGCTCCATCTCCACCGAACTGGGGTTCTTCGAGACCGCGAAGTCTCCCGATTCGTAGGGCTCGAGGGCTGGCGATGGGGACTGCCCCGAATTCAGTTGACCTAGCGCGCCGCTGGCGACTAATCTCCGTCGGCCGTCTCAAAACTTAACAGTCGGGCTGCTCCTCGGATCAGCAACTTAGACTCACGGGACGAAATAACGCTTGAAGGAGATCAGCATGCCGCTACACGCCAAAGGTTCCGTCCTCACATTCGACCTTCACGCTAAAGGCGAGGGGGTTCTCCAGGAGATCTCCATCGAAGGAAGCTCGCACTCCATCCGCGCAGAAGGCCATCCCGCCTTCGGTGGAACAGACAGTGCACCGAGTCCCCTCGACTACGTGCTCGGAGCATTTGTGTCCTGCAACCAGGTGACCTCAAAAATCGTTGCCCTTGGGCGGGGCATCGTCCTCGGAGAATTCACCGGCCGCCTTGAAGCGGAACTCGACAACTCGGTCCTCGTTTTCGGCGCAGACGGCAACTCGAACTTCTCCAAGGTCACTCTTACCGCTGAGATCGAAACGGAGTTGGACGACGCCGCATTCGATGACTTTGTTGCCGAAGTCACTCGTAGGTGCCCTCTTACCCAGCTCTTCGTTCGCGCCGGTGTGGAAGTCACGACGAACTGGACAAACCACGCCCTCGTTCGCGCCTAATATTCTCTTCCTTCTCCCGGGAGGAATCGGCAGGAGGACACCCGAGGCGGATCAGCCGTGCGGCCGTTAGGCACCGACCACGGTCTGCGACCACGCGAACGCTCCTGTGACTTCGGTTCCAGCCGGGTTCACCGAAGCAGGCGGGAGAGTCGTGCGCTCACCGACTGGAGGTCTCGGGTTTCCGCGAACCCAACCCGTGCTCGACGTGATTCACCGGCGGCGCGCCAAAGAGTCTGGAGCGAGTTCATCGACGAGCCGGTGGAGGCGCTGGCCGGCGCCGACAGAAGTTAGACGACAGGTTCAAGATCCCGAACGGCTTGATGGGCGCAGCGCGCGCATCAGCGTGACGGCCGAGGTTCCAGCCGTCAACTGTCTCACCCTCCAGGTCTGAGGGTCACTTTTCCTGCGGTTTATCCACCATGGCGAGCGACAGGAGTGAAGAGATAGCCCGGAAGCTGCCCGACATATCGACTGTCTCGTCGATGAGCCACTGGTATTGCAGGCCATCCATCAGCGCCAACAACGCGGTCGCCAGGCCGGTGGTATCGATAGACGCCTTAATCGCGCCGCGCTCTTGGGCTTCTCGCAAGTAGCCGATAAGCAACTCACGAGCGTGCCGGTACCGTTCGGCGAAGTATTGGTGGCTTGGGTGGTCGTCCGAGACGCTCTCGGCCAGAAGCACCGAGAAAAGACGCACGTCTGCACGGTTGCTTTCATTCTCCGCAACCAGAGCTACGAGTTTATCCAGGAGTTCTGTGCCGCGTACGTTCGAGTCGATTGCGAAGATCTCGTCGTCTTGCCCGAACCTGCTCTCAAGCAGGGCCATGAGAAGGCCAGCTTTCGACTGAAAATGGTGCAGCAGACCGGGGTCGGTGACCCCCGCCTCAGCCGCGATCGCCGCGGTCGAGACCCCTCTGAAGCCGCCGTGCCCGAAGTGCTCTTTCGCGATTTTGAGGATTTGGTCGCGGGTGATCTGTCCGCGTGAGGTGGTGACGGGACGACGACGGATGCTTGGCGTCGTCCCGTCTGCGCGCGTTGCTGCCTGATCACCAGGCTTCGTCGTAGACACGCGCCTCCTTCATCAGGCCGTCATCGCCCAACTCGTACGCGGCGATGCCTGCGGACGTGCGGTTCACGGGGTGGTTGGCGTGAATGATGTTGAATTCCAAGATAGTGGTGGTCCCGTCGGTGAACGAGTTCAGTTTCTCGATGATCGCACCTGAGTGCTCGTCCTCCCCGCTGTCGAAGCCGGCTTCTTCATCGCCGACTTCGAACATCTGCTTCAGGACGGTGCGGATGGCTTCGCGTCCGCGGTAGACGCCCATGCCCAATCCGTCGCGGAGGTCCTGGGACTCGCCGTGGCCGTTGAAGACGCCATCCGGGCTGAACGTGTTCGCCTGCCCATCAGGATCTCCGGCACGCAACTGCTTCTGATACTCGACGAGTGTCGGGTTGAATGGCTCGAGATTGATCGGCTCCTCGCCGAGGATCCGGGTGCGCACGTGCTGAACGCCCGTGACGCGAGCGAGACGGTAGTAGAGGCGGTTCCGAACGAGACCGCCGCCCTCGTTGAACTCGCTGACGACTACTAGGTCGAGGTCTTTGTCCTGCCCGTTCTTGTCGAGCACGAGGGAGATCTCGGTTCCGTTGAATCGGCCGTTCGCGCCCGTGGTCGAGTGCGTGACGTCCCAGGACTTGACCGACGTGAGACTTGCGGGCGCCCATTCGCGCACGAGCTTCTCGAAGCCGCCGTCGATCTGCCGCCCGGCGGCGGGATCGTCGATGTCGGCCGGTCCGGCGTAGAGCGATCGCACCCCGGCGACGTCTCCGGAGATCAGTCCCTCGACGAGGGCGGTGGCGACAGTCTGCTGGTCTGCAGAAGTTAGGGCCATGGTGTTTCCTTTCGGCTCAGTTTTCAATGGGACGGCTCGCGAGCCAGAGCTCGCGGCGTTTCGCCTGCTCGACGGGGTCGGGGACCGGTGCTGCGAGCAGAAGACGCTTGGTGTAGGGATGCTGTGGCGAAGTGCCGATCGTCTCGGGATCACCTGATTCCATGACCTCTCCCCTGTGGAGGACGACCACGCGGTCACTGAGGTTCTTGACGACGGCGAGGTCGTGGCCGATGAACAGGTAGGCGACGCCCGTGTCCTTCTGGATTTCCCTGAGAAGTTCGACGACGCGAGCTTGCGTGGAGAGATCGAGTGCTGAGAGCGCCTCGTCGCATACGATCAGCCGGGGGGACATGGCCAGCGCGCGCGCGATGGCGATGCGCTGTCGCTGTCCGCCGCTGAATTCGGACGGGCGACGCTCCAGCGCATTCGTGGGTAGGCGCACTTGGTCGAGCAGACCGGCAACCCGTGCGCGCGCCGCCGAACCGCGGTAGACACCGTGCGCCTTCAACGGTTCCTCAAGGATCTGTCCGATGGTGAGCCGCGGGTCAAGGGAACTGTACGGATCTTGGAATACGACCTGAATGTCGGTGCTCAGTGCCCGTCTACGCTTCGCAGAGGCGTGGGTGATGTCCATACCGTCGAACGTCACCCGACCACCCGACGTGGGAACAAGACCGAGCACCGCCCGACCGATGGTCGTCTTCCCCGAGCCGGACTCGCCGACCAGACCGACAGTCTCGCCCGGGCGCACGTCGAGGGAGACGCCTTTCAGTGCACGGAAGGGTTCCTGGAACGCGCCCTGCCCGAACGACACCTCGAGATTCTCGACGGTCAGCAGCGGTGGACCGTCGTTGACGACTCGATCAGCCACCTGCGGCCACGCATCCGGGACAGCATCCAACAGGGTGCGCGTGTAGGCGTCAGCTGGCTCGGCGAAGACGCGTAGCACGTCGCCGGACTCGACGATGAGACCTTCGCGCATCACGGCGACGTTGTGACAGATATCGGCGACAACACCGAAGTTGTGGGTGACGAGAAGGATCGCCATTCCGAGCTCTGCTTGCAGCCCGCGCAAGAGTTCCAGAATCTCCGCCTGGACCGTCACATCGAGCGCAGTGGTCGGCTCGTCAGCGACGAGCACGCGGGGACGACCGGTGAGAGCGATCGCGATCGCGACACGCTGAGCCATTCCCCCGGATAACTGGAACGGGTACCTGCGCATGACTTTCGCCGGATCTGGGATGCCCACTTGGGAGAGGAGCTCCAGGGCGACGCGGCGCGCTTCGGTCTGCGGGATTCCGCGATGCGTACGGAGCGGCTCGACGAGCAGGGACCCGACGGTGGTTGACGGGTCGAGGGCGACCATGGGCTCCTGTGAGACGTAGGCAATCGTCGTGCCCCGCAACTGTGCGAACCGGGCATCAGACTCATCCGTGACATCCCGATCACCGATACGGATGCGCCCGCCCGTCACCCGAACACCGTCCGGAAGCAGGCCGAGAGCAGCGAGGGCGGTGAGCGTTTTTCCCGAACCCGATTCGCCGACCAGACCGAGCGTCTGTCCGTCACGAAGCTCGAACGTGACGCCATGCACAAGCTCCACGCCGGACTCGGTCGCCACGGTGAGCCGATCCACCGCAAGTGCGATACCGGGGTCTGCGAGCACCTGAGTGGGCAGCGCAGCGGTCAATGTACGGCGCGGCCGACGAGCGCGCGACGAGGCACGCGGTCTGATCGACGTCGTGTCGACGAGGGCATCACCGATTGCGTTGAAGGCGAGAGCGGTGAGAATGATTGAGAGACCTGCTGGGACCATCAACCACGGGAAGCGGTAGATCGCATCGGACGCCTCCCGGACCATCGACCCCCATTGCGGTGCGGGGGGTGGCGGACCCTGGCCGAGGAAGCTGAGGCCGGCCTGCAGCAGCAGAGCGAGGGTCGCCGTGAGCGAGGCCTGCACGATCGTGGGCCGCATGACGTTGGGCAGAACGTGGCGGGCGAGGATAGGCAGGTCGCGGATGCCCGAGACTCGCGCCGCATCGACGTGAAGTTCGCGTGAGACTATCAGCGCGCTGGAGCGGACGATGCGGAAGACGCCGGAGCTGAGCAGGATGCCGAGGGCCGCCATGCCCACCGTGAGGTCGGTGCCGAAGATGGCGACGGCGAGCAGCATGACGATGATGCCTGGCAGGGTCTGCAGAATCTCACTGATCGTGGAGGTGATCGCGTCGATGAGACCGCCGTAGTACCCGGCGAGGAGTCCGAGGGCGAGACCGAGGATCGTGGCGATTGCAACGCACAGCAGCACTCCCGCGATTGCGCCACCTCCGGCAAACACAAGGCGGGAGAGCACATCGCGGCCGAGGGTGTCCGTGCCGAGCCAGTGCGCTGCCGATGGCAGTGCGCCCGCGTCCCCGAGGTTCTGTTTCAGCGGGTCCGGTACCCAGCCCCATGCAACGATCGGAAGCGTGTTGACGGCAACACTCGTGACCACGACCAGTGCGCTCCAGACAAGTGCGATCACCGCGGTGGGGCTTCGCACCAGTTCGCGCATGACGCTGCGTCGCTGTGTCGGACGGAGGTCGACGATCAGGCCGTCGATACTCTGAGTGCTCATGAAATCCTGGCCCGGGGGTTGAGTACGGCGACGGCGACGTCGACGAGAATGTTCACGATCAGCACGACGATCGCACTGACGACGACAGCGCCGAGCAGCACCGGCAGGTCGCGGGACGAGGCCGACTGCACAATTGCGCGCCCGAGGCCGGGTAGCGCAAATACCTGCTCGATAACGATCGCGCCGCCGAGGACTCCCACGAACTGGAGCCCTGCGGTGTTGAGGACGGGTGCTGCGGCGTTGCGCAGCGTGTGGCGCCAGATGATGCTTCTAGCGGGGGTACCGACACCGCGAAGCGTGCGGACATAGTCGCTGCTGAGCTGTTCAAGCATGCTGGTGCGGGTCTGACGGGCGAACGACGCGACCATCGCGATCGCCAGCGTTGCGACGGGAAGGATGAGGTGATTCAACCACTGGGAGGGATCCGTGGCGAACGGCACATAGCCGGTGGCCGGCACGAGCCCCAGCCCCAGACTGAAGACCAGCACGAGAATCGAGGCAAGCCAGAAGTTCGGCACCGCAAGACCGATGCCCGAACCACCTGTCAGTACGCGGTCGACCCAGCCGCCGCGCACGGCGGCGCCCGTTCCCACCGCGATGCCGAGCGTCATCGCGACGAGCGTCGCAAGCGCTGCGAGACTGACCGTCACCGGGAGTCGGGACGCCAGCAAGTCACGCACTGGTTCGCCAGTTAGCCACGACTCGCCGAGGTTGAGCGTGAGCAGGTGGCCCATGTATTCCGCGTACTGCACGAACACGGGCCGGCTGAGACCCAAGCTTTCCTCGAAGCGAACGATTGCTTCGGGGGTGGCCTGGGTCCCCAGCACGGCCGCTGCCGGGGACCCAGGTGTGAGCTGTACGAGGAAGAAAGCGACGGTGGCCACGATGAGCACCAAGGGCACACCGAGGAGCACCCTCCGCAGTATCAATCGAATCATCGTCGTCCTTCACTCAGTCGGAGCGGATTACTCCGCGGGCGCCCAGTCGTAGTACATCGGCGGGCGGAACGTGGCCCACTCGACTCCGGTCACGTTGTCCGACAATGCGTAACCGTAAGCGTCGTTGAACATCGGCACGAACCAAGCGAGCTCGACGACGCGGGCATTGAGCTGCTCAAGGGTCGACGCGCGGTCGTCGTCGCTGGTCGCCGAACCCGCCTCGGCGTACAACTCGTTGATCTGATCGTCGCTTGAACCCAGCGGATTGAAGCCACCCGTTGGCGTCACGAGCTGGCCGAAATCGAAGTACGCGTCGACCATCCCGTAGGGCAGGAAGACCGTTGGATACTCGCCGCTCAGAATGCTCGGAATGTACTGGTCCGGCGGCACGTTCACCACGTTGAGCGTCACCCCGACCTCGGCAAGGTAGCCCACCAGCGCCTGCACCTGGGTGTCCGCCAGCGAAATGCTGACCGCTTCCATGGCGAACCCGTCTGCATAGCCCGCTTCCGCCAGCAACTGGCGCGCCTGGTCGGGGTCGTAAGGGTAGAGGTCGTTCAGCGACTCGTCATAGCCGGCCATGCCGGGCTTGACCAGCTGGGCGGTCGGAGAGCCAAGGCCCTGGTTGACCGAGTCGACGATTGCTGCCCGGTCGATTGCGTAGTTCAACGCTTGGCGGACGCGGACGTCGCCGAGCGCGGGAACGATCGTTCCCGACCGATCCTCAAGATGCAGCGTCCACACGTTGTTGGACGCCCCCGTGAAGCCAAGCCCCATGTCTTCGACACGGGCAATGTCGCCGGCCGTGCCCAGCTCAACCATGTCTACTTGACCAGACTGCAGCGCATTGACGGCGGCAGCGGCATCTGGAATGACTTTGACCACGATGCGCGCGTAAGGGAAGTGATCGCTGTTCCAATAGTCGTCGCGCTTCTCGTACACGTAGGTGTCGTTGCTGATCGACTCATCAGCGATGTAGTCATACGGGCCGGACCCGTCGGGAACGGTGGCGAGGTTGCCGCCTTCGAGGGCGACCGGGTTCGCGATCATCCCCGAGACACCGGACAGCGCAAGAGTGAGCGACGGATTCGGGGTGCTCAGTGTGATGGTGACGTGCGTGGCGTCGACGCTTTCAATCGAATCGATCGACGCGAAATCCGAGGCCAGTGGGCCGGTCCCGTTCTTCACGTTCTCGAGGTTCGCGACGACAGCGTCGGCATCGAGCGCCGACCCGTCTTCAAAGGTCACATCATCGCGCAGCGTCATCGTGAACTTCGTCGGGCTCTCGTACGCCCACTCCGTTGCCAGATTGGACTCGAAGCTGCCGTCGCTCGCGCGACGCAGCAGCGTATCGTAGACCGGCGCAAGGTAGGTGGTCACCGTGATCGAACCGACTCCCGGATCGAAGTTGATCTGGGTGTTGCCGTCGTGAGCCATGGTGAGGGTGCTGGTGGAACCGGAATTGTCTCCGCCTCCGGTCCCGCAGCCGCTGACCACCAGTGTGAGGGCCATGAGGCCCCCAATGGCGGCGGCGGCGGAACGGTACTTTCGTCCGCGCATTACATTCTCCTTTGGATGCAAACCCGAAACCGGGCATGGGGTGCTGCAGTGCTAGCTGGGCCCTCCGCTCACAGCGTTCGATGCGATGACACCGCGGTACCAGGCGAAACTGGTCTTCGGTGTGCGGAGGCCTGTGGGGTAGTCGACATAGACGATGCCGAAACGGGTCATGTATCCCTCGGCCCACTCGAAGTTGTCGAGGAAGCTCCAGAGGAAGTAACCGCGGAGGTCGACGCCGGCGGCGATGGCCTCACCGGCTGCCGTGATGTGATCGCGCAGGTAGTCGACGCGCTCGGGGTCATTTGCGGCCCCGTTCTGGTCGAGGAAGTCCGCGCCTGCGTACCCGTTCTCGCTGATGTAAAGCGGGAGGTTCGGGTACAGCCCCGAGATTCTCACGAGAATGTCGCGGAGGCCTTGAGGCTCGAGGATCCAGCCCATGATCGTCTTCGGCGCCGAACCACGCGTCACGTCGACAAACCGCTGGCCGATGGTGAACGGCGTGCCGGCCTCGCCGACCCACCCGTCGACACGGACGGCGTCGAGATCCTCCGGAGCGACGACGTATCGCGGATGGTACTCGTTGATCGAAAGCCAGTCAGGTCGCTGCGCCGCGATGGTCGCGAGGTCGCCGTCCTCCACAACACCGGCACCTTCGACCCACTGGGCACTGTATTCGGCGAGGCCTGTCGGATATTTCCCACCCATCAGGGGGGCGAGGAATGAGGACACCAGCTGGTCGAAGGCGAGGGCGGCGGCACCGCGCGTCGCCTCGGTGTCGGCTGCCGGATAGATCTCGCTCATGTTGAGCGCTATGCCGATTGACGGGTTCGTCACGGTCGATCGAAGCGCCGCAGCACCGCTAGCGTGGGCGAGCAGGATGTTATGGTGCACGCGGGCAGCGGAATCGACGCTCGCTTTGCCCGGCGCATGTAGACCCAATGCATATCCAAGATAGGTCAGCACCCACGGCTCGTTGATCGTCGTCCACATAGACACGCGGTCGCCATAGCGGGCACCCATGATTGCGGCGAATTCGCCGAACGCCTCGACGGTCGACCGGCTCTCCCAACCGCCCTCGTCCTCAAGGCCCTGCGGCAGGTCCCAGTGGTAAAGCGTCGGTATCGGAATGATGCCGCGGTCGAGGAGTCCCTCGATCAAGCGGTCGTAGAAAACGAGCCCTTCCTCGTTCACGTCGCCCCGCCCGGCGGGCAGGACGCGGGACCACGAGAAGGAGAATCGGTAGACCTTGGCGCCCAGCGCCGAAAGGAGGTCCAAGTCCTCGTTCAGACGGTGATAATGGTCAGTCGCCACGTCGCCGGTGTCGCCGTGGCGAACACGTCCAGGCTCGTGGCTGAACGTGTCCCAAATGCTTGGACCGCGACCGCCCTCGGCCGCGGCTCCCTCGATCTGATAGGCCGCCGTCGACACTCCCCAGAGAAAACCCTCGGGAAAGTGAGTGGGTGTAGAGAACTCAGGCACGCACGACTCCGTTGTCTGACATTACTTAGCTAGGACTAGGTAAGTAAAGCTGATTCGGTTCTGTCTGTCAATCACGACCACCGACCGAACGGAACACCACCGCCTTATCGCGTCGACTCCATGCCGAAGAACGCCGATAATACGGCCCTTCTCGCTCACATTGAGGCCTGCCTGAATCCCTGTCACGCCCGCTGACCCGAGAGCGTTCGCACGAGCCACAGCAGCGTTCCCAGCGTGCTCATGCCGATAAGAGCAGGCACGGCCAGCATCAAGAGTGGCCGCAACCCGAGGTAGATGGCTGCAGGATGCAACCAACCGGCGTACTGCACGGCTCGTGCGCAGCATCCCGGAAGATCCGGTATCAGCACGGCGGGATCCCCAAGCCGAACCCAGACCTTGAAAGGTCCCCGACCATGGCCTTCCCTTTACCCTTTGCACGCGGCACGTTTTTTCGGGAGCAGGAAGGAGCGGAGCAGCGGCCCTACTTGGCTCATCAGGCGTTCAAATCGCTGCATGACGCGGAAGGTGTCGGCGGCGCGTGGATGGACATGGCAGGTCTCGGGTTCTTCCGCGGCGAGCTTGATGAGCTCGATCTCCGCCGAGCCGAGCCGCTGCGGTTGGGTCGAGAGCCACCGCACTACCCTGCGAGCGTCGAGGACTTCGACAAGCCGATTGTTGGCGGCGCGGTCGTCTCTGATGGACCCTGGTTGAACAGGGCTACGACAGCGGTGACCGGGACAGGAACTTGGACCTCATGGCCCAGCCGGCGGTTGACATCCGCTACACACCGCCGGGGCCGATGACCAAGTGGTCGACATCCTTGGTGCCGGTGCCGATAGGAACCGCATGCCGCACAAACCACGCGGGTCCGATTGATTCGAGCAGGTTGCCGACTTCAATCTCACCGAGGGCGCCCACGTACCACGACCACGCGTCGTCGTGCAGCTTCACGCCACTCGGGGATATCAATGGGGGATTGCGGGATTCTGCGTCGGCCTGCACCTGCAGGCACTTCTCCGCGACGGCATACCCTGAGGAGAGCGCTCGAATTCCAGCGAAATCCATGCGCGGCCGAGCATCCCTCGCTGAACTCATCCCCGACCTCCGCGCCCGACGCTACCGAAGTCTGGGCATCGCGAGCACCCCAACGCGGGCAGGCATCCCCGCATCGGACTCCCGGTCGCCGCCAGCCGACCTGCCAGACCACGTCAGGCTGGGTTACCAAATCGGATGCGGATCGGAGAAGAGTGTGTGCAAAGTGTGGGCAGGAGTCGATGCCGTGGGGACAAGTAGGAGTTTGGGTGCCGGAGCACCCGTCGCCCCCAGAACGGGCCGAGAGGGTGGTTCCAACAGTGGTGTCCCACAATCGACCGTTTTGTCCGCAACACAGCCAGCGGCCAGGACTCTTCGGCTGACCATCAACGTGAGGGGTGCCCCTGGAGGGACTCGAACCCCCAACCGTTTCCTTAGGACGGAACTGCTCTTCCATTGAGCTACAGAGGCTGGCGGCTCGAGTTTAGCCGAACCCGAAGCATCCGCCCCGCTCGGGCGTCGATCACGAGACCTAGGCGGCAGGCGCCAGGTACTCTTCCCACTGTGGCTGGGCACGGTCGACGCCACGCACGAGCCAGGTCGTGCCGTGCGGTGGCCGCGGACGCACAAGCAACTTCCAGCCCATCTCAGCCGGGGTGCGATCGCTCTTGAGGTTATTGCACTTGAGGCAACAGGCCACGAGGTTCTCCCATGAGTCGTCGCCGCCGCGCGAGCGCGGAAGCACATGGTCGATCGTCGTCGCACCCGCTCCGCAATAACCGCAGCGCTGGCTATCCCGTCGCAACACGCCTCGCCTGCTCACCGGCACGCGCCGATTCGACGGAATGCGCACATACCGGCGAAGCAGGATCACCGACGGCCGGTCCCACGATTGCGTCAGCCCGAAGACCGGATGCGCAGCATCCGCCGCGATGACGGTCGCCTTACCGTTCATGACGAGCACCAGGGCTCTCTTGAACGAAACGACGGCCAGCGGCTCGAAACCAGCGTTGAGGACCAGTGTGCGCATTCTCATCCAATCGACAAGTCCCTGCACGGCTTGCAGGGATTCGAAGCGTCTTGAGATTCACCGAACCGTCGAAGAGCAGACAAAAAAAGGCACCGTCGCGAAGACGATGCCTACTTGAGTGCGCGCAGCTGGCCGCTGCGCTGACTGCTCAGCCGTATGAAGAACAGCGCGCGCACATCCACGGTTTGGATGCTGCGACTGATCGGCATTCGACTCTCCGAAGAACGGGTGGAACTCCAAGGGCTACAGAATAACCCACTAACGGCGTGAGACGCTCGAGCGCGGCGAGCGTTATCGCATGTTCATTGCAGGAGGCGCCTGGAGTCCGGAGAGGTGGCTCATGCTTTCGCGAGAACGCGACCTCGCCGCGATCTCGAGAAACAGTTTCTAGATGCCCACGTAGACGTGGATCGCGACCTCGTTCGGCAGCTCGAGACCGTCGCCGAAACCGTCCACCTTTGCAAGCACGTACGACCCGGCCGCAGAGAAACTTGCCTGCGCGCCCGGCATGATGCCGGCGGAGCGCAGCTGCTCGAGCAGCTCGCTCTCGTATTGAACCGGTTCACCCAGACGGCGAACGACGCCGCTGACCGGGCCGACGGCACCGTGCACGAGTGTGACGATGTTCACCACCCCATCCGAGAATTTCACAGCCGGATGCTCACCCAGTTCATCAAGGCCGGGGATCGGGTTGCCGTACGGTGAGTCGGTGGGATGGTCGAGCATCTCGATGATGCGGCGCTCGACCGATTCGCTCATGACGTGTTCCCACCGACAAGCTTCCTCATGAACGAGCGCCCAGTCGAGACCGATCACGTCGGCGAGTAGCCGCTCGGCGAGACGGTGCTTGCGCATGACGTGAACCGCCTTCGTGCGCCCCGCGACGGTGAGTTCGAGGTGCCTGTCGCCCTCGACGACGACCAGTCCGTCGCGCTCCATGCGTCCCACGGTCTGGGAGACGGTTGGTCCGGAGTGGCCGAGACGCTCGCTGATTCGTGCGCGCAACGGCACGATGTTCTCTTCCTCGAGCTCGAAAATAGTGCGCAGGTACATCTCGGTGGTGTCGATGAGATCAGTCATCAAGGCCTTTCGGAAGCGCGTGCATCGCAGGTAAGCCTAACCTGAACCCCGTTGGGCGGGAGCGGGAGCGGATAACACGATCAGCGCCACCGATACAATTGGGTCATGCCGGAGCTCAAGATTCCCACTGACCTGCTGCCTGCCGACGGAAGGTTCGGGTGCGGCCCCTCGAAGGTGCGGCCGGAGCAGGTCGCCCACCTCACTGAGGCGGCAACGAAGATTCTCGGCACCTCCCACCGGCAGGCCCCGGTGAAGCAGCTCGTCAAGAGCGTGCAGGATGGGTTCGGCGAGCTCTTCCGACTCCCTGACGGCTACGAGGTGGTGCTCGGGAATGGCGGCTCGACGGCATTCTGGGACGCCGCCGCTTTCTCCCTCATCGACAAGCGAAGCCAGAACCTCACCTTCGGCGAGTTCGGTGCGAAGTTCGCGGCGGCCGCCGCAGCCCCATTCCTCGATGCGCCGCACGTAATCAACGCCCCTGCCGGCTCCCTCGCGAAGGCGGAAGTCGTCTCCGGAATCGACGTGTACGCGTGGCCGCACAACGAGACCTCGACGGGAGTGATGGCCCCGGTCATCCGGGTCCAGGGAGACGCGGGTGCGCTCACGGTAGTCGACGCGACGAGCGCGGCGGGCGGCATCGACTTCGACGTAACGCAGACCGACGTCTACTATTTCGCACCGCAGAAGAATTTCGCCTCCGACGGCGGATTGTGGTTCGCGCTCTTCTCGCCCGCCGCGATCGAGCGGGTCGAACGGATCTCTGCCGGCAACCGGTACATCCCGGAGTTCCTGAGCATCAAGAACGCGATCGACAACTCCCGCCTGAACCAGACGCTCAACACCCCGGCCCTCGCAACGCTGGTCCTGCTGCAGAACCAGATCGACTGGATCAACGGCAACGGTGGCCTTTCCTGGGCGGACTCGCGCACGCGAGAATCGTCGTCCGCGCTCTACGAGTGGGCGGCGTCGGTCGACTATGCGACGCCGTTCGTGGAGAACCCCGACCACCGATCGCAAGTCGTCGTGACGATCGACTTCGACGAGAAGGTCGACGCGGCCGCGATCGCGAAGACGCTCCGCGCGAATGGGGTTGTCGACACCGAGCCGTACCGCAAGCTCGGTCGGAATCAGTTGCGGGTCGCCACATTCGTCGCGATTGAACCGGATGACGTGCGCCAGCTCATCCGCTCGATAGAGTTCGTCGTCGAGGGGCTCTAGGGCGATCCGATGAGGCTGTGGCTGAAGGACGCCGAGCGGCGGCCAGATCCGGAGGTCGTTGCGACGGATGACCGCAAGGCCATGCTCGTCGGAACGGCCGGGTGGCTGGCCGCGCTCGTGCTACTTCTCGCCCTCGTTAGCGAGAGCCCCTCGTGGCTGCTCACCTGTGCCATCGGCATCGGGCTCGGACTGCTCGGACTCATCTACACGCACCGTCGCCACCACTGACCCGTCGGCGTCCGGCTCCTCAGAGTCGTCGTAGTCGACGTCGTCGTCTTCATCGTCGTCTTCTTCTTCATCGAGGTCGTCGATGTCGACACCATCAAGGTCGCCGGCGTGCAGCACGTCGTTGTCGAGGTCTTCCTCGTCGAGATCGTCGTCGTCCTCGTCGCCGGTGTCTTCGATTCCGGCCTCGGCCGCATCTTCCACCGCGCGGTAGTCGGCGAGGCGATCCACCCACGGAACCCATTCCGGCGCGAGAATGGAGCCCTCCCCCGGCGTCATCTCGGTCTCGAGAACGCTTGGCGCGAGCCCCTCTACGTGAGCGATACTCGCCGTCCATCGCCAGCCGGGATAGCCCAGCATGTCGACATCGAAGTACACGGTGACGACGCCGTCGCCCTCGTCGATGGAGCCCGCCGGCGCTCCGATGGTCTCGGCCGCGGCGATCTCGAGCAGCGCGGCGCGCCCGCGTTCGAAGTCCTCAGGGGTCGCCTCAGGCATCCAGTTCTTCCGCAACCTTGCGCAGCATCGCTGCGATCTTCTTGCTGTGGCTGGAGTCGGGGTAGCGACCTCGCTTGAGGTTGGAGCCGATGCCATCTAGGAGCTTCACCAGGTCCTCGATGATGATCGCCATGTCGTCGGCGGGCTTACGGCTGAGCTTGACCATGCTCGGCGGCGCCTCGAGCACGCGCACGGACAGCGCCTGGGCACCGCGCTTGCCGTCGGCTATGCCGAACTCAAGCTTGGTGCCGGCCTTGACCGTAGTGCCCGCGGGGAGCGCCGACGCGTGCAGAAAGACCTCGTGGCCGTCATCGGATGTGATGAAGCCGAAGCCCTTTTCTTCATCGTAGAACTTGACCTTGCCGGTAGGCATGGCTGAACCTCTTTCTCGTCGCTTGAACCTGTAAGCCTACGGGCAGTTGGGTGCCCCTATTCTTGTGCTTGTGGCAAATCAGACTCCCGCACCCGCAAATCGTGTCGAACGCGTGCTCGCGTACATGCTCGCGGCGATGATCCTGCTGTCGCTCGTCGCGTTCTTCGTGATCATTGCCGGTACCTTCACCGGCATGAGCAGCGCCGCGTACTGGCCCGTCGTCATCCTCACCCCCCTCATCGCGCTTCCCCTCGCGATCCTGCTCCTGCTCTCGCTCGTCGTCGCGAGCATTCGCCGACGCTCGCGAGACGCTCCGCGACGACCATAGAGACGACGGGTCCGGGCGATGGCGACGGGCCGCACGAGGTGGCGCACATGAACAGCACGCCGATGAGTGACGGTTTCTCGCTTGCCGCTCGCCTGCGAGCTCTGGACAACGACCGATTGCGTTTCGCGCTCAGCTCGCGTGACATCCGCACCACCGGGATCAAGGACTTCTTCGACCTTGCCGAGACCCTCCTCGACCGCGCGTCGATCCAGCAGCAGTTGTCGCGGCTCGACCGTGGAACTCTCGCCGCCATCGCGGCTGCCGCCGAGCTAGGCAGCACGGTCGGACCCGCGACGGATGTCGCGACCTTCCTGGGCGCGTACGGCGATCCCCGCCCGCAATCGGATCTCGAATCCCGACTGCAGCGCGCGGTCGACCTCCTCCTCGCGCAGGCGGAGGACGGACGCTTCACGGTGTATCAAAGCGTTGCCGAACAGCTCCGGTCGTGGCCGGCCTTCGGGCTTCCCGGTCTGGCCGAGCTCGCCGCGAGCCCGCCGCCTCCGGTGCTCGAGCCGGTCGCGGACACCGAACTGCGGTTCATCGACCGCGTGGCGGCCGAGCGCGCCTTTGCCGCCACGACCGAGATCACGGAGCTGCTCGTCGAACTCGAGCGCGAGCCCGCGCGCGAACTGGCCAAGGGAGGTGTCGCGCTGCCGGATACCAAGCGTCTTGCGAACGCCATGTCCGTCGACCTCGGGAGCGTGGCTCGTCTCCTGTCCATCGCCGCGGACGCCGCGCTCGTAGCGCGCGAGGGCGGCGTGTGGCTCATCACCGACACCGGCGGGGCCTGGCTCCTGTTGTCCTCGGGTGAAAGATGGCGGGCTTTGGCCGCCGGCTGGTTCCAGACGATGCCGGCCGACGTGCGGACACTGCTCGGCGAACGAGGCCGGGCCCTGTGGGGCGACGGGTTCCGTGCCTACGTCGATTGGCTGTTTCCGGCCGGCGGCGACTGGATGGATGAACGCATCGCCGGGCACAGCGTCGCAGCCGAACAGCTCGGAATCACCGCGAACCAGTCGCCGAGCGGGCCGGGATCCGCGCTGTTCACCGAGGGACCGGACGCCGCCGCCCGGCTGATGGCGGCCCTGCTTCCCCGTGAGGTCGCGCAGGTCTACCTTCAGCACGACCTTTCCATCGTCGCGCCAGGCCCGCTCGCGCCGGAGGTCGACTATCGACTCCGTTCCCTTGCGGACTCGGAGAGCCGCACCCTCGCATCCACCTACCGCGTCTCCGCCTCGAGCATGAACCGCGCCATGGCAGCAGGAGAGACGGCGGCGACGGTGCGCGAATTCCTGAAGGGGATCTCCCTCTCCGGAATCCCGCAACCTCTCGACTACCTCATCTCGGAGGCATCCGTCCGCTACGGGCTGCTGCGGGTCGGCGCCGCCGACGTCTCCCCGGCCGACGCCGAGTTCGCGGCGACCAGTTATGTGCGCAGCGACGATACCGCCCTCCTCGGCACCGTGCTCGTCGACCAGAATCTGTCGGCGCTCGGACTCATCCGCGCCGGGGAGAACCGACTTGTGAGCCGATTCTCGGTCGACACCGTCTTCTGGAACCTGAGCGACGCACGGTACCCCGTCGCGGCGGAGAACCCCGCCGGTGAGATCGTCGCGCTGCGACGCCGCCGCCACGCGCGCTCGACTCCGCCCTCCGAGTCCGATCCGATCGCCGAGCTCATCGAGCGGCTCCGCCTCGGCGGTGAGAGTGAACCGGGGGAACCCGCCGAAGCGTGGCTCACCCGTCAACTAGACGCCGCCATCCGGGTCAAGGCGGCGCTCACTGTAAGCGTCACCATGCCCAACGGCGCCATCGTCGACTACCAGCTCGAGCCGACGAGCATCGCCGGCGGCAGGTTGCGCGCGCGGGACCGTCGCTCGGCGATCGAGCGGACGCTCCCCCTGTCGAGCATCGCCGCGGTGGCGCCCGCGGATGACGTCTCATGATGGGGCGGCTACGACCGACGGACGCAAACAGCGCAGCTAGACTTCCGGGGTGAATTCCGCGTCAGTTCCAGCCCCACACCTTCCCGGACCGCTCATCGTCCAGAGCGACCGCACGGTGCTGCTCGAGGTGGCTCATCCTCAGGCCGAAGACGCCCGCCACGACCTCGCGATCTTCGCCGAGCTCGAGCGTGCCCCCGAGCACATTCACACCTACCGCATCACCCGCCTCGGCCTTTGGAATGCGCGCGCTGCCGGCCACACCGCCGAGGACATGATGCGGACACTCGAACGGTACTCGAAATTCCCGGTTCCACAGAGCGTCGCGGTCGACATGGCCGAGACAGTGGGACGATACGGCCGCCTCGTCATCGAACGCGATGAGGAGGGCGTCCTCACGCTTACCGCGACCGATCGGGCAGTGCTCGCC
Organism: Microbacteriaceae bacterium; assembly: GCA_025465095.1. GTDB lineage: Bacteria > Actinomycetota > Actinomycetes > Actinomycetales > Microbacteriaceae > Marisediminicola. The sequence continues at coordinate 105,366 of JAODME010000005.1, read as the reverse complement.
GAGATCGCGCGCGGGCGCAAGGTCGCGAACCTCCTGCTCGAGCGACGCGGCGACACGAGCTTCGTCATGCAGCCGTGGGCCCGCGGCGAGCTCAAGCAGGAGCTGCTCAAGCTGGGCTGGCCAGCCGAGGATCTCGCGGGCTACACGCCTGGCACCCCACACGAGATCGCCCTTGACCATACGGGCGGCTTCGCCCTGCGCGAGTACCAGAACCATGCGGTGAAGAGCTTTTTCGACCACGGGTCAGGTGTCGTCGTCCTCCCCTGCGGTGCGGGCAAGACCCTCGTCGGCGCCGGAGCGATGGCGACGTCGAAGACGACCACGCTCATCCTGGTGACCAACATCGTCTCGGCGCGCCAGTGGCGGGCCGAACTGCTGAAGCGCACGACTCTGACCGAAGACGAGATCGGCGAATATTCCGGGCAGGTGAAGGATGTGCGCCCCGTGACCATCGCAACGTATCAGATCCTCACTGCCCGCCGGAAGGGTGAGTACGCCCACCTTCAGCTCCTGGACGCCCTCGACTGGGGCCTCGTGATCTACGACGAGGTGCACCTGCTGCCCGCGCCGGTCTTCAAGCTGACCGCTGATCTGCAGGCAAGGAGGCGATTGGGGCTCACCGCGACGCTGGTGCGGGAGGATGGGCGGGAAGGCGATGTGTTCAGCCTCATCGGGCCGAAGCGATTCGACGCGCCATGGAAGGAGATCGAGGCACAGGGATTCATTTCGCCTGCGTCCTGCTACGAGGTGCGGATCGACCTACCTCAGCAGGAACGGCTCGAGTATGCGGCATCCGCCGACGACGCTCGGTATCGCCTCGCCGCTACCGCACCAGCCAAACTCGGCGTGGTGAAGCAGCTCGTCGAGCGCCATGAGGGAGAGCGGATCCTCGTGATCGGACAGTACCTTGACCAAATCGAGGACCTCGCCGAGGCTCTCGGTGCTCCTAAGCTGACCGGGGCGACGCCCATCGACGAAAGGGAGCGCCTGTATCAGGAGTTCCGGGATGGCCGGACGAAGATCCTCGTCGTCTCCAAAGTGGCGAACTTCTCGGTGGACTTGCCGGAAGCGACCGTGGCTATTCAGGTGTCCGGATCCTTCGGATCACGCCAGGAGGAGGCGCAGCGCCTCGGACGGCTGCTCCGGCCGAAGGAATCGGGGCTGCCGGCGAACTTCTACACCCTCGTCGTGCGCGACACGGTCGATCAGGACTTCGCGCAAAACCGCCAGCGGTTTCTCGCCGAACAGGGGTACAGCTACACGATCCTCGACGCGCACGCTCTCGACGACGCCGCTTAATCTCCCAGAGTTCACACAGCTGGCGCGCAGATAATAATGCCATGAGCGATGGCCCCAAGATCCTGATCGTCGATGACGAGCCGAACATCCGCGACCTCCTCACCACGAGCCTCCGCTTCGCCGGCTTCGCCGTGCGAGCCGTTGGCAACGGGGCCGGAGCGATCTCGGCCGTGCTCGAGGAGGAACCCGACCTCATCATCCTCGACGTCATGCTGCCCGACATGAACGGGTTCGGCGTGACCAAGCGCTTGCGCTCGTCGGGGTACACCTCGCCGATCCTCTTCCTCACCGCGAAAGATGACACCGAGGACAAGATCACCGGTCTGACGGTCGGCGGCGACGACTACGTGACGAAGCCGTTCAGTCTCGACGAGATCGTCGCGAGGATCAAGGCGATCCTCCGCCGCACAATGGCGGACGAGGAGGATGCCATCATCAGGGCCGGGGAGCTGACAATGGACCAGGACACCCACGAGGTCACGATCGGCGCTGAGCAGATCGAGTTGAGCCCCACTGAGTTCAAGCTCCTGCGCTACCTGATGCTCAACCCGAACCGGGTGCTCTCCAAGGCGCAAATACTCGATCACGTGTGGGAGTACGACTTCAACGGTGACGCCGGCATCGTCGAGAGCTACATCTCCTATCTTCGCCGCAAGCTCGACCAGTTCTCGGCCGAACCGGTCATCCAGACCAAGCGAGGCTTCGGATACATGCTCAAGGCCGCGCGCGCGTGATCAGCCGCAGAGGCTGACCAGCTTCAGGGTCTAATCTGACCTTCTGATGCAAGATCCCCTCACCGAGCGCTGGAACTCGATCTCCCTGCGCACGAAGATCACCGGAGTCACGGTACTCCTTGTGACGCTCGGGCTTCTCGTGGCGGGCGTCGGCACCATGACCGTGCTGCGCACCTATCTGCTCGAGGAGGTCGACAACAAGATCAAGGAGACGGCGCTTTCCACGCCGATCCAAGCGTCCACCTGTGAGACGACCGGCCCGAACGCCAACGATTACTTCATCGCCGTCATCCGGTCAAGTGGCGCACTCGAGTGCCACAACGATCAGGATGATCCGCCCCCGATGCTCTCGGAGATGACGCAGGGGAACATCAGCAACGCCGACCCGGTTCCATTCACCCTCTGGGACGACGAGCGCTCCACCCAGTGGCGCGTAGTCGCGGTCGAGGGGCGAAACTCCAGCACCAACGAGCCAGTGGCCCTCGTCGTGGGTCTCAATCTCAACGACACGAACGGCATCATCGCCCGCTATGCTGCGATTTTCCTCGGCTTCGGACTGTCGGTCGTCGTGCTCGGCGCCGCCCTCACCCGGTTGCTGGTGACAACAACCTTCGCCCCGCTTCGACAGGTAGAGGCCACGGCGGCCGCGATCGCCGACGGCAACTTCAGCGAGAGACTGCCCGGCGCGACCCCCAACACAGAGGTCGGGCGCCTTAACCGATCCCTCAACACTATGCTCGCCAGGATCGACCGCGCATTCGGCGACCGGGCGAGAACAATCGACCAGATGCGACGCTTCGTCGGCGACGCGAGCCACGAGCTGCGCACCCCGCTCGTATCGGTGCGCGGCTACGCGGAGCTCTACCGAATGGGCGCACTCACCTCACCGGAAGACGTCGCCCAGGCGATGGAGCGGATCGAGAAGGAAGCGATTCGCATGGGAGAGCTGGTCGAGGACCTGCTCGAGCTCGCCAGAATCGACGAAGCCAAACCAGTGCAGCTGACACCCGTCGACCTCGTGCCCATCGCCTATGACGCCGCGCTGGATGCCATGGCCTCAGCCCCAGATCGGACGGTCAACGTCGTGATCAATGAGCCAGAGCAGGGCTCCGACACACTCGACATCATCGATCCCGCGGAGCAGGCACCCGCCCTGGTGGGACGTACCGCGGCCGGCACCGTGACCGGTCCGATCGCCTTCGCCGGCGCTCAGCTCGCGCGCCTGCGGGCTCGACGCCCGCGACCGACGACGAAGATTGAGGAGAACGAAGCGCCACCGGCGGAGACGCCTTTCCTCGAGACGCCCGCGGTCATCCTTGGCGAGGAGAACAAGATACGCCAGGTCTTCACGAACCTGCTCGGCAACGCGATGAGGTTCACCAACGCGAACAGCCCCATCGAAATCGGTGTGAGTGTGGACCCGGCACGCCGCGTCGCGCTGCTCGACATCATCGACCACGGAGAGGGCATTCCCCCGCAGATCCGAGAAAAGATCTTCCAACGATTCTGGCGCGCGGACACCTCGCGAACCAGGGAAACCGGAGGAAGCGGCCTCGGCCTCGCGATCGTCGCCGGGATTGTTCGCGCGCATAACGGAAGCGTGGAGGTACTCGAGACCGAGGGGGGTGGGGCCACGTTCCGTGTCGTCCTTCCCCTCCTCCCCCGTGACTGGGCGCCCGCGCAGTCCGCGACGCGGGCCTGACGGCGCCGCCGAAGCCGCTAATCGCCGTAGCGTGATCGTCTGCCCGGAACCTCCGGGCGGAGACGGATGGTCGGAGGCAGGATCGTGCGGTACCAGGTCGACAGCGAAGCAGTCCTCACTGCGACGGGGGCTGTGCGCTCCTCGATTGAGCGGATCCAGGCCGAGGTGAGCGGACTGCACGGGCAGCTCGTGAACCTTCAGGGCTCGTGGACCGGACAGGCGGCATCCGCTTTCCAGAGCGTCGTCACGGACTGGAAGGCCACCCAACAACGCGTGGAGGAGAGCCTCGCCGCGATCAACCTCGCGCTCGGCCAAGCCGGGCAACAGTACGCCGACATCGAGCAGGCAAACGCCCGCCTCTTCTTGCGCTGATTCGTAGCCGCCGAAACACAAAATGGGCGGCCCCCGAAGGGAGCCGCCCATTCCGTTTAAGGACAGGGTCTCGATTCAACCGGCCGGATGGGCCGGTCACTCGACCTTGACCGATTCGGACGCTCCGCGTCCGCGTCGATCAAAAGTCCATGCCACCTGAGGGGTCGCCGGCCGGAGCCGAGTTCTTCTCGGGCTTGTCGGCGACAACGGCCTCGGTCGTGAGGAAGAGGCCCGCGATCGACGCTGCGTTGAGCAGCGCGGAACGGGTCACCTTCACCGGGTCGTTGATGCCGGCAGCGAGCATGTCGACGTACTGGCCGTTCGACGCGTCGAGACCGTGTCCGGCGGGCAGGTTGCGCACCTTGTCGGCGACGACACCCGGCTCGAGACCCGCGTTCAGCGCAATCTGCTTGAGCGGCGCATCGACGGCGACGCGAACGATGTTCGCGCCGGTCGCCTCGTCACCGGTCAGTCCGGTGAGCGCTTCGCTCTCGAACGCGACCTTACCGGCCTGGATGAGTGCGACGCCACCACCGGCGACGATTCCCTCTTCGACGGCGGCCTTCGCGTTACGAACGGCGTCCTCGATGCGGTGCTTGCGCTCCTTGAGCTCGACCTCGGTCGCCGCGCCTGCCTTGATGACGGCCACGCCACCGGCGAGCTTCGCGAGGCGCTCCTGCAGCTTCTCACGGTCGTAGTCGGAATCGGTGTTCTCGATCTCGGCACGGATCTGCTTGACGCGTCCGGCGATGGCATCGGCTTCGCCGGCACCCTCGACGATCGTGGTCTCATCCTTGGTGATGACGACCTTGCGGGCACGGCCGAGCAGGTCGAGGGTTGCGTTCTCGAGCTTGAGACCGACCTCCTCGGAGATGACCTGGCCACCGGTGAGGATGGCGATGTCCTGCAGCTGCGCCTTGCGGCGGTCACCGAAGCCGGGAGCCTTGACCGCGACCGACTTGAAGATGCCACGGATCTTGTTGACGACGAGGGTCGCGAGAGCCTCGCCATCCACGTCCTCCGCGATGATGAGGAGCTGCTTGCCCGACTGGATGACCTTGTCGACGATCGGCAGGAGATCCTTGATGTTGGAGATCTTGCCGTTGACGATGAGCACGTAGGCGTCTTCGAAGACGGCTTCCTGGCGCTCGGGGTCAGTCACGAAGTACTGCGACAGGTAACCCTTGTCGAAGCGCATTCCTTCGGTGAGCTCGAGTTCGGTGCCGAACGTGTTCGACTCCTCGACCGTCACGACACCTTCCTTGCCGACCTTGTCGATTGCCTCAGCGATCAGCGCGCCGATCTCGGGGTCTCCGGCAGAGATGGATGCGGTGGCCGCGATCTCTTCCTTGGTTTCGATCTCCTTGGCTCCGGCGACGAGCGCCGCGATGACCTCGGCGACGGCCTTCTCGATGCCGCGCTTGAGCGTGATCGGGTCCGCGCCGGCTGCGACGTTGCGCAGGCCTTCGCGAACGAGCGCCTGGGCGAGAACGACCGACGTCGTCGTGCCGTCTCCGGCTACGTCATCCGTCTTCTTGGCGACCTCTTTGACCAGCTCGGCGCCGATCTTCTCGTACGGGTCGTCGAGCTCGATCTCCTTGGCGATCGAGACGCCGTCGTTCGTGATGGTGGGTGCGCCCCACTTCTTCTCGAGCACGACGTTGCGGCCGCGGGGGCCAAGCGTGACCTTGACCGCGTCCGCGAGGATGTTGAGCCCGCGCTCAAGGCCGCGACGGGCCTCTTCGTTGAAAGCAATGATTTTTGCCATGTGTGTTTCTCGTCCCTCCCGGACGTCATAAAAGCTGCAACACGGTTGGCACTCCACTGAAGCGAGTGCTAAATGATTCTGGCACTCTGCCCCTGAGAGTGCAAGTGAGCAGGGTGCTGCCGGTCAGCCTGCGGGAGGTGCGGCGAAGTCGACGGAACCCGTCGTCGGGATGAGCTCGATCCAGCTGTTCCCTGGCCCCAGCCGCACGACGACACCGTTGTCATCGATAAGCCTGATCGGAGCGGTCGCGGAGTGTTTGGACCAGTTGGCGTGCACCGTGGCGCCGCCCGTCGACACCCAGGCCTCGCCGGATCCGATCATCTCCGTCTTCGGAATGTCGGCGGTCGTCGTCACCGGAACGCGCAGCACGATGAGGTTTGCCGCCGAGAGTTGCATCCCGGCTGCATCGAGGTCCTGCGTTGTGCCCTGGGACCGCAGGAACGCCGACCGCGGGGCATCCCACGCCCAGCTTCCTGCCGTCATGGGCGAGAAACGGTAGTTGACGACGGCGGTCGGTGTGCCGTCCTTCGCCGCGGTGGACCCGGCCGCGTCGAGCGCGAACGCGAACTGTTGCGCGGGGGCTGCAATGCCGGGGTGCGAGGCGAGAACTTCTTGGGCGCGCACGAGAACGTTGTGCGGGGCGGCTTTTGCTTCGCTGCGGAAGAATGTATCGGCGGTGTCAGCCTGACCGTGAATCGCGTTGTACACGGGAGCACGCCGCATGAGATCGACGAAGCGTTCCTGCCCGCCCGAGTAGGCGACGATACCGCCGAACGGGGAAAGAATGTCGGGATCCATTGGGCGGATGGAGCGCACCGGGCCGAGCAACTCTGGAATGTCCGACTGCCACACCGCGACATAGCGCGTCATTCCGCCCTCGACGAGTTCCTCGAAGACGATGTCGCTGCGCTCGAGGCCGACCTGGGGGCGAGCATCCGGGTGATTGTCGATCTTCGCCGCGATCGAGGCATTACCGAGCGATCCGATCGCCACCGTGGTGCCACGCAGGGGGGCGAGGGCGGTAGCCTCCGGCGCTACGTAGTCGGACACGTATCCGGGCGCGGCTGCGCTCGCTGCCGGCTTCGCCGGGACTCCCTCGGCACACCCGGTCGCACCCATGAGCAGCACGCAGGCGAGCGCTGCCGCCCAGAGGGGCCGAGCGGAGAAGCGGGTGCCGGGTGGACGCATGGGGCACACACTATCTGTGCAGCGCCGTCCGAGAGCCACCTTCGCTCGCGAGCCTCGAATCGGCGCGCCGGTCATTCTGCCGAAGCGTAGTCCGACCCGATGACCACGACGATCGCCGATTGCGGGTAGTCGTCGCTCAATCGGGTTTCACCGACCCCTAGGGCCTGCACAAGGGCGAGCGCGGCGGCCTCGTCGGCCGGATCGGAGTAGTAAACGAACGTCGACTCCAGGTCGGCACTGTCAGCGTTCGCCCGCGTTCCGACGCCCTCCCAGCCCTCCGCGATGAGGTCGTCGGCGACCCCGCCCGCCAGGCCCGCCGTGGTGGTGGCGTTGAGCACGGTGATCGTGACGTCAGGGTCGAGTTGCGGCTCCACCTGCTCCGGCTCGGCCGGCGGGGGAACCGTCGGCTCGGGCTCGGCCGTGGGTGCGGTGGACTCGACGTCCGGAGAGGGCAGGGCAACCCGAATGGAGTCGGTGAACAACCAGAGCCCGATCACGCCGGCGGCGACCAGCACTCCGGTGGCGAGCGCCGCCCAGGCGAACGCGATCCAACGGCGCCCCTTTCGCGGCGTCGTGCGGTGTGCGCCGACGCGGAGCAGGTCGTCGGGAACATCGTCGAAGCGATCGGCAGGAGATTGTTGAGCCATGGAGATCGGGCCGTCCTAGTCGTTGGTTCTCGTGCGACCCGCTGGCGTCATCTGATCGATGCGGGTGGCCCGCGCACTGGTGCGCGCGTCCCGAATCCGCTGCAGACGCCTGACGAGCATTGGGTCGTGCACGATGGCCGCCGGCGTATCGATGAGAGCGTTCAGCAACTGATAGTAGCGGGCGGCAGACAATCCGAAGTTCCGACGGATCGCCTCATCCTTGATGCCGTCCTGCCTCCACCATTCGTGTTCGAAGGCGAGGATCGCGACGTCGCGGTCGCCCAATTGGCGCGGCGATTGCGGCTCGCCCGCATCATCCGAATCGGCCTGCTGTCCCATCGATCCCCCGTCCGCGACTCGTCCGGTGCAAGCCTAAAGCGGCAGGATGGATTCAGCCGACCGCGACGCGGTCCCCGCTCGGTACATCGAGATGTGGGAGATTCCCGCTTCGATGTAGCTGTTTCCGAAGGGCTCGAATCCGAACTCCGCGTAGAGCGAGGTGACGTATTCCTGCGCGTGCAGCAGGAGCGCCTCATCGCCGTGCACCGCGATCACCCGTTCGATCAGGGCCCGCGCCAGACCCTCACCGCGGCGATCCTTTCGCACGGCGACTCTGCCGATCAGCCTGCGCGCGTCGGCGTGGGCCGGATGGTCATCAACGATCACGCGCAGGTACGCGGCGGTACCAGCGTCATCCGCAATCCACAGGTGCATGGTGCCCGGTTCCTGATCACGATTGTCGAGCTCTTCCTCGTCGATGCGCTGCTCGACAAAGAAGACATCCGTTCGCAGCTTCAGGATCGAATACAGCTCATCGGTCGTGAGTTCCCTCCACGACTTCTCCAGGAGGGAACGATTGGGCACGCTACAGAGTTTAATGGAGAGCACGACGTATCTTCCGGAAAGGAACAAACGCATGACTACCGACTCAACCGAGTACACGCTGAAGAAGTCCGACGCCGAATGGCGTGAGGAGCTCGACCCCACCCGCTATTCCATTCTGCGCGAAGCGGCGACCGAGCGTCCGTGGTCGGGGGCACTGCTCGACGAGAAGCGCTCGGGCGTCTACACCTGTGGGGCCTGCAACGCCGAACTCTTCCCCAGCGGCACCAAATTCGACTCCGGTTCGGGCTGGCCGAGCTTCTATGAGGCGATCAACCCCGATGCCATCAAGCTCGTCACCGACGAGAGCCTCGGAATGGTGCGCACGGAGGTTGTCTGCGGAACGTGTGGTTCACACCTCGGCCATCTGTTCGACGACGCGGCCCAGACCCCCACGGGCGAGCGATACTGCATGAACTCGCTGTCGCTGGAGTTCAAGGAGAAGGCGGAGTAACAGGCCGGCCAATCGGCTTCGACGGCACGGCGGCGAGCACCACCGCGAGGAGTGCGAGCGCCGTGCCGGCGAGGATCGGATAGGTGATGCCACGGCCCGTGATCGGGGCCAGCAGGTCGAACCCGAGGGACGCGACGAGTTGCCCGGCGATTGTGCCCAGACCGAGCAGGAGCACTCCGGTGCGCCTCACCACGACACTTGAGAGCCCGATGAAGATCGCGCCGATGCAGCCGCCGAGGTAGAGGTACGGCTCCACCGGCAATGTCGCTGGCCAGCCGACGAGATTCGAGTGGACGACCGTCGCGACGACCAGCACACATGACCCGACCGCGAAGTGCACGAGGGTCGCCGACACCGCCGACCCCGCGACCGCCCGCAGCTGTCCGATGACTGCCTGCTGCCAGCCGATACCTATTCCGGCGATCAGCGGCAGCACAAGCGTCCACAGCGGGATGTCGGCGCGCAGCCCGGAGAAGCCGGTCCAGGCAACGGCGGCGAAGGCAAGGATCGACCCGGCCAGGCGCGCCGACGTGACGGGCGCAGGGGCCATCCGGCCGATCCCTAAACGGTCCACGATCAGTCCGGAGACCACCTGTCCGCAAACCAGTGCGACGGTAAAAAGCGCGACACCGAGCACCGCTGTCGTAAGGCTCTGCGACAGGACGACGAGCGCCCCCGCGACGCCGGCGATCAGATACCACCACGGAGTCTGCCTGGATCGCACCGAGGCCAGAAGCCTGCGGGCTCCGGTCCGGCCAGGAGGCCACAGCGGGAGGACGACGAGGAGAACCACCAACCCCGATCCGAACGAGATCGCCGCGGCGAGGTATCCGTCGTCGAGTTCCCGGGCGAGTTCTCCGTTGATGCGGGACTGCGTTGCCGCGAGCGCGCCGGCGAGCACCGATCCAAGAATGGCTAGGCCGAAAGCTGGAGATCGCCGAACGTGCGCGTTTCCGTCTCGTTTGGCAGCGCCCATGATAATAGGAAGCATGCCACGGCCGGTTAGCATTGGATGTCGCATCCGCCCGATCAAGGGTCTGCACATGGATGGCATGTCATCCATGTGCGAGCAGCAAGCAATAATTGAACAGCGCGCCCCCTTAGCTCAGCCCGGCCAGAGCAGCTCACTTGTAATGAGCAGGTCAACGGTTCGAATCCGTTAGGGGGCTCCACTTTCGGCAGACACCAGGTTCCGAGGCTTGAACCCTCGGATACCCGATCCTGGTGCGGATGCCGACGCTGGCGTCACGCACCGAACGCACGCTGATCGCCTGTGCAAAGCGGAGGTCGTCGGTTCGAATCCGACCGGCGGCTCGCCTGCGGAGCGTGAGCAACCCCGAACTCGGGTTCCGGAACGTCGCACTCGCCGGCGCAAGCGTCGGCGTCGTCCGGAGCGCAGGCTCGAGCGAAAAACCCGCCGAATTGCGTCGAACCGTGCGATCACCTCCCCTGTGCCTCACGTCAGCCGGGTTGCGCCGGCAAGCGGTTCACGTGATCCGGCCTCTCGAGGGGTGGCGAACGCTGCCTCCGCATCGGGATCGTCGAGCGGGAAGTGACACGCAACCCTGTGTCCCCTCTGGTGCTCGGTCAGGGTCGGCTTCACCTCGGCGCAGATGTCCTGAGCGAGCGGGCACCGCGTACGGAAGCGACAACCACTCGGCGGGTCGAGCGGCGAGGGCGTCTCCCCTTCCTGCGCGACGGGGCGCTGCGCAACCCCCGTTTTCGGGTCGAGCGTCGGTATCGAGTCCAAAAGCACCCGGGTATAGGGATGCAAGGGCGCGCGGTAGAGCTGCTCCGACGGCCCGATCTCGACGAGCTGCCCCAGGTACATGACCGCAACCCGGTCGCTCACCTGCTTCACCGTGGCAAGGTTGTGCGCGATGAACAGATAGGACAACCCGAGTTCGGCGCGGAGCTTCTCGAATAAGTTGATGACCTGCGCCTGGATCAGCACGTCGAGGGACGAGATCGCCTCGTCGCAGATGATGATCTTCGGGTTCAGCGCGATCGCCCTGGCAATCGCGACGCGCTGGGCCTGGCCACCGGACAGCTCCATGGGGCGCCGGTGCAGGTACGCATCTGGGCTCAGCCCGACCATTTCGAGGAGCTCCCGCACCCGCACCCGCCTATCGGCGCTGTTCATCGCGGTGTACCCGAGAAGCGGCTCCGCCACCACGTCCTCGATCCGCCAGCGCGGGTTCAGCGACCCGAATGGGTCCTGATAGACCATTTGCATGTTCGCGCGTATTTTCTTCAGCTGGCGTTTCGACATGCCGACCAAGTTCTGGTCGTCGAACATCACCTCACCCGATCGTGGCCGGTCGAGTTGGATGATGGAGCGGGCGAGCGTGGTCTTCCCGGAGCCCGTCTCACCGACGATGCCGAGCGTCTCGCCCGGCATCAGTTCGAAAGACACGTCGGATACAGCGTGCACGGTGCCTGTCTTGACGCCGCCCGGCCCCCTGCTCACAAATTCCTGAACGAGATTGCGCACGAGCAATAGTGGCTCGACCTGGGTATGGCCCTGCACCACGGTCACCGCGCCTGTCGTCTGATCGGTGCTCATCACAGGATGTCCTCGCCTTTCGTCGATGCGCCGACCGTGAGTACGCTGGTGTCGCCCTCGGCCCGGCAGGGGTGCCAACAGGCGTAGGAGTACCCCGGCTCGGACTCCTCCAGCAACGGTGCTTCGGTCGCGCACGTGTCGCTGGCATTGCCGCAGCGGGCGCGGAACGCGCAGCCGAGCGGCAGCACACTGAGGTCGGGCGGTTCGCCGCTTATCGTCCTCAACGTGGTGTGCGAAGGTACCCCCAGCTGCGGGATCGCCTCCATCAGCGCCCTCGTGTACGGATGTCGGACACTACGGAAGAGCGCTTTGGTCTCCGCGTGTTCCACGACCTTGCCGCCGTACATGACCATCACATCGTCTGCGTAGCTGGCAGCGAGCGCCAAGTCGTGACTGATCATGACTACCGCGGTGCCCAGCCGATCCTGCAAATCGACGAGCAGCTCCATGATCTGCGCCTGCGTGGTCACGTCCAGCGCGGTGGTTGCTTCGTCGGCAATCAGCACCTTCGGGTTCGCCGCGAGCGCGATGGCTATCATGACGCGTTGACGCATGCCCCCGGAGAGCTGGTGAGGATATTCGTGGTACCGCCGCTCCGCGGCAGGCAATCGCACAAGTTTCAGTAACTCCACCGCCCGATCCGCCACCTCCTTCCGGCCGATGCGAAGATGCATGCGAACAGCCTCGCCGATCTGAGCTCCCACACTCATCGTGGGATTGAGTGACCGGGCGGGATCCTGGAACACCATCGCGATGTCGTTGCCACGTATCCGACGCATGGCCTTCTCGTTCATGCCGATCAGTTCGGTATCGAAAAGCTTCGCCGAACCAGTAATGTTCGCGCTCGGGGGCAGCAGGCCCATCAGTGCGCGAACGCTCACCGACTTGCCCGACCCCGACTCGCCTATGATCGCCAGCGTGCGTCCTGCGCGCACCTCGTAGGACAGTCCGTTGACGGCGTGCAGAGGGGGTGCGCCGGCGCGGGAGAACACCACCCTGAGGTCTTTGACCTTGAGTACCGCCTGGCTCCCCTTGTCAGGGGCTGCCACTGTGGGTGTCATCGTCGACATTGCATTCCTCGCAGTCATCGGCCGGTCATCTCGTCGCGGAGGTTCTCGCCGAGCAGATTGAAGCTGAGCACAGTGAAGAGCAGGGCAAGGCTCGGCCACAGCACCTGCAGAGGAGTCGCCGACAGCGCCTGCTGCCCGCTGAAGATCATGTTGCCCCAGCTCGGGTTCGGCACCGGGATTCCCAGCCCGAGGAAGCTCAGCCCGCCCTCGGCCACGATGATGATGCCCATGCCCAGCATCAGGAAGCTGAGCAACTGCGGGGCGATGTTTGGCGCAATATGGCGGAGCAGCACCCGCCACGCGGGGCTTCCGCTCAACTCCGCAGCCTGAATGAACGGCATGCTGGTAACACGCAGCGTCGCCGCACGCGCCAGGCGGGCCACCGCCGGAATGCTGAAGGCGATCAAAGCCAGGATGGTCGTCGGCACACTCGGACCGAGCCCTTGCGCGATCACGATGATCAACACGAGCGACGGGAAAGCGATCAGGATGTCGAGGGCCCGCATGATGATCGCGTCGGTCACGCCGCCGGCGTACGCGGAGACGGCGCCGATTAAGCCGCCGACGATAAGTCCGATCGAGTTGACCGTTATCGCGACGAACAGGGAGGAGCGGCCTCCGTGAATGAGCCGCGCCAGCACGTCATTGCCATCGGTGTCGGTGCCCAGGGGGTGGCCGGGAGATCCGGGCGGGAGGGCGCTGTCCAGAACACTGCCACCGATCGGAGAGGGAAGTGGCAAAACGTAGGGACCGAGAAAGCACACTGCCATGAGTAGGAGGAGGAACCCGGCCGGCACCCACACCAGTAGGCGACGTCGAAGCGCTGACGCGCGCATCACGGATGCGCTCGTGGGGCGGGCCGTGAGGTCAGTGACTGCCATAGCGGATCCTTGGGTCGAGAACGGCGTACATCAAGTCGACGACGAGGTTCGCGCCGACGGCGACGGCCGCGAAGATGATGACGCAGACAAGCACAACGGGGCTGTCGCCCGACAGAGCACCCTGCAACAACATGACTCCGAGCCCAGGCATGGCGAAGATCTGCTCGATGATCACCGTGCCGCCGACCAGCCCACCGATATTGAGGCCGACGATCGTGAGCATCCCGAACGAGGAGTTGCGGAATGCGTGCTGCCAAAGCACTCGCCACGGCCCCGCCCCCTTGGACCGCGCCGTTTCCACGTAGTCCTGCGAGTTCATCACCTCGACGAGATCACCGCGCAGGAATCGGGTGTAAAACGCGGCGAGCGGGATGGCGAGGGCAGCCACCGGCAGCGTCACCGAGATCAGATTCGGTATTATCCCCTCGCTCAGCGGCACGTACCCGATCGCCGGGAGCATCCGCAGAAGCACGGCGAACACCACTACCAGCAGTAGCGCGAGCACATAGTTGGGCACCGCAAGCAGCGTCATCGAGACAACCATTACTCCGCGATCGAAAATTCCGCCTGGCTTGCGTGCGGCGAGCACCGCGACGGGGATCGCGATCGCAAGGGACACCACGAATGCCAGCAGCACCAGCTCCATCGTGACGGGAAGACGTTCAGCGACGAGCGTGCTGATGGGCTGCCCGCTGATCAGCGAACTGCCGAAATCACCGCGAAAGACCGCGGACAGCCACAGAAAGTAACGCGCGACGGGAGGCTGGTCCAGGCCCAGTTGACGTCGGAGGTCATCGACCTGCTCCTCGGAGGCACCCATTCCTGCCTGATTGCGGGCAACGTCTCCCGGCATCGCCGCCAGCATGGCGAACACGAGCGCGCTGATCGCCCAGACGATCAGGATCGAGACGAACAGCCGCCTCGCCACCAGCCTCATCAGTGGCGACCCGGAAGCCCGGCCGAGAAACGACGAGCGCTCCCCGGTCCGGGCTACCTGGTTCAGCGTGGGAGCGGTCATCCCTCGACCCAGACTTGATCGTAGAGCACTCCCATCCTCACCGCGAGGGCCGGAATCTTGGTGGTCAGGCCCGGTCCGTGAACGCCCTGGCGGACTACTTGCGCGTCCGAGAACGCGAACCCGAAGGGTGCGAGCGCCTCATCCGAGATGTACTGTGCGATCTCCTTGTAGACGGCGTCGCGCTCGTCGGGGTCGAGAGTGCCGATCGCATCGGCGAGAAGATCGTCGAGAGGTGTTGTCAGTTGCTTCTGGATCGCCTCCTGGGCGTTCGCCGCGCCCTCTGGCAGCGCCGCTCCGCTGAAGGGGGAGGTGGATCCGAACCGAACACCGACTCCGATGCCGGTAGAGGGATCCCACGCGCCGGCAGTTTGGAGCATCGCATCCCAGTTGCCACCGATGAACGTGGTGATGACGTCGCCGAGAGGCTGGTTCTTCAACTCCACCTCGATGCCGGCGGCCTGCCACTGCGTCTGCAGTGCCGTATTCACCACCGGCGCAACACCCGTGTTGGTGGTGCCCAACACCACCTTGAGTCCGCCGATCTCCTTGACAAGGGCTTTGGCCTTGTCAAGGTCGAAGGTGCGGTAGCCGGGAACCTCCGGGTTGTGGAAAAGACCCGCCGACGCGGTGAACGACTGGCTGGGTTCGCCTGCACCCTTGAATACGCCTTGGTTGATAGCGTCCCAGTCGGTGGCATAGTACACCGCCTCCCGTGCCTTCTGGTTATCGAACGGCGCAATCCGCGTGTTCAGTTGCACCACGTACGGCGAGGTCATCGGCGCTTCAGTGACTACGAGGTCGGGGTTGCTCTTCGCCGTGTCTGTCAGTGACACCGTGCTCAGCCCCTCGATGACATCGGCCTGTCCTGCCAAGAGTGTCTGGTAGGCGACCTGATCGCCGTTCGTCGTCTGGAAGGTGAGCTCGTCGAGGTAGGGCAGTCCCTCCTTGAAGTAACTCGGGTTGCGCTCGAGAACGAGCTTCTGGCTCAACGCCGCGCTCGCGACGGTGAAGGGCCCAGCCCCGACGGGTGCCACCTTGAACTCCGCAGCGCCGAGCTCCTTGAAGGCGGTCGGCGAGGCGAGCCAATTGAGGTTGGTGCCGGGCAAGCCGTTGATGAAGGTGGCGTTGACCGCGGTGAAGCGCAATTCGACGGTGAGATCATCGACGGCGCGGATGGCTCCGAGGTCCTGCTCCAGCTTGACCGGATCGTGAGTGCTCGGCAGCGCACTGACGATGCTTTCCCGCAACTCGTCGCTGATCTGCGGTTCCGCATCTCGAACCAGAAGCACCGTCGGGCTGGACGTGGAGCCCGAATTCAGGCCGCGAATCCAGTTCCAGATCACGGCGTCCGCGTTGACGGGGGTACCGTCACTGAAGGTGATCCCTTCGCGCAGTTTGATTGTGAGCGTGAGGCTGTCCTCCGAGAACTCGTAGCTCTCAGCCTGGTTCGGATCGATCCGTCCATTCTGGCCGTCCTCGTCGGAGTTGAGCACGAACAGGCCGCCGAAGATGGCGGCGTTCTGCGAGAGGTTGGCGCCGACCGTGTTGCTCGTCGCCGGGTCGAGGCCAGTGGCGTATCCGCCGGAGAAGCCGCCGTCCAGAAGGACGGTGAGCGAACCACCGCTTTGCGGGTCGCCTGCATCCGCTCCGCTGTCCGTCGGGCTTTCTGCCGGGCCGGAAGTGCAGCCGGTGGCTGCCAGCCCCAGACTCACCAGCAACGCCAGCGCACCGACCAGCTTCTTTGCTGCCCGCCCTGCTTTCACGTCTTTTTTCATGTCATTTTCCTCTTGGCTTAGGACTCATGGTGGCGCCCGTGACGAGCGTCGAGTCGCTTTCGACCCCGCCGCCAGCCGGACTGTTCGGAGTCTGACCGAATCAGATGGGCCGAGCCAGAACACTTCCATAGGGCGAAAGGCAACGTGCACGGGTGCTGCAGAATGGCCGTCGAGGAGGCGATGTGCGACGACGAGACAGGAAACACGACCCGGTGCTCGGGCCGCATTCACTCAATCTCCTCGTCGACCGTCCGACGCGCGGCGCCGCGGCTTGAACAGCACTGCGTCGAAGCGCGAATCACGCCTCGAGGTCCCGACCCAGCCATCGAAGAGCATTGCGCCAGCTGATGTCTTCCCACTCCTCTTCGGGCAGGTCCATGGACGCCAGGGTCTTCGCCACGGGCTCTTCACGCAGCATCGCCGGGAAGTCCGATCCCACGAGGAGACGGTCCGCACCGAGGAGATCGATCAGATAGCGGATCGTGCGGCGGTCGAAGACCATTGAGTCGTAGTAGAAGCGACGCGCATACTCGAGCGGTGACGGGCCATCGTCGGGCATGACCGCCCGCTCGAGGTTTCTCGGCTCCTCGTTCCAAGATCCGCCCCAGAAGTAATTCGCCCGGGGCAGCATCATCGCCAGGCCGCCGGCGGCGTGACTGAATGAGATGCGCAAGTCGGGACAGGCCGCGGCCGTGCCGCCGAGGATCATCGATGCCGCGGCGAACATCCCCTCGATACCGACGACATAGGTGCCCATCGCTGAGGATGGCAGCCGCTCCATCGGCGAGGGCATCGCGTGCACGAACACGGAGATATCTAGTCTCTCCGCCTCTTGAAAGAAGGGTAGGAACTTCTCGTGGCCGATCGAACTGCCGAGGACATTTGAGGCGATTTCCACCCCAGAGAGCCCCAACTCCTTGATCGCCGACAGCTCCGCCGTCGCCGCATCCGGGTTCTGCATCGGCACCATGCCCAGGCCGAGCAGCCGGTCGCGGTCGTACGAGCACAGGTGTGCCGCGAACTCGTTCACGTGACGGGCGAGCGCCAGGCCGTCGGCGTCCGGAAGGTCATAACGCAGCAAGGGAGGCATGGGGCTCACGACCTCCACATCGACACCGGATCCGTCCATCGCTTCGATGCGCCGTTCGGCTTGGAAAAAAACCTCTTTCGCGCTGAAACGCATCTGGTCGAAGACGAGCAGTCTGTCCGTGCTGCCCTCCACGGGCTCCATGTGGGGAAAGCAGGCCGGCGCTTCGGCTGGATAGTCGCGGGGCAGGAGATGGGCGTGGGCGTCGACGATCACAATAGGAACCTTTTCTCGTGTCAGGCGAAGCTCGGGTGAACCGAGACATGGATGGCCGATTTGTCGTCGGTCTCGCCGGCGAGTGTTTCGATCGCAAGACCCACCTGTTCGAGGCCGAACGTGTGCGTGTGGAGCTTCTCGAGCGGGAAGCGACCGGACTCCAGTAGCGCGATCGCCTTCACGTTCGCCGCCGCATCCACACCGAAGGCACCCTTCACCGTGAGTGCCCGATTGATTATCAAGTCGGTGTTTATCGAGATCTCTTTTCCGCCCTTGAGGCCGGCGAGCACGACGCGACCGCCGTGTCGGACCGCGTTGAGCGCATCCGTGATCGGTCCGCCTGCCATCGGGGTGAGGTCGAGTGCGACATCTGCCATCCTGCCGTCCGTGATCTCCCTGACCACCTCCACGACATCGCGGCCTTCATCGCCGTCGACAATGATCGTGTGGTCGGCGCCGAGCTCACGGGCAACCGCAAGTTTGTGTGCGTCCGACGCGAGTCCGGTGACCATGATGTTGGCGGCGCCGGCCGCTTTGGCCGCGATGACCGCGGCGAGTCCTCGCTGACCGGACCCGAGCACCAGAAAGCTGTCACCGAGCCCGACTTCGCCGAGGTCGACCGCCCACCTCACGCCTGCCCCGAGCGGGTTGAACATCGCTGCAATCTCGACCGGAATCGTCTTCTCGATCTTGTGCAGTACCGCATTCGGTGTGAGGTAAAGGTACTCCGCGAACCCTCCCCAAAGGCTCGGCTCCACATCAATACCGGTGACGCCGAAACCGTACTTGCGGAACCGGCACGCTTGGTAGCGGCCGGTGAGGCAGTCGTCGCACGCGCGGCAGGGCACGATCACCTCCAGGGCGACCCGATCGCCGACCTGCACACCCCAGCGTTCGGCGGCGTTGTCGCCGAGCTCCTCGATGATGCCCATCGGCTCGTGGCCCGGAATGAACGCATTGCGGTTCATCGACATCTCGCCGCGGTAGATCTCTATGTCGCTGCCGCAGATGCCGTTCGCCTCGACCCGCAGCAGCCCGTCGTCCGCGCCGATCTTAGGTCGAGCGAATTCGCGCATCTCTATCTTGCGGGGGCCCACCTGGACCGCCGCACGCACCGTCTTCGTCACTTGATCACTCGTATCTCGAAAGGAATCGTGGTTAAGGGGTTACCCGAGCACCCTTGGGCACCGAGGTGATTGGCGGGCCCGGCGGGTAGCCCGCATGGGGACCACCGTCTACGGCGAGAATCTGGCCGGTGATCCACCGAGCCTGATCGCTCAGCAGGAAGAGAGCGGCATGGGCGATGTCCCACGACGAGCCCTCCCGCTTGAGCGTCGTCGCGAGCCGCCGAGGTTCACGAAGGCTTTCGTCCATGTTCGCCGCGGCGAACGATCCCCAAATCGCACCGACTTCGATGCAGTTGACGCGGATGCCCTGGGGCCCGAGAGTCGCCGCCGCCCCCTCGGTAAGGTTCTCCAGACCCGCCTTGGACACGCAGTAGGGCATTCCCGGGCCGCGCGCACGCACCCCAACCGAGGAAATGTTCACGATTGCGCTACCGTGCGGAAGAACGGGGACCGCATGCCGGGTCACATACCATGCGGACTTCAGGTTGATGTCGAGCAGTTGGTCGAACCTCTCCGGCGTGACCTCGAAGATGCCGACACGGTCGCCACTTGCGACATTGTTGACCAGGGTGTCCAGCGCGCCAAAGTGAGCCACGACCTCCTCGATCACCCGTTCGCACTCGCGGTCGTCGGTGACGTCGGCGATCACCGCTACGGCGTCTCCCCCCGAAGATCGGATGCGGTTCACGGTGAGCTGAGCCGCCTCCGCGGATCGGTCCAGCACCGCTACGCGGGCACCATAGGCAGCAAGCAGTCGGGAGATCGCGTAACCGACTCCCGGCAGTTCGCCGTTCTGCCCGCCTCCGGTTACGAGCGCCGTCCGACCCGACATCAGCTTTGGGCCACGACCGGCGAGGGGGTCCTCCAGCGGGTCGACCGACTCTCCTGGGCCGTGAATGGTGTTGCTCACGCGGACTGCTCCTTTTCGAGGATCGGCAACGCGGTTGCGATCGGAACTGACGTTCCCGACCAGTCGGCGAAGTACCGGACGACCATGGAAATGCCTGCATTCCGGGCTCCCGCAACAGCGATCAGCATGGTGGTTGGGTCGGCACTCGGCATGGTGGGCTGGAACTCGTCGGAACGCGCGTTATCGCCGGGGGAACGAGCGCCGACGTCCGGGGCGAAGTCCTTGCCCGCGCGGGCAAGTTGGTCGGTAGTCCGGCCGGAATGCTCGGCGAGCCACGCAGCCACGTTGGCCCGACTGTAACCGGCGCCCGCCAGGAGCTGCGCGTGTTCCGGGCAGAAGACCACGCCAGCCAGCGCGTGCTTGAACAACAGTGCACCGGAGCGGCCAATCGTGTCGGCGAAGTCGCCCAGCAGCTGCTCCGCGTTGGACGTGTTGCGATTGTCGACAAACTCGGAAGTGCGAAGCAGGGTGCTCGTGACAGCGTTGCCGGGGACACCCAGCTCCTCGGCCAGGGGCAGCCACGGGCTCTCCTCTTCGTTCTCGCCGATGCACACCGACCACCGACCGGGGAGACCCTGCGTCGCCTGTCCCAACTCGTGGGGTTTGACGCCGAACACGTTGCGCACGATCAGTCCGATGGCGCGCGAGACAGTTGCGTTGGGGCGGAATCCCGGTCCGAAGGCGTCACCGGCGCTGTTGAAGCCGAGTTCGGTGCGGATCGGCCCGTTCACGACGATGAGCGGCGACGGGCCGCTTGTCGACTGCCAACCGCCGCCGCCTGTTGCGCGCTCTCGCATGAGCGCCTCCCAGGCAGCCAACACCACCGGGAAGTACTCGGGCTTGCAGCCGGCCATCGCAGCGTTGATCGCAGCGAGCTCGACCGTGACTTGCCGGTTGACTTGTGGCATCCGGCCGATCACCTCAGCAGCCGGGCGGATGGTGGTCGCGAGAAAGCGGTCCACCAGGTCACGAGTGACGGGCACGAGCGGCAACCCGTCGGACCATCCCTCCTCGTAGCAGAACTCGATGGCGCGCTGCGCAGCGTCGGGATCGAGAGCTGTGCTCGAGGACGCGCTCATTCCGCCGTCCCTATCGTGAGCGTCGCGACGATTTCGGGCAGCACGCGCCTCGCGCGTTCCTTCACCTGGTTCCTGTCGAGCACGGCGAATGGATGTCCGATAGTGATCCACTCATACTCCGGTGCGCCCTGCACCTGAGCCATCATCCGGCCAGTTGTCAGAAAAGCATCCGTCAGCACCACCGCCGCGGGGACCCCGGCCCTCTCGAAGTTGATGCCGTCGGCCACCGCAGCCGCGCTGCAGGACCCGCAGTCCCCAACACCGGTGATCACGACATCGCAGCTCTCCCGGTAACGGGCCACTATCTCTTCGTCGACCGGAACCGAGAAAGAACGCTTGGTCTCGACGATGCTGACGTCGGCGGCACCGTATTCGGAGACGAGAAGCTTGCCCACCTCCTGGAGGAGGAGCATCGCGTTGTGCTTCGTGTTGTCGAGCAGGCCGATGTGCGCGCCGGCGAGGTCTGCGCGCCGATGGGCGAGCGTCGTCGGCGCGGCACCCGCGTCGAGTTCATCCGCTCTGCCGGTCGGGTCGAGAATTGCGTTCAGCACTGTGGTGCCCCCTTCGATGTTGGTACCCGTCCGCAGCGGCGGCTTCGATGACGAGGTGGTGATGCGGTCGTGACCGATCACTCGTGGAGGATCACACCGCGAATGTTCTTGCCCGCGAGGAGGTCGCTGTAGGCCTCATTGACCTCGTCTAGGGCGTAGGTCCGCGTGACCAGCTCGTCGAGCTTGAGGTCGCCGGAATCATAGAGGCGAAGCAGCCGTGGAATGTCATAGAGCGGGTTGCAGTCCCCGAAGAGTGCCCCCCGGATCTGACGCTGATAGCCGATGAGCAAGCCTGCATGAACGTGGACCGCGTGCTCATCGTGATGTCCGACGGCAGTGATGGTTACCTTGCCTCCCTTGCCCGTCATATCGACGGCAGCTTTGACCATGTCTTCGGTCACCGCATCCGGCGTCATGATCACATGGTCGGCGAGCTGCCCCCAGGTCGTATCGACGACGAAGTCATGCGCTTCCTTGGCAGTCGCGAATGCTTGGGTGGAGCCGAAGATTCTCGAACTCTCGCGCTTGAACTCCACCGGGTCGATCACGATGACATCCTTGGCGCCCGCGAAACGAGCGCCTTGGACCGCGTTGCTGCCAACACCACCGGCGCCGAAGACCACCACGGTGTCTCCGGCCCTGACACCGGCCGCATAAACCGCCGACCCCCACCCTGTGGGCACCCCGCAGCCGATGAGGGAGGCGATCTTGAAGGGGATGTGATCTGGGAGAGGCACCACCGACCACTCGGAGACAACGGCATATTGCGAAAAGGTGCCGAGCGAGCAGAACCCGCCGAAGTCTTCCCCGTCCTTGTGGAACCGATACGTCCCGTCGAGGAACATTCCGGAGCCCGCGTTCAGACCCTTGACGCACATATTCTGGTGGCCGGTCGAGCATGGCCGACAGGAGCCGCACGCGGGAATGTAGGAGCACACCACTCGGTCGCCGACCTTGACCCGTCGGACATTGGGCCCGACCGATTCCACGGTGCCCGACCCCTCGTGGCCGCCCACCATCGGAAAGCGGATCGGCGCATCACCTGCTGTGATGTGATGGTCCGAGTGGCAGAGCCCAGATGCGGCGAACTTGATTCGCACCTCGTGCTCTTTGGGGTCGTCAAGCTGAAGCTCGGTGAGTTCCCAGCCGAGATGAGGGGCGCGCGCGATGGCGGCGCGGGTGGTTATAGTTGCCATGGAATTCTGCTCACTCTCAGAACTGCGGAATCGACGCGGAGCGCATCGAGACCGTTTTGACCTGTGTCCAATTGAGCACGGAGTCCGCACCCATCGTCCGGCCGAAGCCGCTGTTCTTGTAACCGCCGAAGGGACCGCCGATGACGCCGGCGCCCATCGCGTTGTTGACGCCTACTTGGCCGGCGTGCAGAGCCCGGCTCATGCGGACCGCGACACCCACGTCCTGCGTCCACACCGAGGCCACCAGCCCGTACTCGGTGCCGTTGGCAACCGCAATGGCCTCTTCCTCGTCATCCACGGCGATGACCGACAGGACCGGCCCGAAAATCTCCTCCTGGGCGATGCGCATTTCCGGCGACACGTTGTCGAACAGCGTCGGCTCGACGAAGAATCCGTTTCCGAAGGAGTCGCCACTGGGCACACCTCCCCCGGTCACGACATTCGCGCCGCCCTGCTTGCCCAGCTCGATATAGCTGAGCACGCGGTCGTGCTGCTTCTCGTTGATGAGCGGTCCCATAGTGACCTGCTGATGCCAGGGGCCGATCGTCACCTTCTGCATCTGGGCAGCGAGTCGGTCGACCAATTCGGCGTGGACACTGCGCAGCACCACGACGCGGGAACCCGCGGCGCAGATCTGACCGGTGTTGAGGGTGATCCCCGACACCATCGCAGGGACCGCGACAGCAAGGTCGGCGTCAGCGAAGACGACCTGAGGTGACTTACCGCCGAGCTCGAGGTGAAGCGGAGTGAGGTTTCGGGCGCACGCCTCCATGATCAGCGACCCGGTGGCGGGCGAACCGGTGAAACCGACCCGTCGGATCCGCGGGTGGGCCGGAATTGCCGCTCCCGCCTCACCACCGTAACCTGTCACCACATTGATGACGCCCGCGGGAATACCCGCCTCGAGCGCCAGCTTGGCCAGCGCCAACGGTGTCAATGGGGCGTCTTCGGCCGGCTTGATCACGATCGTGTTTCCGGCTGCGATCGCCGCGCCCACTTCGTTCAGGAACATCGGACCCGGAGCGTTCCACGGAATGATCGCGCCCACGACGCCGTAGGGCTCACGAAGGGTGAAGCCGATAGTGTCTGGCGAATAGGTCGGCAACGAGACGCCCTGCACCTTGTCGACTTGACCGGCGATGAAGCGCAGTTGGGCGGGTAATCTCGACGGACCCCAGCTCGGGCGCCCCACTTCCTTCGACTCGAGCTGGTCGAGTTCCTGCCCATGCTGCTCGATCAGATCAGCCCAGCGAAAGAGGAGGCCGGCGCGCGTGGAGGCATCGGTGTCGCGCCAGGACGGAAACGCCTGCTCTGCCGCCCGGACTGCCTCGTCGATGTCCGCGGCGTCGCTGCGGGGGATGCGGGCGAGAAGTTCGCGGTTGGCCGGATTGATCACGTCGATGGTGCGTCCGGTCACAGACGGCACCCACTCGCGGCCGATCAGCTGTTTGCCGTCGATCAGTAGCGAGCCTTCGGAAGTGGACGGGTGGGCTGAGGTGATAGTCATGGTCGGTGCCCTTTCTGAATCAGTGCTCGATGATGATGACGCCGCGGATGTTTTTTCCATCCAGCATGTCTTGGAAGCCTTGGTTCACGTCTTCCAGGCGGTAGCGGTTCGTGATGAGTTCGTCGAGCTTGAGGTCGCCGCTCTTGTAGAGGCTGACGAGCCTCGGCACGTCGTAGAGGGGGTTGCACCCGCCATAGATAGCGCCCTGGATTCGGCGCTGGTAGCCGATCAGCATGCCCGGGTTCTCGTCGATTGAGCCGTTGCCGACGGCCGTGATAGTTACCTGACCGGTCTTGCCGACGATGTTCACGGCGTCGTGAATCACCTTGTCGTGCAGGACACCGACCGTGATGATGGCATGGTCAGCAAGTTCGCCGTGTGTCGATTCGACCACGAACTGCGTCGCCTCCTCCGCAGTCGCAAATGTGTGTGTCGCCCCGAACACGACGGCCATTTCTCGTTTGAACTGGACCGGGTCCACGACGACGACACGTTGTGCGCCGGCAAGCGCCGCCCCCTGCACCGCGTTGCTTCCGACGCCGCCAGACCCGAAGATCACGACGGTATCGCCGGCCTTTACCTTGGCCATGTGCACCGCTGAGCCCCACCCGGTGGGCACGCCGCAACCGATGAGGGCTGCGACCTCAAAGGGAATGTCGTCGGGGATCGGAATGACGGAGTACTCCGAAACCACCGCATACTGCGAGAACGTTCCCAGCACGCAGAGGCCGCCGAAGTCGACGCCATCCTGGTGAAAGCGGAAGGTACCGTCGGCGAACTGTCCGGTCGACGCGTACTTGCCCGCGTCACACAGGTTCTGGCGACCCGTCGAGCAGTAGCGGCAGAAGCCGCATGCCGGGATGAAGGAGCAGACGACGTGATCCCCGACCTTGGCCCGAGTTACTCCTTCGCCGACGGCGTCGATAATGCCCGCGCCCTCGTGACCGCCAACGAGCGGTAGGCGCATCTGCGCATCGCCCTTTTGCACGTGGTCGTCCGAGTGGCACATGCCGGCGGCGTAAAACTTGACCCTGACCTCGTTGGCCTGGGGGTCGTCGAGTTCAAGTTCGGTGATCTCCCACGGCTGACCCGCCTCACGACACACCGCCGCGCGTGTGGTCATACTCATGTGTTCCCCTTCGCGTTAGTTGATTGCTGTTTCGCGGGGATTGGCTGCTACTGCTCATTCACCAACAGCTCAATGCCGGCGCCTGTGCCGACGGATCTTCTCGCGAGTCCTCCTACCGTGGACCTCTGGCATCGCCCAAACCAGATCTCTTTCACCGCACGGAAGACAAACTGCGTTCCCCCGCTAACCCGTGTTTACTGGGCGCTAGTTCTAAGGACTTGTTGCCGAATGCCCTCCGGTCGGCAGCCCAGTACGCACGGCACGGCCAGGTGTCGCCTACTCCGCACCGAACTGTCGCCTCCTCAACTCAGAGACAAAAGGATGAACCGTGATCAATAAGTTCAGGCCCGACGTGATGGAGTCACTCGACGTCGTATGGTCCGGTGCTTCGATCGCCATTGGCGGGTTCGGTAGCTCCGGACGCCCGGATGCCCTGCTCAACGCCCTCTGCGATCTCGACCGTCGCGATTTGCACGTCATCGTCAACAACGTCGGGCACGACTTCACCGGCGTCGGTCGGCTTGTCATGGAGGGGAGGGTTCGTCGGGTTACCGCCTCCTTCCCAATCCTCCAAGAGTTCTACGACGCATACTTCGCCGGCAAGATTGAGTTGGAACTGATCCCGCAGGGCACTCTTGCTGAGCGCCTGCGCGCCGGAGGCAGCGGAATCGCCGCGTTCTTCACACCTTCGGGGGCGGGGACGATGCTGGCCGACGGCAGCTTCCCGCTGTCCTACCGCGACCATGAGGTCGCGACTCGCCTGTCCGCGAAGGAGACTCGGGAGATCAACGGACGCCCGCATGTGCTGGAGCAGGGCATCATCGCCGACTTCGGATTCGCCAAAGCTCAGAAGGCGGACCCGAAGGGGAACTTGCGCTTCCACCTGTCGGCGCGCAACTTCAACCCTGTCGCGGCCATGTCCGGACGAACGACGTTCGCCGAGGTCGAGCAGCTCGTCGAAGCAGGTGACATCGGCCCCGACGACGTGCATCTGGCCGGCGTCTTTGTCGACCATGTCGTCATGACCGCAGCGCCGGAACCCGCGAATCTCAGCGGCACAATGGAGAAGAGCGTCCTATGACCGTCAACGCGGTCGCCGCCGCTACTGTCATCGGCCGAAGCCGCGACGATATCGCCCGCCGGCTGGCGGAGGATCTGGTCGACGGATACACGGTCAATCTCGGTGTCGGAATCCCGCTGGCAGTACCGAACTTCCTCCCCGACGACCGCGAGATTTCGCT
The DNA here is from genome assembly GCA_025465095.1 of Microbacteriaceae bacterium. GTDB lineage: Bacteria > Actinomycetota > Actinomycetes > Actinomycetales > Microbacteriaceae > Marisediminicola. The sequence continues at coordinate 78,967 of JAODME010000005.1, read as the reverse complement.
GCACGCGGAGAACGGGATCCTCGGCATGGGCCCACACCCCGGGTTCGGCTTGGAAGACCCTGACCTCACGGACGCAGGCAAGCAGCCGGTGAGCCTCAAGGTGGGGGCGGCCATTGTCGACTCGGCAACGTCCTTCGCGATCGTCCGAGGCGGACACCTCGACGTCACGGTGCTCGGAGCGCTGCAGGTGTCGGAAGTCGGTGATCTGTCTAATTGGTACGTACCGGGCCGCAACCCCGCGGTCGGCGGGGCGATGGATCTCGTTGCAGGCACTCCTGAGGTGTGGGTATGCATGGAGCATGTCGACCGCAAGGGCATCTCAAAGCTCGTGCCCCAATGCACGTTTCCCGTTACCGGTTTCCGAGTCGTCACCCGGATCTATACGGATCTCGCGGTGTTCTACGTGGTCGATGGGCGACTGCTTCTCAAGGAGTGCGCGCCGGGCGTGAGTCCCGCCGATGTGCGGAACCGGACGGCGGCCGCGTACACCGAGGACCTATTCCTGTGAACGGCCAGAACATCGACCTCGACCAGATCGTCGCTATCGATGTCCACACGCACGTGCACCGGTCGGTCGACCATGCCGACGACGACGGTGAGGGGAACGAGGCGATGGGTGAGTACTTCGGGATCGGCACCATGCCGAGGTACAACGTCCCTCAGCTGGCTGCTTACTATCGTGAACGCAAGATGGCTGCTGTCGTGTTCACCGTCGACAGCGTCTCGCAGAGCGGCGCGGACCCTGATCCCTCCAACGAGGAGATCGCCCGCCTCGCGGCAGAGAACTCCGACGTACTCATACCCTTCGCGAGCATCGATCCGGCACGGGGCAAGGCAGGAGTCCAACAAGCCGAGCGACTGATCGGCGAGCACGGCGTCCGCGGATTCAAATTTCACCCGAGCGCCCAAGGGTTCTACCCCAATGATCGCAGCGCCTACCCGCTCTACGAGGTCATCGCGGGGCACGGCTTGGTCTCGCTCTTTCACTCGGGCCAGACCGGTGTAGGCGCTGGCCAGCCGGGCGGCGGTGGCGTGCGACTGAAGTACTCGAATCCGATGCTCGTCGACGATGTCGCCGCCGACTTCCCCGATATGGACATCATCCTCGCGCACCCCTCGTTTCCCTGGCAGGACGAGGCGCTGGCGGTGGCCACGCACAAGCCGAGGGTGTACATAGACCTGTCGGGCTGGTCACCGAAGTACTTTCCGCCGCAACTCATCCAGTATGCGAACACCCTGCTTCGCCACAAGATGCTTTTCGGTTCTGACTTCCCGGTGATCACCCCGGATCGATGGCTGAGCGACTTTGGCAAGCTCGCCATCAAGCCCGAAGTGGCGCCGTTGATCCTCAAGGACAATGCGGCACGGCTCTTCGGGCTCACCGCATCCAGCTCATCCGCGACAGAAAAGAAGTGAACGATGCGAGAAGTCACTGGCAAGATCGCCGTGATAACCGGCGGCTCCAGCGGGATCGGTCGAGGAATCGCTCTCGCCTTCGCACGTGCAGGTATGAAGGTGGTGATCACCGGTCGTCGTTCCGACCATCTCGAGGAGACGGCGGCTATTTTCGCCGAGCAGGGGCTTGAGGTCCACCCGATGCAGGTGGACGTCACCGACCTGGCGGCGATGCAGGCGGCCGCCGATGAGGTGGTGCAGCGGTTCGGCCGGGTCGACGTACTGGTCAATAACGCCGGGATCGGTCTCACCGGCCCCGTCACCGCGGCCAGCCCGAGCGACTGGGACTGGGCAATCGACGTCAACATCAAGGGGGTCGCCAACGGCATCCAGGCATTCCTGCCCAAGATCCGAAGCCATGGTGAGGGCGGGCACGTTGTCAACACCTCGTCGATGGCCGGGTTGATGCCGATTGTGGCTGGAATCTACTCGATGACCAAGGCGGCGGTGATCGGTCTCTCCGAAGCGCTGCACATCGAACTGCTCAGTGAATCCATCGGTGTCTCGGCGTACTGCCCGGGCCCCACTCACAGCAACATCGCGGCGGGCGTGGCCGACCGGCCCAGCAGGTACGGGGCATCGGGGTATGGTGCGTCGCACTCCGCAGGGCACACTGCCGCCGGGTTGCCGGTGCCGCCCTACATGAGCGCAGAGGAGGCCGGTCAGCGCGTCCTACGCGGCATACTGCGCGGTGACATGTTCATCCTCACGCACCCCGAGTTCAAGGTCGGAGTCGTGGAGCGTCACCGGGCGATCGAGGGAGCGTTCCCCGACGAGCCGCTCGACGACATCCGCGCGAGGGCGATCCCGTTTTTACTCGCGTCGTCGGTCTACTCGTCCGAGAACCCGGTCTCTCCGCCTGCCTAGTCGTTCTTATGAACCGGCAGGGTGCTCGTATCGAGGTTGATGGCCGGCAGCGGGCCCAGGATCTGATCGGGGTCCGCGGGGAAGTATGCGAAGTTCTTCGCGCGCGCGCCCCCGTCGACGACCAGGTCGGTGCCCGTGATGAGGCGGGCATAGTCGGATGAGAGCCAGGCGACAGCGTGACCGATGTCGGTGGGAGTGCCCGTAGTGCCGAGCGGCACCAGAGGAGGGCGCGTGCCTTTCCAACGTGCAGGACGGCGCCACGGCTCCTCGCCGCTCTCACTTCCCAATCCGTTCTTGAGGTTGTCCTGCGGGGTGGACTGCAACACACTCCGAGCACCAGCGGCAAGGAGTTCGGGATTGTCCGGAGTCGGCGCGGTAGGGGTGAAGCTGTTGACCCTGATGCCATACGGTGCCAGATCCATCGCGGCCGCGCGGACGAAGTTGTTGACACCGCCCTTGTTGAACGCGTAGGCGATGACGCCGGCGGAGCCGTTCCAGCCGTTCGAAGACGAAACGCACACGATCGAACCACGCGTTCCTCGCTCCGCCATTGCGCGTCCGACATGCTTTGTGTTCAGGAAGTAGCCGAGCGACGACACCCTGACGGAGCGCTCGAATGCGGTGGCGCTTTCGTCGAGGACTCCGCGTCCGCCGAGGAGCGCAGCGTTGTTCACGAGGATGTCGATGTGACCCCAACGATCGAGCACGCTGTCCACATACGCCTTGACCTGCTCTTCATCCGTGACATCGCCAGGCGCCGCCATCGCCTCGCCGCCGTTGCGCTCGATCCGGCGGATGCATGAGTCGATCGCCTCAGTAGACACGTCGTTGCAGGCGACCTTCGCCCCATAGCGTGAAAGCGCCAAAGCAATGCCGCTACCGATGTTGGGGCCACATCCCGTGACGAGGGCTACTTTCCCCTCGAGACTCACCTCCATCAGGTCACTCTCCCCCGCTGTGGACTTCGACTGGGTAAACGACAGCGATGCGCTCGGGAACCACACCGAGCATCGGTGCCAGCATGGTGCGCATGAGGTCCTTGGGTACGAGGCACTCGGCGCAGGCCGTCGGGCCCGCCACGACGGTTGCCAGAGCCGACCCGTCGGACAACTCGACTTCGAGGTGGTAGTCGTCGGCCTCCATTCCCTTGCGGAAGTCCGCCAGCTTCTGCTGGTCAATGCTCATGACACCATCTCCTTCGTTGGTTCCGTGGGGGGTCCCGCTTCCAGCGGGGCAGGGGGTTGGCGAAGCGGGAACGGGGTGAGTCCTCCGCCGTCGATCGGGATCGCCTGCCCGGTGATATAGCTGCTCTCCGGTGAGGCCAGGAAGCGTACTGCGGCACCGATGTCGTCTGGCTGCCCGACGCGTCCCACGGGGATCGATCGACCTCGGGCAAGGAGCATCTCGCCAATGTCCAGGTCGGGCGAGGGGTCCATCGTTGCCCGGCTGGTTGCCACAAGACCGGGGCACAGAGCGTTCACCGTGATTCCCCACGGACCGAGGTCCATGGACAGAGCCCTGGTCATGCCGATCACCCCAGCCTTCGACGCCGAGTAAGCGACCGACGCGGGTGCGGCGGTGAGCCCGGCCATCGATGAGATGTTGACGATGCGGCCGTACCGACGCTTCCGCATGTGGGGAATTGCCGCCCAGCACATGTAAAAGGTGCCTTTGAGATTCACATCGATCAGGCGGTCGAACCATTCGAGCGGCACGTCCTCGACATCCTGCCGGTCCGCCCCCTGCGGCGCCGACGCGTTGTTCACGAGAATGTCGAGTCGACCGAAGGTGGTTATTGCCGCGCCAATCAACCGTTCCGCGTCCGCCGCCTGCGAGATATCACCGAGTACGGTCTCGACCTCGCTTCCGCTGGCGCGCAACTCCGCGGCCAGGTCGGCGAGCCCGTCTCCAGCCGCGGTGCCGAGCGAGCGCTGTCGGTCGTTGGCGACGCCGCCGCGCTCTTTGTCAGTGACCACCAGACTGACACCCGACCGCGCCAGCGCTCGCGCGATAGCCTGCCCCATGCCATCGGGCTTTCCGCAACCGGTCACAACGGCAACTTGGCCCGTCATGGGGCGAATCTCTGTTCCGCTCACTGGTTCAGCCTCGATTCGCACATGGATGGCCGCCCGTCATGGACGGCGAGTCGTCTGCTCCGAGGTTACGGATGAAGTCGGTGGCGTCGGGGTCCGCTCCCGCGGGGCGGAAGACTCTCCTGCATGTGCACCTGCGTTGGGGAAGCCGGCATAAGCCCTACTCGAAATCCCCGCGACGAATCAGTGAACGGCGTATATGGCGGCGGTCTCGGCCCGGCCTTTCGCCGACGGCGAACCGAGCGAACGCGAGATCGCCCTCGCGGCCGTCGACAGCGCCGGCAGTACAGCCTGAGCGGTGGACTGGCTGGACTGCACGGTGACCCCGAGGGCAGCGACAACTCGATCACGGTCTCCGCGGATGGGGACGGCGATGGCGATCGCGTCGGAGGTGATGGAATCCTCGGCGATCGCGACGCCTGTGCGCCGCACGTTGGAAAGCAGGCGTCGCAGCTCGTCGGGGTTCGTCACCGTCATCGGGGTGTATCTGCGCAAGGACGTGGAGAGCACCTCATCCTGCAGCTGCTGCGAGGCGAACGAGAGCATCACCTGACCGGTGGCTGTGGCGTGAAGCGGCCAACGACCGCCGGTTCTGCTGAGCACACGCGCGCCGTTACGGGCTCGCCAGGACTCGAGGTACACCGTGTCGTGGCCGTCGATAACCGCAAGATGGACATTGGCATTCGTAGCGGCCTGCAGATTGTGGAAGTGCGGCAGAGCCGCCTCCCGTAGGTGCAGCCCCTGCGGCTCGAGCGAGCCGAGTTCGAGAATTCTCATGCCGATGGCGTATCGGCCGTCAGAGGAACGCTCCAGCGCTCCCCAATCGCGGAGCTCGCCGGTCAGTCGATGAGCCGTGCTCAGGCTCAGCCCGGCCCGTCGGCTGATTTCGCTCAGGGTCAACACGCGGTGCCCCGCGTCGAACGCGCCCAAGATCGCGAGAACACGTTGGGCAGCAGTTAGTTTGGAACTGTCCGTCGAACACGCGGACCTTACTTGCTCAATGGGGGTTATGGTCATCGTCGACCGACCTTCAGCTATGTGCGGGGTGAATAATTTTCTGAAGCCTACATGGATCATTGCCTGTTTGATGGACGTTGTCGTTCCCCGGAAATGGTCAGGAAAATCGCCGAGGCGTCGTCGCTTCCTGGGCACCTGAGGTGGTGTCGCCGTCGATCATCACGTCGGCGATGAGTTCACCGATGAGCACTGCGGTCGCCGCGGGGCCACGCGTGGGAGCGCTGGGGAGCAGGGAAGTGTCGGCGACACGCAGTCCCGAGACCCCGCGCACGTTTCCGTGCTGGTCACACACCGCATCGGGATCATCGCCCTGACCGAACCGCGCGCTCCCGCACAGATGGATTGCTGTGCCAAGGTGGCGCAGCATCCAGGCGTTGAGCAGCTCGTCGCTGGACAGAATCTCGTCGTTCAGCTCGGTCAACCGCCGAAAGAGCGGTCGGAAGGCCTCGGTGCGCAAGAGCATGACGGCCGTGCGCACCACCTCGCGCATCCGCCGCAGATCAGACTCGGTCGAAAGGTAGTGGTAGTCGATCCGCGGCTGCACAGCCGGATCCGCTGATTCGAGGGTGATGGATCCCCGCGATGTCTCCGCCTGTACCGCGACGAGCAGGGCGAGATCGCCGCGGTGTGCGACCTGTTGGGCGAATCGACGGACCGATACGCCGCGCATTGCCCGAAGCGACCGCAGCGGATGACGAACAAGTGCTCGCATCCCGGCAGCAGCACCGCTCCCTCTCCCTGTCAGAAGGAACCCCATCGGTTTGATCAGCGGAATGATTTCCAAGTCGCCCGATACCTCCGACCGCTCCGCCGAGAAGTTGAGGCACCCGGCCATCGATTGCGACGTCGAATAGTCCACGATGTTGCGCCGTGGTTGCCACAGGACCGCAATGTCAGGGTGGTCGCTGAACCCGGCCCCGACACCAGGCAGGTCACTGACAACCGCGATGCCTAGCCGTTCGAGGTCGGCGCGAGGCCCAACCCCTGAGACAAGCAGCAGGTGTGGGGTTTTGACCGCTCCCGCGCTCAAAACCACCTCCCTCGCGCGTACGACGGTGACCACACCTCCGCTCTCCACCTCGACGCCTACCGCCCGGGTGCCCTCGAATACGACCCGCCGCACGTAGCTATCGCCCTTCACGGTGAGATTCGCCCGCTCCCGCACCGGATTGAGGTAGGCGATACCCGTGTTCTGTCGCACACCGTTGACGCTGTTCATCGGTACCGGGCCGTAGCCGGGTGCCGATTCACCGTTCTTGTCCGGCTCGGCCGAAAACCCGAGCTCCGCGGTTGCCGCGGCGAATGCACGCGTCACCACGTGATCTTGCGGTGGACGAGAGACGCTGATCGGGCCTGCGCCACCGTGCACGGCGGACTCCCCGAACTCGGCGTCGTTCTCGAGGCGGCGGTAGAGCGGGAGCACGCGCTCCCATGCCCAACTGTCGTTGCCGTTTGCCGACCAACGGTCGAAGTCCGCCTTGCGCGCGCGAATGAAATATCCCCCGTTGATCGTCGATGAGCCGCCTATGATGCGCCCGCGGGCGATCGAATATGGCAGGTCCGGCGTCAGGTGGCCGAGAAATGACCAGTTCTGCGGATGTCCCGGCACCGCGCCCTGCACGGTGCCGGAGTTGAGCAACTCGGCCGGGAACGCTTCGGTCGAGGCCGGCACCGGACCGGCCTCGAGCACCAGCACGCGGCGCGATGTGTCCTTGCTCAGCCGGGCCGCGAGAGGAGCACCAGCGGCGCCCGCCCCGACGACGATGACGTCCCAGTACTCGTCATCGGCGATCACGGCTCGGAGTTATCGGGACCGAAGGGAAGTGCGGCCGGCTTGAGCATCGCTGAGTCTTTCCCTTTCGGCGCTGAGTGCCACTAGTCTGGGCCACGTTAGAGATATTCGCCGCAGAAGTCGATTTTTCAGCATTAGGAGATTCCCATGGGTGCATCAGCGCTGACCCCCCCAGTATCCGCTAGCGACCGGTCCGGAGCGTCGCCCCTCGAGTCCGACACCCTTGTCGAAGAGATCTCGATCGACGGTATGTGCGGCGTCTACTAAACGCCATGCCAGCCCTCGATCTGGATCGCGCATGGGACCTGCATCCGCGAGTCTCCGTGCGACCCGAACCGTTCGGTGCCCTGCTCTATCACTTCGGCACACGTCGGCTCTCTTTTCTGAAGGACCGCACCCTGCTCGCCGTCGTTCAGTCGCTCGCCGAGCATCCGACGGTGCGTGCCGCGTGCACCTCCGTCGGCATCGACGACGCTGCACTCCCGCGCTATGAGCGCGCCCTCGCCACCCTCGCGCAATCCTCCATGGTCGTCGAGAGGACCCCATGACTCTTCTCGACGCACTCACCAAGCAGCCTGCTGTGAAGAAGGAGCCCGGCACGCGCCTGGTGGACCTCTTCGAGTACGGCCTCGACGCCCCCATCTGCCTCACTTGGGAGCTCACCTACGCCTGCAATCTGTCCTGCGTTCATTGCCTCTCCAGCTCAGGGCGGCGCGACCCGAACGAGCTCTCAACCGAGGAGGCCAAGTCCGTCATCGACGAGCTGCAGCGAATGCAGGTCTTCTACGTCAACATCGGCGGTGGCGAGCCGACCGTGCGTCCCGATTTCTGGGAACTCGTCGACTATGCGACTGCTCATCAGGTCGGCGTGAAATTCTCGACCAACGGCATCAAGATCTCGCCCGAGGTAGCTCAGCGGCTCGCGGCCAGCGACTATGTCGATGTGCAGATCTCACTCGACGGCGCGACCGCCGAGGTCAACGACCACGTGCGAGGCCCCGGCTCCTACGCGACCGCCATGAAGGCGATGCAGAACATGTACGACGCGGGCTACGAGGGATTCAAGATCTCGGTCGTCTGCACGCGAGAGAACATCGGGCAGCTCGACGAGTTCAAAGCCATCGCCGATCGGTTCAAGGCCCAGCTTCGACTCACCCGGCTTCGTCCCTCAGGACGGGGAGCGGATGTCTGGGACGACCTGCACCCGCTTCCCGCGCAACAGCGCGAGCTCTACGACTGGCTCGTGCTGCACGGCGAGGACGTACTCACGGGTGATTCGTTCTTCCACCTGTCGGCCTTCGGCGACGCTCTGCCAGGCCTCAACCTGTGCGGAGCCGGACGAGTCGTCTGCCTCATCGACCCCGTCGGCGACGTCTACGCCTGCCCGTTCGCGATTCACGAGGAGTTTCTCGCCGGCAACGTGCGCTCGCCGGGCGGATTTCAGGACGTCTGGCAGAACTCTGAGCTGTTCCGCAAGCTCCGCAACCCTCAAAACGGTGGCGCCTGCAACTCTTGTGCCTTCTTCGACACCTGCAAGGGGGGGTGCATGGCGGCGAAGTTCTTCACCGGACTCCCGCTCGACGGGCCGGACCCGGAGTGCGTCGTGGGCTACGGCGAGGAATTGCTCAAGAACCGGAAGGACAAGGACAAGGAACCGCCGAAGTCATCCATCACCGACCACTCGCACAGGACCACTCGGGAAGGTCGGGCTGGGCGGCCGGTTCCGTTGACCCTCGGACTGCGACCCGGGCTCGAACGTCCGCCGGTTAGTGCCTGTGAGGAGAACCCGCTCGCCGGGTTCGCCCCGGCGGCCGGCTCAACTCGCTGCGGCTGCGGCGACGGTGGCTGCGGGAGTTAGCGCCACCTCGACGACTCTGCGCCGGGAAAGCAGCCGGCAGTACCGGTGCTGCACCCTGGCACTCCACCCGTTCATGGCATCCGTGTCATTCAACTCAGCCGTACTCCGGCACTTCGAGGAAGAAGAATCCTAATGGCGCACAATGCGTGGTTCGAGACCGTGGCGGAAGCCCAGCGGCGAGCGCGGAAGCGCCTTCCCTCCTCCGTCTACGGCGCCCTCGTCGCCGGGTCGGAACGCGGGCTCACGATCGACGACAACACCGCAGCCTTCGGCGAGCTCGGCTTCGCCCCCCATGTCGCCGGGCACCAGGGTGTACGTGACCTGTCCACGACGGTGATGGGCATTCCCATCTCCCTACCGGTCATGATCTCGCCCACCGGGGTGCAGGCAGTGCACCCTGAGGGGGAGGTCGCGGTCGCCCGCGCCTCAGCCAATCGCGGCACGATTATGGGTCTCAGCTCGTTTGCCAGCAGGCCGGTGGAAGAAGTTGTCGCGGCCAATCCCAATACTCTTTTCCAGATGTACTGGACGGGCAGCCGGGAGCAGATGATCCAACGGATGGAGCGTGCTCGCGCCGCCGGAGCGAAGGGTCTCATCGCCACGCTCGACTGGTCGTTCTCGAACGGCCGTGACTGGGGCAGCCCTTCGATCCCCGAGCGGATGAATCTCAAGACGATGCTCACCTTCGCGCCCAACGTGCTCGCGCGCCCGCAGTGGCTCTGGCGCTTCGCCAAGGCGGGCAGGATTCCGGACCTCACCGCCCCTAACCTGACGCCGCCCGGCGGCGACGCCCCCACCTTCTTCGGTGCCTATTACGAGTGGATGCAGACGCCACCGCCGACCTGGGAGGACGTGGCCTGGCTGCGCGAGACGTGGGGCGGCCCGTTCATGCTCAAGGGCGTGACGAGGGTCGACGACGCCCGGCGTGCGGTCGATGCGGGAGTGACGGCGATTTCGGTTTCCAATCACGGCGGAAATAACCTCGACAGCACCCCTGCATCGATCCGCGTCCTCGCGTCCGTCGCCGCCGCGGTCGACGGCGACATCGAGATCGTACTGGACGGCGGAATCCGCCGCGGCAGCGACGTGGCCAAGGCGCTCGCCCTCGGCGCCCGCGCGGTGATGATCGGGCGCGCCTACCTCTGGGGCCTCGCGGCAAATGGGCAGGCTGGAGTCGAGAATGTGTTCGACATACTCCGCAGCGGCCTCGATTCTGCTGTACTCGGCCTCGGGCACGCGTCGATCCACGAGCTCTCGCCCGACGACTTCTATGTTCCGCCGACATTCTGCCGCTCCCTTGGTGTGCAGGAGACGACCGCCGTTCGCGCGCTCTAGCGTCATAGCACGCCCAGGATGACTCTCCGCCTCGCGCATGCTTCCTGGCCTGCGGTCACCACGGGAATGACCGTCCTGGTGCCGATCGGGTCTACCGAACAGCACGGCCCTCACCTGCCGCTCTCGACCGACACGACGGTCGCTGTCGCGGTCGCCGAAAGGGTAGCCGTGGAGCTCGGTGCCGTCCTCGCCCCCGCCCTCCCGTATGGGGCGAGCGGCGAGCACCAGGGGTTTCCCGGAACGGTGTCAATCGGAACCGACGCCCTCGCGGTCGTCATCGTCGAGCTCGTGCGATCGATCTCGAACTGGGCCGGTCGAATCGTGATCGTGAACGGACATGGCGGAAATGTCGCGGCGCTCTCCTACGCCGTCCCGTTGCTTCGCGATCAGGGCCACAGAGTGAGCTGGGTTCCCTGTGCCGTGACGGGCGATGCGCACGCCGGACGCACGGAGACATCGATCATGCTGCATGTCGCTTCTGAGCTCGTCGACCTGTCGCGGGCGGAGCCGGGAGCCACCGCACCACTGCACGAGCTCCTGTCGGATCTGGCCTCCCGCGGCGTCGCCGCCGTCTCCCCCAACGGCATCCTCGGGGATCCGACCGGCGCACATGCGTTCGAGGGAGGCGAGCTGCTCGACCACATGGTCGCCGGGGTGCTCCGGAGGGCCGCTCAGGACATCGTGGACGAGCGCGGCTGTCGGGCCGATCCCGTCGCGGCCCGATGAGCGAGCGGGAGCACGAGGCACCGCCCGCCGCCCTTCCCCTCGGGTTCACCGTCGAGCTCGGGCGCCTCGTCACCGTGCGCGACCGGGGCCGCTCGCTCGTCGGTGGCACACCGACCCGCGCAATCTACATCACGGAGGCAGCTGCATCGATGTTCGCCGGGCGCCGCCTCACCGTCACCGATCCGCCGTCCGCCGGGCTCGCCGACAAGCTCCTCGAGATCGGCATGGCCGACCCGGTGCTCGAATCTCTCCCGCCCGGCGACGAGCGAGACGTCACATTCGTGATTCCGATCTTTCGACGACCGAAGGCACTCGACCGGCTGCTGGCAAGCATCGGGCCCGGCCATAGGGTCATCGTGGTCGACGACGGCTCACCCGATCCCGGCGCAGCGCGAGCCAGCGCCGAAGCATACGCGGCGCTGTTCGTCGGGCTGCCGGAGAACATCGGACCAGCCGGCGCCCGGAACGCCGGGCTCGCCCTGGTGACGACGCGATTCGTCGTTTTCGTCGACAGCGACGTGGTCGTCGCCCCTGGCACGGTCGAGACGTTGTTGCGCCACTTCACCGATCCCCGTGTGGCTGTCGCGGCTCCCCGAATCGTGGGTCTCGCGACGTCCGCTCGCCAGAATTGGATTTCACGATATGAGGACGCACGTTCCTCCCTCGACCTCGGGCCGTACCCTGCGTCGGTACGGCCGCGATCGAAAGTCTCGTGGATTTCAACGTCGCTTGTTCTCGCGCGGGTGGACGCGCTCGGATCGGGATTCGCTCCGGGAATGCGGGTCGGGGAGGATGTCGACCTCGTGTGGGGCCTCGTCGCCAGGGGCTGGCGGGTGCGATATGAGCCGGCCGCGACGAGCGGACACGAGCACCGGGTGTCGTTCGACGACTGGGCGAAGCGCAAAGCGTTCTACGGCACGGGTGGTCATGCGCTCGCGGTGCGCCATCCTGGCAACATTGCGCCGGCGGTTCTGGCGCCGTGGAGCGTAGCGGTAGTGCTCGCCCTGCTCGCTCAGCGCAGGTGGTCCGCGCCTGCTGCCCTCCTGGTTTCGGCGGCAGCGGCGTGGCGCATCTCGCGTCGGCTCGGGCGGCACGAGCACCCACTGCGGATCGCGACGGCGCTCACCGTCGCCGGGGTAGGAGCGTCGCTGTCCCAGACGATTGCGCTGCTGACGCGGCACTGGTGGCCTCTAGCGGTCGTTGGAAGTGTGTTCTCTCGCCGCCTTCGCCGGGCAACGCTCGCGGCGGCGCTCGTTGACACGGTCCTGGACTACCGCCGGACCGCCCCGCGGCTCGACATCGTGCGGTTCGGGATCGCCCGCCGCGCCGATGACCTCTCCTACGGGGCAGGCCTTTGGCTCGGAGCGGTACGCGGGCGCTCGACCGCAGCCCTGCGTCCCGACCTGAGCGGTGACCGGATCGGTTCCGCGCTCAGGGCGCGGGCGACGGCGAAGCCGCGCTCTTCTGCGAGGATGCCGCGGCATCGGCCCCCGCGGTGAATTGTGCGAACGCCGTGGCGTCGTCCAACGCCCCCTGGTAGCGCTCGCCGTTCACAAAGATGGCCTGCCCGGAATCGTCGAGCAGGTCCCGCTCTACGGTCGCCCGCTCGGTGGCGGCCTCCACCCACGACTCGAACCTCAGATCTTCGATGCAGGTGCGGATGACAGCGGCCCTGGATACGTCTGCTTCCTCCGTGATTGCAACCAGTTCGTCGTCGGTCAGACCTTTTTCCTGCTCAGGAGGCTGGTTTGCGAACATCAGTCTGTTGAACTGGAAGAAGGAGTTCGGGGAATAGTTGGCGACGCAGGCGGCCGCATTCGCGGCTCTGGTCGAGTAGTTGGTGCCGACCGACCGGCCGTCGAAGATCGCCAGGGGATGTATCTCGACCGTCACCGCACCCTGCTCCAGAAGGGTGGAGACGCGCTCGTCGTTCGTTTCGGCGAAGACTGCGCACGCGGGACATAGATAGTCGGCGTAGATCTCGATGGCGATCGCGTCACTGTCGGGCGCCTGCTCGGTCTCGACGGGCTCGTCGCCGGCTTCGAGCGCCGGGGTGGAGACGGCCTCGAAGTTCGCGCCGATCGTGATCCCGTCGCTCAGCATGTTGCGCGGTCCAGGACGCGGACTGGGAATCGAATTGACGATGATCAGCGTGACCGTGGCGACGATGGCGAGTGACGCGAGAATGAGGCCGCCCTGGAGCACGAGGCGACCTCGGCGGTCCTTTTTCCTCTGCCGTTCGCGTAAGGCTCTCGCTTTTTCGCGTGCGGCTTGGCGCTGATTCCTGCTCAGACGACCGTCGTCCGAGTTCCCACTAGTCATAAAACCCCGCTCAGCCGCAAAACAATTGCCGCCCCAGCTTAACAACGCTCGGTGGGCGTCACTTACCCTCCGCTTGCCGACAGTGACATAATGAGCGATGGCGGCCGGCGTTGCCCGACAGGTACGACGCCGATCGCCCCATCCATTCACGAAGGATCGTCCGGCACGTACCTGCCGGTGAAGGAGAAGCAGAACCATGGCATCAGTCACTTTCGACAAGGCGACCCGGCTCTACCCGGGCTCCACGCGGCCCGCGGTCGACGCTCTCGACCTCTCGGTCGCCGACGGCGAGTTCCTCGTCCTCGTCGGCCCGTCCGGCTGCGGAAAGTCCACCTCGCTCCGCATGCTCGCCGGTCTCGAGGAAGTCAACGACGGGAACATCCTGATCGGTGACCGCAACGTCACCGACGTTCCGCCGAAGGATCGCGACATTGCGATGGTTTTCCAGAACTATGCCCTGTACCCGCACATGACGGTCGCCGAGAACATGGGCTTCGCCCTCAAGATCGCGGGGATCAACAAGGACGAGCGGGCAACGCGCGTGCTCGAAGCCGCCAAGCTCCTCGACCTCGAGCCCTACCTCGGTCGCAAACCGAAGGCGCTCTCGGGTGGCCAGCGTCAGCGTGTCGCGATGGGCCGCGCTATCGTGCGCCAGCCGCAGGTATTCCTCATGGACGAACCGCTTTCGAATCTCGACGCGAAGCTCCGGGTGCAGACCCGCACCCAGATTGCATCGCTGCAGCGCCGTCTCGGCGTCACCACCGTCTACGTCACCCACGACCAGACCGAGGCGCTCACCATGGGCGACCGGATTGCGGTGCTGAAAGATGGCGTGCTGCAGCAGGTCGGTACCCCCCGGGACCTGTACGAACACCCCGAGAACGTCTTCGTCGCCGGGTTCATCGGTTCCCCCGCTATGAACCTGTTCGAGGCGGACATCGTCGACAACGGAATCACCTTCGGAAGCGCAGTCGCCCCGGTCGACCGCAGCACGCTTCAAGCGTCCTCCGGCAAGAAGGCGACGATCGGTGTTCGGCCCGAAGATCTCTCGGTGTCCACTACCGGTGAGGGACTCGCTGTCGAGGTCGACGTCGTCGAGGAGCTCGGCGCGGACGGCTACCTCTATGGGCATCACGACGTCGACGGCCAGCGTGTCGACGTTGTCGCGCGCGTCGACGGTCGCATTCACCCGAACGCCGGCGATCGGGTGTTCATGCTGCCGGAGCCGAACCACATTCACGTGTTCGACGTTCAGTCGGGCCTGCGCCTGAGCAAGCCCGTCACCGTCTAACAACACAACAACAACCGGTCGAGCCTGTCGAGACCCGGTGATCGAGAGAATCGAAAACCGGAACCTCGACAGGCTCGATCGTCGTTGTGCCCCTCCGACCAGTCAGGACGTGCCATGAGCGGCTCCCTCAACATCACCTCGGCGATCGTCGACCCGGCACTGCTCGACCTGCCGTGGAACCGCCCCCTCGACACGTGGCCCGAGGACACCATCGCCGCCCTGCCCAAGGGCATCTCGCGCCACCTGGTGCGGTTCGTGCACCTGAGCGGCTACGTGATCGCGATCAAGGAGACCTCGGTCGAACTGGCCAGGCGCGAGTACGAGATGCTCCGCACCCTGCAGCGCCTGGACGTTCCCTGCGTCGACCCGCTCGCGGTCATCACCAACCGGACGGATGACGACGGCGAGCCGCTCGAAGCGGTGCTCGTAACTCGTCACCTCAAATTCTCGCTCCCCTACCGCGCGCTGTACTCGCAGACGCTTCGACCCGACACCGCGACCAGGCTCGTCGACGCCCTCGCTGTGCTCCTCGTGCGGCTGCACATGATCGGGTTTTTCTGGGGGGATGTGTCTTTGTCGAACACGCTCTTCCGGCGGGACGCCGGAGCATTCGCGGCCTACCTCGTCGATGCCGAGACCGGGCAGCTCTACAACGGTCTTTCAAACGGCCAGCGCGAGAACGACCTCGAGATCGCGCGCGTCAACATCGCGGGCGAACTGCTCGACCTGGCGGCAGGCGGGCGCACCGACCCGGCGCTCGATCCCGTCGCCGTGAGCGACGGCATTGTGGCGGCGTACCGGACGCTGTGGGTCGAACTCACCGGTTCCGAGTCGTTTCCCGCCTCCGAACGCTGGCGAATCAACGAGCGGGTTGAGAGGCTCAACAATCTGGGCTTCGACATCGAAGAACTTGCAATCAAGACTGACGAGTCGGGGATGCGCGTACGCATCCAGCCCAAGGTCGTCGACGCCGGGCACCACTCCCGGAGGCTCCTGCGACTCACCGGACTCGACGCGCAGGAGAACCAGGCCAGGCGGCTGCTCAATGACCTCGACTCGCACGCGGCGACCCACGACGACAGCACCCTCGACGAGGAGATGGTCGCGCACGAGTGGCTTGCCACAGTGTTCGAGCCGGTCGTCCGCGCCATCCCACGGGACCTCAAGGGTCGCCTCGAACCAGCTGAGATGTTCCACCAGATGCTGGAGCACCGGTGGTACCTGTCGCAGAACGAGAATCGCGATGTGCCCTTGGCGGAGGGCGTGAGCTCGTACATCGACAACGTCTTGCGGCACCGGCGCGACGAGGCCACCATCATCGACCCGCCGACCGGCTCGTTCACGCTACCGACGGAGGTCATCGACGAGGAGGACTGGCGGACGCGAGTCTGAGCCTGGGCAGCTTTTCCTCGGTCGCAGGCTCCCTCGACGCTGTCGTCGCCGCACCCCGTAGCGCACTACCTCTTTGTGCTGCGCAGCTTCGAGATCTCGTACAGGGTGACGGATGCCGCGATGCCCGCGTTCAGCGACTCGGTCGAGGAGCTGATCGGAATCGACACGACGGCGTCGCAGGTTTCGGTGACTAGCCGCGACAACCCCTTGCCCTCGCTGCCCACGACGATCACTAGCGGTTCCTTCGCCCAGCTGAGACCGGGCAGCTCGACGTCGCCATCGCCGTCGAGGCCGAGCACGAACACGCCTCGCTCCTTCAAGGCCTTGAGCGTCTGAGTGAGGTTCGGGGCCATCGCGACCGGGGTGCGCGCCGCAGCGCCCGCCGAGGTCTTCCACGCCGAAGCGGTCAGCCCGACCGACCGGCGTTGCGGCACGATCACGCCTTGACCGCCGAATGCTGCTACGGATCGGATGATGGCGCCCAGGTTGCGCGGATCGGTGATGCCATCCAGTGCCACGAGCAGCGGCACCTGCCCGCGGGAGATGACCGAATCGAGCAACTCCATCGGGTGCGCGTAATCGTACGCGGGCACCTTGAGCGCGACGCCCTGATGCACAGAGTCGAAGCCGGCGAGCCGATCAAGCTCCGGGCGCATCACCTCGAGAATCGGCAGCCCCCGCTTGGTCGCCAGATTCAGGATCTCCTTGACGCGGTCATCCACCTCGATGCGCGCGGCGACGTAGAGCGTCGTCGCCGGAATGCGCGCGCGCAGCGCCTCCACAACCGAGTTGCGCCCCGTGACAACCTCACCGGCCTGACCGGACCCCGACCCGGTGTCGCCCGGCTTGCCCCGGCGCTGCGGCCGCGTGTCAGCGCGCTGACCGGCGCGTTGGCCGCCGGCGCCGCCGGATTGCCCGCCCGTGCCGCCAGACTGGCCTCCCGCCGCCGAGTAGCGGTCCTGAGCGGCCTTGCGCTTCCCGGCGGGATGGTACGGCCGATCTTCGGCCTTGGGCGTGGGCTTCTTGCCCTCCAGCGCCTGGCGGCCCTGCCCGCCAGATCCGACCTGGGGGCCCCTTCGGGTCTTTCGGACCGCGCCTGCCCTCGGCTTGTTGGCGCCACTGCTCTTCATTGTTCGAAACTCCAATTGGACCCCGTCGGGGTGTCCTCGATGTGGATGCCGGCCGAAGCCAGCTGGTTGCGGATGCCGTCGGCGACGGCGAAGTCGCGCGCGGCCCTCGCACTGTCGCGCTCCTCGAGCAGCGACTGCACGAGCGCGGCAAGGGCAGGTTCGGAGCGTGAGCCGGCGGGGTGTTGCCATTCGGCGGCGAGCGGGTTGATACCGAGTACCCCTGTCATCGCGAGGACCTCGCCGCAGATGACTGCGGCGACAGCGAGGTCCTCGGCGTCGAGCGCGGCGTTGCCGGCTCGCGTGCGGTCGTGCAGCACGGCGAGGGCCTGCGGGACTGCCAGGTCGTCGTCCATCGCGTCGGCGAATTCCGGTGGGACCACCAACGCGCCACTCCCGGCGAAACGGGTGTCGGCGAGGCGGCGTTCGGCACGGTGGAGGAAAACTTTGATCCGGTCGAGGGCGGCTGCGGCCTCGGTGAGGGAACCGTCATGGTAGTCGATTGTCGACCTGTAGTGGGCGGCGCCGAGGTAGTAGCGCACGACGAGCGGCGGCGCCTGATCGAGGAACTCGGAGGCGAAGATGGAGTTGCCGAGCGACTTCGACATCTTCTGGCCGTCGACCGTAACGAGGCCGTTGTGCACCCAGTGGTTGGCGAAGGGGCGGCCGGCGGCCGTGGACTGGGCGAGCTCGTTCTCGTGGTGCGGGAATCGAAGGTCAAGCCCGCCGCCGTGGATATCGAAGTGATCGCCGAGGTAGCGCGACGACATCGCGGAGCACTCGATGTGCCAGCCCGGGCGTCCCGCCCCCCACGGGGACGGCCAGGACGCCGAGGAGGGCTCCCCCGCCTTCGTGCCCTTCCAGAGCGCGAAGTCGCGCGGATCACGCTTGCCCCGCGGATCGGCGTCGGTCGCCGCAGCCATGTCGTCCGGGTTCTGACGGGTGAGCTCGCCGTATGGCGCCCACGACCGAGTGTCGAAGTAGACGTCCCCGGAAAAGTCGTCTGCCGCGTAGGCATGCCCACGCTCGATCAGCTCGGCGATGAGGTCTTGCATCTGCTGCACACTGGCGGTGGCGCGAGGTTCATAGGTAGGTGGGCGGATGCCGAGGCGCGCGTACTGCGCACTGAACTCGAGCTCGTACCGGTAGGCGAGCGCCCACCACTCCTCGGTTGCGCCCTCGGCGACGTCGAGGATCTTGTCGTCGATGTCGGTGACGTTGCGCACGAGGGTGACCGAGTACCCGCGATAGCTGAGCCAGCGGCACCACTGGTCGTAGACGAGCGCGGAACGGAGGTGCCCGATGTGCGGGGAAGACTGCACGGTGGGGCCGCACACGTAGATGCCGACGCGACCCTCCGTGATCGGAACGAGGTCGGTCAGGGTCTGCGACTTCGAGTCGTAGAGGCGCACATTCACTGGGACAGCCTAGCGATCGCGGCTGATGAGGGCGGTGGACATGACGGCGAGGCCGTCTCCCCTGCCCGTGAACCCGAGCCCGTCGGTGGTCGTCGCCGAGACGCTGACCGGCGCACCGACGAGAGCGCTCAAATGGGCCTCGATCTCGATTCGCCGCGTGGAGAGCTTCGGATGCCGGGCGACCACCTGCGCCGCCACATTGCCGATGCGGAACCCCGCGGCGGTTACGAGGGCGACGGTTTCGAGCAGGAACACGTCGCCGTGGGCGCCGATGAACCGATCGTCCGTGGTGCCGAACCGGGCACCGATGTCGCCGAGACCTGCGGCGGACAGCAGCGCGTCACAGATCGCGTGACAGAGAGCGTCGCCGTCGCTGTGTCCGGCGAGCCCGGGTTCGCCTGGCCACAGCAGGCCGCCGAGCCAGAGCGGGCGTGTCGCGTCGAAGGCGTGCACGTCCATGCCGACTCCAGTCCGCACCTCCTGCAGGTGCTGCGCGGCTTCCGCAACGAGGGCCTCAGCGCGCCGCAGGTCCCACGCGGTCGTGATCTTGAACGCGAGGACATCTCCCGCGACCATCGAGACCGGCAAGCCTGCCGCAGAAAAAAGCGCGGCGTCGTCCGTGTACTCCTGTGTGGCGGAGGCGTACGCCGCCATCAGACGATCGCGAGGGAACCCCTGCGGCGTCTGCACGGCGGCGAGTTCGGAGCGGTCGAGGGTGCGGATGACCGAGCCCGCGGCATCCGTCAGCTTGATGGTGTCGGTGACCGGTAGGGCCGGGATGACACCTCCCCGCGTCATCTCGACCGCCGACGCGACCCGTTCAAACTGCGCGACCGGTGTGAACGCCCGGGCGGCGTCGTGCACGAGCACGATTCGCACATCGTCATCGAGTGCAGAGAGCCCCGCGAGCACCGACTGCTGCCGGGTCGGCCCGCCCGGTACCACGGTCAGGTGGCCGGCGGCGGCGCCCGCAACGGCGACGGCGAGCTCGCGTGCGAAGTCCAGGTGCGAGCGGGGTGCGACCACGATGACCTGCACCGCCGACGGCATGCTGAAGACGGCGCGGAGTGAGTGCTCGAGGATCGAGCGCCCCGCCACCTCGACGAGCGCCTTCGGTTCGGGGTGGCCGAGCCTGCTTCCGCTGCCGGCCGCGACGACGATCACGCCGATCACGGGTGGACCGTCTGGTTCAGCCAAGAAAACGCTTCAACGGCTAAGACGCGAGGACCTCGTCGAGGACCGTCGATGCCTTCTCCTCGTCGGTCTTCTCGGCGAGAGCGAGCTCCGAGATCAGGATCTGGCGAGCCTTCGCCAGCATGCGCTTCTCACCCGCGGACAGGCCGCGGTCCTGGTCGCGGCGCCACAGGTCGCGAACGACCTCGGACACCTTGATGACGTCGCCGGAAGCGAGCTTCTCGAGATTCGCCTTGTAGCGACGGGACCAGTTGGTGGGTTCCTCGGTGAACGGGGCGCGAAGCACCTCGAACACCTTGTCGAGCCCTTCCTTGCCAATGACGTCACGCACGCCGACGAGGTCGACGTTGTCCGCGGGCACCTCGATCGTCAGGTCGCCCTGCGTGACGTTGAGCTTGAGATACATTTTCTCTTCGCCCTTGATAATGCGAGTCTTCACTTCGGTGATTGTTGCTGCACCGTGGTGGGGATATACGACGGTTTCGCCGACCTCAAAAAGCATGTGATGGAACTCCATTCTGCGGCACCCAGTTTACCACAGCGATTTCCCAGTAAGGCTGGCCTTACCGTGACGCCGCACAGCGCTCTGGCTAAACTGGAGTGGCAGCAATGCTTCAGCCATTTTCGCCTCGGGAGGACCCCTGTGAGAGCACGTGTGACATCCATCGCCCTGGCGTCTCTCCTTGTCGCGGGGCTGACCGGCTGCACGTTCACCGCCACGCAGGCGACGCAGCTCGTGTACGACCCGAGCGACGGTGTGGGGGCAGGTATCGGCGATGTGGACATCCAGAACGCGCTCCTGATCACCGAGGACGGCCAGCGGGGCGGCCTCGTGGTGAGCCTCATCAACTCGGGGTCCCGTGATGTCGCTCTCAAAGTCTCCTGGGAATCGGCTTCCGGGGAGCGCGTCGAACGCAACGTGAACCTGGCCGCCGGGTCGTCCCGCACGCTCGGCACCGACTCGGACCCGATTGTCCTCGACGACGTCGACGCGGCGCCCGGGTCACTGTTCCCGGTGTACTTCCAGTACGGGAAGAACGAGGGACGCGAACTAGCGGTGCCGGTCCTCACCAACGAACTCGAGGAGTACTCCGACCTGCTGCCGGCCGAGGTCGCCGAGTAAGCGCCGTCAGGCCTCGAAGCGGTAGCCGAGTCCACGGACGGTCAAGAGCATGGCCGGGTCGCTCGGCGTCTTCTCGATCTTCGATCGGATCCGCTTGATGTGCACATCGAGCGTCTTGGTGTCGCCGAAGTAGTCGACCCCCCAGACCCTGTCGATGAGCTGACCCCGGGTGAGGACCCGACCGGAGTTACGCAGGAGCAGTTCGAGCAGCTCGAACTCCTTGAGCGGCATGGCGATGTGCTCTCCCGCGACGGTCACCGTGTGCCGCTCCGTGTCCATGATCACGTTCCCGGCCTCGAGCACGGCCGTCTCGCCGTCGCCGAGATCCACGCGGCGGCGCAGGACCGCGCGGATGCGTGCGAGCAGCTCTCGCGTCGAATACGGCTTCGTCACGTAGTCATCTGCGCCGAGCTCGAGACCGACAACGATGTCGACTTCGCTGTCCTTCGCCGTCAGCATGATGATCGGAACCTGTGAACGGGTCCTGATCTCCCGACACACCTCGGTGCCCGATAGTCCGGGGAGCATGAGATCGAGGAGGACGAGGTCCGTTCCGTGTCGGTCGAATTTCTCGATCGCCTTTTGCCCGTCCTTCGCGATCGCGGTGTCGTATCCCTCCCGCCCGAGCAGATAGGCGAGCGGTTCGCTGAGGGATGATTCGTCTTCGACGATCAGGATGTGCGTCATTTTCTCTCTCCTGCGAGGGCATTCGTCGATTTGGGCGCTTGAGGTAGCCGGATGGTGAAGGTCGAACCGCGGCCGAGTTGGGACCAGACCCGCACATCGCCGCCGTGGTTCTGCACCACGTGCTTCACGATGCTGAGACCGAGTCCGGACCCACCTGTGTTGCGGGACCGAGCGGGATCGGTGCGGAAGAACCTCTCGAAGACCCTGTCGAGCTCGTCCTCCGGAATGCCGACGCCCTGATCTGTGATCGCGATCTCGATCACACCGTCGCCGTGCCGCACGCCGAGGCCGACTCGCGACCCTCGCGGCGAGTACTGGATGGCGTTGGCGATGAGATTGTGCAGGGCAGTGACGAGAAGGGACTCGTTGCCGAAGACCTCAGCGCCGGTGTCGCCTCCCGCGACAACCTTCACCGCGTTCGATTCCGCCGCGACACGTGTTTCGTCGACCGCGAGCGCTATCACCTGATCAATCGACACGAGCTCCGCCGAGGTGAGCGCATCCGCCGACTGCAGCCTCGACAGTTCGATGATCTCCTGGGTGATGCGCGCGAGCCGCTCCGACTCCTTCTTGAGCCTCTTCGCGAAGCGGCGCACCTGGTCCGGCTCGCTCGAGGCGGCCTGCAAGGCTTCGGCGAGGAGCCCGACGGCGCCGATCGGCGTCTTCAGCTCGTGGCTGATGTTGGCGATGAAGTCGCGACGAACGGCGTCGAGGCGATGCGACTCGGTGCGATCCTCGGCCAGCAGGAGCACATACCGGGACCCCAGGCGCGCGACGCGGACCGACAGCACGATGTTCGCCTCGCCGAACGGGCCGCGCGAGACCTCGAGTTCCTTCGTCACCGCCGTGCCGCTTCGCCTCACCTGATCGACCATGGCCGCGAGTTCCGGGTGCACGAGCGACTGGTTCCAGACAAGACCGTGGGCGAGCGCGCGCGGCGATGCCTTCACGACGACGTTGGAGGGATCGACGACGATGCCGGCCGACTCCAGGGCGTCGAGCACGGCCTCCACCCCGTCCGGCACCGACGAGCTGACCACTTGGTGTGCGCGCTCCCCGCGAAGCGCTGCGAAGTGCATCAGGCTGGCCAGGCCGACGCCGACGAGAAATCCGAAGGCCAGCGAGGCGGGCACCAACCAGGTGGAGTCCATATGACCAGATTAGTAACACCGGCCCGGCTCGCCTGACCGGCTCGAGGGCGCGACCGCAGTACTTTGGGAGTTGTTCAGCTTCGCGCTACCGGTTGTTAACCGGCGACCCGCAAGCTAGCGTGAATTGTGCGGGCCCGGTCATGCCCGTCGAAGAGAAGAGACGAACGACGATGCGCGAAGTTTTCCAGCAGGAGTTGCGTGAGGTGCAAGAGCGCCTCATCGAGATCGCGGACCTCGTTGAGATCGCGATCGAGAATGCAACCCTCGCCTTCAATGAATCGAACGTCGCGCTCGCCGACCAGGTGATCGCCGAGGACCACAAGATCGACAGCGCTTCGCACGCACTCGACGAGCTGGCCATCAATATCCTCGCCCGCCAGCAGCCCGTAGCCCGGGACCTGCGGATCGTTGTGAGCGCCCTTCGCATCAGCGCCTCACTCGAGCGGATGGGCGACCTGGCGGAACATATCGCGCAACTCGCGCGATACCGATTCCCCGACAAGGTCGTGCCGAAGAGCCTCAGGGACACGTTCTACGAGTTGGGCACCCTCGACATCGCGATCGCGAAGAAACTCACCGCACTGCTGCGGTCCGAAGACATCAAGCTCGCGGAGGAGATCCGCAACGACGACGACCGCATCGACGAATTGCATGCCGGGGTGTTTGACACCGTGTTGAGCGACGGATGGAAGGGTGCGGCGGTCGACACGGTGGACACGACGCTCGCGAGCCGCTATCACGAGCGATTCGCTGACCACGCGGTCTCGATCGCGAAGCACATCCAGTACCTCGCCACCGGTGATTTCGTCGGGTCGGACGCGTAACCCCTACTTCTTGCCCTGGGCCGCGACCGCGGCGGCACCGGCGGCGGCCGCCTCCGGATCGAGGTAGTAGCCGGGCTTGTCCGGCATGAAGTCGTCGCCCAGTTCGTACACGAGCGGGATGCCGGTCGGAATGTTCAGCTCGGCGATGTCCGCATCCGAGATGCCGTCGAGGTGCTTCACCAGCGCTCTCAACGAGTTGCCGTGGGCGGTCACGAGCACGGTCTTCCCCGCCGACAGATCAGGGGTGATGTCGGATTCCCAGTAGGGCAACATCCGCTCGATCACAAGCTTGAGCGATTCGGTGCGCGGCAGATCAGCGCCGAGGCCGGCGTAGCGCGGGTCGTGAGCTTGCGAATACTGGTCGTCATCATCTAGCGGCGGCGGCGGTACGTCGAACGACCGTCGCCAGGTCTGGAACTGCTCCTGCCCGTATTCCGCGAGCGTCTGTGCCTTGTCCTTGCCCTGCAGTTCCCCGTAGTGGCGCTCGTTGAGCCGCCACGACCGGCGAACGTCGATCCAGTCCCGGTTGGCGACATCCAGTGCGATGTTAGCGGTCTGGATGGCGCGCTTGAGCAGCGATGTGTGCTGCACGTCTGGCAGCAGCCCGGACGAGGCGAGAAGCTCCCCGGCTCGACGCGCCTCCTCGACCCCCTGCTCGCTCAAGGGCACGTCGACCCAGCCCGTGAAGAGATTCTTCTGGTTCCAGGTGGAGTTTCCGTGGCGCAGCAGGATGAGCGTATAGGTCATGCCGCCAGCCTACCGACGCCCGCCGCCTGCCGCCGCCGCCGCCGAGGGAGAATGGAGCATGCCCATCGGATCTGTGACGCGCGGCACGACGGGAACGAATCGTCTGCGGCGAATAGACAGGTGGATCGCCGCGCTGCCGCCGGTGCGCGGCGCGGCCGCTCCCCTCGTCGTCGACCTCGGCTTCGGAGCATCCGCCACCACCACCCTCGAACTCCATCAGCGGTTGACCAAGGTGAATCCGCGAGTCGAGGTCGTCGGCATCGAGATCGACCCCGCGCGGGTCGCCGCAGCCGTCCCATTCGAACGGCCGGGGGTATCGTTCCGGGTCGGCGGCTTCGAGGTGCCTCTCACCGGCGACCGACGCGCACACGTCATCCGGGCCCTCAACGTCCTGCGGCAGTACGACGAACGCGAGGTAGTCGGGCAGTGGCGCAGGATGACGTCGCGCCTGCAGTCGGGCGGGGTGCTGGTGGAAGGAACGTGCAGCGAACTGGGACGGGTCGCGAGCTGGGTGGATGTCGCAGCGCACGGGCCGGTGAGCCTCACGATCAGCCTCCGCCTGACCGACCTCGACTCTCCCTCCGTCGCCGCGGAACGTCTCCCCAAGATCCTCATCCACCGCAATGTGCCAGGTGAAGGAGTGCACCGGCTTCTGCTCGACCTCGACCGGAACTGGCGGTTCTCCGCCGCCCTGGCGGCGTATGGGGCGAGGCAGCGCTGGATCGCCACCGTGAACGGATTGATCGCCGACGGTTGGCCCGTGCTCGGCACGAGGTCGCGCTGGCGGCTGGGTGAGCTGACCGTGCAGTGGCACTCGGTTGAGCCGATCGATTTCCGCTGGTCCTGACGCCACCCTGACACGTCGCCCACCCCAGGCAAAGGGGTGGCCTCGCCGGCGACCCGCGCGTACCCTCGTTGCTGCACGGCCCGTTCGGGGGGCGGCGAGAAAGGCGGCAAGGCGATGACAGGCCGGGATTCGGTGAGGCGGCGACGCCGGGGGGCACTGAGCGATCGGAAAAGCTCACCCGACTCCGCAGCCCCCCCGACGGAGCCCCATTCAACTCACGAGGGACACCATCTTCTTGCGGCGCGGGACAGCACCTCCGTGAACATCTACGAACCGGAGAACCCGCGGCTCGACAAACTCGTCTTCGGTGTGACGGCCGCTCTAGCCGTCGCCTTCGTCATTTGGGGGTTGGTCAGCACGGAAACCCTGGGCTCGGTGTCGCGGGGCGCCGAATCATGGGTGATTCAGAACACCGGCTGGCTGTTCGTACTGTCCGCGAGCTTCTTCGTGGTTTTCGTCATCTGGCTAGCGGCAAGCAAGTACGGACAGATCAAGCTCGGAACGGATGATGAGGTCCCGCAGTTCAGGGGCGTCTCGTGGATCGCGATGATGTTCAGCGCCGGCATGGGAATCGGGCTGATGTTCTTCGGCGCAGCTGAGCCGCTCAGCTTCTTCATCGGCCCGCCGCCCGGCTCGGCGGAGCCGGAGAGCGGCGAGGCGATCCGCACCGCGATGGCGACCTCCCTGTTCCACTGGGGGCTGCACCCGTGGGCGATCTACGCGGTGGTGGGCATCGCGATCGCCTACGGCACCTACCGCAAGGGGCGCAAACAGTTGTTCTCCTCCATCTTCTGGCCGCTGTTCGGTCGCAGGAGCAAGGGTGGCGCCGGAAGGGTGATCGACATACTCGCAATCTTCGCGACGCTGTTCGGCTCTGCGGCGTCGCTCGGCATCGGTGCGACTCAGATCGGGGCCGGGTTGGAGTTCAACGGCTGGGTCGGCAACGCGGGCGCCCCGTTGCTGATCGGGGTGATCGCTGTGCTCACGATCGCGTTCGTCGCCTCAGCGGTATCCGGCATCGCCCGAGGCATCCAGTGGCTCGCGAACATCAACATGGTGCTCGCGCTCATCCTCGCCGTCTTCGTCTTCATCGCCGGACCGACGCTGCTCATCCTCAACCTGATCCCGACCACGATCGGCGCCTATCTCGGCGATCTCGCCGAGATGGCCTCGCGAACCGGTGCCGCGGGCGGCGCGGAGGCGGAATGGCTGTCAGGCTGGACGATCTTCTACTGGGCGTGGTGGATTTCCTGGACTCCCTTCGTCGGCATGTTCATCGCCAGGATCAGCCGCGGTCGAACGATCAGGGAGTTCGTGAGCGGTGTCCTGCTCGTGCCGACCTTCGTCGCCATCTTCTGGTTCTCGATCTTCGGCGGGGCCGCGATGAATCAACAGCGCACGGAAGGCGACATGACCATCGACGGGGCCGTCACCTCCAACTCGACCCTCTTCCAGTTACTGGCGAACTTTCCTCTCGCCACCGTCACGACGGTGCTGGTCATGGTGCTCGTGGCGATCTTCTTCGTCTCGGGGGCGGATGCCGCGTCGATCGTGATGGGCACCCTCTCGCAACGCGGCGCCACCGAACCCAGCAAGCTCGTGATCATCTTCTGGGGCCTCGTGATGGGTGCCGTAGCTGCGATCATGCTCGCGATCGGCGGCGGCGGCGCCGAAGCGCTCACCGGTCTGCAGGACCTGACGATCGTCGCATCCCTTCCCTTCGTCGTCGTCATGCTGTTGATCTGCGTGGCCCTGGTGAAAGACCTGACAAGCGACCCGTTGATCATCCGACGTCAGGTCGGAATGGGGATGGTAGAGGACGCAGTCGTCAGCGGCGTCGAGCAGCACGGCGACCAGTTTCAACTGGCGGTCGATCCTGGCTCGTCGACGATCGACGCCGAGCCGCAGGCATGGTGGAGGCGACTCTCGAGATCGGGCAGGCGGTAGGCGCCGCTCACACCTCGGGAAGCGCGGCCCTGGCGTCGTCCGGACTCGCGCCGTTCGCGACGAGCAGGTCGACGACGAGCGGGCGCATCAGCAGCACCAGCACCGTCTCGGTCACCGGGGATTTCGGCAGGAGCTCGTTCGGCGACAGAAGTGCGGCGAGCTCGGCGAGGATCTTCCTTGCCTGCTCCGGTTCGCCAGAAAGCAACCGGATGCCGGCGCTCATGTCACGGATGAGAGAGGCGAGCACCGCGCGGCGCTCGCCATCGCG
Organism: Microbacteriaceae bacterium; assembly: GCA_025465095.1. Classification (GTDB taxonomy): domain Bacteria; phylum Actinomycetota; class Actinomycetes; order Actinomycetales; family Microbacteriaceae; genus Marisediminicola. The sequence goes on along the minus strand of JAODME010000005.1, from coordinate 51,486 downwards.
TACAAGGAAATCTGCGCGCCGTGCGATCACCCGCAAGTGCCGGGAGGCAAGATCCAGTCCGGTCAACATCCGCGACTGGCGACGCAGTTCGGGAAGGTGACGCCGCAGGAACGGCGAGATCCTGGCGATGCTGATCGCCGACTCGAGCGACTCCGCCCAATCGTCGACCAACTGCTGGGTGCGACGCAGCCGGGTGAGGGCGAGATCCGCGGCGGGCTCGTCACCCGTGTCCAGGGCGACAGCGAGGGTCCCGAGCGCCTCATCGAGAGTGGAGAACAAGCGTCGGGCGTCCCGCTGCGCTGCGCGGCGCGGATCCCGCGGAATCAGTGCTGTCACAAGGAGAGCGACGACACCGCCGACGACTCCATCGATGCTGCGAACGAACACCCCTCCCTCGGGCGCGGGGAGCAGCATGACGAGCACCGACTGCACTCCTGCCGCTGCCGCGAAAGCCGCACTCGGTGAGATGAACCGCGCGACCAGCAGGGTGACCGCGAGCACGAGCGCGAGCTGCGCCGGCCCCGGTCCGATCAGGATCAGCAGCACTTCGCTCAGCGTGATTCCGATGAGGATGCCGATCACCGTCTCGAGCACACGCCGCGGCCGAGCGTCCCGACCGAGGCCGAGCGCGGTCAATGTGACGGTGACCGCTACCACCGGGAGGTCGTGACCGAGAACCCCGCTCGCGAACGCGTACGCCGCTGCCGCGGCGACCGCGATCTGCAGCGCGGCCGGAACCGAGGCGCCGACGCGGCGAAGGCGCTGCATCATCGCCATCCGACGGCGGAGGGATCGCTCGAGCCGCCGCATCGCGCTGTCGGACGAGCCCGCCTGCATGCTCAGCGCTGCACGGCCCCGAGGCGGGGAAGGCGCGGCACTGCCGCGACCGCGCCCGCATCGGGCGGCACAATAATCTCCTGAGCAGCGGCGACAACCGTGTTTCCTGCGGTTACCGACAGGGTTGCCGTCGGGTCCGTAGTGCGCTTGATCACGGCAAGGGCGATTGGACCAAGCTCGAAGTGCATCGCCGACGAGGTGATGCGCCCGACCACCTTGCCGTCGAGAGTCACCTCGTCCTGTGGAGCGGGAAGCACGGCGTCCGAACCGTCGAGGTGGAGCATCACGAGTCGACGAGGCGGGTGCCCGAGATTGTGCACCTTCGCGACCGTCTCCTGCCCGCGATAGCAGCCCTTCGCAAGGTGCACTGCCGAACGCAGCCAGTCGAGTTCGTGCGGAATCGTCTTTTCGTCCCCCTCGGTGGCGAGGCGCGGGCGCCACGCCTCGATGCGGAGCGCTTCCGCCGCGAGCATGCCAACCGCGGTGTGCGCCGCGGCGATACCGCCCAATTCACTGCGCTCGACGATCGTCTCGGTCCAGTTCCAGTCGGAGGCGGGATGCCCGTCTACCGCCGAGTACTGGTACCCGCCGGGCGCCACCTTCGACCAGGGGTCACGCCAGACCAGCCGTTCCCCGCTTGGGCGGTGCGCTGGCAGCCCGAGGTCGCCCATCGAGCCGATCGTGGCGAGGTCGCGGCTTCGGTCCTCCGGCTCCACGCGGAGCATGAAACGCATTTTCCCGAGCCAGGCGAGCAGCCCGGGAGCGGCTTCAGCCTCTAGCAGCATCCACAGGGTCTCCCCGTCCTCGAATAGCTTCACCGCGTATTCGAGGCGACCGGTCTGGTCGAGGACGAGTGTCTCCGTCGAATCGCCGGGCAGCAGGTTTTTGACGGCCTGGCTCGTAATGGAGTCGATCCAGGTCAGACGGTCAGGACCCCGCACCGACAGCACCGCCCGATTGGACAGGTCGACGACGGCTGCGCCTGCGGCGAGCGCCCGCTGCTCCGCAAACGGGTTGCCATAGTGACTCGCTACGCCCGCTTCGGCGCCGGTGGCTTCCACCGCCCCAGGAAGGGAGAGGAATTCACTCGTCACGAGCGAGCCTCCCGGACGCATGCGAGCGCAGATCCTGACCGAGGGCTGCGATATCCCACGCCCACAGGAGGTGGTTCTCGACCAGACCGTACATCCTGGTCGACGCCGTGTGCTCCTTGGAGTTCGCCGACCGCAAAACGGCGTCGGTCACGAGGTCGATGCGCGGCCCCTTGACCTCGCCGACGTACAGCTCGCTCACTCCCCCGGGATGCACGATCGAGACTTCGATGTCGAACGCCTTCGAGGTGTTGCGCAGGGTCTCGACCGACTCGGCGGTGGAGAACGGTTGGGTGCCGACGCCGGGCAGCAGGCCAGGGCCGGGATCTCCCTCCGTGGCGGGACGGCTGAGCCGCCAATATCCGGTCTCCGTCGCCAGGGGCTTCGAATCAGCCTGCCCTGAGCCTGTCGAAGGGTCGAGCTGCCAGGTGTAGGAGGTGTAGTTGAGGTGCGGGAGGCCGTCGTGGCTGAAGCTCATCCGGTGCCCGAATTCGAAGTGGCGCACCTCGTCGCCGACCTCGTAGTTCACGACGCCGGTGCCCGACCATACTCCGATGAGCCAGGACAGGGGAACGAGTTCGGCCGGAAGGTCAGCGTCAAGCTCGATCACGACAGCAACTCGATCATGGCAACTCCTGGATCCGTGCGGTGACGGTGCTAGCTCTGGCCCTTGAACAGGTTGTAGACGACCACGACGGAGATGTAACCGATGGCCAGGGTGGCGAGAACGAGCAAGCCGACGTAGAAGAGTTCGAGGGCGAGCAGCATGGAACGATTCTACCCCGCCGGGAGGGCGACGAGGCTCAAGACGAGCGTGGCGGCGGCCAAGATGACGATAGCGCCGCTGACGCTCGCGACGACGCGATCGACGAGACCTTCCTTTCGCACGATGGCGAGCTGAATGCAGAAGGTGATCAGAACCGAGACGCCCATCGCGATCGACAGCCACTGCAGGTACTGCTCGGGCGGCACCAGCAGCCCGATCACCAGCGCCGCGATCGCGGCAACACCCCAGACCGGCAACACGGTGGCGAGTCGGGAGGTCATTGCACCAGTGTGCCCTACCCCGGCCGATCAGCGTCCAGAACGGCCCGAACAGCCCTTCGTTCATCGGCGCTGGCGACGCGAATTTGCGTCGCAACTCTCCAAGCTCCAGCGCGCTTGTAGACTTCGAATCCAGCACCTACTGGAGGACACGTGGCGCAGCTGTTGATTCTGACCCCGGCGGTCGACAGCGAGGTGCTCCCGGCACTGAGTCTTCTCAGCCATCGAACGCGGCAGATCCCCGCCGAGCCCGCCCAACTCGTCAATGCCCCGAGCTGCGATCTGCTGCTCGTCGATGGGCGCCAGGACCTGGCCAACGCCCGGTCGCTGTGCAAGATTCTCAAGACGACGGGGCTCAGCGTTCCCCTCCTGTTGATCCTGACCGAGGGAGGGCTCACCGCGGTGAACGCGGACTGGGGCATCGACGACGTGATTCTGGAGACGGCGGGGCCGGCCGAAGCGGATGCGCGCATCCGACTGGCCATCGCGCGGCAGTCCCTCGACCAGACCAGCAACAAGATCCACGCCTCCGGAGTGGTCATCGACGAGGCGAGCTATTCCGCGAAGGTGCACGGGCGTCCGCTTGATCTGACTTTCAAGGAGTTTGAGCTGCTGCGCTTCCTCGCCGGGCACCCCTCGCGCGTGTTCACGCGCGAGCAACTTCTCAGCGAGGTGTGGGGGTACGACTACTTCGGTGGCACCCGCACGGTCGATGTGCACGTTCGGCGTCTTCGCGCGAAACTCGGGGACCTCGAGTCTCTTATCGGCACGGTGCGCAACGTGGGCTACCGCTTCAATCTGCACGAGGAGGAGAACGAGAACCGTGAGCAGCCCGTCCGGTCCTGAACCGGTCTCGACGTTCGATCCCCGCTCGGCCGATCACGCGTCCCGTCTGGCGCTGATCGTCCAGCAGGCCACACGCGTCGACGGCCAGCCGCCGTTCTCCGACCAGTCGCTGGTCGACCTCCGCTCCGGCGCGCGGGAGGGCCTGGCCATCGAGCGCGATGGGATTCTCTCCGGGATCGCCCTCGTGACCACCGACGGGTGGCCCCGGGAGGCGGAGCTCGTGGTCTCGCCGACTATGCGCCGACGTGGCGACGGCGGACGGCTGCTCGAGAACCTCCTCGAGCGCGCCGGCGGCGACCTGCTCATCTGGGCGCACGGCGACCATCCGGCGGCTCGTGTCCTCGCGATGCGGCACTCGCTCCAGCCCGCTCGTCAGCTTCTGCAACTGCGGGCAGCCTTGGAGGGCGTTGCAGTCGTCCCCGGTTCCGCCGACGGGATCGCGTCCTTCCGGCCAGGCATAGACGACGGGGAATGGCTGGAGATCAACGCGGCCGCCTTCGCAGACCACCCGGAGCAGGGGTCGCTCTCGCAGCATGATCTCGACGCCCGCATGTCTGCAACCTGGTTCGACGCCGACGACTTCCTGGTCGCCCGCGATGCGACCGGGACCATGACCGGGTTCTGCTGGCTCAAAGTCGACGACGGCGGGGCAGAAGAGACGGTCGGAGAGTTCTACGCTGTCGGCGTTTCACCAGACGCCCAGGGAAGCGGGCTCGGGCGACGGCTCGTGAACGCCGGGCTCGCGCGGTTGCGGAGCCGCGGTATCCGTGCGGCGAGTTTGTATGTCGAGGCCGACAATCTGCCCGCAGTCGCGCTCTACCGTTCCGTGGGATTCGTCGATCACACCATCGACATCCAGTACGCCGCACGCCGCCCCTAGGTCGCCTACTGCCGGATTCGGGCGCCGGGGCGCGCACATTCCAATCGGAAACCCAAATGGTCCCCCATTGGTACTTTGTCGTTCCCTCGTGTTCACGTCACGTTCACGGGAGCGCACTGACATGGGTCTCGTCGGCATCCGGCCGGCGTCGCATTCATCACCGGCGAGCACCCATCGCTCGCCTGCGAAAGGACCACAGTGCAGAACCGATCCCTGAAATACATGGGCCTTGCCGCGAGCTTGGCAGTCTCAGCCCTCATCCTCACCGGTTGCGGCGGCCAAAGCGCCGGTTCCACCGGTGGAGGCGCCTCGGGCGAAGGCCTCTCCGGTGCAGTCACCGCCGATGGTTCTTCTACCGTCGCGCCGCTCAGCGAGGCGGCCGCCGATCTGTTCCGCGACGAGGAGGCCGGCATCAACGTGACCGTCGCGACCTCCGGCACCGGCGGAGGGTTCGAGAAGTTCTGTGCCGACGAGACCGATATCTCCAATGCGTCCCGTCCGATCAAAGACGAAGAGGCCGCCGCCTGCGTGGAAGCCGGCGTCGAGTTCACCGAAATCGTCGTCGCGAATGACGGTCTCTCCGTCGTCGTCAATCCGGAGAACGACTGGGCAAACTGCCTGACCGTCGAGCAACTCGCGAAGATGTGGGGCCCAGAATCCGAAGGCACGGTGACCCGCTGGTCCGACGTCGACGCGTCCTTTCCGGACGTGCCGCTCTCGCTCTTCGGAGCAGGCACTGACTCAGGCACGTTCGACTACTTCACCGACGCCATCAACGGCGAAGAAGGCGCGATCCGCACGGACTACAGCCCGTCGGAGGACGACAACATCACCGTTCAGGGAGTGGGCGGGGATAAGGGAGGGGTCGGATTCTTCGGCCTCTCCTACGTGGAAGAGAACGTCGACGCCATCAAGGCCGTACGGGTCGACGGCGGCGAAGGCTGCGTCGCACCAACCGAGGAAACCGTTCAGGACGGCTCATACCAGCCGCTCGGACGCGAGCTCTTCATTTACGTCAACAACGCGTCGTACAGGGAGATGCCCCAGGTGAAGAGCTTCGTCGACTTCTCGATCGCCAACCAGGCAGAGGTCGCGGAAGCCGCCCTCTTCGTGCCGCTGACCGAGGAACAGAGCACCAAGGCGAGCGACGAGCTCGCTTCGCTCGGCTGAGAGCACCCATTGCGAGCCCCTGATCACGACTTACTCCCGAAAGAACCTGTTGCATGACCATGCTCGCTAGCAGGAGCGGCCCGGCGATCTCGCCGGGCCGCTCGGCAACTTCCCACTTCGTAGGGCGCCCGCGCCATGGCGAGACGGCGATCAAGCTCGTACTCCGCCTCGCGGCTGCACTCACCGTCGTCACGACCGCCGGCATCCTCCTGGCGCTGGCGATACCCTCGATCGCGTTCTTCGCCGAGATTCCCCTCACCGAGTTCCTCGCCGGCACCCGCTGGGCCCCCCGCTTCGCAGACGCTTCGTTCGGTGTCATTCCGCTGCTCACTGCGACCGCCTGGACGACGGGCATCGCGCTGCTGATCGCCGTGCCGCTGGGCCTCGGCGCTGCCGTTCTCCTCTCGGAGTACGTCAGGCCCCGGGTGCGAAAGCTTCTGAAGCCCCTGCTCGAGGTGCTCGCCGGGGTGCCCACCGTCGTCTACGGCTTCTTCGCGCTGCAGTTCGTGCAGGCCACCGTGCTGCGAGAGTGGCTCCAGCTCGACACCGCCGCGTTCAGTGTGCTCGCTGCGGGTCTCGTCATGGGCGTGATGATCGTTCCGACGGTCGCCTCCATCGCCGAAGATGCGATGTCTGCTGTGCCGCAGGCCCTTCGCCAGGGGTCTGCTGCTCTGGGCGCGAATCGGATGCAGACAAGCGTCCGCGTCGTCTTCCCCGCCGCGCTGTCCGGGATCGTCGCGGCCATCGTGCTGGGAATCTCGCGCGCTGTCGGCGAAACCATGATCGTCGCCATCGCGGCCGGCAGCCAGGCGCGAATCGTCACCGGGGCCCTCGAACAGGGACAGACGATGACCGGATTCATCGCGAACGCAGCGCTCGGCGACTCCCGCGTCGGGTCACTCGAGTACGACACCCTGTTCGCGGTCGGACTCCTCCTTTTCCTCATCACGCTGCTGATCAATTTCATTAGCATCCGATTCGTCCGACGGTTCAGAGAGGCCTACTGATGGACTCCATGGCCGACACCGTCTCGCGAAGCATCCGCCCCGAACGGCCCGTCTCGTCAGGACGCAACGGCGAACATGCCTTCACCCCCATGATCTTCCTCATCGCCCTCTGGCTCTGCCTCGTCATCGCCGTAGGGGTGCTGCTCACGCTCATCGTCACGATCGTCGTGCAGGGCGCGGATCGACTGGACGGGAGGCTCCTCACGGAATACCCGGCTTCCTCGCCGGATCGCGCGGGTGCCCGCCCCGCGATCCTCGGCTCAGCCTGGGTCATCGGGGCGACGGCGGCACTCAGTGTTCCGCTCGGCGTCGCGGCGGCCCTGCACCTGGAAGAGTTCGCCAACAAGGGAAACCGGTTGAATCGGTTTGTCGAACTGAACGTGCAGAACCTCGCCGCGGTGCCCTCCATCGTCTACGGCCTCCTCGCGCTCGCGTTCCTCTCCCTGCTCGGAGTGCAGAACAAGAACATCGTGATCGGCGGTGCACTCGCACTCAGCCTGCTCATCCTGCCCGTCATCATCATCGCCACCCGCGAGGCGCTGCGCTCGGTGCCCATGGAGATCCGCCAGGGGTCCCTCGCACTCGGGGCCTCCGCGTGGCAGACGGTCTGGCACAACACGCTCCCCGCGGCTGTTCCCGGCATCGCCACCGGGGCGATCCTCGGCCTTTCCCGCGCCCTCGGCGAGGCGGCACCCCTGCTGCTGCTCGGCGCGCTGGTGTTCGTGAGCTTCGACCCGAACGGTCTGCTCAGCGGGTTCACCACGATGCCGATCCAAATCTTCAACTGGACGGGCCGACCCCAGCTGGAATTCCGGGAGCTGGCGGCCGCCGCGAGCGTTCTCCTCGTCGTTCTGCTCCTCCTGATGAACACGCTCGCCATCTTCATCCGCAATCGTTACCAGAAACGGTGGTAGAACCCATGACCAGTCCAAGCAACCGCGGCCCAGAGGTGGCAGTGCGTCTCCAGCCGACGCATCGCAACACGTTCCTTCCTGAGCAACCCCGCGCCGTCCTCGAATGCGAGAACGTGGACATTTACTACGGTGCCTTCCGCGCCGTGACCGACGTCAATCTGAAGTTCGGTGTGCACGAGATTACGGCGCTGATCGGACCGTCTGGTTGCGGCAAATCGACTCTGCTGCGCTCGCTCAACCGGATGAACGATCTCGTCGAAGGCGCGCGCGTCGAAGGAAGGGTGCGATTCGAAGGCGAGGACATATACGGCAAGGGTGTCGACCCGATCGAGGTGCGACGGCGCATCGGGATGGTCTTCCAGAAGCCGAATCCGTTCCCGAAGTCGATATACGACAACGTCGCCTATGGCCCGCGGGTGACCGGGATGCGCCTCGGCAACATGGACGACCTGGTCGAAGAGTCGTTGACAAAGGCGGCCCTCTGGGGCGAGGTGAAAGACAAGCTCAAGCAGTCGGCGTTCAGTCTTTCCGGCGGGCAGCAGCAGCGGCTGTGCATCGCGAGAACCATCGCGGTGCGCCCGGACGTGATTCTCATGGATGAGCCGTGTTCGGCGCTGGACCCGATCGCGACCGTGAAGATCGAAGACCTCATGCAGGACCTTCGCCGCGAGTACACCATCGTGATCGTGACACACAACATGCAGCAGGCGGCGCGGGTGGCCGACCGCACGGCGTTCTTCACCGCGAAGGCAGCCGAAGGCAGCGGTGACCGCACGGGACTTCTGGTCGAGTTCGGGAACACCCAGCAGATTTTCGAGAACCCAAGCGACAAGCGAACGGAAGACTACATCTCCGGTCGATTCGGGTGACGAGAGCCGATCACGGTGATTCCTCGACGACGCGAATGCCTCGCACCCGTCGGCTCATGGTGATCGCCTGCCCGAGCAGGCCGCTGCGATTCTCCGCACCCGTCCTCCTCCGGGCCGGCGTCGAGGTCGTGTCATATTCCGAGGGGCTCTCTGCAGTGCTCTCCATGTCAGGGCAGAGCCTGTCGGCGATTCTCGCGCCCACGGACATGGAGGGCGTGGACGTCCTCCGATTCGTGGAAGCGGTCACCACCCGGTCGAACGTCCCGGTCATCGTCGGCCTGACCGGAACCGACGAAAGCCACGAGGCGGGATATCGCGCGCTCGAGGGCGGAGCCAGGGCGCTCCTGGGGCTCCCCTGCGCCGATCACCAACTCGCCACCCTCGCCCGGAGTGTCGGTCTCCCCCCGGTCGATTGGTCGCCGCCCCTCGTCGTCGGGCCACTCGTCCTCCACCGCGCCGCCTATGAGGTGACCGTAGACAGCATCCCCATTCACTTCACGCCGCGCGAGATCCAGTTCCTCGAACACCTCATGATGGAGGCTCCCCGGGTGGTTGCCGTCGAGGACTTGGCGGAGCTGTTCGCAGGAGCGGACGGTCCGCGCCCGAGTGCCGCGCGAAAGCTCGTGGCGAGAGTTCGACGCAAGCTCAATGCTGCCCGCCCAGGTCTCCTGATGACGGTGCACGGCGTCGGCTACAGGATCGCGGCTGCCTCACCCGCTCCCCGGCCGAAAGGATGACGCCGCGCCCCGGAAGGGTTCGACGGCTTCGGTGATGGAGATCCCTCGCTCGAGGCACTCGGCGGCGGCATGGTGTCATGATGGAGAGATGGACAGCGACACCTACCTCGGCGATGCCGCTGTCGGCGCGGATTACCTCGACGACGAGTACGACGACGAGTGGACTTGGCTCGACGACGGCACCTTTCCCGTCGACCGGTTCCTCGATCGGGAACTCAGCTGGCTGGCGTTCAACACACGTGTGCTCGAGCTCGCGGAGGACCCAGCGGTGCCTCTGCTCGAACGGGCTAATTTCCTCGCCATCTTCGCAAGCAACCTTGACGAGTTTTTCATGGTCCGTGTAGCCGGGCTCAAGCGCCGCATCGTCACCGGCCTTGCCGTCCCCACCAACGTCGGTCGCGCCCCAGTGGACGTGCTGGCAGACATCGCGAGCCGCGCCCACGAACTTCAGACGCGTCACGCTGCCGCGTTCACCGACCTGGTGAAGCCCGCCCTCGATGATGCCGGGATCCACATCGAGTCCTGGTCGGACCTGGGCGACACGGATCACGCCCGACTCGAGGAGGTCTTCTCGCGCCAGATCTTTCCCGTGCTCATGCCGCTGGCCGTGGACCCGGCGCATCCGTTCCCCTACATCTCCGGGTTGTCGCTGAACCTCTCGGTGCGGATCAAGCACCCCAAAACGGGCAAGGAGGAGTTCGCCCGGCTGAAGGTGCCGGCGATGCTACCCCGCTTCATCCAGCTGCCGGATGACGATAGCGGCCTGTTGCGCTTCATTCCACTCGAAGACCTCATCTCCAACCACTTGGGCCACCTGTTCCCCGGCATGGTGATCCTCGACCACCACGAGTTCCGGGTCACCCGGAACGAGGACGTGCAGGTGGAGGAGGACGAGTCGGAGAATCTGATCCAGACGCTCGAGCGCGAGTTACTGCGCCGCCGCTTCGGACCTCCGATCCGTCTCGAGATCACGGATGACATGGATGAGGTGACCCTCGACCTTCTCGTGCGCGAACTGGGAATCACCCAGCAGGAGGTGTACCGGCTGCCAGCACCACTCGACCTCGCCGGCTTGTTCGACATCGCGAAACTCGACCGGCCATCGCTCAAGTACCGGAAGCACGTGCCGACCACGGCGGTGCAACTCCAGTCGAATGAGCCAAGCGGCTCGACGGACATCTTCCGATCCATCGCACGGCAGGACATCCTGCTCCACCACCCTTACGAGTCCTTCGCGACGAGCGTGCAGGCGTTCCTCGAGCAGGCTGCCGTCGACCCGAATGTGCTCGCGATCAAACAGACGCTGTACCGCACGAGTGGCGACAGTCCGATCGTCGAGGCGCTGATCGACGCGGCGGAGGCGGGTAAGCAGGTGCTCGCCCTCGTTGAGATCAAGGCGCGCTTCGACGAGCAGGCCAACATCCTCTGGGCGCGCAAGCTGGAGAAGGCCGGGGTGCATGTCGTCTACGGGATGGTCGGACTCAAGACGCACTGCAAACTGGCGCTCGTCGTGCGCCAGGAGGGGGACCGGCTGCGCCACTACAGCCACATCGGAACCGGGAACTACAATCCCAAGACTTCCCGGATCTACGAGGATCTGGGGCTCCTCACTGCCGACGACGTCGTCGGGAAGGACCTCACCCGGTTGTTCAACGAGCTTTCCGGCTACGCCATAGAGAAGAAGTTCAAGCGTCTGTTGGTTGCCCCCCTCCACCTGCGCAAGGGACTGATCAAGGCGATCAAGACTGAGACCGCGAACGCGAGCGAGGGGTTGCCGTCCGGTATCCGGATCAAACTCAATTCGATCGTGGACGAGGCGGTCATCGACGCGCTGTACCACGCGAGCGCCGCTGGCGTGCCCATCGACCTGGTGATCCGCGGGATCTGCACCTTGAAACCGGGAGTGGCTGGTCTGAGCGAGAACATCACTGTCCGCTCGATCCTCGGTCGATACCTCGAGCACTCACGCATCTTCTCCTTCGTGAACGGCGGAGACGCGCAGGTCTATATCGGTAGCGCGGACATGATGCACCGCAACCTCGATCGGCGGGTAGAGGCGATGGTGCGCCTCACGAGCGCCGAGCACATCCGCCAGATCCACAGCCTGTTCGACCTTGCCATGTCGGATGACACTTCCGCCTGGAAGCTGGCCCACGACGGCAGCTGGTCACGTCACCACCTCGCGCAAGACGGCACACCGCTGCGAGACATGCAGAACGTGATGTCGCGCCGCATCTCCCAGCGCCGACGCGGTGGCGCCCTTCGATGATCACACCGGCGAAACCGCCGCTCGTCGCCGCCGGCGTCGTGTGCTGGCGCATTCAGGGCGGCAAACTTCGCGTGTTGCTCGTGCACCGCGGCAATCGTTCGGACGTCTCACTGCCCAAGGGCAAGGTCGATCCCGGAGAGAGCCTCCCGGAGGCCGCCGTGCGCGAAACCCTCGAGGAGACCGGACTGTCGGTCGCCCTCGGGGCGCCGCTCGGCGTGAGTGAGTACGTGGTGCCGACCGGACGGCACAAGATCGTGCACTTCTGGGCAGCGGAGGTCGACGACGAGGCTGTCGCCGCCGCGAACTTCACCGCCAGCGCGGAGATCACCTCGACGGAATGGGTGTCGGTGAAGACCGCCATCGCGTCCCTCAGCTACGCGCGAGACCGCGAGATAGTCGAGACATGCGCCGCTCGCGCCGACACCGGCACGCTGCGGACGTTCGCGATCATCGCGTTGCGCCACGGGAAGGCCATGCCCGGCGGCTCGTGGGACGGCCCCGATTCGACCAGGCCGCTCGAACAGATCGGAACTGTTCAGGTCCGCGGCTCGGCGAGAGCGATCGCGGCGTACCGTCCGACGAAGCTCATCAGCAGCACCGCTGTCCGCTGCATGGCGAGCATGGAACCGGTCGCCGCCCTCACCGGACTGGACATCACCGCGACGGCCGCCATAAGTCAGGACGCGCACGAGGCCGGCGTTGCCGAGGTGCGGCGAATTGTGGCGAAGCGCGTCGCGCGTCGCGAGACGGCGGTGCTCTGCAGCCACGGGCCGGTGCTGCCCGACATCCTCGACGAGGTTGGGCGAGCTGCCGGCGGGCGGGGACAAGAGTTGCGCCGCGCGGCGATGCTCGGCGTAGGCGATTTCGCCGTGGTGCACGTGTCGACTGCCCGCCCGGCGCATGTAGTGGCGGTCGAGACGCACACGGCAGGGGTGTGACCGTCGACGCTCCTTTCGCCTCAGCCGAATCTGTTCACCTTCCGTTCACCCGCGCGGTCGAAGATGGTCAGCACAGTGGGTAATGTCGCCTGCGGGTACGGTTCACCCCCACCACCATCCCCGAAGGAATCCCTGTGAAGTTCGAGCGTTGCGCCCGCGGGGCGATCGTCGCCGTTGCCGGAGCACTCCTCCTGTCGTCATGTGCGGTCAACGAGCGCGACCTCGGCGACGGTTCCGGCTCTGACCTCTCCGGGACGATTGTCGGTTCAGGGTCCTCAGCGCAGCAGGCCGCGCAAGAGGTCTGGGTTGCGGGCTTCCAGAGCGACAACCCGGACGTCACCGTCGAGTATGACCCCGCGGGTTCCGGTGCGGGGCGTGACACGTTCACCGCCGGCGGCAGCGGGTTCGCCGGCACCGATCGGGCCTTCGACGACGAGGAAGTCGCGGCAGACGAGTTCGCGTCATGCGTGCCCGGGAGGGGAATCATCGAGCTGCCCACCTTCATCTCGCCGATCGCCGTCATCTTCAACCTCGACGGCATCGAATCCCTGAATCTCGACGCGGCGACCATCGCGGGAATCTTCAAGGGCACGATCACCCAGTGGGATGACGAAGCCATCGCTGCGCAGAACGAGAGGACCGACCTCCCCAGCACGCCTATCACCGCCGTGCATCGTGCCGACGACTCCGGCACGACGGAGAACTTCACCGACTACCTGCACGCCGCAGCACCGCAGATCTGGGACGCGGAGCCGGGCGGAGAGTGGCCGTATGAGGGCGGCGAAGCCGCGCCGCAGACGTCCGGTGTCGTCGACGCGGTTCGCAACGGGACGGGCACGGTCGGGTACGCGGATGCCTCCCGCGCGGGCGACCTAGGAGTGGTCTCGGTCAAAGTGGGCGGGGAATACGTGCCGTACTCCTCAGAGGCTGCGGCGGCGATCGTCGATGTGTCGCCCTTCGTGGAAGGACGCACCAAGGGCGACCTCGCGATCGAGATCGATCGCGCATCCGCGGAAGCCGGCGTGTATCCGATCGTTTTGATCAGCTATCTGGTGGGCTGCCAGGAGTACCGCTCTACCGAGCAGGCCGAACTCGCCAAAGCCTATTTCGGCTACGTCATCAGCGACGAAGCCCAAGCCGCGGCGGAAGAGGCGGCGGGCATCGCACCGATTTCCCTTACGCTCTATGAGCGGGCCGCGGTCGCAGTGGAATCGATCCGATAGACGCCATGGCACACCTCCTTCGCTCATCCGTACCCAGCACACCGAACCAGGGACAACCGACATGAGTTCTTCGGCGGCCTCGACCGCCCGACCAGTCAGGGCAAAGCAGCGGCCAGGGGATCGCGTCTTCTCCGGTGGAGCGCTCGCCGCCGGATCCCTCATCCTCGCCGTGCTCGCGGCGGTCGCGGCCTTCCTCGTGCTCCAGAGCATCCCCGCCTTCACCACCCCCGCCGACGAGGTCGCCATCCTCGCCGGCGAGACATTCTGGACCTATGTCTGGCCGCTCGTCTTCGGCACCCTCTGGTCGGCAGCGCTCGCCCTTCTGATGGCCGTGCCGCTCGCCATCGGAATCGCCCTGTTCATCTCGCACTATGCCCCTCGCAGGTTGGCGCAAGGGCTCGGCTACATCATCGATCTTCTCGCCGCAGTACCGTCGATCGTGTTCGGTCTCTGGGGCGGAAACGTGCTCGCGCCCGCCGTGCAGCCCTTCTACACCTGGGCCACCGAGAACTTCGGCTGGATTCCGTTCTTTGCCGGCCCCGCCTCAGGGACCGGTCGCACGATCCTGACGGCGTCGATCGTGCTCGCCGTGATGGTGTTGCCGATCATCACCGCTCTCACCCGGGAAGTCTTCCTGCAGACGCCGGTGCTGCACGAGGAGGCTGCCCTCGCTCTCGGCTCGACCCGCTGGGAGATGATCCGGATGACCGTCCTCCCGTTCGGGCGACCCGGCATCATCTCCGCGTCGATGCTCGGGCTCGGGCGGGCACTCGGGGAGACCATCGCGGTCGCGACCGTGTTGTCCTCCACCGGAGCGGTCACCTTCGCCCTGTTCACGTCAGACAATCCGAGCACCATCGCCGCGAACATCGCACTGAGCTTCCCGGAGGCGTACGGGGTCAACGTCGATGTGCTCATCGCGACCGGCCTCATCCTGTTCGCCATCACGCTTGTGGTGAATTCGATTGCCAGATACATCGTGAGTCGCCGCAGCGCCTTCTCGGGAGCGAACTGATGACCCAGGCCTCATCCACATCGATTCAGAACGCCTACTCTTCGGGTCGGCTCGGCTCATCCGTTCCCGCACTCCTGCTTCTGACGACGATGGCCGTGTCGGCGGTTCTCTTTCTTTTTCTTCAACTCGCGGGAACTACCGAACGTTACAACATTGTCGGCGCCGTGCTGCTCGGCATCGTGCTCTACGGCGTCATCCTCTACATAGCGTCGCGGCTCGTGGAGGGGTCGCGGCGCGCGATGGACCGCCTTGTCACGACCCTCGTCGCCACCGCGTTCGTCATCGCGCTCCTGCCGCTCATCTCGGTGATGTTCACCGTGCTGGCGAACGGTTCGGCCCGATTCGACCTCCAGTTCTTCACCTATTCCATGCGCAACATCGTCGGCGTGGGCGGCGGTGCCCTGCACGCCATAGTGGGGACGGTGCTGATGACCCTCGTCGCGTCGCTCATCTCGGTACCGATCGGGCTGATGACCTCGATCTACCTCGTCGAGTACGGCCGCGGGCCGCTCGCGAGGGCGATCACCTTCTTCGTCGACGTGATGACCGGCATCCCCTCCATCGTCGCCGGTCTGTTCGCCTACGCCCTGTTCGCGATCATCTTCGGCCCGGGCGTGCGGCTCGGTATCGCCGGCGCCGTGGCGCTGTCGGTGCTGATGATCCCCGTCGTCGTACGCTCCTCCGAGGAGATGCTCCGACTGGTGCCGAACGAATTACGCGAGGCCGCCTACGCCCTCGGTGTGCCGCGATGGCTCACCATCCTCAAGGTCGTGCTGCCGACGTCGATCGCCGGCATCACCACCGGGGTGATGCTCGCGGTCGCCCGGGTGATCGGCGAGACGGCTCCCCTGCTCGTCGCCGCCGGGTTCACCTCGAACATGAACTACGACCTGTTCGACGGGCGCATGCAGAGCCTGCCGGTGTTCGTCTACAGCTCGTACGTGAGTCAGGGAACAGATGCGCAGGCATCCCTTGACCGTGCATGGGCGGGGGCCCTCACCCTCATCCTCATCGTGATGCTGCTCAACCTCCTCGCCCGGCTCATCGCCCGATATTTCGCCCCCAAGCTGGGCCGCTAAGCAAAGGAACCACGTGTCAAAGCGAATCGAAGTGAACAACCTCAACGCCTACTACGGCAAGTTCAAGGCGGTCGAGGACGTCAGCCTGTCGATTGAACCGCGCAGCGTCACCGCGTTCATCGGACCGAGCGGGTGCGGGAAATCGACGTTCATCCGCACTCTCAATCGAATGCACGAGGTGATTCCCGGAGCCCATGTCGACGGGGAGGTCCTCATCGATGGCAATGACCTCTACGCTCCGGGGGTGGACCCCGTTCTCGTGCGCCGTCAAGTCGGCATGGTGTTCCAGCGGCCGAACCCTTTCCCCACGATGTCCATCCGCGACAACGTGCTCGCCGGCGTCAAACTCAACAACCGTCGCATCTCGAAGTCCGATGCGGACGACCTCGTCGAGAAGTCTCTTCGCGGTGCAAACCTGTGGAATGAGGTCAAGGACCGGCTGGACCGCCCCGGTTCGGGAATCTCCGGCGGGCAGCAGCAGCGCCTCTGCATCGCCCGCACCATCGCGGTGGCACCCGAGGTGATCCTGATGGACGAGCCGGCTTCCGCGCTCGACCCGATCTCGACGCTGGCGATCGAGGACCTCATCGAGGAACTCAAGAAGGATTACACGATCGTGATCGTGACGCACAACATGCAGCAGGCGAGCCGAGTGTCGGACAGGACGGCATTCTTCAACATCGCAGGAACCGGCAAACCCGGAAAGCTCATCGAATACGACGACACCACGACGATGTTCTCGAAGCCGAGCGTTCAGGCCACCGAGGACTACGTCTCCGGCAAGTTCGGCTAGACCGTCGAGTCCTCGATCAGGTCGATGCCATCGCTGGCCGCGACCTCCCCGCCCTCCGGCTCGTTCGTGCGCTGCCTCCCGGCGCTGACGCCGGACGCTGCGCACCATACGTGCGCGGATTGCGGTACCGCCGGCCGTGATGTCGCTGCTCGATCGTCCGGACGCCGGATTAGTGCCCGCGGCGGGCGGATGGCCACGCAGTGCGCGGCAGGGACAAGTGGGTATATGGCCGGACCGCAGAACGCCTCTCGGCGTGAGGCCGCTCAAGGCGGCGAATATTGGAGCCCGGGGTTACTGCGGCCCGACCGAGGCCCGAAGGCCAGAGTCCAGTGTAATCGCTGTTGCCGGGCTCAATCCAGCGTCCCGTTACGCCAAGAGCGAGCACACGCGGTGAACTCGGCCGCGGTACGCGAGAGGCGCAGCGCCTTGGTGGTCAATGCGGTCGCCCGTTCGGGGCTGCTGAGTTCCGCCTCATCCGCCACTCCCGTCGCGCCGGTCGCGGTCAGGCGACAGAATGCGGCGGCACGTTCGAGGGCGACAGCGAAGTCCCCCTCGAAAAGCCCCCGCAGAATCTCATCGGCGAGCGCCGTGATCTCCACCGGACCCGTTGGACTCGTCGCGCCCGCGACGACCTGATCGATCGACGCGTTCATCTCGGTCCCGCGTTGGTAGAGGAAGCTCGTGCCATCCGGGTCCTGACGGATCAGGGCACGCATGAGATAGATGCGCCAGAGGGCGCCGGGCAGGCTGCGCGGGCTCGCCCGCGACCAGAGCTCCGCGATCGCATCGATGCCGTTGTCGTCGGCGAAGGCCACGAGCCTCTCCACCACGCCCGGATCGGGGTCCTTGCGCACGCGAGCGAGCAACGCCAGCGCAGTCTCGTGCGCGACACGGCTGATCCGGGCCGGGTCTTCGCCGCCCATCATGCTCTCGAACTTTGAGCCCGAAAACTTGGTCGGCTTATGGAATTCGTCGCTCATCGCGAACCAGACTATGTCAGGGCACCAGCGGTTGCACCCCTCAACGAAGCGCCCCCTTCCAACGCATCCGCCCTTGGTCGTTTCCGGCCGGGGCGCGGTGGGCGGGAGCAGGCGGCCGATCCTGTAGATTTGCTACCGCACGGGCCTCTAGCTCAGTTGGTAGAGCATCGGACTTTTAATCCGCGGGTCGTCGGTTCGAGTCCGACGGGGCCCACCCCTCCAGAATCGTCATCGGCTCGGGGCCGCGGCGCCGCCGTCCCAGCCCGAGCGCACCCGCGATCCGTGCTGCCGACAGCCCACTCGACGGCCTCGACGCGTGCCTCGCAGGACACCCTGGGCGAATCGACCACCAAGCTCAGGTCGCTTGGGGCGAGGAGTTCCTGTAGGGCTACCGTGAGCCGGTCTTGCGCCGGAGCCATCCGAAGATCGCGGTCGCGGCGAACAGGACGAGCCCGATCACGGCGAGCCAGAACAGGCCCTCGACGACGAATCCGACGATCGACAGGACGATCCACAGGACGAGCAGCAGGATGATGAATGACCACATGCCCGCCAGCCTATCGGGGAGCGCTTTCACACGACATTGACATGGATTGACGGAAGCTCCGAGCGTAGTCTGGAAGGCAAGAAGGAGCAGTCACTCCTGGGAAGGCAGGTGCACCATGGGTATCGACGACAAGATCCGGAACGCCGCTGAAGACCTCGGCGGCAAGGCCAAAGAGTCGACGGGTCGAGCCACGGGCAACGAGTCGATGGAGGCCGAGGGCCAGACCGACCAGTCCAAGGCCAGCGTCAAGAAGGCTGCCGAGAACGTGAAGGACGCCTTCAAGTAGCCGCGCGGGCAAGGGCCCGGCAGGTCGTGAGGCGTGCCGGCCCTTGCCTCAGCTCGCCGGTGATTATTGGCTGGTCGGGCTCACATAGTCGCCTGCGTCCTCAATCGGCTCATCGGAGCCGCCGCCGTGATCGACGGGCTGCACGTAGTCCCCCTTCTCCTCCGAGGCGGCAGGGTCGTTGGGGGCGTCGGCATCGTGCACGCTGACGTAACCTCCGGCTTCCTCCGATTCGAGAGGCTCGGTTCGCGTGCCGGCGCCGTGGTCGACCGGATGCACGAAATCGGCCGCCTCGTCCACGATGCGGTCGGCGTTGGCGTCGGGCGCGGGGCTTGCGGCGGCAGGGCCCTCGCCACCGACCGCGGTAGCAGCGACACCGTCGCTGTCATCGACATGGTGGGACTCTGTTCCATCGTGATGAGTCATGGATCTCACGCTACGCCTTGTCGTCCGCGGCCGACAGAACTAATTCTGTTCCTCCACCGCGATGAACGCCGATCGGTCGATGAGCGCCAGCAGAGCCCGACCGTACGCGTCAGCGGCGTCCTCGCCCCGCAAAGTCAGCAATTCACCGGACATGAGGGTCTCGGGGAAGCCAGAGCGCGTCACCCAGTTCAACCGAATCGAGTGCCCATTCCGTCGTGCCGTTGAAGCCGAGGGTTGTGCCCGTGGAGCGCGTATGCGCCTCGACCGTCATCTCGCTGATCGTAAACAGGTCGCCGTCGACCTCCGGGCGGTCAATGCGGAATGCGTCACCGGATGTCGGCCGCCAATTCAGGCCGGAGTCCCTGAGCGCCCGCGCGAGTTCGGTGGAAATCATCCGCCATTATGCCCACAGCAGCCTGGACCGCGACCTATCCCGGCAGAACCTCAGCCGATGACAGTGCCGAAGAGCACCCCGAGGAGATAAGTCGCACCGGCGGCTCCGAACCCGATCGCGAGCTGACGAAGCGCCCTGGCAAGGGGCGGGCCGCCCGAGAGCACTCCCACGATCGCGCCAGTCACCAGCAGCGCGATCCCCACGAGCACTGCCGCGGTGACGAGTGCGACGGCATTGCCGATCCCGAGGAGGAACGGGATGACCGGGATGACCGCCCCGGAGGCGAAGAAGAAGAAACTTGACACGGCAGCCCGAAGCCCCGTGCCGATCGCCTCATGCTGGTCACCGGATGCTTCGGCGTCGCGAAGGCTGTGATCTGCGAGCATGTCCGCGGCGCGCGCGGCAGCATCATCCGGCGCCATCCCCCTCGCACGGTAGACGAGCGCGAGTTCGTTCGCGTCGACGTCCAGGTCCGCGACGGCATTGCCGGCGCTCGGATTCGGCGTGGAAGCCTCGAGCAGTTCCCGCTGCGAACGCACCGACACGTACTCGCCAGCGCCCATCGACAGCGCGCCGGCGAGGAGTCCCGCGAACCCGGTCAGCAGCACCGTGCTCGCGGCCGCACCGCTCGCCGTGATTCCGGCGACCAACGCGAGGTTGCTGACGAGGCCGTCATTCGCCCCGAACACCGCTGCGCGGAAGGTGCCGGACAGGCGGTTGCGGCCTCGAGCCGCGAGCCCGCGCACCACCTCTTCATGGATTCGCTCGTCAGCGACCATGGCGAGCGTCGCGTCCGCATCCGTTCCGTAGGGCGAACGCGATTCCGCACGCTGCGCGAGAGCGAGCACGAACACTGAACCGAAGCGCCGCGCGAAGAACCCGAGGATCCTCGTGCGCAGCTCCCCTCGACGAGGCGGCCCGACGCGATCCCCGAGCAGGTCGACCCAGTGCTGCTCGTGCCGGCCCTCGGCTTCGGCGAGCGCGAGCAGAATCTCGCGTTCTTCGCCTGAACGCCGACCCGCTAGGTCACGGTAGACAGCCGCCTCGGCACGTTCGTCGGCGAGATACTTGCGCCAGCGGCGGATGTCGGAGGCCCGCGGACCCTCGCCGGCCCTGTCGCGCTCAGGCGGGGGCGCATCGAACGACTCAGTTCTCATCATTCCTCCGCTCGGGTGCGGGTCTGAATGAAACCCGGCCGCGAAGCGCTACTCCCCCGCAGGCTGCCCAGAATACCGGATGCCCCAGGAGAGCGTCCAACGCTCGCCCGGCTGCAGCCAGCGCAGGCCGCTGCCGTTGTTGAACGCGTTCCCCGGCGCCGTCATGGGCTCGACCGCTATCGCGAGACCGAATCCGCCGTCTTTCGGGAAGTCCGGTTTGGTGAACACCTGCACGAAGGCGAAATCGGCGTCGCGCCACAGTTCGACGTAGCGTCCGTCCGGCGCAGTGAGCCGGTGCGCGGCATCCGCACCGACATCGCCGAAGCCGTCATCCAGCAGCACATCGCCGACCCGCACGCCGTTCCGGAGGTCGAACTCCGTGCCGTCGACAGGATGCTCGGAACGAACGTTGTTCCGGTCATCCGCCTTCAAGTGGGTGCCGGCGGGAAGCGTCAGCACCAGATCCTCGGTCGGAACGTCGCCGAGGCGCAGGTACGGGTGCGCGCCGACCGCGACGGGCGCCGCGTTCTCTCCGACGTTCCAAATCTCGTGCGTGACCTTCAGTCCGTCAGCGACGAGTTCGTAGCGCACGGTCGTGTCGAGCTGGAACGGATAGCCGTGCTGCGGGAACACGGTGGCCGCGAGCGTGATCGCCTGCGCCGAGCGGGAGGCGACGCGATAGGCGGCCTGCCGAAGCAGACCGTGGATCGCGTTATGGCGTTCCGGCTCGGTCAGGTCCAGTTGCTGCTTCTCGCCGTGGTGCAGCCAAACGCCGTCCTCGACGCGGTTCGGCCAGGGTACCAACACGATTCCCGAGCCGTACGGGGGCACGGCGCTTCCCGGATAGGTCTCGACCAGATCGATGCCGTCGATGCTGAGAGCTCGGAGTCCTGCGGCGACCTCCGTTATGATTGCCCGAGATCGCCGGCTTCCGCTCGCCGCCTCGAGTTCGAACTGCTCGCCGGTTGGTGTGCTCATGCGCCCAGACTAGGGGAGAAACGGGACCGATCTGGTGACGAAAGGCTAGGGTCATGGCTCCCATCACGAAGCGCGAACACGTTCTGGCCGACGGTCGCGAACTCATCTACTTCGACGACGCCGACACGAAGCTCAGTCCGGACCGCAAACCGGATGCTCGCGTGCTCGATGATCGGCCCGGAACAGCAGTGATGCGCCAGGACGTGCTCACCGGAGAGTGGATTTCGATCGCCGCAGCGAGGCAGAACCGGGTGTTCCTTCCCCCCGCGCACCTGGATCCGCTCGCCCCCGCGACCCCGGCGAACCCGTCGGAGGTTCCTGACAACTATGACGTCGCCGTATTCGAGAATCGTTCACCCTCGTTCGGCCCCGAACTCGGCACCACATTCGACCCCTCCGCGATCGGGATCGGCGCCACGCATCCGTCGATCGGCCGCTGCGAGGTCGTCTGCTTCAGTCCGGAACACGAGGGCTCCTTCGGCACACTGACCCCGTCGCGGGCACGGACGGTGATCGAGGCGTGGGCCGACCGCACGGCGACCCTGTCGGCGATGCCCGGCGTGCAGCAGGTGTTCCCGTTCGAGAACCGCGGAGAGGCGATCGGCGTCACGCTGCACCACCCGCACGGCCAGATTTACGCCTATCCCTACGTGACCCCGCGCACGAGGAAGCTCATGGATTCCATCGACGCCGTCGGGCCCGATCTGTTCGAGCGCATCCTCGAGAGCGAGCGGAACTCGGAGCGAGTCGTGCTGAGCGGCGAGCACTGGACCGCGTTCGTTCCGTTCGCGGCCCGCTGGCCCATCGAGGTGCACATGCTGCCCCACCGGCACATTCCTGATTTAGCGGCCACCAGCGACGCCGAGCGCGATGAGCTGGCCCACCTCTACCTGCGACTGTTGCGCGGAATCGACGCGCTCTACGAAACTCAGACGCCGTACATCGCCGCGTGGCATCAGGCTCCCGTGGTGGAAAAGCGCGAGGACATCCGTCTCATGCTGCAGGTCACGTCGCCTCGCCGAGCCGAGAGCAAGTTGAAGTACCTCGCCGGCTCGGAGGCAGCGATGGGAGCGTGGATCGGCGACGTCATGCCTGAACAGGCCGCCGCATTCATCCGGGAAGGAATCGCGAAGATATGAGCGACATGAGAGACGAGGTCCGGGCCCGGTTCTTTGAGACCTTCGGATCCGAGCCAGGCGGCATTTGGTCCGCTCCCGGCAGGGTGAACCTCATCGGCGAGCACACGGACTACAACGACGGCTTCGTGCTGCCTTTCGCGATCGACCGTCGCACCGTGCTCGGCCTCGGACTCAGAGAGGACCGGATGCTGCGCGTCGCGAGCGCATTCGCCGACGAGCTGGTCGAGCTCGACCTTTCCGACCTCTCTCCGAACAACCTGCATGGCTGGTCCGCCTACCCGCTCGGCGTCGCCTGGGCGCTCGGCGAGCACGGCGCCGACCTCGCCGCTGTGCCCGGGTTCGACATCTTCATCGACTCTGATGTTCCGGTCGGCGCCGGCCTTTCCTCGTCCGCCGCGATCGAGAGCGCGGTCGCCGTGGCCCTCAACGACGTCTGGCATCTCAACCTCGACCGTAGAACGCTCGCGCTGGTCGGCCAGCTCGCCGAGAACAAGGCCGTCGGAGCCCCCACCGGCATCATGGATCAGTCGGCTTCGTTGCTCGGCCGCGCCGACTGCGCAGTGTTCTTGGACTGCCGCAGCCTGGACTCAGAGATCATCGACCTCGGGTTCACCGCCGCCGGCCTCGAACTCGTCATCATCGACACCGGAGTGAGCCATTCGCACGCGACCGGCGGGTATGCGGAGCGGCGAGCATCCTGTGAACTGGGCGCCCGACTGCTCGAGGTCGAGTCCCTGCGTGAGGTCACCGTCACTGACCTGCCGCGGGCGCGGAACTTGCTCGACGATGTCACGTTCCGGCGTGTACGTCACGTCGTGACCGAGAACCAGCGTGTGCTCGACACGGTGCGCACGCTTCGCGAGCACGGCGCCCGAGCGATCGGCGACCTGCTCGACGCCTCGCATCGGTCGATGCGCGAGGACTTCGAGATCTCGGTTTCGGAACTCGACCTCGCTGTGGAGACCGCACAGATGAACGGCGCGATCGGAGCGCGGATGACCGGCGGCGGTTTCGGCGGCGCTGCGATTGCCCTCATCCCCTCGGAAGACGTCTCCCGGTTACAGGTCGCTATCGATGGCGCATTTGCGGAGCACGGGTTCGGGCAGCCTGATACTTTCGTTGTGCGCGCCGCCGATGGAGCCGGTCGCGATTAGCGGTGTCCGCCGCGACTTCACGAGTCCAGAGAGTAAGTCCGTGGCAATCACCCCCCGTTCCGTGTCCGTCGGCGTGTTCCTCTCAGTGCTCGCGGTGTCACTGCTAGCCGGCTGCACGTCCGCCGATCCTGCCCCCGTGGCAACACCAGAACCGGTCGCCTCCGAGCCCGCTCCGCAGGAACCGGCCGTCGATGCCCCCGAGAAGCCGGATGACACGCTGTTCACCGTGTCGGCGACGGTGCGAGCCACCGACGGTACGAGCATGAGCATCTCCCTGGTCGGGCACTCTCCACTCGAATCCACTGACCCGGCCGCGGCGGATCTCGTCGACGATTTCGTCGAGGAGTGTGTCGGGCAGGGCGGGCTGAGCGTCTCGGACGTGAACACGCCCGTATCCACGCAATCGCTCGCACAATTCGGCAGCACCCTGGTGCAACTCGAGTATTCGAGCACACCAGAGGGCCACACCTTCTTCGCCCCCGTCGACCTCGCCCTCGGCAGCCCCTACTTCGCGGCGGTCGCGTCGGGGAAGGGACTAGTTCAGGTGACCAGCAACGACACCTGCACCGGCCACTACCAGCTGACCGGATCGGGCGCCGGCACGGCGATCGCGAACTTCGAGAGTGGTAGCACGAGAGCTGACCCCGGCCAGTGGAGATTTGGCCACTACGGGTTCACCGTCCCGTTCGAATCGGGGGCGACGATCGAGGCGTGCAAGGTGATCGTAAGCGACTTGGCCGCGAAGAGCGTCGCCGAGGTCCCCGGCTGGGAACTCGGTTCCGACGCCACCGGCATCTCCTGCGGGATCGGATACCGCGGCGAATAGCGTCCCAATTCGATCGCGGCGCTTAGCCGCTCGCGCCCGCCCTTGTCGGGGGCCACCGGTCTCCGTAGAGTCAGCACGCCCCCTCCTTCGAGCCAGAGGACGACGCGCATGGAGTTCCAGGAACTGATCGAGTTCGTCGGCAAGGGAGTCGACGCGGCCGGTGTTGCCGCGATCGTTCTCGGTGCGCTCGCCTCGACGGCGGTCGCCGCTTGGCGCCTGCACAGGAGGCGTGCCGGCGTCTACAGGTCGTACCGCCGCGAGCTCGGGCGATCGATCCTGCTCGGATTGGAGCTCCTCGTCGCGGCAGATATCATCCGCACGGTCGCCGTCGCTCCGACCTTCGAGAGCGTCGGCGTTTTGGCGCTCATCGTGCTGATCCGCACATTCCTGAGCTTCTCGCTTGAGCTGGAGATCACGGGCCGGTGGCCGTGGCAGAAGCGGGAGCGGGATGCCGCGGGAGGTGAGTAGCTCGACCCGCCGCTACAGCCGCTCGGCCGCCTGCACGACGTTCGCGAGCAGCATCGCGCGTGTCATCGGGCCGACGCCGCCGGGAACGGGCGACAGATAGCCGGCGACATCCGCGACTCCCGGGTCGACGTCGCCGATGAGGCGTGCCTTCCCGGTCTCCTCGTTCACGACACGGGTGATGCCGACGTCGAGCACGGCGGCTCCTGGCTTCACCCAGTCCGGCTTGATCAAGCCGGGAACGCCCACGGCGGCGATGACGATGTCGGCCCTGCGCACCTCCGCCTCGAGGTCGGTCGTGCGCGAATGGGTGAGCGTCACCGTGGCGTCAAGTCCCTTGCGGGTCAGCAGCAGCCCAAGGGGGCGACCGACCGTGAGCCCACGACCCACGACGACGACGTGCTTACCTGGAATGGTCACGTGATGACGCTGCAGCATCTCGACGATCCCGGCGGGCGTGCACGGCAACGGCGAGTCGAGCCTGCCTCCGACGCCGAGGACGAGGCGCCCGAGGTTGGTCGGGTGCAGCCCGTCGGCGTCCTTGTCGGGGTCCATCAGCTCGAGCATGGCGTTCTCGTCGATGCCGGTCGGCAGTGGCAGCTGGATGATGTAGCCGGTGACGGCGGTGTCGGCGTTGAGCTCGGCGATCGCTGCGCGCACCTCGGCCTCGGATGCTGTCGCCGGCAGGTCAACGCGGATCGATTCGATCCCCACCTCCGCGCAATCGCGGTGCTTGCCTGCCACGTAGGACAGGGAGCCTGGGTCCTCGCCGACGAGCAGCGTGCCGAGACCGGGCGTGACGCCGCGGGCCTTCAACGCGGTGATCCTTTCCGCGAGTTCGGCTTTCACCACGGACGCCGTGGCGACCCCGTCGAGCCGAACGGCTACCACTGCTCGAGGCCCGGGTAAAGCGGGAAACGGTCGGTGAGGGCCGTCACGCGCTGGCGGAGCGCTGCGGCATCCGCCCTGGGCTTCAGCATCGTCGCGATAATGTCGGCGACCTCGGTGAACTCCTCGTCGTCGAACCCTCGAGTGGCGAGGGCGGGAGTGCCGATCCGGATGCCGGAGGTCACCATGGGTGGGCGGGGATCGAAGGGCACGGCGTTGCGGTTCACGGTGATGCCGACCTCGTGCAGCAGGTCCTCCGCCTGCTTGCCATCGATGTCGGAGTTGCGCAGATCGGCGAGCACGAGATGCACGTCGGTGCCGCCGGTGAGCACGTCGAGCCCGGCCGCCCTCGCATCCTCGGCCATCAGGCGATCGGCGAGCAGCCGAGCACCGCGCACGGTGCGCTCCTGGCGGTCCTTGAACTCCGGTTCCCCGGCAAGCTTCAACGCGGTCGCCTTCGCGGCGATGACGTGCATGAGCGGTCCGCCCTGCTGGCCTGGGAACACGGCCGAGTTGATCTTCTTCGCCCACTCGTCGGTGCTCAAGATGAGGCCCGAACGCGGCCCGGCGAGGGTCTTGTGCACGGTAGTGGAGACGACGTCGGCATACGGCACGGGAGACGGATGAAGACCGGTCGCGACCAGCCCCGCGAAATGCGCCATATCGACCCACAGTTTCGCGCCGACCTCGTCCGCGATCTCACGGAACGCTGCAAAGTCCAACTGGCGTGAATAGGCGGACCAACCGGCGATGATGACGGTCGGCTTCGACTCGAGCGCCTTGTCGCGCACCACGTTCATGTCGATGCGGAAAGTCTCGGGGTCCACCCCATAGGCGGCCACGTTGTACAGCTTGCCGGAGAAGTTGAGCTTCATGCCGTGAGTGAGGTGGCCGCCGTGGGCGAGCTCGAGCCCCAGGATGGTGTCGCCGGGGGTCGCGAGCGCGGCGAGGACTGCCGCGTTGGCTGACGCACCGGAGTGCGGCTGCACGTTCGCCGCATCCGCTCCGAAGAGCGCCTTCGCTCGTTCGATCGCGAGGTTTTCGGCGATGTCGACGAACTCGCACCCGCCGTAGTATCGACGCCCCGGATACCCTTCCGCATACTTGTTGGTGAGCACGGAACCCTGAGATTCGAGCACCGCGCGGGAGACGAAGTTCTCGCTCGCGATCATCTCGAGGGTGCCGCGCTGGCGGCCGAGTTCCTGAGTCAGCACGGCGGCGATCTCGGGGTCGACGGCCGAGAGCGGCTCATTGAAGTTCGACGGTAGACGATCAGACACGGCAGGCTCCTTGCGACGGGTCGAGCGCGGCAGCGGTCGCTGACAGGCTCGAGTTCTTATCGAGTGCGGCCCAGGCGTACGGCCGCAATCCGTGTCAGCCGCTCCCCGATGGTTGCCCATCTAAACGCCAGTTGCGACGGGGACGAGTCTAATCGGTCTCGCCGGTGCTCAAGGCGTCACACTAGGGACGTGACTCGATCCGCGCCGCCACCCACGCCGGTTCTCCCCGCCCGATTCGGCTTCCACCGGAATCTCCTGCGCCCGGATGACGCGGACCGTGCCGATCGCGTCACCTACATCGAGCTTTTCTTCGACCTCATCTTCGTCTTCGCGCTCACCCAGTTGTCGCGTTTCCTCATCGAGAACCAGACCCCCGTCGGGGCGCTCCAGTCCGGCATCCTGGTGCTCGCCCTCTGGTGGGTGTGGATCTATACGACCTGGGTGACCAACTGGCTCGACCCGTCGAAGCTCCCCGTCCGTGCAGCGGTGATCGGACTCGCGCTGATCGGGCTCCTCATGAGCACGTCCATCTACGAGTCATACGGCGACCGCGGGCTGGTGTTCGCCGTCGCATACGTGGGGTTGCAACTCGGTCGGACCGTGTTCATGGTGCTCGCGGTTGCGCGGCACGACGACGAGCTCCGCCGCAACTTCGTTCGGGTGCTGATCTGGCTGTCCGTTGCCGGTATCTTCTGGATCCTCGGGGCAGTGCTGCCGCTCGAGTTCCGGCTTCCGATTTGGGTCCTCGCACTCGCGATCGAATACGTGTCCGCTGCGCTCGGCTTCCGTGTTCCGGGCATGAACTCGTCGAGCGTCAGCGACTGGGAGGTGTCCGGGCCGCACATCGCGGAGCGCAGCGCGCTGTTCGTCATCATCGCCCTCGGCGAGTCGTTTCTCACGACAGGGTTCGCATTCGTCGAGCAGGAGGCATCCGTCGTCGGCGTCCTGGGTGTGCTGTCGGCCTTCGTCGGCGCGGTGGCCATGTGGTGGCTCTACTTTGATCACGGCGAACGCGCCGGCAGCCGTGCGATCGCCTTGGCCGAGAAGCCGGGCCGGATCGCGCGGCTCGCGTACACCTATGTGCACGCACTCATCATCGCCGGAGTCGTACTGACGTCGGTCGCCGACGAGGCGGTGCTGCAGCACCCGGAGGAGGCGATGACCCTCCCGGTGGCCCTGACGATCGCGGGCGGCCCCGCGTTGTACCTTATCGGGCTCCTGTTGTTTCGCTGGGTGGTAGCACGAGAGCTGCTCGTGTCCCATCTCGTCGCGGTCGGCCTGCTCGGGGTCGCGTTCGCCGCCGCATTCTCGATGTCGCCGCTCGCGCTCGGCGCACTCGGCACCGGCGTGTTGATTGTGACGGCGGCCTGGGAGACGGTCGTCCGCGTCGGCAGGGGCACCACCGACGAGGGTGCGGGCTGAGCCGGACGACACCGAGAGCCGGCCGCCAGGCCGAGTCCTCGCAGCTCGAGAACTAGTCAGAGGGGCGACTCCAGGGGCTTGGGCCGCCCGACGGTGACGCGGCGGCGGTGCTGCACGCGATCGCTCACGACGATGAGCACCACCGCCGCGGCGACCACCGCCGTCTCGAAGAAGGGCAGATACCAGAGGCCGATCCCGTCGTAGATGAGCCCGCCAATGAGCGCCCCGCCACCGATTCCGACGTTGAACGACACCGTGAACCAGGCGGACGCGAGGTCGCGGACGCGGACGGACGCCGTGTGCAGCATCCGGGTCTGCAGGAGGGCCGGCCCGCCCCCGAACGCGATGCCCCAGATCACGAGCATGACGACGACGAGCACCGTCTGCTCTGGAAACAGGCCGATGACCGCGACAGCGACCGAGGCGGTGGCGAAGCTGATCGCGAGGCTTGCCCGGGGGTAGCGCGCCCCCACGATTCCGACGAGCACGAGCCCCACCGCACCGGCGCCCCCGTAGACGAACAGCAGCACGCTGACGCTTCCCTCGCTGAACCCCGCGACCAAGCGGTAGTACGGCACGATGTAGGTGTAGAAGAGGTTCTGCCCGATCATGAGGACGGCGACGATGGTGCAGAGCACGACCACTCCCGGCACCGAGTGGTCCTTCCTCGCCGGCAGCGGAATCTCACCCGTCCTCAGGTCGAGCACGTGTCGCACGGGCGGGAGGAAGAAAATCACGAGCACAGTGAGCACGATGACTGCGATCGCCATCACGAGGAACGCGAGCTGCCAACCGAGGGCGTTGCCGAGCGCAGTTCCGAGCGGCACCCCGAGCACGAACGCGGCGGTCGCGCCGGCGCTCGTCACCGCGACCGCGCGGGCGAGCTGTTCCTTGGGAACCAGGTAGCCGGCATACGCGCCGACCACCGCCCAGAAGAGTCCGTGCGCCAGTCCCCCGGCGACGCGCGCCACGACGACCACCTCGTAGGTGGGCGCGACCGCAACGACGATGTTGGTGATGGCGAATACGCCAAGAACGACGACCACGAGCACTTTGCGGGGAACCCGCCGCGTCAGGCTGGTCAAGAGCGGCGCACTCAGCACCACTGTGCCGGCGTAGACCGTGACCAGCAGCCCGACACGGGACTCGGATACGCCGAGGCCCTCGGCGAGCTCCGGAAGCAGGCCGGTCGGCAGGAACTCGCTCGTCACGCAGACGAAGATCGCTCCGGCGAGGATGAAGAGCCCCAGCCAGGGGAACGGCGGCGCCTGCACGGAAGGAGTCGAAGGCACGCTCATAGGAGAATGAACTTCCTTGTCGAGTGTGGAACGTGACGCCGCCCGCGGGATGCCGCGACGAATACGGGATCCCTCCCAGCGTAGCCGTCGCTCTGCTCTGACGGGGCCGCGGTATCGAGGGACGGGCGCCACCCCGTGACCCCAATACTCTTGACTCGTGACTGACACTCATTGGGTTCTGACCATCGTCTGCGACGACCGACCGGGGATCGTGCACTCGATCAGCGGGGCGATCGTCGAGGCGGACGGCAACATCACCGAGTCCCAGCAGTTCTCGAGCGGCGACACCGGCCGATTCTTCATGCGCCTACAGGTCGAGTCCGCGGCGGAGCGGCACGCGTTCGAGGCTGCGCTGCGTCCGGTGACGACAGAGTACGACATGACCTGGAAACTGGATGTCGTCGGCCGGCCGTTGCGCACGCTCGTGCTCGTCTCGACGGCGGCGCACTGCCTCAACGACCTCCTGTTCCGGGAGCGTGCGGGACACTTGCCGATCGAGCTTCCGCTCGTGCTCAGCAACCACGGCGCCCTCGCCGGGCTCGCCGAGTTCTACTCCGTTCCCTTCGAGGGACATCCGGTCACGAGCGAATCGGAGAAGGCCGCGTTCGAGGCGCGGCTCCTGGCCGCCGTCGACGAGCACGACATCGAGCTGGTCGTGCTGGCGCGGTACATGCAGATCCTGTCCCCCGAGCTGTGTGCCCGGCTCAATGGTCGGATCATCAACATTCACCACTCATTCCTGCCCGGGTTCAAGGGCGCGAATCCGTACCGTCAGGCCCATGCGCGCGGCGTCAAACTCATCGGAGCCACCGCGCATTTCGTCACGAGCGAACTGGACGAGGGACCCATCATCGAGCAGAACGTCGTACGGGTCGATCACTCCAGGTCGCCGGCAGAACTCGTCGCGATCGGTCAAGACGAGGAGTCCAGAACGCTCACCCAGGCTGTGAAATGGTTCGCCGAGAACCGGGTGCTGCTCGACGGCGCTCGCACCATCATCTTCAAATGAGCACCTTGATCGGGAATGCCCGAAAGATCGACGCGGGCGGCGAGGTGCCCGGTTTCTGGATGCTCGTAGAGGGCGACTCCATTGTGCGGACGGGCACCGGAGCCGCCCCGCTCGCGGACGAGACCGTCGACGCCGGAGGGCGTCGGCTCGTGCCAGGCTTCATCGACCTGCACTGCCACGGAGGCGGGGGCCACGCTTACGACGACGGCCCAGAGGAGGTCATCGCCGCCCTCGAGACGCATCGCGCGCATGGCACGACCCGCTCGGTGATCAGTCTGGTCGCGAACCCGTTCGCCCAGCTCAGATCGAGCCTCGAACTGGTGGCCGGGCTCGTCGAGACCGACCCGCTCGTTCTCGGATCGCACCTCGAGGGCCCGTACCTCGCCATGAACCGCCGGGGCGCACATCATCCGGATCACCTGCGCGTACCGGACGGATTCCAGCTCGAGGAGCTGATCGCCGCCGGCCGGGGGACCTTGCGTCAACTCACGCTCGCGCCCGAACTGCCCGGCGCGCTCGACGCCGTCGACACCCTCGTCGGCGCCGGCGTCACGGTGGCGGTCGGACACACGGAGGCCGACTACGATCTCACCCGCAGCGCTTTCGACCGCGGCGCGCGGCTCCTGACGCACGCCTTCAACGCGATGCCAGGCATCCACCACCGTGCTCCAGGTCCGGTGATCGCCGCGTTCGAGGACGATCGCGTCATCGTCGAACTGATCCTCGACGGCCAGCATGTGCATCCGGATGTCGCGGCGCTGGCCTTCCGCGCCGCGCCGGGCCGTGTCGCTCTCGTCACCGACGCAATGGCCGCCGCCGGCTCGATCGACGGGAACTACCGGCTCGGGTCGCTCAATGTCACCGTGCGCAACGGACTCGCGCTGCTGTCCGGCACCTCGACCATCGCCGGCTCGACGCTCACCCAGGACGTCGCGCTGCGTTGTGCGATCGAGAAAGCGGACGTCTCTCCTGTCGAGGCGGTCGCAGCCCTCACCGCGACGCCGGCGCGAGCACTCCGTCTGGGTGACCGGCTCGGGATGCTCGCCGCCGGCTTCGCCGCCGACGCGGTGCTGCTCGACGACGAGTGGAACGTCGAAGCGGTGTGGGGCGCCGGCAAGCGCCTTCGCTGACTCTGAAGCTCACCCGCACGCGAACGGCCGGTCGCCGGCGAACTGTTAGCAACCGGCATCGCGATCAGCCGATTTCCCTGCCGTCAAGTCCCTGCCGCATGTCTCAGGCGCCGGTTACCGTGGAAGCATCCCCCCCAAACGAACACTTGCGAAGGTGCGCTGCAATGACCACACTCCACGTCGACGCGCTCGAAGTCATCGCCCTAAGCGATCACGAGTGGCGAGTATGCGACGGCCGCATCGACGCCGCCGATGCTCGCCGCCTGCTCGGCTACGTCGAGAGGCAAGGCGACACGTATGAGCTGCTGAGGATGTCGCCGACGCCAGGGGTGTGTCGTCACTTCGACTGCCTCAGCGCGGCACTCGAGGACCTGATCACCCCCGACATCACTGCCTCCAGAGCCGGCGCGTCGGGCGTTCGCGAACGCCGCAGCCGCGCACTGATGCGCTTCGTCGGCTGACGGCGTGACCGCCTAGGCTGCGCCGCCCAAACGCGTCGCCAGGTTCTTGTCGAGGGTGTCGAGGAACTCCTCGGTCGTCTGCCACTCCTGGTCAGGTCCGACGAGCAGGGCGAGGTCCTTCGTCATCGCCCCGGACTCAACGGTTGTGATGACGACGTCCTCGAGGGTGGCGGCGAAGTCGATGAGCGCCTGGTTGCCGTCGAGCAGCCCGCGGTGCGCGAGACCGCGCGTCCAGGCGTAGATCGACGCGATCGGGTTCGTGGAGGTCGGCTTGCCCGCCTGGTGCTGTCGGTAGTGACGGGTGACGGTGCCGTGTGCGGCCTCCGCCTCGACGACCTTGCCGTCGGGGGTGGCGAGTACCGAGGTCATCAGCCCGAGTGAGCCGAAGCCCTGGGCGACGGTGTCGGACTGCACGTCACCGTCGTAGTTCTTGCAGGCCCAGACGTAGCCGCCCTCCCACTTCATCGCGGATGCGACCATGTCGTCGATCAGCCGGTGCTCGTAGGTGAGGCCTGCCGCTTCGAACTTCTCCTTGAACTCGTTCTGGAAGATCTCCTCGAAGATGTCCTTGAACCGCCCGTCGTACGCCTTGAGGATCGTGTTCTTGGTCGACAGGTACACGGGGTAGTTGCGACTGAGACCGTAGTTGAGCGATGCTCGGGCGAAGTCGATGATCGAGGCGTCCAGATTGTACTGCACCTGGGCGACGCCGTCGCCGGGCGACTGGAACACCTCGAACTGCTGCGGCTCGGAGCCGTCCTTCGGGGTGAAGCTGACGCTCAGCGTGCCCTCACCGGAGAAACGGAAGTCGGTGGCACGGTACTGGTCGCCGAACGCGTGACGGCCGATGATGATCGGCTTGTTCCAGCCCGGAACCAGCCGCGGAATGTTGGAGATGATGATGGGCTCACGGAAGATGACACCGCCGAGGATGTTGCGGATCGTGCCGTTCGGCGACTTCCACATCTTCTTGAGCCCGAATTCCTCAACGCGGGCCTCGTCGGGCGTGATGGTCGCGCACTTAACGCCGACGCCGTGCTTTTGGATGGCGTGCGCCGCATCGATCGTGACCTGGTCGTCGGTTGCGTCGCGGTGCTCGATGCCGAGGTCGTAGTACTCCAGATTGACGTCGAGGTACGGGTGGATGAGCGTGTCCTTGATCGACTGCCAGATGATGCGGGTCATCTCGTCGCCGTCGAGCTCGACTACGGTGCCTTCAACTGTGATCTTGGACAAGCGCATCTCCTTGTGTCAGGGCGGTGAAGCCGTCGATAAGCTTACCCGACCACAGAAGTATCTCGACATCGAGATACTTGGTGCTCACCTCGGCGGTCGACTACCCGCCGTCAGTCGGGACCGTTAGCCTGTCAGCATGGCTGAGTTGAGACTGGAAGAACTGTCGGCGAAGAACGCGGTGGCCGCGAACAACCTCGGGCTGAAGCCGGGGCAGGAGCAGTTCATCGCTCCGACGTCGTACGCCATGGCGGCGCCGTTCCTCGACCCGAGCACAGCGTGGTCCCGCGTGGTACTGGACGGTGCGGACGAAGTCGTCGCCTTCGTCATGGCCAACTTCAATTCGGACGCCCATGAGCCGGAGTTCCGCAGCTGCATCTGGCGAATGAACGTCGACGCGGAGGCGCAGGGCAAGGGCGTCGGCCGCTTCGTCGTCAGCTCCACCGCGGACGAGGCGCGCAAGCGCGGATTTCAGCGACTTACCGTCATCTGGGAACCCGGCGAGGACGGCCCGGAAGATTTCTTCCTGCGCGTGGGATTCGTCGTGGTCGGCCAGACCCAGTACGGCGAGAGCATCGGCGCGATCGAACTGTGATTCGCGAGCGGTGCATCCACCGGCATGCCGCGAGGGCTCGGTTTTGGGGCACTACGGGTCGGTACTCGCGACCGCCCGACACGTTCCCCGACCGTTAGACGAGGAACTCGCGTCACTCGGCCGAATGCCTTGAGCACGCGGATGCCATGCAGGCAAGCACGCACTCGAGAGCTTCGCGAATCAGGCGACATTCCCGGCGAACGGCTCGTGCAGGAGGGCCTCACCACCCTGCTCGCCGATCGCACCGCGGTGATCATCGCGCACCGGTTGTCACTTCTCGAAGCCGTAGCCGTAGCCGTAGCCGTAGATCCAGAGCGGGATCCAGCACAACATGAACGACGCACCGAGCATCCAATCGATGACGATCAGGAACACGACTTCGACGAGGATCGTCACGATCTCGACGACAAGGAGCACAAAACCGCTGCCCGCCCGGCCACCGGTCGTGAAAGCTCACCGGAAGATCCTGAAGCTGCCCTGAGACCACGCACGGTCGCGACCGGCCACCAGATCTCGCTCGATTCGCGGGATCAGCAGCGCGACGAGCCCGGCGAGCAGCGCCGCGGTCATGCCTAGGTGAATGCGCGGCAGCCCCTGCCTGACACAAGGGTAGATGCGGGCGATCGAAGCGAAGGTCCGTGCTCCTTCTTCCCGCCCTGCCGGTTGCACCGGTTCAGGGCAGCCGCCCAGAACAGTGCGTGCGCAGCGGGAAGGACAACCGCGCAGGCGCGTCCGTTCCGGGCTCAGCGCACGCGCACGGAGAGGCAGGTCACACAGCCCTCGAGCTTCTCGAACTCGCTGATGTCCACGGTGATCACGCGGTAGCCGAGGTCGGCGATGAGTTCGGCGCTCGCCGGCGCCGATGCGGCCATCAGCACGGTGTCCGCCGCGAGCACGACAACGTGGGCTCCGGCTTCCTCAGGCACCGCGAGGAAGCGGTCGAAGATGGCGCTGTCATCGACGAGCGGCGGGTACCCGATCACGGTGCCGTCGGGCAGCGCGGTCACGGCGCTCTTCAGGTGCAGCACCTTGGAGGTGGGAACAGCCACGACGCGATGACCGAGCGGATACAGCATGTTCCTCAGCTGGCGAATGCCCTCCGCGTTCGTACGCCCGCCACGGCCGACGTAGACGGTGTCGCCGACCTTGAGCACGTCGCCGCCGTCGAGGGTTCCCGGGGCCTCGATGCGCTGGACGGAGTAACCGAGGCGGCGAACGGCAGCTTCGACGGCAGCCACCTCGCCGACGCGCGACTCGAGACCGGGACGGGCGAGCACGGCGGTGCGTCCGAACAGCACCACCGCGTCCTCGATGAACACCGAGTCGGCGAGTTCGGGCGCGTACTCGACCTCCTCCGTCGTCCAGCCGTTCGCTTCGAGCGCCTCGACGTAGCGCTCCCACTGCTCGTCCGCGAGGTCCGGATCGATCTCGACACGGTCGATGTGTGTGGTCGTGCCGTCGGCCAGGTTCTCAGAGGGACGGCGGATGAGCGCGATCCGTCGTTCCGCGCCGAAAGCGGTGGCGCGTCCGTCCGCGAACCACCGGTAGGTCCGCGACGCGATCGTGGCGCCCGCGACGGTGGCGGCGAGCACGAACAGCAGGTAGGCGCCGGTGAGGAGACCGGCGATCGAGCCGATGATGTCCACGGTGAGCGGGGTGCCCGCGATGGTGATCGTGATCCAGGCTCCGACGAGCGTCGCCGCCACACTGGCGGCGAACGCCGCAACGCCGCCGATCGCGCGATGGCGGTAGACCCCGAAGGAGCCGAAGACGGTCATCACGGCGAAGAGCAGCACCGAAGACAGCGCGAAGAAGTCGCTGAGCTCACCGATGGCGCCCGTCGGCGCGCCCGCTTGCACGAAGAATGCGAGCACGGACACCACGTGCGCGGCCAGCGCCACCACGAGGGCGGACGCCGCCGCTCCGAGGATCCGGCGGAGGAAAGGTGAACGGGACGTGACAAAGCTCATGCTTCTCACGCTATCGGAGGCCGGGTGTGTGTCCGCGCCACACGGCGGCTTGGGCTAGTGGTAGAAGTGGCGTTCGTCGGTGAAGTACATCGTGACACCGGCCTTCCTGGCGGCGTCGATGACCTCCTCGTCGCGCACCGAGCCACCGGGCTGCACGATCGCCGAGACGCCGGCCTCGAGCAGTATCTCCAGCCCGTCGGCGAACGGGAAGAAGGCGTCGGACGCTGCGACGGACCCCGCCGCTCGCTTCCCCGCCCGGCTGACCGCGAGTTGGCACGAGTCCACCCGGTTGACCTGACCCATGCCTACGCCGACCGACGCCCCACCCTTGGCGAGCAGGATCGCGTTCGACTTGACGGCTCGCACGGCACGCCAGGCGAATTCGAGGTCAGCGCGGCCGGAGTCATCCGCTTCCGGTCCGGCGACCAGCCGCCAACCCTTCGACGAGAAGTCGTCGAATACATCAGGCTGCTGCACGAGCAGTCCGCCCGATATCTGCCGGAACTCCTGGCGGTCGCGGCGGTAGCCGTCGGGAAGTCGAAGCAGCCGCAGGTTCTTCTTCGTCTTGAGCACCGCGAGAGCGGAGTCATCGAATCCGGGGGCGATGACCACCTCGGTGAAGATGTCCTTGACCTGTTCCGCCATCGCGAGAGTCACCGTGCGGTTCGCGGCGATGACTCCGCCGAAGGCGGAGACCGGGTCGCACTCGTGCGCTCGGATGTGCGCGGAGGCGATCGGGTCGCCGGCGCCGTGCGCGACGGCGATGCCGCACGGTTGAGCGTGCTTGATGATGGCGACGGCGGGCTCGTCGAAATCGTAGGCGGCCCGCACGGCGCCGTCGGCGTCCACGAAGTTGTTGTACGACATCTCCTTGCCGTGCAGTTGCTCCGCTTGCGCCACCCCTGGCAGGTCGCGCGCGTACAGCGCGGCCGCCTGATGCGCGTTCTCGCCGTAACGCAGCACCTGCTTCAGGTCGTAACTCGCCGTGACCGTCGCGGGGAAGACCTGCGGCTGCTCCGCTCGGACCCCCACGTTTCTCGCGAAGAACTCGGCGACGGCGGCGTCGTAGGCGGCGGTGTGCGCGAACGCCTCCCCTGCGAGACGTTGCCGCTGCGCGAGCGTGGTGCCGCCGAGTGTCACCGCCTTGATGATCTGGGGGTAGCTCGATGGCGAGACCGCGATCGCCACATTCGCGTGGTTCTTCGCCGATGCCCGCACCATCGCCGGACCGCCGATGTCGATCTGCTCGACCGCGGCATCGCCTGTGACACCGGAAGCCACCGTCTCAACGAACGGGTACAGGTTCACGACGACGAGTTCGAACGCGAGGATGCCGAGCTCGGCTAGTTGCTCCTCGTGACTC
This sequence comes from Microbacteriaceae bacterium, assembly GCA_025465095.1. Lineage (GTDB taxonomy): Bacteria > Actinomycetota > Actinomycetes > Actinomycetales > Microbacteriaceae > Marisediminicola. Next base: position 13,776 of record JAODME010000005.1, on the reverse strand, counting down.
AGGAGGCGAAGGTCGGCGAGAATGCCGGCGTGCACTGCGGGATGCAGGGTCTTGACGCGACCGTCGAGGGACTCGGGGAACCCGGTCACCTCGCTCACCTCGGTGACCGGATGTCCGGCATCCGCTATCGACTTCGCGGTGGATCCGGTCGACACAATCTCGACCCCCGCGGAGGCAAGGGCGGCGGCGAGCTCGAGTAAACCCGTCTTGTCGCTGACAGAGATGAGCGCCCTGGTGATCGGGATGGCGTCCCGCTGACGGTAGTCAGCCTGGTCGTGCTGTGGTCCGCTCATGTGGTTGCGAGCTCCTCGAGGTTGACGGTTCCGTTGGCGATGTCGAGCACGGCCTGCACAAGCAGCTGCCTCTCGACGAGTTTAATGCGGTCGTGCAGTGTGTGCTCTGAGTCGCCCGGTCGCACGGGCACCCGTCGCTGCGCGACGATCGGTCCGCTGTCGACCCCGTCGTCGACGACGATGACACTGGCCCCGGTCTGGGGAACGCCGGCGGCGAGGGCGTCTCGTACGCCGTGCGCGCCGGGAAACTCCGGCAGGAACGCCGGATGCGTGTTGATCAGGTTCGGCGCGAGGGCACGGACGACTCGCGCAGGCAGCAGGCGCATGAAACCACTGAGGACCACGAGGTCCGGCTGCCACCCCTGGATCTGAGCGAGTAGTGCGTCACCCCACGCCTCACGGTTCGGGTAGCTCGTGAACGGCACCGTGAAGGTGGGAATGCCGAACGCCTCGGCGTGCGCGAATCCGTCGGCGTCCCGGTCGGCGCCGATCGCGACTACCCTGGCAGGATATTGGGCGTCTTCGGCGGCCTCGAGCAACGATCGAAGGTTCGATCCCCCACCCGAGATCAGCACAACCAGTGACAGCACCCGCCAAGCCTACCGCCGCGTCGCGGTGACTATTCGGCGGTGGACGACGGCTCGGGTGATCGGAGTGCCGAATCGACCCGATCGGCACGTTGCCGCCGAGGGGAGCGCAGCCCTCCCACGAGAAGCGCGATGGTGGCGGGTACGGCGATCTCGAGTGCGGCCCATAGTCCGACGAGGAGCCAGGGCGGGCCGACATCAGCGAGGCGTCCCGGTCCGGCCGATCCGGCGGACAACCCGGCGAGCACGCCGATCAGCGACCCGCCGACGATGCCCATCCCGACGCCCACGCCGACCAGCCATCTCCGCGTCGCCAACCCCGCCCGCACCAGGACGGGACGCAGGATGACGCCGGCGAGGAACGCCGAAAGGAGAGGCACGAGAAGTCCGAGGAACCCGAATGACACGTCACCGGTGGGCAGCGCAGCGAACACGGGCACCGCCGGCATGGGGCCCAGCGTGGTGCCGAGCGGACTCACCGCCGAGCCGGTGCCGAGCGCGAATCCCGGCCCGATCAGCCAGGACGCCGCCCAGATGACCAGATTCGGAACCAGGGCGAGCTGGGCCGTGGTGAGGGCTGCGCCGCCGAGCGCGCCGGATTGCACTGCCTGAAAGAGCCCGATGATCTGGCCGTAGTCCGCAGCGACGAGAGCCGCGACGGTGACGGCTGCAACCGAGAGTACGAGCGCGACGCTGGCCGCTCCTCCCGTCAGCGCGATCGCCGACGCGCGTCGGAGCCCGGGCCACCGATCGTCGACCCGAGTCAGGTCGACTGGCCAGTCGTTGGTGATGGGTCGGTGCAGAATGTCGCGCCATCGGGACGATCCTGTGCGGGCGGCATCCTTCTGCGCCGGCGACCGCCGCCTGCTCAGTTCGGAGCCGATCGCGACGCCGAGCGCGAAGACGAGCGTCGGCAGGATTGTTCCCTGCAAGAGCGACGGGCTCGCGAGCGGGTGCAGCGCGGTGAGGCTCGCGCCGAACGACAGGAGCCCGACGACGCCGATGGCGACGAGGCGGCCGGCGCCGCGGTGCGGGGTCTCCCCGATGCGGCGCCCGGCACGGACGCCCAGCAGAAGAGTGACCAATGCAAATCCCAGCGGCGCGATGGTCACCACGAAGGTGTCACCGGCACCGGGGAGCCCTGTGCTCGCAGCGACCGCCTGATCGAGGGTGAATGTGACGTCGGCGCCGTGGCCGAGCAGCCAGGCGTCCACCGCTGCCCGCCAGAACACGATCCAGTCGACCTGAAGTCCGTACTGGAACGCCCACATGAACGTGAGCGGAACCAGCGGGATGCCGATTCCGATGCCGACCACGAGGAGCGCCTCGAGCGCGGCGAACAGGGCGATGAGCGGACGATTCATACCCGTGCGACCCTACCTGCGGCTCGCGTCATCCGCGGCCCGGCTCGCTCGACTGTCGGAAATCGTCGAGCCGATAAACCAGGCGGAGGCGGTGGCGGAACGACGAAGGGCCCGCCGAGGCGGGCCCTTCGAAGAAAACGGTTACAGCTCGCGGAACAGCTCGTGCATGAGCGATGCTGTCTCTGATGGTGTCTTGCCTACCCGCACGCCGGCGGCCTCGAGGGCTTCCTTCTTGCCCTGGGCGGTGCCGGCGCCGTCGGAGACGATCGCTCCGGCGTGCCCCATCGTCTTGCCCTCCGGCGCGGTGAAGCCTGCGACGTAGGCGACAACCGGCTTGGTCACGTTCGCCTGGATGAACTCGGCGGCGCGCTCTTCGGCATCCCCGCCGATCTCGCCGATCATCACGATCGCCTTCGTCTCAGGGTCGGCCTCGAACGCGGCGAGCGCGTCGATGTGTGTCGTGCCGATGATCGGGTCGCCGCCGATGCCGATCGCGGTCGAGAACCCCAGGTCGCGCAGCTCGAACATCATCTGGTAGGTGAGCGTGCCCGACTTGGATACGAGCCCGATCGGCCCCGCCGTGGTGATAGTCGACGGGATGATGCCGGCGTTCGACTTGCCAGGGCTGATGATGCCGGGGCAGTTGGGCCCGATGATGCGCGTCGCGTTGCCCTTGCTCTTGGCGTGCGCCCAGAACTCGGCCGAGTCGTGGATCGGAATGCCTTCTGTGATGACGATCGCGAGTTCGATCTCGGCGTCGATGGCTTCGATCACGGCCCCTTTCGCGAATGCCGGCGGTACGAAGATGACCGAGACGTTCGCTCCCGTGGAGGACATCGCTTCGGCGACCGAGCCGAAGATCGGCAGACTCGTGCCCTCGATCTCCACGGTCGTTCCCGCCTTGCGCGGGTTCACCCCGCCGACGATGTTGGAGCCGGATGCGAGCATCCGCCCCGCATGCTTGGTGCCTTCTGACCCGGTCAGGCCCTGGACGATGATTTTGGAGTTCTCGTCGAGAAAGATCGACATTGTTGTTCCCTGTTCCCTTGGTCTCAGCGAGCGGCGAAAGCGAGTTCGGCTGCCTTGTCGGCGGCCTCGTCCATGGTGTCCACGACGGTGACGAGCGGATGCCCGGCGTCCTTCAGGATCTGGCGACCCTCGACGACGTTGTTACCGTCCAGGCGCACTACGAGAGGCTTGGTGGCCTCGTCGCCCAGCACCTCGAGCGCCCCCACGATGCCGTTTGCGACCGCGTCGCACGCGGTGATGCCGCCGAAGACGTTGACGAACACGCTCCTGACCTGCGGGTCGTGCAGGATCACGTCGAGACCCGCCGTCATGACCTCCGCGGATGCTCCACCACCGATGTCGAGGAAGTTGGCCGGCTTCACGTGGCCGTGCTTCTCGCCCGCGTAGCTGACCACGTCGAGGGTGGACATCACGAGCCCCGCACCGTTGCCGATAATGCCGACCTCGCCGTCGAGCTTCACGTAGTTGAGGTTCGACTTCTTGGCCTTGGCCTCGAGCGGGTCCTCGGCCGAGGTGTCAACGAGCGCCGCGTGGCCCTCGTGGCGGAACTCCGCGTTCTCGTCGAGCGTGACCTTCCCGTCGAGGGCGATGATGTCCCCCTCCTCGGTGAGCACGAGCGGGTTGACCTCGACGAGCGTTGCATCTTCACCGACGAATACCTCGTAGAGCTTCACGATGACGGGCGCGATCTTCGGTACGAGATTCGCCGGGAAGCTGGCGGCGGCAGCGATCTCGGTCGCCTTGGCGAGGTCGATGCCCCTGACCGGGTCGACTTCGATTCTCGCGAGCGCCTCTGGCCGCTCAACCGCAAGAATCTCGATTTCGACACCGCCCTCATAGCTCGCGAGCGACAGGAATGAGCGGTTCGCCCGATCGAGCAGCACGGAGAAGTAGAACTCCTGCGCAATTCTCGCGCCCGCGGCGACCATCACACGCTTGACGACGTGCCCCTTGATGTCAAGGCCGAAGATCGCCTTCGACACCTCGGCCGCGTCGTCCGGGTTATGCGCCACCTTCACACCGCCGGCCTTGCCGCGACCGCCGATCTTCACCTGCGCCTTCACGACGACCGTGCCGCCGAGCTTCTCGGCCGCCGCCCGCACTTCTTCAGGGGTGTCCGCCGTGATGCCGGCCAAAACTGGTACGCCATAGGACTCGAAAACGTCCCTGGCCTGGTACTCGAAAAGGTCCACGCTGCTCTTCCAATCCGCGAGTCGCTGGTGTTAGTGCGCCCACCACGACATGGAGATACCTCGACGTCGAGAGACTTGGGCCACGAAGAACTCTACCCCGCTTGGCGAGTCGACTCCTCTGCCCGCCAAAGCCCTCACAGTCTCGATCGCTACGGTGTTCGCATGAACACCCGACGGGAGCCGCTGCGACTGGCCGATGTCGGCGCGGAGGCCGCGCTCATCGCCGGAGGAGGACGCGCCGTTCTGCTGCAACTGGCGAACCCGGCGATTGGGCATGCGGTCGCGCGACACAGCGACTTCAGGTCCGATCCGATCAGACGCCTGCGCAACACCCTCGTCTACGTTTATGCGCTCGTCTACGGAACTCCCGAACAGGTGACAGCCGTGCGCGCGATGGTCGATCGGGCCCACGCCCGAGTCCGGTCCGATCCCGGCTCATTGCCCCACTACGACGCGACGGATGCCCGGCTTCAGCTGTGGGTCGCGGCGACGCTGTACGACACCGCGGTCGACCTCCGGAGGCGACTCATCGGACCGCTCTCCGCCGACGACCTCGACGCTATCTATCAGGACTATGAGATTGTCGGCAGGGCGCTTCAGGTACCGGCCGGGCTGTGGCCGCGCGACCGCGAAGAGTTCGCGTCCTATTGGCGCGAGCAATCGCTCCTCCTCAGCGTGGACGGGACCGTGCAAACGGTCGCGCACGACCTGCTACATCCTTCGACCGGGCCGATCTGGTTGCGCGCCGGCATGCCGCTCGCCAGACTCGTCACCGCGGGCCTGCTGTCACCCGAACTGCGGGAGGCGTTCCAGCTGCCGTGGGACGCCGACCGGCAGCGTCGATTCAATCGGGCAATGCGCGCACTTCGAGCGGTCAACGGGATACTTCCTCGCGCAGTTCGCGAGTGGCCCAGGAATCGGCTGCTGCGGCGGGTTCTCTGAAGCGTCAGGCCACGGCCTTCTCCACCGTCGGGAGTGTCAGGACGAACGTGGTTCCGACGCCCTCCTCGCTCGTGACGCTCATGTCCCCACCGTGTGCGGTGACGATCGCCCTGGTGATGGCGAGCCCGAGCCCGACCCCCGGCACTGCGTTGCGGGTCGCCGTCGTTGCCCGGAAGAACCTGGTGAAAAGCTTCTCCAACTCCGCCTCGGCGATGCCCAGTCCGGTGTCCGTGACTCGCACGGCCACCTCTGAGCCGATGCTGCTCATCGCGACCGTCACCGCCCCGCCCCTCGAGGTGAACTTGATCGCATTTGAGATCAGGTTGTCGCAGGCCTGCCCGAGCCGGACGGAATCTCCGAGCACCATTACCGACTCATCCGTCTCGGAGATCTCGGCCATCAGACTGACCCCCGCAGCCGCCGCCGCCGGACGTGCCGTGTCGATGGCCGCGGCCAGGATGGGGGCGACGCTTTGCACGTGCGACTCGAGATTGAACTTGCCCGACTCGACTTGGGCCGTGAACAGCAGGTCGCCGACGAGGGTGAGCAGGCGATTCGCGTTGCGCTCCGCGACTGCGAGGTACTGCAGCTGGGTCGCGGAGAGCTCGTCGTCGTCGTCGTCGCGCATGAGCTCGAGGTATCCGAGAATGGAGCTCAGCGGGGTGCGTAACTCGTGTGAGATGAGCCCGACGAACTCGTCCTTGAGTCGCGCGACTTCGCGCGCCTTCGTCATGTCATAGGCGACGAACAGGTAGCCGACGGTCTCCCCCTCGTCGTCGATTCGCGGCGTCACGCTCAGCTCGACCGGAATGTGCCGCCCGTCCGGGCGCACGTATGTCCACTCCCGAACCTCCGCGTTGCCGAGTCGTGACGACTCGACGAGAGCGGAGAACCCCGGGTTGAGCACGGTGGCCCCTGCAGGGTAGTTCAGTTCGCGAGCGCGGCCTTCGAGCTCCTCCTCGAGGTGGAACTCGTCGATATGGCGCTTGTGTTCCGCCTCTTCTGCGGGAAGTCCCAGCATCTTCGCCGCGCCAGGGTTCCACAACTCGATCATGCCGGTGATGTCCGATCCGATCACCGAGTGTTCCGTCACGGATTCCCACACGCCGCGGAACAGCCGCTCGGCGCGGCGAAGCTTTGCCGCGCTTGCCGCGAGTTCCTGCGTCTGCGCGAGGCTCGATTCGAGCGCCACCTTGCGCGCCTCGGCCAGTTGTCGCAATGAGGCGACGCGGAGCCGCGCCTGCCTGGATAGTTCATTGATAACGGCGGCGGCGATCGTGAAGACAACAGCCGTGAATCCCGTGCGCAGGAGCGCGGCGGCTGTAGTGCTGGAACTCACTCCGGCGACCGAGGGGAACAGAAGAACGACCGCGGTGCCGACGAAGGCGAACCAGATGTACTCGCGGCCGTCCTCGGCTGCGAACCAGATGATCGGGAGGATGAGGAGCACCATTAGGCCCAGTCGGTTCTCCCCCGTGGCAAAGAGCAGCAGTCCGATGGCGACAAAGTCGAGCGCCGGAACGACGAGGACGAATCGCTGGAGGCTGGGCCTTACCGAGAGCAAAGCGGCGAGCAGGGTCGTGACGACCGCGACGATCGATGCGGCCACGAGCGCACTCGGAACCGAAAGCCAGTCAGGGGTGACCGCAACCATCGCGGCGCCGAAGAGGAAGAGCACGAGGGTGGGGCTCTGCTTGAGAAGCGGCGACGGGGAATCCAGTCGCACCCGCCTGATCAGTATTTCGAGTGTCACCGTGTTGCTCCGGTCGTTGCGGTCGGGCTCGACAATCGTCCGGCATCCAGCCCTGCCAGCTCCCACGATTCGTCGGTGCCCGCCGAGAGCACGACGACTCGAGCCTGGTCCCGGAGGGGGGCGGCGTGGATCAGTCGACACATTTCACAGCCGCTCAACCCGAGCATGCACGCCGGGGACGGTCACGGAGCGGTCCACCCCGGCACGCAGTTCCCCAGCAGCTCGCGCACACTCGCCCGCGACACCGGCTTGGGAAGTGAGGCGTCGGTGGGCGGGTAGTCCTCGGTGCCGAGCACCGACGAGATCACCACTGCACAATCCGGCCGCTCGACCTGCATGCGTTCGGCGAGGGACCATCCGCTCATGCCCGGAAGGATGAGGTCGATCACCGCGAGATCGAGCGGCACACCCTCGTAGGCTTCGATCGCCATCTCGGCCGATTCGGCGACGATGACCTCGCAGCCGGCCAGTTCGAAGTAGCGGCGAATGAGATGCCTCTGGTCTTCGCTGTCGTCGACGATGAGCACCTGAACCGGACTCTGTGCCGTGAGGGTCATGCTCATGTTCCGTGTTGCTTTCTGATGGCTGAGGTGGCGTCAGACGACATCTGACGACTCGCGAAGGATCTCGAGCGGCTCGCAGCTACGCCCCTGGCCATACCGGGACCAATAGCGTGCGGTCGCCAGGGCGAAGCCGGGTTCGAGGTAGGGCGGGCGGTCGCCCTGCGTGGCGAAGCACGCGAGCATCTCAAGCTTGACGTCGGTGAAACCGTCGATGGAAACGAAACGGTTGGGCCGGAACTCCACCGTCGCCGTGGAACTCTGGTACCCGGCGACCGTGCGCACGTTGCCGGTGGCGACTACGGCGGCGTCGTGCACTGCACGGTGGTCCAGATTCCGATCGTTGTTGCTGTGCACGTAGACGACGGTCGGGTCCAGCTCGGCGACGAGCCTCTTGATCGTGACAGCGACCTGGTCGGAACTGCCCGTCTGCGCCAGGTCGCAGTCCTCGAGCACGAGTCGCGCCCCGATCCTGCCTGCCGCGGCGGAACCCTCGTTCCACGCCGCCCGGATTCCGCCTTCGCGCGCTCCGCGTGAGAGCGTGAGCACGGTGACCTCGTCTCCGGCCGCACGGTGCGCTGCGAGGATGCCCCCGACGCCGATTTCGACGTCATCGGGATGGGCCCCGATCGCGAGCACCACCTGTCGCACGGGCGCGTTTCGTGCTCCGAGCCGCGATTCTTCCGCGAGCCGGGTGACGTGCTCCACAAGGTCGGCCGAGGGGACGGGCTTGGTGAGGAACTCGTTCGCCTGGTTGCGCAGGGCGGTCACCGCGTAGTCGACGGAGACATGCGCGGTCATCACGATGACCGGGGTTCCCGGCTGTTCTTCGCGAATTACGGAGATGAGATCGAGTCCAGAGACGCCTGGCATTTCGATGTCCGTGATGACGACATCCGGCTTCAGCTGCGCGACGGCCTCACGAACCCGGCGAGGGTCCGAAACGGTGACGACCTGACAGCCGATACGTTTTTCGAGCACGGTCTTCGTGTACATCGCCACGTCGAAGTCGTCCTCGACGACAACGACCCGATACGGTTCCGACATTGGGGCCCCCTGGCCGATCGAGCTTTCCCAACTGTAAGCCCGGCGTCAGCTATCGGCGGCACGATCAGCTACCCCCAGTTGTAGTGCCCGCCCGGGGCTCCGGCGCGGCAGGGGCGGCGCTGGTAAGACTCAGAGCTTCTCGATAGGGCTTATTTTGATCAGGAGCCGCTTGCGGCCGACGCCATCGAACTGCACCTCGGCCACACTCTTCGAACCGCTCCCGGTCACCGCACTAACCCGACCGTCGCCGAAGTCGACGTGCCGGATGCGGTCGCCGGCAACAAGCGTGAGGTCACCGTTGTCGCGCACGGTGTTCGTCACGCCGCTCGTCCACTCCGTCTTCGGGCGCTGCGCATTCCGAGCGGCGCGGGCGAGCGCGGTCGCGCCGGGTCCGCTCGTGGCGGCGACCGCGTAAGAGCCACCGCTGCCGGTGATGGCGTTGCTCGAGCCGGTGCCGCGGTTGGCGTTGAGCGCTCTCGGTTGCGTTCCGCCACGACTCGTCGCCATTCCGGGCGACTGCCGCCACTCGATGAGTTCCACCGGAATCTCCTGCAGGTATCGACTCGGCATCGCCACGCTCACCTCGCCGAACTGCGCCCGGGTCATCGCGAGTGAGAGGTAGAGTCGCCGTCTCGCGCGGGTGATGCCGACGTAGAAGAGCCGCCGCTCCTCAGCAGGGCCGCCGGGCTCTCCGGCGGACATCCGGTGTGGCAGCAGGTCCTCTTCCAGTCCGGTGAGGAAGACGGCCTCGTATTCGAGGCCCTTCGCGGTGTGCAGCGTCATCAGCGAGACGGTGCCGCTCGTGTCGTCAAGCTCATCCGCAGCCGCGACGAGGGAGGTCTCGGTGAGGAAGTCGAGGAGGGTGCCCTCAGGGTGGTTCTTCTGAAATTCCTTGGTCACCGCGACGAGTTCCTCGACGTTCTCGGCGCGGGCCTCGTCTTGCGGGTCGCGGCTGGCGCGGAGCGCCTCGACGAAGCCCGTCTTCGAAAGCAGGGCGGTGAGGATGTCCGCGACGGGAGCGGTGTCGGCGGTGAGGGCCACCTCGTCGAGGACGGCACCGAGTCGGAGAATCGCGCCGGTAACCTTCGGTCCAAGCCCAAGCTGGTCGGCCTCGCGCATCGCCTGCCGGAGGGTGACGCCCGTCTTGTCTGCGTGATTCTGCAGCGCCGCCTCGGTCGCAGGTCCAATCCCCCGCTTCGGCGTATTCATGATCCGGCGCAGCGCCATCGGGTCGGCGGGATTCGCAACGGCGATGAGATACCCGAAGGCGTCCTTGATCTCGGCTCTCTCGTAGAACTTCGTGCCGCCGAGTACCCGGTACGGCAGCGCGGAGCGAATGAACACCTCTTCCAACGCACGGGTTTGCGCGTTCGTGCGGTAGAACACCGCCATGTCGCGGTACTGCACCCCCGACCCGTGCAGCGTCGTGATCTCGTCGGCGATGAACTGCGCCTCATCGTGTTGGCTATAGCCGGTGAAGCCGACGATCTTCTCGCCATCGCCGACGGTCGTGAACAGCTTCTTGTCCTTGCGGTCGAAGTTATTCGAGATGACGGCGTTCGCCGCACTGAGGATGTTCTGTGTCGAGCGGTAGTTCTGCTCGAGCAAGACGACCTGAGCGCCGGGGAAGTCCCGCTCGAACTCGACGATATTACGGATGTCGGCGCCTCGAAAGGCGTAGATCGACTGGTCGGAGTCGCCGACGACGGTCAGCGACGCACCTTCAAGCGACTCGGTGGACCGCGTCAGTTCGCGGATCAACGCGTACTGCGCGTGGTTGGTGTCCTGGTATTCGTCGACCAGAATGTGCCGGAATCGTCCTTGATACTGCGCGGCCACCTGCGGAAACGCACGGAACAGGTAGACCGTCTGACCGATCAGGTCGTCGAAGTCGAAGGCGTTCGCGCTGGCGAGGCTGCGCGTGTACTGTCCGAAGATCTCGACGAACATCCGCTCGGCAGGGTCGTTGAAGTTCGCTCCGCGCGCATAGGACTCGACATCCTGCAGCTCGTTCTTGAGCTTGGAGATGCGACCGGATGCGGAGCTCACGGTGAAACCGTAGGTGTCGGCGTCGAGGTCCTTGATGATGCGTTTGAGCAGGGCCCTGCTGTCCGCGGAGTCGTAGATCGTGAAGTTCTTCGTGAAGCCGAAGTTCTCGGCCTCCCGGCGGAGGATGCGAACGCACGCGGAGTGGAACGTGGAGATCCACATTCCTTCCGCGTTTCGGCCGACCAGCTCGTGCACGCGCTCACGCATCTCGGCTGCGGCCTTGTTCGTGAAGGTGATCGCGAGAATCTGACTCGGCCACGCCTCGCGGCTCTCGAGCAGGCTGGCGACGCGTCGAGTGAGCACGCTCGTCTTGCCCGAGCCGGCGCCCGCGACGATGAGCAACGCCGGGCCGCGGTATTCGACGGCTTCGCGCTGCCTGGGATTGAGTCCGTCAAGAAGGCGGGACTGGGCGGAGTGCGCGTGTTCGGCCGGATTCGCGGGGTCGAGAAGGAAGGTCATAACTGGCTCAATTCTAGCCGCGACCAGCGACACCGGTCCGCTCCTCTCCGCGCGAAGCCCGCCGTGACGAGGGGCGACGCGTCCGGGCGAGCAGCACTAGGGCGCCTGTGTTGTTCCGCTCAGGAGAGATCGATAGGTTCTGTAGCGAGCGCAGGGGACGGCGCCAGCGGTGCCGGCGGGCGCACGCGATTAGCAGCACGGCGCACCGGCGCCCGGTTTACCGGCACGACTCGAGGCGGCACGTGCTCCTTGGCGAACTCGGCGTCGACGCTCGCGCGAGCCACGCGTATCTGCTCCCGAGCGATGACGGCCAGGTCGGGTTGGTCGGTGAAGATGCCGTCGATTCCGGATGCCATCAGCAGGCCGAACTCGGCCGCCCAGTTGCCGATCCCCCACGGGGAGTCGCCGATCTGATGCTCCGGTCCCAAAAACTCGTTCTCCGCACGAAGGGTCCAGCAGTAGATCGTCAGGCCGGCGGCGTGAGCGCGTGAAACCAGATCGGTGACCGTGCCCCCGCCTGCGGAGTCCTGCGCGAGTAGCAGCAGTTTGTTCACGCTGATCCCGTCGACGACAGAGGCGAGGCCGCGCAGTCCCTCATCCGTGAGGTAGGAGGCGTAAGTGACATCTGGTTGGTCGGCCGGCGAGCCCTTCGCCTTGATCAGGTAGACGAATCGGCCGCCCACGCCCGAGGCACGCATCGACGCGAAGAACGACAGCTCGAAGCTCTCGACGGTCAGCCGCTCGTCGTCGGTCCAACCCGCCGCGGCGAGCGCGGAAGCGAGCATCGTGTCAAGTCGAAACCCCAGTGACGCGAAGTAGCTTGCATCCTTAATCTCCGCGACGACCCCGACGGGGCGGTCCTGCGCGTCGACCAGTGCCAGCAGCTCCTCGAACCGCAGCATGCGGTCCCTTCCATCGTGCACGACGTTCCCGCGTCGGATGTCGGGCAGCCGCTCCACGGAACGAAGCGTCGTGAGCTCGGCCCAGGTGAAGTCCTCGGTGAACCAGCCGGTGCGTGAGACCCCGTTGACGACCTTCGTAGTGCGTAGTCGAGCGAACTCCGGCCGGGAGGCAACATCCGTCGTCAGCGAAATCTCATTCTCGTGACGGATCACGAGCACGCCGTCGCGTGAGGCGACGAGGTCGGGTTCGAGCGCATCAGCGCCCTGGTCGATGGCGAGCTTGAAGGCGGAATAGGTGTGTTCGGGATGATAACCGCTCGCTCCGCGGTGCGCGATTATCAACGGCAGGGTGACTGCAGGAGGAAGCACGGTCCAACGGTACCGCCCCATGGGCATTGATATGGTGCAGAACATGGGCCAGTGCGTGAACTGCGGGGAAACGATGCGCCCCGAATGGAAATTCTGCATCTATTGCGGCGCCCCGGCTGGCGCAGCGGAACCGGAGGAGAGGCCCGCTATACCGTCCGCGATCCGGCCGGCCGAGCACAACCCTGCGCCCGATCCGGACGCTTTCGTGTTTCCGGAATCAGAGCCGGACGAGCTCGGCGAACCGCGCCCGAAGCGCCGGGTGGACGTCCCGCTCACGATAGGCATCGTCCTAGGGGTGCTCGGCGCCGTGCTCGTCGTCTACATGGTGATCGTTCTGAGCGGGGTGGCATAGATGCCGACAACCGGATGGCGTGAGCCGACATCATCCGTTCCCCTCCGCTTCGGCAGCTACCGGTACCGATATCTCGGCGCCGTCGCCGCACTTTTTGTGGGCGGCGCCGCACTGCAGTTCGCGTCGGTCTACACCCTTCCCCTCGCGCTGTTCGGTGTCGCCGCGACCGTCGCGGGCTGGGTTCTCGTTCCGGCTCCGGGATGGCGCCGGTTCCTCGCCGTAGGCCCAGCGCTGCTGGGCGTCGCCTCGCTACTGGCCGGTGCCCAGTCTGGCGCGCTCCTCACACTGACCCTCGCCGCGTGGCTCGTCGTGCGGATGCGACCGCTGCACAGCTTCATCGTTCTCCTCGCACCAATCGCAGCGTCACTCGTTCTCAGTTCCCGCTTCCCCCAGTACGGTGCGGGGACGGTCGTCTGCACCGTCATGGGACTTGTACTGACGGCCTCCGCGTGGCTCGCCCTCAACATCACCAGGCGCCTGTTCGCCAAGCGCCGAATCCGTCACAGCCAAAATCGAGGGATGGTCCCCTAAAATGACTGCGTGGGGGTCTCTCCCACTCACAGCGAAAGAGGAATCGATGGCTTCATCAAATCCCGCCTTCACCAAGTCGCCCGCGTTCTCGTCGGGTGCAGTAGTAAAGAGCGCACAGTTCGGCCAGCAGAGCGTCTCGGCCAGCCAGCTCGACGAGCTCTACAGTCGCCCGTCCGCAAGCCCGGTCGACACCGACCGCATGAGCTACGAGGACACGATCGTCAAGACCGTGGTCGCCTTCGGCATTCTGCTCGTCGGCGCCGCGGTCGGTTGGATCATCCCCGTGCTCGCTCTGCCCGCGGCGATCGTGGGATTCGTTCTGGCGCTGGTCAACATCTTCAAGAAG
>JAODME010000026.1 GCA_025465095.1 Microbacteriaceae bacterium | reverse complement strand
AAGACGAAGTTCTCGCCATCCTTGTACAGGTACTGGAACTCGCTGCGATCGACCGTCTCGGTCTCGATCTTGGCGCCGGCGTTGAACGTGCGGTCGACGACCTTGCCGGTCATGACGTTCTTGACCTTGGTGCGATCGAACGCTCCACCCTTGCCCGGCTTTTCGTTCTGGAAGTCGATGACGGTCCAGAGCTGGCCGTCCATGTTGAGAACGACGCCGTTCCTGATGTCAGCGGTTGAAGCCATGCGTGTACTGTTCCGTTCGATTGCGTGGGTTAGTGGCGTGAGTGCGGGGAGAAGGGAAGTTTACCGGCTACTGCACCCGACGCCGAATGAGCTCTAGCGCGAGGAGGTACGAGTCGAAGCCGAATCCGGCGATGACGCCCGTCGCGACCGCCGAGATGACGCTGTTGTGACGGAATTCCTCGCGCGCGTGCGGGTTCGAGATGTGCACCTCGACGAGGATCAGCCCGGCGCCGGTCACGAGCGTCGCGGCGTCCCGAAGCGCGTACGAATAATGTGTGAAAGCGGCCGGGTTCAGGATGACCGGGGCGCGGCTGTCGATCGCCTCGTGCAACCACCCGATCAACTCGGCTTCGCTGTTCGTCTGGCGCAGGTCGACGTCGAAGTCGGTGGCTTCGGTCAGAGCGGACTCGAGGTCGCCGAGCGTACCGTTTCCGTAAACGTCCGGTTCCCGCGTTCCGAGCCGATTGAGGTTGGGTCCGTTGAGCACGAGCACGCGAGGCATGGGCACCACACTACCGGCGCCGCATCAGGTGAGTGAGCCCCGGCACGCTTCCGCGGCCACCCAGGGCAGCATTGCGCACTTCACTCGCATCACATACTTGGACACCCCCTGGAAGGCGACGGCGTCGCCCAGCACGTCCTCGTCCGGCTCGACGTCGCCGCGCTCGCGCAGCATTGCGCGGAATGCGTCGATTTTCGACTGCAGTTCCGTGAGAGTCAGGCCCTCGGCGAGTTGCGCGAGCACGGATGCGGACGCCGTCGAGATACTGCATCCCGCGCCCTGCCAGGCGAGCGACGCGATTCGGTCCGTTCCCTGCTCGAGTGCGAGCCGTACCATCACCTCGTCGCCGCAGGTGGGGTTGCGTTCGAACCGTTCCGCGTCGGCATGGTCTAGTTGCCCGTATCCGATGCGCTGTCTGGCATGGTCGAGGATCACTTGCTGGTACAGGTTGGCGAGCGAATCGGACATCACGCCGCCCCGAAGTAGCGCCGCACTTCGTGCGCGGACCCGAGGAGACGATCCACCTCATCGGTGGTGGTGTACATGTATGCGCTCGCGCGGGTGCTCGAAATCAGACCGAGCCGACGGTGCAGGGGCTGCGCGCAGTGATGACCGACCCGCACCGCGATTCCGCGGGCGTCGAGGTACTGGCCGACGTCGTGCCCGTGGACGCCGTCGACGTCGAAGCTGACGAGACCCGCCCTCGGGACCCCCAGGCCGGGACCGATCGTGCGGATGCCCGGAATCCCGGCGAGACCGACGAGCATCCGTTCGGCGAGCAGCTCTTCACGTCGCTCGATGCGGTCGAGGCCGATGCGCTGGAGGTAACGCACCGCCTCGGCCAGTGCGATGGCCTGCGACACCGGCGGCGTGCCCGCCTCGAAACGTTGCGGTGCCGGCAGGTAGTCGGCGTCGGTCATCGTCACGGTGCTGATCATCGAGCCGCCTGTGCGGAACGGCGGCAATGCGTCTAGAAGTTCTGCGCGTCCATAGAGCACGCCGATGCCGGTGGGGCCCAGCATCTTGTGTCCGGAGAATGCTGCGAAGTCGACTCCGAGTCCGGGGAGATCGAGTGCGCGGTGGGGAGCCGACTGGCATGCGTCCAGGACGACGAGCGCTCCCCTCGCGTGCGCGAGCGCCACGATCTCGGCGACAGGGGCGACGAATCCGGTCACGTTAGACACGTGGGCGAGCGCGACGATACGGGTGCGGCTACTGAGGACCGCCGCCGCGTCACCGACGGAATAGACGCCGCTGTCGTTGACGGGAATGAAGCGCAGGGTCGCCCCGGTGACCGCGGCGAGCTCCTGCCACGGGACGAGGTTTGCGTGGTGCTCCGCTTCGGTGACGACGATCTCGTCGCCGGGTGCGAGCGCGAAGCGTCGAGCGGCCGCTCCCCCGCGGCCGTGGCTGGCGTTCGCGAAACCGTAGGCGACGAGGTTGAGCGCGTCGGTGGCGTTGGCGGTCCACACCACCTCATCGGGCCCGGCACCGACGAACGCCGCGACGGTGCTGCGGGCGTCTTCGTACGCCTCCGTGGCGAGGCCGGCGAGCGTGTGCGCGCCGCGGTGCACTGCGGCGTTGTGGTGCTCGAGGAAGTGTCGCTCGGCATCGAGCACCGCGTGCGGGCGTTGCGCGGTGGCGGCGGAGTCAAGGTACGCCAGCGGTTCACCGTTCACGCTCTCCAACAGGGCAGGGAAGTCCCTGCGTATCGCGTTCACCTCGTGATCCGTGATCGGTTGAGAAACGTCCACGATGGTGGCAGACACGGGTACCCTTCGTCGAGGTCCGCTATGTCACGGACCTTGTTCTGGAACCAGCGCATTCTTGCTTCCCGTTATGGGTTGCTGCGCTGAAGTGTGCGATTTTAGCCGCCGCTACACGCCGATCTCCTGATAGGCGGCGAACAGCAGGCTCTGGTCCGGACCGGTGAGGACCGTTGGCTTTGCGAGGTCGTCGAGGATGATGAAGCGCAGCATGCCGCCGCGAGCCTTCTTGTCCCGCTGCATGGCGGCGAGCAGCGTGTTCCAGCGGCCGAGCGGGTAGTCGATCGGCAGTTGCAGCGAGGTGAGGATGCTGCGGTGCCGGTCGACCACGGAATCGCCGAGCCGCCCGGTCAACCTGCCAAGCTCCGCCGCATAGACCATCCCGATCGCTACGGCGGCACCGTGCCGCCATTGGAAGCGTTCCGCGTACTCGACCGCGTGCCCGAGCGTGTGGCCGTAGTTGAGAATCTCCCGCTGACCGGTGTCCCGGAAGTCGTTTCCGACCACCCGCGCCTTGAGCCCGACAGACAGCTCGACGAGCCTGCGGAACTCGAGCGACGTCGAATCGGTCGCGGTGTCGACATCCGCTTCGATGATGTCCAGAATCTCTGGTTCGGCGATGAACCCGCACTTCACGACCTCCCCGAACCCGGCGAGAATCTCCATCTGGCTGAGCCCGTGAAGCATTTCGAGGTCCTCGATCACGGCGGCGGGCGCGTGGAACGCGCCGACGAGGTTCTTGCCCTCCGCCGTGTTGATGCCCGTCTTGCCGCCGACCGCCGCATCGACCATGCCGAGCAGGGTCGTCGGCACCTGGATCAGGGTCACGCCGCGCAGCCAGGTGGCCGCTACGAAACCGGCCAGGTCGGTCACCGATCCCCCGCCGAACCCGATCACGGCATCGGATCGGGTGAAGTCAGCCTGCCCCATGACGCCCCAGCAGAAGGCAGCGACCTCGACTCGTTTGCCCGCTTCGGCGTCCGGGACCTCCGCGAGCAGTACCTCATAGCGATCGAGAAGGCTTTCGCGCAGTTGAGCAGCTCTCGCCCCGAGCGTTGCGGGGTGCACGATCAGCACCTTGGCTACACCGGATCCAAGGTGCTCCGGAACGGTGTGCAGGATGTTCCGGCCGATGACGACGTCATACGGACTCGTCCCGCCAACGTTGATCCTGGTGGTTTCCGTCATGGCTGCATTCCCCTGGTTGATTGGTCGGGCAGGGATCGCACCCAGTCGGCGATCTCCTGCGCGATGGTGTCGATGGGGCGCTCCGAGCTGTCCCAGGTGCGGGTCGCCAACCGTTCATAGGTTTCCCGCCGCGCGGCGACGAGCGTCTCCCACGCCGCGACTCCGCCCTCGCGAAGCAGCGGGCGTTTGTCGCCGATCCGCGACGCCACCGCCTCGGCGCTCACCGTCATCAGGGCGACCGGCAGGTCCGTCAGGTCCGCTTGTGTGTCCGGATCGAGCACGGCGCCTCCGCCGAGCGAGACGACCGCACTCTCGCGCAGCGCCCGAGCGACCTCGATGCGCTCGATCTTCCGGAAGTGCTCCTCACCGCGTCCGCTGAACACCTGCGCGATCGGACCGTGACGGAGCACGATGCGCCGGTCGGTGTCGACGAAGGGAACCTTGAGGAGTCGGGCGATGCGTTTGCCGACGCGGGTTTTTCCGGCTCCGGGAGCGCCGATTACGACGACGTATGGGCGGGGCGTTGTCACGGGGTCCTCACGCGGTCGGGTCGCTCGAGCCGGAGGTGGCGAGCGATTCAGGTATCGCGTCGAGGTACGACTTCAGGTTGCGTCTGGTCTCGCCCAGCGAGTCGCCGCCGAACTTCTCCAACACCGAATTCGCGAGCACGAGAGCCACCATCGCTTCGGCCACGACGCCGGCGGCAGGCACGGCGCAGACGTCCGAACGCTGATGATGTGCCTCCGCGGCGGCTCCCGTCGCAACATCGACGGTGCGCAGCGCGTGCGGCACCGTCGCGATGGGCTTCATCCCTGCGCTCACGCGCAGCACGGTGCCGGTGCTCATTCCGCCCTCGGTGCCGCCGGCCCGGTCGCTCAGCCTCGTGATGCCGCCGTCGGTCTGCACGAGCTCATCGTGAGCCTGCGAGCCCCTACGGACGGTCGTGAGGAACCCGTCACCGACCTCTACTCCCTTGATCGCCTGGATCCCCATCAGTGCCGCGGCGAGCTGGGAGTCGAGTCGCCGGTCCCAGTGCGTGTAGGAGCCCAGTCCTGGCGGCAAGCCGTACGCGAGCACTTCGACGACACCGCCGAGCGTGTCACCGTCCTCGTGCGCCCGGTCGACTTCCTCGACCATGCGCGCCGAGGTGTCGCCGTGGAAGCAGCGCAGCGGATCGGCGTCGAGCGCCGTGACATCCGTCGGGCGTGGCAGTGGGCTTCCCTCCGGCACGCGGACGGGGCCGATCGCGAGGGTATGGCTGACGAGTTCGATTCCGAGACCGTTCAGGAACGCGCGTGCGACGGCGCCGAGAGCGACCCGGGCGGCGGTCTCGCGGGCGCTCGCCCGTTCGAGAACGTTGCGGGCTTCGGCGAAGTCGTACTTCTGCATGCCGACCAGGTCCGCGTGGCCGGGCCGAGGGCGGGTCAGCGCCGCGCCCCTGCCCTTCGGCAGCGATTCGAGGTCGACGGGTGCCGCGCTCATCACGTCGACCCACCGCGGCCACTCGGTGTTGCCGACCCTGAGCGCGATCGGGCTGCCCATGCTGAGACCGAAACGGATGCCACCCGAGATGTCGAGTTGATCCTCTTCGAACTTCATTCGCGCGCCCCGGCCGTAGCCGAGCTTGCGTCGCGCGAGGTCGGCGCGGATGCCGTCCATCGAGACGGGAACTCCCGAGGGGAGCCCCTCCAGAATTGCCACGAGTTCCGGGCCGTGTGATTCCCCTGCGGTCAGCCATCGAAGCATACCTAGAATCCTCCCACAGCACGGAGGGCCCACCGCCCGCGTTAAGCCGGAGAGCTTCCGAGCCCGACGCTCGCCCGCATTGCGTCGAGCACTCGACGTTCGTCGTCGAGTTCCGTCGAGGCGGCCCCTGTCACGAAGACGCGCACCTGACCGAGCGCCTGGTTCACCAGCATCTCGAGACCGGAGACGACCCGCCCTCCGGCTTCGCGCCACCGCGTCGCGAGCGGGCTCGGCCACGGGTCGTACGCGACGTCGAAGAGGGTCGATCCGGAGAGCACCTCTGAGGGGAAGGACACATCGACGTCGGAGCCGCCGGGAAGAGTGCTCACGACGAGGTCCGGTACGAAGGACGCCGGCGCCGCGTCGAGCCCGGTGATGGTCAGCCGCAGGTTGAGGCGCTCCGCGAGGGGCGCGAGCGCTTTCGCCTTCCCCGGCGTGCGCGCCGAGACCAGCACCTCGACGGCGCCGAGTGCGGCGACGGCGACGAGCACCGATGACGCGGTGGCGCCGGCGCCGAGCACGTGCACCTTCGTCACTCGCGGGACACCGCCCTCCCGAAGTGCCCTGGTGACCCCGTACACGTCGGTGTTGAAGCCGGCCATGCGAAAGCCGCCGCCGCCCGTGAACAGCACGGTGTTCGCTCCGCCGGTGAGCTCGACGAGCTCGTCCGCGCGATCCAGCAGCGGAAGGATGTCGCGCTTGAGTGGCATCGTGAGTGAGAGGCCGCGCCATCCGCTGTCCAGCGACAGAACGAAGTCGCGCAGTCCGGGTCCCGCCATCTCGATGGCCGAGTAGGTCCACGGCAGGTCGAGAGCAGCGTAGGCCGCGGCGTGCAGCACGGGCGACTTCGAGTGCGCGATGGGCGAACCGAGGACGGCGAGCTTGCTGGGGTTGTCCATCAGCCGCAATTCGGGCTCTGGGTATCCCTGCACCATGCCTGAAGCTGCCTCACCGCGGCGTTGTGCTCACCGAGAGTGGCAGAGAAGGCGGTCTCCCCCGTGTCCAGGTTCACGGTCACGAAGTACAGCCACGAGCCGTCCGCCGGATGGACGGCCGCGTCGATCGCGAGGTCGCCGGGCGCTCCGATCG
The DNA here is from genome assembly GCA_025465095.1 of Microbacteriaceae bacterium. Lineage (GTDB taxonomy): Bacteria > Actinomycetota > Actinomycetes > Actinomycetales > Microbacteriaceae > Marisediminicola. Next base: position 50,599 of record JAODME010000026.1, on the reverse strand, counting down.
GTCCCGGCGGCAATCCGCTGTGCACGTAGGGGTTGTACGCATTGTCATCGCTGAGCTCGTCCGCGTTGGTGAACACCGAATCGGCGTCGCGTTCGCCGTACCGGAGGGTGAATCCGTAGTGCGCCGTCGAATCGAATTGCAGCATCATGCCCGAGTCGAGACGGTTCTGGATGACGCGGGAGACCTTGAAGAAGTCGTCGGGGTTGGAACCGGCCTCGCGTTGGATGAGTGAGGCGATGGTGAGGACGCGGTGCCGATCCTGCGCGGCGACCCCCGCGGCGTCCAGGGACTCGAAGGAGCGGCTCACGAGCGTCTGCAGGATCGCGGAGGCGTCGACTCCCGGTTCGAAACTGTACCGGGCCGGAAAAAGGTACCCCTCGAGGCTCGGCGCCTCGGGCGGGGCGCCATACACGGTCGGATCGGCGGCCGCCGCCTCGAAATCGTCCACCGGGATCCCGGTGGACTCGCTCAGCGCGTTGAACACCTGGGTGATGCTCTTGCCCTCCTGGAACAGGACCGAGGTCTCGACCTTGTTCGCCGGGTCCTGCAGGGCGTCCAGCGCCGACTGTGCGCTCATCTGCTGCCTGAGCGAGTAGCTGCCGGGCTGGAACCAGACGTCGCTTGCGAGAAGCAGGTCGTAGAACGCGTCGTAGGACTTCGTCACGTCCGCGTCGACGAGGGTCTTCGCAATGTCGCCGCCGACCTGCCCGTCGACGATTGTCACGACGACCTCACCGGAACCGGACCCGACGTAGTCGTTCGGCTCCTCCCAGCCGAGTACGCTGCGCACCTGTTCCTCGAAGGCGAAGAAGACGGCCGTCACACCGATTCCGAGCACCATGACGATCGAGAGAAGCACCCAAAGCCAGGTGAGCCGTCGCTTCGGTGGGCGCCGGGTTTCCGCCGGCCGGTTCTCGGTGCGCAGGCCGGCTCGAGCGTCCTCCGGTTGCGAGGTGAAAAGCTCGTCCCAGCTGGGCTCATCCGCCACTATTCAGATCCTTCATCCGGAACGAGGAGAGCGCCGGGCGGGGTCCCGCCGGACCGCTCGAAGTCGAGGGCATGCTGCAGAATTATAACCGCCGCCACCTGGTCGATAACTCCGCGGGAGTTCCTGGTGGTACGTCCCGAAGCGTGCAGCGCCCGCTGCGCAGACACGGTCGAGAGGCGTTCGTCGACGAGCCGTACACGGGCGGAGGGACTGGCTTGGGCGATGCGGCCGGCGAACTCGCGGGCATCTGCGGTCGACGCGGTCTCGGCGCCGCTCAGCGAGAGGGGCAGCCCGACGACGATCTCCACCGCGTCGACGTCTGTCACGTGGGCGAGGATCGCACGGATGTCACCTTCGCCTCGTTTCACCGTCTCCACCGGCATCGCGAGCATGCCGTGGAAGTCGCTCCTTGCGACGCCGATTCGCGCCTTGCCGACGTCGACGCCGATCCTCACCCCGGGACGCACCGCCCGCTACCTCGGCAGCGAGGCGGTGATCGCCTCGAGCGCGGCGGGGATCGCCGACACGTCGGAGCCCCCGCCCTGGGCGAGGTCGTCCTTGCCGCCTCCGCCTCCGCCGAGCGCTGCGGCGGCCGCTCGAGCGAGCACGCCGGCTTTGACCCCGCGTGCGCGGGCCGCGTCGTTCGTGGCGACGATCACGGCGGGCTTGCCGTTGACGTCGGCGGCGAGAGCGACGACCGCCGCGTCCGTTCCTGTTCGTGCCCGCACGCTCTGCACGAGGCTTCGCAGATCGTCGGAGGAGTTCACCGGTCCGACGTCCTCCGCGATGACGGTGAGCTCGCCCAGGCGCTCTCCGGCGGCGAGAATCTGGGGAACGCGAGCGGTGAGCGCCGCAGCTTCGAACTCGGCGATCTTCTTCTCGGCCGCCTTGAGGCTCGCGAGCAGCTCGCCGATGCGCTCGGGCAATTGCTCGCGCGGCGTCTTGAGGCTCGAGGTCAGCCGACTGACGATCGCACGTTCGGTCGCGAGATCGCGGAACGCGTCGATCCCGACGAGCGACTCGATTCGGCGGTTGGAGGATCCGATGGACGCTTCGCTCACGAGATTGATCAGGCCCACCTCTGAGCTGCGCGACACGTGAGTGCCGGCGCACAGTTCACGTGACCACGGCCCCCCGATGTCGATGACCCGCACGGTGTCGCCGTACTTTTCTCCGAACAAGGCCATGGCGCCGAGTGATTTCGCCTCGTCGAGCGACATCACCCGGGTTTCGACCTCGAGGTTCTGCCGGATCGCGTTGTTCGTGATCTCCTCGATCTCGCTTCGGGTCGCCGGCGACAGCGCCTGATTCCAGTTGAAGTCCAGGCGCATGTAGCCGGCGCGGTTGTAGGAGCCGGCCTGATGGGCTTCCGGGCCGAGTGTGTCGCGTAGTGCCGCGTGGATGAGGTGGGTCGCCGAATGCGCCTGAGTCGCCCCGCGACGCCATTCCGGATCCACCACGCTCGTGGCGGCCTCGCCGACGGCGACTTCGCCGGTGCTCACCTGCACCTTGTGGCTGACCAGGCCCTTCACAGGCCGCTGAACATCGAGCACTTCAAGGTCGAATCCGGCACCGACGATGCGTCCGGCATCGGCCTCCTGGCCGCCCGATTCGGGGTAGAGGGAGGTTTCCGCGAGGATCACCTCGGCGATGTCCCCGGCCACGGCTCTCGTCACTGACGTGCCGCCGACGATCAACCCGAGGATGCTCGAGTCGGTCTGCAGGTATTCGTAGCCGGTGAACACCGTCTCCCCGGCCGCACGGAACTCGCTGTACACGGAGAGGTCGGCGAGGAGGGTCTTCTTGGCCTTCGCGTCTGCCTTCGCCATGGTCCGCTGTTCGAGCATGAGGGCGTCGAACGCCGCACGGTCCACCGTAAGCCCTGCTTCCTCCGCCATCTCGAGGGTGAGGTCGATGGGAAAGCCGAACGTGTCGTGCAGCTGGAAGGCGGTGTCCCCGGCGAGCTGGGCCGCGCCGGCATCCTTCGTCTTCGTCACGGCGAGGTCGAGGATGCTCGTTCCACTCGCGAGCGTGCGCAGGAAGGTCTCCTCCTCTGCGTAGGCGAGGCGCCCTATGCGCTCGAACCCCGACGCGACGTCCGGGTAGGCGGCCTTCATCGCGTCTCGTGAGGCGGGGAAGAGTTCGGTGAAGGTGGGAGCGTCCACGCCGAGCAGCCGCATCGCGCGGACGCTGCGCCTCAACAGACGGCGGAGGATGTAGCCGCGTCCCTCGTTGGAGGGTGTCACGCCGTCGGCCATGAGCATGAGGGCGGACCTGACGTGGTCGGCGACCACGCGCATCCGCACGTCGTCGTCGTGGTCCGCTCCGTAGCGTCTGCCGGAGAGCTCGGCGGCCCGGTCGAGCACCGGTCGGACCTGGTCGATCTCGTATAGGTTCTCGACGCCCTGCTTGAGGAACGCGACGCGTTCGAGACCCATGCCGGTGTCGATGTTCTTCCGGGGCAGCTCGCCGAGGATCGGGTAGTCCTTGCCCGAGCCTTCGCCACGCAGGTACTGCATGAACACGAGGTTCCAGATCTCGATGTAGCGGTCGTCGTCCGCAGCAGGTCCGCCCTCTCGCCCGTAGGCGGGACCGCGGTCGAAGAAGATCTCGGAGCTGGGCCCGGCGGGGCCCGGCTGGCCGGTGTCCCAGTAATTGTCCTTCTTGCCCATCCGCTGGATGCGCTCATCCGGCAGTCCAGCGGTCTTTCTCCAATAGCCGGCGGCCTCGTCGTCGTCCTGATAGACGGTGACCCACAGGTCCTTCTCCTGGAAACCGAGCCCTCCGTCGGACTCCGGCGTCGTCAGCAGTTCCCACGCGTACTCGATCGCTCGGTCCTTGAAGTAGTCACCGAAGGAGAAGTTGCCGTTCATCTGGAAGAACGTGCCGTGCCTGGTGGTCTTGCCGACCTCCTCGATGTCGAGCGTGCGGATGCACTTCTGCACGCTCGTCGCACGGGGGTACGGCGCTGGAACGAGTCCGGTGAGGTAAGGGATGAACGGCACCATGCCGGCGACGGTGAAAAGCAGGGTGGGGTCCTCGCTCACCAGGGAGGCGGACGGCACGACCGTGTGCCCGCGGTCCCCGAAGTAGGTGAGCCAGCGGCCGTGGATGTCAGCGGTCTGCATGCTGCGCGGCATCCTCGGTCTCGTCGAAGGGGTGACCGAGTTCGGCCTGGCGTGAGCGGTAGCCGGCGACGACGGCCTCCGTGAACTCGCGAGTGCGGGAGTCGATCTCCCGGAAGAAGGCCCTGCCCTGTTCGGTCCTGTTGACCTGGTGGGCGGCGAGAAAGCCGAGTCCCACACCGACGACGAGCCAGAGTGCACTCTTCATGATTTCTCTCCTGATGGATGCTGGTGGATGCGTAGCGAAATGGGACCGCCGACCAGCTTACTTTGTGACCGGTTCGGCCTTCGAACATCCCCCCGGTCGGCAACGAGGACCATCGGGACGCGGCGCCCGTTAACGCACGAACGGGACGACCCAGAAAGGGCCGTCCCGTTCGTGATGAGCAGGTCTAGCGGGCCGCGTAGTACTCCACGACGAGCTGGACTTCACACGTCACGGGAACCTCGACGCGCTTCGGGCGTCGCACGAGGCGCGCCTGCAGCTTATCGATCTCGACCTCGAGGTACGCGGGTACCTTCGGAAGCACGTCCTGGTGCGCGCCGGCGGCGGCAACCTGGAAGATGTCCATGCTCTCGCTCTTCGTGTGCACGTGAACGAGCTGGCCGGGCTTCAGGCGGAACGACGGGCGGTCCACCCGCTGGCCGTCAACGAGGATGTGGCGGTGCACGATCATCTGGCGGGCCTGAGCGGTGGTGCGGGCGAGGCCGGCACGCACGACGACGGCGTCGAGACGCATCTCGAGCAGCTCGACCAGGTTCTCACCGGTCAGGCCGGCGGCGCGACGCGCCTCCTGAAAGACGATCTTCAGCTGAGCTTCGCGGATGCCGTACTGGGCGCGCAGGCGCTGCTTCTCGCGAAGACGCACCGCATAGTCGGAGTCGGTCTTGCGCTTGGTGCGGCCTTGCTCGCCCGGAGCGTACGGACGCTTCTCGAGGTACTTGGCTGCCTTGGGCGTGAGGGCGATGCCCAACGCGCGCGACAGGCGGGTCTTGCTACGAGTACGTGACTTGGTAGACACGGTTTCCTTTCGGTACAGAGATCATCGGTCTTCAACAGGTTTCCCGCACGCGTGGTCGCGAGCGGAAAGAATTAGAAGAGGGATGTGCCGCGGGCCGTCCGGCTAAAAGACGTATCCCATTCAGAGGAGCTGAAGCAGCAGCCGTGCGCGAGAGCCCTCTGTAGGCAGCAACAAGGCTATCACGCGCTGTCTGTCACACCCGCGCGCATCAGCTAGTCGCTAGGACCCGACTCCACCGCCCGAGATGATCCGACGCAGTTTCACCAACCGGGCGGCAACCTCTCGTTCGTGACCGTGCTCCGTCGGCCGGTAGTACTCGGTTCCGCGCAGTTCGTCCGGCAGGTACTGCTGCTCCACGACGCCGAGCTCGGAGTCGTGCGAATAGATATAGCCCTTGCCGTGCCCGAGCCGCTTCGCCCCCGGATAGTGGGCGTCCCGCAGCGGCTTCGGCACGCGACCGAAGTCTCCGGCGCGCACATCAGCTATCGCCTTGTCGATCGCCAGGTACGAGCGGTTCGACTTCGGCGCCGTCGCGAGGTAGGTGACCGCCTCAGCGAGCGGGATGCGACCCTCCGGCATTCCAATCAACTGCACGGCGTCCGCCGCGGCCACGGCGATGACGAGCGCCTGCGGGTCGGCCATGCCGATGTCTTCCGCCGCGCTGATGATGATGCGGCGCGCGATGAAGCGGGGGTCCTCGCCCGCCTCGATCATCCTGGCGAGGTAGTGGATGGCCGCGTCGACGTCAGAACCCCGCACGGACTTGATGAAGGCGCTGATCACGTCGTAGTGCTCGTCGCCGTTGCGGTCGTAGCGCAGCAGCGCGCGGTCCACCGCGGACGCGACGATCTCGGCGGTCACGAGGGGTTTCGTCGCGGCATCCGTCCCGTCATCCTCTGTTGTCGTCGATGAAGCCGACAGCGCCGCCGCCTCCAGTGCGGTCAGGGCGCGCCGTGCATCGCCTGAGGCGAGGCGGATGATTGCGGCACGGGCTTCAGGAGCGAGTTCGACCTTGTCGGCGAGCCCCCTCTCGTCGACGACCGCTCGGTCGACGAGCGTGCCGAGGTCCTCATCGGACAGCTGCTCGAGCGTGAGCAGGAGAGAGCGCGAGAGCAACGGCGAGATCACCGAGAACGACGGATTCTCGGTCGTCGCCGCGACGAGGATCACCCAGCCGTTCTCGACGCCGGGAAGCAGGGCGTCCTGCTGCGCCTTCGTGAAGCGGTGGATCTCATCGAGGAACAACACCGTCGAGATGCCGTAGAGGTCCCGAGCGGACATCGCCTCCTCCATCACCTGCCGCACATCGCGCACTCCCGCGTTCACTGCCGAGAGTTCGACGAAATTGCGGCCGGAGCTGCGGGCGATCGCCTGGGCGAGAGTCGTCTTGCCTGTGCCTGGAGGACCCCACAAGATGACGGAGACGGATCCCCGCTCCCCCGTCTTGTCCGAGGCGAGACTCACGAGAGGTGATCCGGGAGTGAGCAGATGCTTCTGGCCCGCTACCTCGTCGAGCGACGCCGGGCGCATCCTCACCGCGAGCGGGGTCGCACCAGAGCGCAGTCCGATCCGGGCATCCACCATGCTCGCCATCGTAGTTCGGTCGGGCCGCTACAGTTCATTTGGCACCATTGGTCATGGGCGACGCCCGCGACACCGACGGAGGATCCCGTGGCACCGAGCAAGAGCACCGAACGCGAGGCACGCGAGCATCGTGATCGGCTGCGCTCGTACAACGCCCGCAGGACCGTGCACGCCCACCAGCACACCCGCCGTCGCCGCGACAACATTCTCGCGGTCGCCGCCGTGCTCGTGATCGCGACCCTGGCGACCATCACCCAGATCGTCTACTTCACGTCAGGCCCCGGCGTGCCGGTACCGGAGCCGAGCGCGTCCGCTTCCGCCGATCCGACCGATGAGAACGTCGGGTCGGTGCCGTCGCCCGCGATCGCGGAGGGACGCGCCTGGACAGGCAATCTCGTGCTCAACGACGTCGACCTCGGGATCCGCATCGACGGGAATCTGGCGCCTCAGGCTGCATCCGCGTTCATATCGCTTGCCCAGGCCGGCTACTACCAGGGCAACGTGTGCCATCGGCTCACCACCGCGGAGCAGCTGGGTGTGATCCAGTGCGGGCAGCCGGGCGGAGCGTCGGTCGACCCCGGATTCAGCTTCGGGCCGCTGGAGAACGTTCCGGCGGACGGCATCTACCCGGCCGGGACGATCGCGATGGCTCGTGCCGCGAGCCCGTCCAGCCAGAGCACGCAGTTCTTCATCACCCACACCGACTCGTTCCTCGACCCGAGCGGCGGCGGCTACACGGTCTTCGGTTCGGTCACGAGCGGACTCGACCAGTTCGTCGCAGACATCGCCAGCGCTGGGGTCGCTCCCGCGGCAGACGGGTCGACGGCGACGGATGGTGAGCCCGCCGTGCCGACGACGATCACGCGACTCACGCTGCAGTAGCCAGCGGCAACTCGCCGCCAGTCGCGCGCGTGCAATAGGCTGATCCACGGCCGATTCGACCGAAACGGCCAGAGCAGCAAGGTGAGACATTTTGGCGACCAACGATCAGCAACCCTGGGGCCGCGTCGATGAGACGGGCACCGTCTTCGTGCGCGAAGCCGACGGGGAACGGGCTGTCGGACAGTACCCCGACGGTTCACCGGAAGAGGCCCTCGCCTACTTCCAACGCAAGTACACCGAGTTGGCCGGGCAGGTGACGCTTCTCGAGCAGCGCATCAAGCGCGGCACGGCCGTCGCCGACGTCGCCAAGACGATCGCATCGCTCACCACCACGATCTCGACCGCGAATGCGGTCGGAGACCTCGCCTCGCTGCAGCGACGGCTCGAGGCCCTGGGCGGTGCTGTCGGTGAAATCGCCGAAAAGCAGTCGGCGGAGCAGAAAGCTGCGGTCGACGCCGCCGTGATCGAACGCGCCGCGCTCGTGCAGGAGGCCGAGGCGCTCGCCGCCCAGGACCCCGCGAAGGTGCAGTGGAAGCAGGCGAGCGCGACCCTGGACGACATCTTCGCGCGCTGGCAGAAGCACCAGCAGGACGGCCCGCGCCTCCCGAAGAGCGAGAGCAACGAGTTGTGGAAGCGATTCCGCGCCGCGCGCACGACAATCGAGACGAACCGCAAGGCGTTCTTCGCCGAGCTCGACTCCGTGCACAAGGATGCCCGGACGAAGAAGCAAGAGCTCGTAGACAGCGCAGAAGCGCTTATCCCCAAGGGCCCCGACGGCATCCCCGCGTACCGGCAGTTGCTCGACGCATGGAAGCTCGCCGGTCGTGCCGGCAAGAAGTTCGACGACGCGCTGTGGGCGAAATTCAAGGCGGCGGGCGACGTCATCTATTCGGCCAAAGCCGAGGTCGATGCGAAGGATGATGCAGAGTTCGCCGGCAACTACGAGCAGAAGCTTGCGTTGCTCGCCGAGGCCGAGCCGCTGCTCAAGGAGACCGACCGGGCGAAGGCGAAGGACACTCTCGCGAGTATTCAGCGTCGTTGGGATGAGATCGGCAAGGTGCCGCGTGACAAGGTGAAGGCCGTCGAGGACCGCCTGCGCAAGATTGAGACGGCGGTGCGCAAGCTCGACGAGGAGCACTGGGAACGAAACAACCCGGAGCGCAAGGCCCGCTCCGAGGGGCTGGCAAGCCAGCTGCAGGCGGCGATCGACAAGCTCGAGCGAGAACTTGCCGACGCCAAGGCGACCGGTGACGCGAAGAAGGTTGCCGAGGCGCAGGAGGCTCTCGAGGCGCGAAAGGTCTGGCTGAACGCGATCGGCTGATTGCGGACGCCATGTCTTGTGGCGTCAACCTCGATGTGCCACACTCGCTGGGGTCCGTCAGTATCCGGTTTCACCCCTAGGGGGGGAAGGGTACATGGGCGCCCAAGAGGGTGGGCGTCGAAGGAGAACCATGTCGACCCGACGACGCATCTGGGTTCAAACTCTCGAGAACGAGCAGCGCGAGCGCGCCAAGCCCGCCTTCACCGTGAGGCGGGTGCCGAGCGATGCGATGCGTACCATCGTCGGCGGCGCGGTGCGGCCCAGATCCGGTGATGTCCTGCTGGCTCGAGTGACGAGACTCGGTCACCACCGCCACGTCGAACAACCGAATGGTCGCCGCGCCACGCTGCACGCGGGAGACGAGATCATCGTCGCCTATGGCGACCGGTACGCTACCGACCAGTTCGAATCCCACGTGCCTGGAACTCTTGGTCATACCCAGCTCGTGGCATCCGGCGGCATAGCCTCTCGGGTGCTCAGTCAGCACCAGACGGTTCGACGGGCGACGGACATCCTCCCGATCGGCCTGCTCGGTGACGACAGGGGTCGTCCCCTGAACATCCTGGACTTCGCACTCCAACCGGTTTTGACCGACCTCGTCCGACCCCGCACGATCGCGGTGATCGGCACGGCCATGAGCTCGGGCAAGACAACCACGATCCACCACCTGGTCCACGGGCTCAGTCGAGCGGGAGTGCGCGCCGGCGCGACGAAGGTCACGGGCACCGGCTCTGGCAACGACTACTGGTGCATGCTTGACGCGGGCGCGCACCTCATGCTCGATTTCACCGATGTGGGACTGTCCTCCACCTACCGCCAACCGATGATCGTCGTCGAGCGGATGTTCTCTGAGCTCATCGATCACCTGACCGCCTCCGGCACCGACGTCAACTTCGTCGAGGTGGCCGACGGTGTCTTCCAAAGCGAGACTTCCCGTCTGCTCAATTCTGTCGCTTTCCACTCGATGATCGACATGATCATTTTCGCGGCACCCGATGCAGTCGGGGCGGCCGCCGGTGTCTCCTATTTGAAGGGCCTGGGGCACAATGTCGTCGCGGTGTCGGGACTGCTCACGCGTTCTCCGCTGGCGGCGCGCGAAGCGGCCGTGGCCACCGGGCTGCCAGTGCTGTCTCTCGACCAGCTCGACGACCCCGTGGCGATCTCCGCGCATCTCGGCTTGGAGCCGCCACCCATGCAAAGCCGGCCGGTGAAAGCTCGTCGATCATCCCCGATCGGGACGGTGGACGCGACGCCCGGCGACGAGGTGCCAGCCTCCAAGAAGGTGGTGATGCTCGCCAAGCATCGGCTGCCCGTCAGCGTGTCGGAGCCGTCGTGAGCGGGAGACGCGATCTCTACCGCCTCAGGCGACGTGACCTCGCTTTGGTTGTGGCGATCGGTCTGGCGGAGGTCGCGACCCTCGTGAGCTACGTACTCCTGATTCGAACGGTCGTCGCGGCGCTCGCCCCCGGAGTGGTCGGCGCGGCAGCCGAGGCGGCCTGGGTGGCGGCGCTCAAGGACGCCCTGCTCCTGTGCCTCGTCGCCGCCGTGCACGGGTACCTGAGGTCCGTCGAGTTCAACGTCACGGAGAGGGTCGGCTACCAGGTGATCCGGGGACTGCGGATGAGGATGTACCAGCACCTGCAGGGCATGACGGCGCGCCAGTTCCAAGGCCGAGCGCGAGGCGGACTGCTCCTGCGCTTCCTCGGCGACCTCTCGATGACGCGGATCTGGATCAGCCGGGGAATCCTGGGCGGGATCAACGCCGGCATCGTGCTCGCCGGCACCCTCATTGCGATGAGCTTCTTCAACCTTTGGATGTCGCTCGCGATCGTTGCAACGCTGGCCGCCGGCGCCGCCTCATCGCTCGGTTCTGGCAGGGCCATGCGCCAGGCCACCCGCACCATGAGGCGTCGACGCTCCCTGGTGATGAGCAACATCGACGAGCAGATCAACGCTCAGTCGGTCGTGCAGGCATTCGGCAGGACCAGCGGCGAATACAGGCGGTTGTCGCACCAGAACGACGGACTCACCCGCGCCCTGATAAAGGTGGCGAAGCTTCGCGGCCGGCTGAGGGGGATCGCAACCGCGTTCTCAATGCTTGCGGTGGCGGCGGTCCTGATCACCGGACTGTTCGAGGTTCGGCGGGGAAGCGCCACGCTCGGGGAGGTGGTCGCCTTCGTCGTCGTCGTGCGACAGCTCGCCGGTCCGGTTCGCCGACTGGGCTTGGCGCACGACTATTGGCATCGCGCACAGGTCTCCCAGCAGAAGGTTCGGGAGTTTCTTCAGAGTTCCACGAGGCCGCTCGATGGAGTCGGGCAAGGAAGGCTGCGAGTGCGTCGTGGTGCAATCGACTTCGATGCCGTCAGCGTCGCCGGAGCGCTGAAGAACATCACGGTCTCCATCGCCCCTGGCGAGTTCGTGGCCGTGACCGGACCAGGTGGAGCGGGCAAGTCCACGATGCTCGCGCTCATCGGACGTGTCGTCGATCCCGACGCCGGGTCGATCGCCATCGACGGGCAAGAACTGGGGCAGATGTCGGTGGCTTCGGTTTCCCGCTCGCTTGGAATGGTCGGGCCGGATCTCCCGCTGATGAGAGGTACCGTCCATCGGAACCTGACCTATGGCCTTGCCGAGGCTTCGCCGGAGGAGATAGATCGGGTGCTCAGCGTGAGCGGATTGGACGAGCTGCTCGCCGAGTTGCCAGAGGGCATGTCGACCTGGGTGACGGAGGGAGGGCGCAACCTGTCAGTTAGCCAGCGGCAGCGCTTGGCGTTGGGTCGGGCGCTGATGGGGAATCCTCCGATCCTGCTGCTCGACGAGCCGACAAACGGTCTCGATTCCGCGGGCAGGGAGGCGTTTCTGAGATTGCTCAGCCGACATCAGGGCACCGTACTGCTCGCCACTCACGACCCTCGGGAGATCTCCCTGGCTGACAAGGTCGTCGTTCTGGACGCAGGAGAACTCCACCAGGTGATCTCCGGTGAGGACTACCGCGACCGACTGTGGCTGGCCGAGCAGAGGGGGGCACAGTGGTTCCCGACGCCGGTACCCTGACGGTCCGCGAGGTGGCCGATGGTCCACCGCTCAGCTACTGGGCATTCGTTCCGCGCTCCCCCGAGCCCGCCGCGACCCTCGTGCTCATTCACGGAAGCATGCGGAACACGGGGAGGATGTTCCGGGCCTTCCTTCCCGCGGCAGCCTCTCTGAACATGCCCCTCATCATTCCAAACTTCCCCACGAGCGGCTTCCCCGGCTATCAACGACTGGCCGGCGCACGAGGGCCGCTCGCTGCCAGTACCGCGCTCGACGAGACGCTGACCGACGCATTGCTTGTGTTCGGCATCTCGACGGCGGAGTTCTCCATCTGCGGGTTCTCAGGAGGAGCCCAGTTCGCCCACCGCTATGCCCTGTTCTCCCCGGCTCGAATCAATCGACTCGTGGTGGCCGCGGCCGGCTATTACACCTACCTCGACCCGTCACGGCCGTACCCCTACGGTCTGGGCGTCGGCGCACGGCTAGGCGACGTGCGCGCGGAAGTTGACGGATTTCTGCGGCTGCCGATGCACGTGCTCGTCGGGGAGCTGGACGTCGAGCGTGAAGCGCATCTCCGCGTCGACCCGGGATTGGACCGGACGCAGGGCAACCACCGGCTGGCGAGGGCATTGCGCTGGGTTGACCACGTCGAAGAAGTGGCCGCGGATCGGGGCATCCGTTCCCAGGTGTCGTTCGATCTTCTGCCAGGAACGGCGCACTCATTCAGCAGTGCCGTCCATCGTGGCGATCTGGTGACCCGGGTGGTGAGCTTCGTTCGTTCGACGCCGGCTGACGATCCGGGCGACAGCACGAATCAGAGCGGGAAGGCAGCATGATGAATGCTCGAGTACGTGACAGGCTTCTCATCGTGGCGTGTTCGATCGTCACGATGTCGATCGTCACGGCGATGGTGGCCGATTTCGAAGCCGACAGTGAAGTCGACGTCAATCCGATCGAGTACAACATCCGCGGCGGATACAACGGCTGGACGCTTCAATTCGTGGGTGACACGATGTTGGGCGACGCTGCGCAGCCGATCCTCGATACTGTCGGATACGATGCCGTGCTGACCGGCGTCGCACCACTTCTCGATGGGGACTTCATTGTCGCCAACCTCGAGGCGCCCGTGACACTCCGGACTGAACCGCTCGACGTGAGCAAGACCTATTCCTACAGCTCACGACCAGTGGCGGCTACCGCCCTGAGAAGGGCTGGCGTCGACGCGGTCGGGCTCGGCAATAATCATTCGATGGACATGGGCCCTGGTGGCCTCTCCGACACGATGCGATTCAGCGCCGCCAACAACATCCTCACCTTCGGGGCCGGCCCGGACCTGGCGCAGGCGGAACGGCCGCTCATCCTGCATTCAAGGCTTGGCACGGTTGGTATCGTCGCACTCGGCGAGGACTTCGGCAAGGCGACGAGGGCTTCGGTAGATCACGCTGGCGTTGTAGCTCTGAGAGAGGACCGCGTGCAGCGCGGCATCGACCTCGCACGCGCGGCCGGCGCGGACTGGGTTATCGCCTACGTGCACTGGGGAGACAACTATTCAGGCACCAACTTCGAGCAGCGGCACTGGGCCGACGTGCTCGTCGAAGCCGGTTATGAGCTGATCATCGGGACAGGTCCGCACTCCTCCTCCCCCATCGAGTTCATCAAGTCGGTTCCGGTCGTCTACAGTGCCGGCAATTTCGCATTCGGGGCACCCGGCCGGTTCGACGCCTACGGCAAGGAGGGCATCGGTTTGGCGGTGAGCCTCGAATTGAAGCGGGGCGCGCCGGCAGGGCTCGCCGTGCGCTGCTTGATCACCGACAACGACATCGTCAACTATGTGCCCCTGCCCTGCACCGAACCGCAAACCCGGTCCGCGATGGCGCGAGTCAGCCAACGACTCTCGGTCGAGGGCAACACAGCCAGAATGCCCTGCGAATGCTTCCTTCCCCACGGCAAGGACGATCGCTCGATTGAGGAGTAGCCCGCTTGTTCCGTTGGTGACTCTCACCGCACTGGTTTTCGGTTCCGCCACTGGCTGCGCCGCCGAGGATGGAGAAAAGATGCCCACACCCACCGATTCCCCGCTACGGGTGGCGCCGGTGATCGAAGAGGGGGTCGGGGACTTCCTCTTCGAGGGCGAGGAGCGGGGTAAGCCGATTCGCGTCTGGTACAGCGCCCCCGCAGGCGACCTCGCCACCGCCGACATGCTCATCGTCATGACCGGTGCCCAGCGTGACGGCCGCAGGTACAGGTCGGATTGGCTGCCATTGCTCGAGGGCAGCAACACTCTGCTGCTGGTACCGGAATTCTCGGAGGACGAGTATCCCGGATCCTCCTCCTACAACCTGGGCGGCCTCGTGGATTCGGACGGCGATCCGCGGGATCAGGATTCCTGGAGCTTCAACATGGTCGAGCAGCTCTTCGACCACGTGGTCGATGAGCTCGACAGCACCGCCGAGGACTATGCGATGTTCGGTCACTCAGCGGGCGCGCAATTCGTGCACCGATTCGTCGAGTTCATGCCGGAATCCAGGGCGCGCATCGCAGTGGCCGCCAATGCAGGCTGGTACACGGTGCTCGACGACTCGGTCGACTTCCCGCATGGTCTGCACGACGCGCCACGCGAGTTGGCGGAGATGGAGACCGCGTTGTCCCGCGAACTGGTGGTGCTGCTGGGGGCGGATGACATCGACTCGCGTGACAATTCGCTCCAGAGGGACAGGAAAGCGGACAGGCAGGGAACGGATCGGCTCGCGCGCGGCATGAACTTCTACCAGACCGCGAGAGAGGCAGCCGGAACGGACATGCCGTTCAACTGGCACCTCATCGTCGTACCGGGAATCGCGCATTCCCACGCCGATATGGCACGGGTTGCCGCACCCCTCGTCCTCAACGGCAGCTCCGACGATCATTAGGTCTCCACAGGCAGCGCTCATCCACAATCGTCTGCGCTGACCCTGCGAGGGTTGCTCCTGTCCGTCACCATGGTTCGATGACCCGGCTGCTGCCATCCGTCCTTTCCTCCCTCGACCTTCCGCAGGCCGAACTTCACGCGGCGCGGTTGGACGGCGAAGTGTTCTCGATTGATGAGTGCTTCGCTCCCGTCGACGAGGTTTCGTTGCCGATCAGCCGTGCTCGATCCCTCGCGGCGATCCTGCCCCCGCGTCTCATTGCCGAGCAGCGCAGCTCCGCCTGGGTGCTCGGGGCGCTGCATGACCCTCCGGCGAGGCACCAATTGTGCGCGGACAGCACGGCGCGCTACCAGTATGTGGGCATCGCACGGGCGACGCTGCGCCAGGTGGTTCTCGAGAGTGCGGACATCTGCACGTTGGGTGGCCTCAGGATTACCGCACCGCTGCGCACGGCTATCGATCTCGCTCGGTTCAGCGACGTCTTCGATCAGGCGGAGCACGCGCTCGTGCTCGCCCTCGCCGAGCTGGGTCAGTTCGAGTTGGGCGACGTCCTCGCTGCGATGGACCGGCGCCGAAACCTGCCGGGGAAGAGTCGTGCGGCGAAGCGCCTCGGGGAGACGTTCGAGCGGTGAGATCTACCCCGCGCTGACCCGATACACGTCGTAGACGGCGTCGATGCGACGCACGGCGTTCAACACACGATCCAGATGAGTCGTGTCGCCCATTTCGAACACGAAGCGACTGATCGCGAGGCGATCGCTCGACGTCGACACGGTGGCGGAGAGGATGTTGACGTGGTGCTCGGACAGCACGCGTGTGACATCCGACAGCAGTCCCGACCGGTCGAGCGCCTCGACCTGGATCTGAACGAGGAAGATGCTCTTCGACGACGGCGCCCACTCGACCTCGATCATCCGTTCCGGTTCGGTCTTCAGCGATGCGACGTTGTGGCATTCCGTCTGATGCACCGATACCCCGGCACCCCGAGTCACGAATCCGACGATGTCGTCGCCAGGAACCGGTGTGCAGCACTTGGCCAATTTCACGAGGATGTCCGGGGCGCCGCGAACCAGCACACCGGAGTCGCTGTTGCGGATCTGCTTCGACTTGCCTCGGCTCGGCAGGGCGAACTCGGCGTCCTCCGTGTCCGCCTCGGTGTTGAGCGTGGCGAGCACCTTCTCGAGCACCGACTGGGTCGAAATGTGGCCTTCGCCCACAGCCGCGTAGAGCGAGGAGACATCGTCGTAGCGCATCTGCGAGGCGACCTCGTTGAGCGAGTCCTGGCTCATCAGACGTTGCAGCGGGAGGTTCTGCTTGCGCATCGCCCGGGCGATAGCGTCGCGGCCCTGCTCGATCGCCTCGTCGCGTCGCTCCTTCGTGAACCACTGCTTGATTTTGTTGCGCGCCCTCGGACTCCTGACGAAGGCGAGCCAGTCTTGGCTCGGGCCGGAGTCGGGATTCTTCGAGGTGAAGACTTCGACGACGTCACCGCTGTTGAGGGCGGTCTCGAGCGGCACAAGACGGCCGTTCACCTTTGAACCCATCGTGCGGTGCCCGACCTCGGTGTGCACCGCGTAGGCGAAGTCGACCGGGGTCGCGCCGGCGGGCAGGCCAATCACCTTGCCCTGCGGGGTGAAGACGTATACCTCTTTGGCGCCGATCTCGAAACGCAGCGAGTCGAGGAACTCCCCCGGGTCGACGGTTTCCGCCTGCCAGTCGCTGATGTGGGCAAGCCACGCCATGTCGCCATCGTCGGTGAGGCTTCCCCCTCCGCTCTTGCCGGTGACGCGCTGCTTGTACTTCCAGTGAGCGGCGACTCCGAACTCTGCCCGCTGGTGCATCTCTTCGGTGCGGATCTGGATCTCGACCGCCCGGCCTCCCGGGCCTATCACCGTGGTGTGCAGGGACTGGTAGAGATTGAATTTCGGGGTCGCGATGTAGTCCTTGAAGCGGCCGGGAATTGGCGTCCACCGGGCGTGGATCGCTCCGAGCACCGCGTAACAGTCCCTGAGAGAAGACACGAGCACGCGAATTCCTACGAGGTCGTAGATCTCGTCGAACTCACGCCCGCGTACGACCATCTTCTGGTAGATCGAGTAATACTGCTTAGGACGCCCGGCGACCTTCCCCTTGATCCGGTTGACCTTGAGGTCCTCACCGACGGCGTCGATCACCTGCTGCAGAAACTCCTCACGCTGCGGCGTCCGCTGGCGCACGAGGCTGTCGATCTCGACATAGAGCTTCGGGTACAGCACGGCGAACGAGAGGTCTTCGAGCTCCCACTTGATCGTCTGGATTCCGAGCCGATGCGCGAGCGGAGCGTAGATCTCCAACGTCTCCTGCGCCTTGCGTCGGGCGGAGTCCGACGCGACGAAACCCCACGTGCGCGCGTTGTGCAGGCGGTCGGCGAGCTTGATGACGAGTACCCGGATGTCCTTCGACATTGCGACGACCATCTTGCGCACGGTCTCGGCTTGGGCGCTGTCGCCGTATTTGAGTTTGTCGAGCTTTGTGACTCCGTCGACGAGCATCGCGATCTCATCGCCGAAGTCAGCACGCAGGGTGTCGAGGCTGTAGTCGGTGTCCTCGACCGTATCGTGCAGCAGGGCCGCCGCGAGTGTCTTCGGGCCGATGCCGAGGTCGGCGAGGATCTGCGCGACAGCGACGGGGTGGGTGATGTAGTCCTCGCCGCTCTTGCGCAGCTGGCCGCGGTGCGCCTTCTCCGCCGTGGCGTAGGCGCGTTCGACGACCGAGACGTCCGCTTTCGGGTGGTGCATGCGCGCGGTGCGGATCAACCTGTCCACCGCACCCACCGGCTGTGCCTTGGAGAACAACCGCGGGAGCAGCGTGCGCAGCGAAGCGGTGCCCGGCGTGGTCGTCTCGGTCATCGGCGCTCCTCCCGCAGCAAAACTAGCATTTCGGGGTCAGTCAATCGACGCGAGGGGCCAGAACGCCGTCGGCGACGATCGTGCCGCCGGCGGCGTGCCAGGCGACCATGCCTCCGGCGACGTTCACCGCGTCGAAGCCCTCGCCGAGCAGCGCCTCGGTGACTCTCGCGGACCGCTGCCCGGAGTGGCAGACGACGAGCAATCGCCGGTCGTTTGGAAGCTCCCCGATCCGTGCCTGCAACTGCGTCATCGGGAGCAGCGTGGCGAACGGGGAGTGTCCCCGATCCCACTCGTGCTGCTCTCGCACGTCGAGCAGCATTCCGTCGCCCGCGCCGACGAGCGCGATGGCCTCGCGTGCGCTCAGCTCCGTACTGGCGTTCATCGGCGGCTCCTACAATCAGTTCGCGGCGGCGGTACGGACAGCGAGAGTGCGCTCGTCACGCGTTCGAATGTCCTTCTCGCCCTCGCGCAGCTGCGCGTACAGCGGGGCGGCGATGAAGATTGTCGAGTAGGTTCCGACGAGGATGCCGACGAGCAGGGCGAGGGAGATGTCGCGCAGCGTGTCGGCGCCGAGAACGAAGGAGCCGATGAAAAGGATCGCGGCGACCGGGAGCGCTGCGACGACCCCGGTGTTGATCGAGCGCACCAGCGTCTGATTGACGGCGAGGTTGACGGCCTCGCCGAAGGTCGACCGCGACTCCTGGCCGAGCTCAGCAGTGTTCTCGCGGATCTTGTCAAAGACCACGACGGTGTCGTAGAGCGAGAAGCCGAGGATCGTCAGGAAGCCGATGACGGCCGCGGGCGTGATCTCGAATCCGGCCGCGGCGTAGACCCCGGCGGTGATGACGAGGTCATGCAGGAGAGAGGCGATCGCCGCGACGGACATCTTCCAGGTGCGGAAGTACAAGGCCATCGCGATCGCCGCGAGCACGATGAAGACAACAAGCCCGCGCAGCGCCTGCTCCGTGATATCGGCGCCCCAGCTCGGGCCGATGAAGGAGGAGGTGACGTTTTCTTCAGGAACGCCGTACGCCTCGGCCAGCGCCGCGCTGACCTCGCGGGTCTCATCGTCGCTCAACTGATCGGTCTGCACCCGTACGCCGTCGCCGCCGACCGTGGTCACCCGAGCCGTGTCCTCCGCGACGACGCTTTCGACCGCGTCGATCGCGAGCGTCTGGTCGGTATCGGACACCTGGGTGATCTGGAACTGGGAGCCACCGCGGAACTCGATGCCGAAGTTGAATCCACCGCCGACCAGTGGGATGGCGATCGAGATCGCCATGAGCGCGATGGCGATGGGATACCAGATGCGGCGCTTGCCGACGAAGTCGACGGAGCGCTTGCCTGTGTACAGGTCATTGCCGAACTGTGTGAGGTTCGCCATCAGGAGTCCTTCCCCTTGGTCAGCGCATCCTCGCGGCGTGCGTCGGGGCGTTCATCGATTCGGGCAGACGTACCCTCACCGTCCGCCAACGCGGCGCGGCGCTCCGCGATCGTCTGCCTGCGAGCGGCCTCGCGACTGCTTCCGGAGCCCTTGGGCAGGCTGCCGGCCGTCGGGGCGCGGAACTGTGCACGCCCCCGGTAAACCGCGCCGAGCGCCTTCGGGTCCAGACCGCTGAGGCGGTGCCCGGAGGAGAAGAATCGGGTCTCGGCCAGCAATTGGAGCATCGGGTGGGTGAAGAGTACGACGACGAGCACGTCGATGATCACCGTGATGCCGAGGGTCAGGGCGAATCCTCGAACGTTGCCGATCGCGAGGACGAAGAGCACGATCGCCGAGAGCAGGGTGACGCCCTTCGCGGCGAACACCGTTCGGAGCGCCCGCTTCCATCCGGCCTCGACCGCGCCGGTCAGACTGCGTCCGTCACGCAACTCGTCACGGATCCGCTCGAAGTAGACGATGAAGGAGTCCGCCGTGAACCCGATGGCGACGATGAGGCCCGCCACACCCGCGAGGGAGAGTCGGAAACCCTGCCGCCATGACATGAGCGCGATGATCAGGTAGGTCAGGACGCCCGCGACTATGAGCGACGCCACGGTGACCATGCCCAGCAGCCGGTACTGGAACAGGGAGTAGATCACGACGAGGACGAGTCCGATGGCGCCGGCGATGATTCCGCTGTTCAGTTGGCTAGTGCCGAGGGTCGCCGAGATGGTGTCCCTGCTGAGGACCTCGAACCCGACCGGCAGCGCACCGAACTTGAGTTGGTCGGCAAGGGCTTTCGAGCTCTCCTGGGTGAACGAACCGGTGATGCGCGCGTTCCCGTCGGTGAAGACGCCGCCGGTCGTCGGTGCGGTGATGACCCGCCCATCGAGCACGATCGCGAACTGGTTTCGCGCGCCCTCGAGCGAGAAGAGCCGTTCGGTCACCTCAGCGAACTGCTCGGTGCCAGCGCCGTCGAACTCGAGGTTCACGCCCCACTCGTTCGTGGAGGCGCCCTGGCTGTTGGTGGTGAGCCCCGCGCTCGCGTCGGCGATCCTCTCGCCGGAGATCTCTGCCGGCCCGAGGATGTACTTGAACTGGCCGGTGTCGTCGCACGTGATGAGGGGGTGATCGACCGGCGCGACGTTGAGGCCGAGGCTGTCGACGTTCGCGCAGTCGAAGTTGTCGAACTCGTCCTGAAGCGCCGGCGTGATCCAGTTGAGGTCGCTGGGGTCGCTCGGGCTCACGCTCGGCGTCGACTCGAGCGGTGGCGCGGCAGAGTCACTCGGTGTCGGCGTTTGTTCTTCGGTTGCCGCGGTCGCGGCGACGTCGGTGAACAGCACCGGGCGGAACTCGAGCTTCGCGGACGACTCGATCCGTTCCAGGGTGTCGCGGTCCGGAGTGCCGGGAATGGCGACCACGATGTTCTGGTCACCCTGCGTGCTGACCTCGGCCTCCGAGACGCCACTCGCGTCGATGCGCTGACGAATGATGCCGACGGCCTGGCTGAGCTGCTCGTTCGAGACCGTCTCTTCTTCGCCGAGCTGCGGCTCGAGGACGATTTGCGTTCCGCCCTGCAGGTCAAGCGCGAGCTTGGGTGCCCAGGAGCCGTTCGAGAAGAGGACGCCGCCCGCGTTGGCCGCGGTGAGCGCGGCGACGATCACCAGAAGCCAGGTCAGTGAGCGCCATGCCTTCTTGACCGGGGTTGATCTTGCCACCAGGGGATCTCAGCTTTCTTTGCCGATGCTCGCGTCGATTTGCGCATCGATATCGGCGCGGCATCCTCAGGACGGCCCTCCCGAGTGCACGTGAGGGGTCACAACAGGGTTAGTGGTTACTCGTCGACCTTCTTCACCGTGCGGGTAGCCCGCTTCTTCACCGGAGTGACGCTCTCTGGCTCAGTCGTGCCGGTTTGAGGTGCAACCGGCTCCGCAGCGATCGGATCGGGCGTGACCGGCTCGAGCCGCTCGCCGAACGCGGGCTCGGTCGTCGTGCCGACACTGGCGTCCGCGGCGGGCGCCGCATCGGAGTCGACGTCGACCGATTCCGACTCGTCGTCGAGCACCGGTACCTCGTCGTAGTCGGCAACCTTCAAAATCGTCTGACGGTGAATCTTGAGGACGGTGCCGGGAGTCGTCTCGATCGTCGCGAGATTCTTGTCGTCATCGATGTGCAGGATGGTGCCGTACAGACCGTAGTTGGTCATGATCTCGACGCCGGGCACGAAGCGGGTTTGGCGCTCCTCGGTCTCACGACGTCTCTTCCGGCCTTGGAAGACCTGAAAGACGATGAACGCGCCGAGCGCCACGATGAGGAGAATGAATGTGGGATCCATGTTGAGGAACGACCCTTCCGGGGCTTGCTGTGCGAGAGGTGGCTTCGAAGAGCCGAGGTGGGCGACCGTTGCGGCCCGGTTGAATTATAGGTCATCCTCGAAGAGACTCGGACTGCCCGCTGCCGATACGGACGAGTCGTGCGGGGTGAGCCCGAAGTGCTTCCAGGCCAGCCTTGTCGCGACCCTTCCCCGTGGAGTGCGGGTAACGAGTCCGATGCGCACCAGAAACGGTTCGACGACGGATTCGACGGTTTCCGCCTCCTCGCCGACGGAGACTGCCAGCGTGTTCAACCCCACCGGTCCGCCGTCGAATCTGGTCAGGATGATGTTCATGACCGCGCGGTCCAACCGATCCAGTCCGAGCTCGTCGACGTCGTAGAGGGCAAGCGCGCCGTGCACCGAGTCGAGGCCTGCCCCGCCACCGTGAACGAGCGCATAGTCGCGCACCCGCCGCAGGAGCCGATTTGCGATGCGCGGAGTACCGCGGCACCGGCCGGCGATCTCTGCGAGGGCGGCCCGGTCCACCGGCAGGTTGAGCAGCGCCGCGGCCCGCGCCAACACCTGCTCGAGCTCCCCGCCTGAATAGAACTCGAGGTGGGCGGTGAAACCGAAGCGGTCACGCAGAGGATTCGGCAGCATCCCGGATCTGGTTGTCGCACCGACGAGGGTGAAGGGAGCCAGATCGAGCGGAATCGAGGTCGCTCCTGCGCCCTTGCCGACCATGATGTCGATGCGGAAGTCCTCCATCGCCAGGTAGAGCATCTCCTCGGCCGCGCGCGCCATGCGGTGAATCTCGTCGATGAAGAGAATTTCGCCAGGCACGAGCGATGAGAGCACGGCCGCGAGATCTCCCGCGTGCTGAATGGCGGGTCCGCTCGACATCCGAAGCGGGCGGCCGCTCTCCTGTGCCACGATCATCGCGAGGGTGGTCTTCCCAAGCCCGGGAGGGCCGGCTAACAGAATGTGATCGGGCGTGCGGTTTTGCAGGCTCGCCGCTCGAAGGAGAAGCTGCAGTTGCGCGCGAACCTTCTCCTGCCCGACGAATTCGGCAAGACTCTGAGGCCGCAGGGCACCCTCGAACGCTAGCTCCGCTTCCGATTCCGGGGTCGGCCTGACGATGACGGCGGGATCCCCCGATGCCGTCACGATCCGCTCCCCTGTCGTGGTCCGAGACCCGCGAGCGCGACGCGCAACAGCGAGGGCACGGCGGCGAGCTCCGCCTCCGACGCTCGTGCGACCGCGTCATCCACGGCCTCCGCTGCCGTACGCTCCGACCAGCCGAGACCGACGAGCGCGACGAGCACGCTCTCACTGATCGAGCCGGCGGCGTTCCGGCCCGTCGAAGCGGATGCGACGAACGCCTGCATCTTGCCGGCGAGCGACACGACGATGAGCTTCGCCGTCTTCGGGCCGATTCCTGACACCTTGCGGAACGCGCCGTCGTTCTCCGTCGCGACCGCCGAGGCGATGTCGCCTGGGCTCATCGCGGCGAGCACGCCCATCGCCGACCGGGGGCCGACGCCGGTTACTCCCCGCAGCAGGTCGAATACAGCGAGTTCTTCCGGCTGTTGGAAGCCGAACAGCGCCAAGTCGTCTTCGCGGACGACGAGTGCCGTGCGGAGCGTCGCTTCTGCCCCCACCCGCAACGCGAGCGCATGCTGTGGCGTCACGCTGACGGAAAGGCCCACTCCCCCGACCTCGACGACCGTCGTGGTTCCGGCGACGGCGAGAACGGTGCCGCGCACAGAAGAGATCATGGGGCCAGCCTACGTTTCGCCACCGACTTCGCTACGCCACGCTCCGCGGCGAGCCACGCTTCCTGCGCGGGAGTGCGGCCGGCCGACGAGCTGCCCGACGCACCGGTGCCTGCCCCGCCCGCGGTGCTGGCCGACGCCAGCCCGCCGCGTCTCCAGGCGTGGCAGATGGCGATCGCGAGGGCATCCGCCGCATCCGCGGGTTTCGGAATCTCGGTGAGGCCGAGCACCCGCGCGACCATCGCCTGCACCTGCTTCTTGTCTGCCGCTCCGTAGCCGGTGATGGCCGCCTTGACCTCGGACGGCGTGTGCAGGCCGACGGTGAGTCCCCGTTTCGCGGCGGCGTGCAGTGCGACGCCGCTCACCTGAGCCGTTCCCATCACGGTTCGCAGGTTGTGCTGTGCGAAGACCCGCTCGAGCGACACCGCGTCAGGCGCCCAGCGGTCGAGCAACTCCTCGATGCCGGCGCCCACCGCGAGGAGGCGCCGCTCGAGCGGCATCTCGGGTGGGGTGCGGATGACGCAGACGTCTACGAGGGTTGCCCGCCGGGTGGGCGACACGTCGACGATTCCCACCCCGCAGCGGGTCAGTCCCGGATCGATGCCGAGAACCCGGATGGTCACGGAGTGCTGGGCTACTCGTCGTCGAGTTCGGCGAGCACGGCCGCGGGAACGTCGAAGTTGCCGTAGACGCTCTGTACGTCGTCGTTGTCCTCGAGCGCGTCGACGAGACGGAACACCTTGCGCGCGGTGTCGGCGTCGACTTCGACGAGGATTCCGGGCACGAACTCGACGTCCGCCGACTCGTAGTCGATGCCCGCATCTTGCAACGCGGTGCGGGCGGCGACGAGCTGCCCAGCGTCGGTGATCACGTCGAACCCGCCGCCTCGGTCGGTGACCTCCTCGGCTCCGGCGTCGAGTACGGCGCTGAGCACGTCGTCTTCGGAGATCTCGTCCGTCTTGCGCACGGCGATCACGCCCTTGCGGCTGAAGTTGTATGCGACGCTGCCCGGGTCGGCCATGGTGCCACCGTTTCGGGTCATGATCGTTCGCACGTCGGCGGCGGCCCGGTTCTTGTTATCGGTGAGGCACTCGATGAGCAGGGCGACGCCGTTCGGGCCGTAGCCCTCGTAGATGATCGTCTGGTAGTCGACGGCTTCACCGAGCTGACCGGAACCGCGCTTGACGGCACGATCGATGTTGTCGTTGGGAACCGAGGTCTTCTTGGCCTTCTGAATGGCGTCGACGAGGGTCGGGTTGCCGGACAGGTCGGCGCCGCCGATCTTCGCAGCTACCTCGATGTTCTTGATCAGCTTGGCAAATGACTTCGCGCGTCGCGAGTCGGTGATCGCCTTCTTGTGCTTGGTGGTTGCCCACTTTGAGTGGCCTGACATGAGTCTCCTCTGGAATGGTGCCTGATCATTGTAGCCAGCGGTGTGCGCCCGCCTGGTCGGGTCTGGGTGCGAGTTCAGGACACGGGCACGCGGGCATCTCTGGGGGCGAGGTCCGCGAGCTGCCCGATGAGGCCGCGGTTCCCGCAACACTCGCCTCGAAGATGATCTCGAGTCGGTTCTTTTCCGCCCATTTCTTCCCCAGCTGGCGTGCGGAGGCCGAAGTCTCAGGCTGCGGCGACGATCCGCAGGAACAGCTCATGGAACCGCTGCTCCCCCGTCATTTCCGGGTGGAAGGAGGTGCCGAGGAGGTTCCCCTGACGAGCGGCTACGACACGCCCGTCGGCGAGCGACGCGAGCGGCGCGACCGCCGCTCCGAACTGCTCGATCACCGGTGCGCGGATGAAGGCGGCATGCACGGCAGGGCTGCCGATCTCGGGCACGTCGAGGTCGACCTCGAACGATTCGGTCTGCGACCCGAACGCGTTCCGCCGCACTGTGACGTCGAAGCCGCCGAGTGTCTGCTGACCGTCGATGGGGTTCGCGATCCTGTCGGCGAGCATGATCAGGCCCGCGCAGGTTCCATAGACGGGAAGACCGGATGCGATGGCGGCCTTAAGAGGCTCGGCGAGCCCGAAGGTGCGAGCGAGCTTGTCCATGACTGTGGACTCGCCGCCGGGGATGACGAGCCCGGACACCTGCGCGAGTTCTTCCGCGCGGCGCACGGGACGGGCACTCGCGCCCAACCCGGAAAGCACGGCGAGGTGTTCCCGAAAGTCGCCCTGAAGGGCGAGAACGCCGACGGTGCCGGTGCTACCAGCCACGCTGAGCGAGGCGGTGCGGTGCGGCGAGGTCGGCGACGTTGATGCCGACGATCGCTTCACCCAGCCCGCGGGACACGTCCGCGAGAACTTCAGGGTCATCGTAGAACGTCGTCGCCTTCACGATCGCCGCGGCGCGCGCCACCGGGTTGCCCGACTTGAAGATGCCCGACCCGACGAATACTCCGTCGGCGCCGAGCTGCATCATGAGCGCCGCATCGGCGGGAGTCGCGACGCCGCCAGCGGTGAAGAGCACTACGGGGAGCCGGCCCAGCCGTGCGACCTCGGCGACAAGTTCGTAGGGTGCCTGCAGCTCCTTCGCCGCGACATACAGCTCGTCGGGGCTCTTGGTCGTCAGGGCGGCGATCTGGCTGTTGATCGTGCGAATGTGCTTGGTGGCCTCTGAGACGTCTCCGGTGCCGGCCTCACCCTTGGAGCGGATCATCGCCGCGCCCTCGGTGATGCGACGCAGCGCCTCGCCGAGCTCTGTCGCGCCACAGACGAAGGGAACGTCGAACTTCCACTTGTCGATGTGGTTGACGTAGTCGGCGGGGCTCAACACCTCGGACTCGTCGATGTAGTCGACCTTGAGTGCTTGCAGGATCTGCGCCTCTACGAAGTGCCCGATGCGGGCCTTCGCCATCACCGGGATCGAGACCTCGGCGATGATCGCGTCGATGAGGTCGGGATCGCTCATGCGCGCGACGCCACCCTGTGCCCGGATGTCCGCGGGCACCCGCTCGAGCGCCATGACGGCAACGGCACCGGCGTCTTCGGCGATTCTCGCCTGCTCAGCGGTGACGACGTCCATGATGACACCGCCCTTGAGCATTTCGGCAAGGCCTCGTTTGACCCGGCTGGTCCCGAGCTGTTCGTTTGTAGTGGTGTCGCTCATGATTTCTCTATTCTACGGCGCGGCGGAGCGCTGCTAGTTCGCGGGCCAAGCGTCGGCGATCGACTGCCGCACGTCACCCAACAACTGCGGAAGCGCCTTGGTCTTCGCGATGATGGGGAAGAAGTTCGAGTCGAGCGCCCAGCGCGGAACTATGTGCTGGTGCAGGTGGTCGGCGATCCCCGCACCGGCGACCTTGCCCTGGTTCATCCCGATGTTGTAGCCATCGTTGCGCGACACCTGCTTGACGACCCGCATCGCCGTCTGGGTGAGGCTGCCAATCTCGGCCACCTCCTCGTCGGTCGCATCGTCGTAGGTGGCGACGTGACGGTACGGGCACACGAGAAGGTGCCCGCTGTTGTACGGGAACAGGTTCAGGATGACATACGCATGCGTGCCTCTGGCAACGATCAGTGCCTTCTCGTCGCTCATGCGCGGCGCTACACAGAACGGGCAATCATCCTCGTCTGGCTGCTGGCCGTGCTGGATGTACACCATTCGGTGCGGGGTCCACAGCCGTTGGAAGGCATCAGGCACGCCGGCCAGCTCGTACGAGCCGTCCACCACCACGCCGTCCAGTTCGTCGTCCCCGATCGGCACCACGTCTACACCTGCGCCCGCGTCGCGATCGCCGTGGTGATCCGTTCGATCGCTTCGGCCACCGGCACGCCGTTTTCCTGCGTGCCGTCGCGGAAGCGGAAGCTGACGGCGCCGGCCGCACGATCCTCTTCGCCCGCGATGAGCTGGAACGGCACCTTCGCCTTCGTGTGGGTGCGAATCTTCTTCGGCATCCGATCGTTCGAATGGTCGACCTCGGCGCGGACACCGGCGGCCTTGAGCCGAGCGATGACGTCGTCGAGATACGGTCCGTAGTCCTCTGCGACCGGAATCCCGACGACCTGTACCGGGGCGAGCCACACCGGAAAAGCGCCAGCGTAGTGCTCGGTGAGCACACCGAAGAAGCGTTCGATCGAGCCGAACAGTGCACGGTGGATCATGACGGGCCGTTGCCGTGTGCCATCCGCCGCTGTGTATTCGAGCTCGAAGCGATCCGGAAGGTTGAAGTCGAGCTGCACTGTCGACATCTGCCAGGTGCGGCCGATCGCGTCGCGCGCCTGCACGGAGATCTTCGGGCCGTAGAACGCAGCACCGCCAGGATCGGGAACGAGCTCGAGGCCGGATTCGGCCGCCACCTCGGCGAGCGTCGCTGTCGCCTCGTCCCAGATCTCGTCGCTGCCGACGGACTTCTCCGGGTCCTTCGTCGACAGCTCCAGATAGAAGTCGGTGAGACCGTAGTCGCGCAGGAGCGTGAGAACGAAGTTCAGGGTGCTCGTGAGCTCTTCCTTCATTCCTTCGCGGCTCGTGAAGATGTGGGCGTCGTCCATCGTCAGTCCACGCACACGGGTGAGGCCGTGGATGACGCCCGACTTCTCGTTCCGGTAAACCGTGCCGAACTCGAACAGCCGCATCGGCAGATCGCGGTAGGAACGGCCGCTCGAGCGGTAGATCAGGATGTGGAACGGACAGTTCATCGGCTTCAAGTAGTAGTCGGCCCCCTGCCGGGTGACCTCGCCCTCTTCGTTGCGCGCTTCGTCGAGGTGCATCGGCGGGAACATGCCGTCCTTGTACCAACCGAGGTGCCCGGACGTCTCGAACAGCGTCGACTTGGTGATGTGTGGGGAGTAGACGAAGTCGTAGCCGGCCTCCTCGTGCTTTCGGCGGGAGTAGTCCTCCATCTCGCGGCGAATGATTCCGCCCTTCGGGTGGAACACCGCGAGCCCGGAGCCGATCTCGTCGGGGAATGAGAAGAGGTCTAGTTCCTGCCCGAGCTTGCGATGGTCGCGCTTGGCCGCCTCCTCGAGGCGTTCCTGGTATGCGCGCAGATCGTCCTTGCTCGCCCAGGCCGTCCCGTACACCCGCTGCAGCTGCTTGTTCTTCTCCGAACCCCGCCAGTAGGCGGCCGCGGTGCGCATCAACGCGTAACCGTTGCCGATCATCCGCGTGTTCGGCAGATGCGGGCCGCGGCAGAGGTCCTTCCAGACCGTCTCCCCCGTCCGCGGGTCGACATTGTCGTAAATTGTGAGCTCGGCACCGCCGATCTCGACGGACTCGTTGTCTCCGCCGTCCGAGGCCCCGCCCTTGATGCCGATGAGTTCGAGCTTGTACGGCTCGTTGGCTAGCTCGGCGCGCGCCTGGTCGTCGGTCACCACTCGACGGACGAAACGCTGGCCCGACCGGATGATGCGGTCCATCGCCTTCGCGATCGCTTTCACGTCGTCCGGTGTGAACGGCACGTCAACGTCGAAGTCGTAGTAGAAACCGTCGGTTACGGGAGGGCCGATGCCGAGCTTCGCCGCCGGGTTGATCGACTGCACAGCCTGCGCCGCGACGTGGGCCGCTGAATGGCGGAGGATGTTCAGGCCATCGGGTGAATCGATCGTGACGGGTTCCACGATCTCACCCGGTCTCGCCTCGGCCGCGAGGTCGCGCAGCTCGCCGTCGACGCGCATCGCGACGACGGACCGGTCGGCGAAGAGCTCGAATCCTGTCGTCGTCTCGGCTACCTCGATCGGTTCGAGTGCGGGCGTGTTTTCGGCAGGCACTTCAGACACGTAAACCGGGCTCCTCGAGATGGGGGTGGACGCCTCCACTTTATCCGGCGGCCCGAGGTGCGCTGACCCGTCCAACCAGCCTGACCGTCCACGAAGTGTGTGTGGCGGCGACTGGTCGGATCAGACGGCGAGCGACGTGGGGCGCCGCTTGTGCTCGGGTACCTGCCGGTCCCGGTCGATCCGCAGCTCGCCGTCGGAGGCCGAATTGGTGGTCGCACCGTTCGGGCGCTTTCACGGCACGCCTCTCCGAGCGGCTGGTGCGCGCACACTGCGCGCGTGCCTCGGGCAAAGAAAAACCCCCGGCGGACCGGGGGTTTTCTCGTGAGCGATACTGGGATCGAACCAGCGACCTCTTCCGTGTCAGGGAAGCGCGCTACCGCTGCGCCAATCGCTCATAGCTATTCAGTTTATGTTGCCGAGGTGGCGACGGGATTTGAACCCGTGTGGACGGCTTTGCAGGCCGCTGCCTCGCCTCTCGGCCACGCCACCATGGTGGGTTCCCACGTCGTTGTTCGACTTCGTGAGACTTCACTCGAGCGGATGACGAGATTCGAACTCGCGACCCTCACCTTGGCAAGGTGATGCGCTACCACTGCGCCACATCCGCATTTGCTCGCATTTCTGCTTGCGTTGATGACTCTATCCCACGTGGGGAGCGAGGACCAATTCGTGACACCCCGTGTCGCGAGTCACCCGCCAACCTGTGGCAGGATTATCGAGTCAGGGCGATTGGCGCAGTTGGTAGCGCGCTTCGTTCACACCGAAGAGGTCATCGGTTCGAGTCCGGTATCGCCCACAATCCCTGCACTCACTTCTGCATCTGATCGAAATCCGCCGTCGCGGGGTCGGCTCCGATCCGGTTGTCGCCGTCGAGCGCATCGATCCTGCCGAGTTCGTCGAGTTCGAGCGACACATCGACCGACTCGAAGTTCGACACGATGCGCTCAGGAGTGACGGACTTCGGGATCACAATCCGTCCCTGGGCGAGGTGCCAGGCGAGCACTATCTGCGCCGGGGTCTTGCCGTACTTGTCCGCGAGTCCCTTGATGACATCCGACTCGAGATCCGCTCCCTGCCCGAGGGGGCTGTACGCCTCGACCTCCATGTGCTGCGCCACGGTGAAGGTCGATAGCTCCTTCTGCTGGAAGGTGGGGTGCACCTCGATCTGGTTGACCGTCGGCATCACGTCCGTGTTCGCGATCAACTCCTCGAGGTGACCCTGAAGGAAGTTCGAAACCCCGATTGCCCGGATCCGCCCGTCACCGGACAGCTTCTCAAGCGCCTTCCAGGTGTCGACGAATCGCCCGTGGCGCGCGTAGGGCCAGTGAATGAGGTACAGGTCCACCACATCGACGCCGAGCGCCTCGCGGCTGTTCTGGAAAGCCCGCAGGGCACTGTCGAAGCCCTGGTCTCCGTTGCGCAGCTTGGTGGTGACGAAGATCTCCTCGCGCGGGACACCGGTCGCCTTGATCGCGTCTCCCACGCCGGTCTCGTTGTAGTAGGCGGCCGCGGTGTCGATGTGGCGGTAGCCGGCCTCGAGAGCCTGCTCGACGCTTTTCTGGGTGTCCTCAGGCGGTGTCTGGAAGACACCGAATCCGAGTTGCGGAATGGTCACGCCGTTGTTGAGGGTGAGGTTCGGTACTGGCACGTCGTCGGCTCTCCTGTCCTGGGGATGTGCCTCTAGTTCAGCCGCGCGGAGCGCCGGAGTCAATGCGCGGAGGGCTCGGATCCTGGGACGACAGGCACTGCTCGGCGGCTGAGCGAACCGCGCACGAGCAGCCACAACGGTGCCGAGACAACGAGGGCATAGCCGGTGACGACGGCGGCGCTGGCGAACTGGCTCAGGAGCACCTCGGGCTGACCGGTGAAGACGAGGCCGGAGCGAGTCGAAAACGCTCCGAGCAGACCGACACCGATGCTTGCCGCCACGATGAGCACAGTGACGAGCAGCCACGCCGGGTGTCGGGCGTGCCCCAGGAGGGCGTACACCGCAACCGCGCACACCGCCCCGGCGATCGATCCCGTCATTGCGGCACCGAACGGGTCGAGATAGCCGCACCCGGGGGTGATCGCCACCAGTCCGCAGAGCAGCCCGCCGACCGCCGCAGCCACCGTCGTCTGCGCGTTCCGGATCCGCTGCACCATCAGCCAGGTGATCGCCGACGCGAGAGGAGCGACCACCGCGTTGAGGATGATCCGCCCGGTGACGTCGTCGAGCGCCAACTCGAGTCCCACGAGCCAGAGGATCCACAACATCCAGACCGCGGCGAATGCCGCGGACAGCACGAGCGGGCGAGCCGGGGCGCGCGCGGAAGGTCGTCCGGGGCTGATGAGAAGCACCGCGAGCCCCGCCGCTCCCGCCGCGACCAGCACGGGAAGCGCGCCGGCGAGGTCGAGCGTGCCGAGAGCCGATCCGAGGATGCCCTCCGCCCCGAACAGGGCGATCGCTACCGGGGTGAACACGATGAGCGACCAGAGCCAGGCGAACGCGACTGCGGCGGCGGCGCCGAAACCCAGCAGCCTGACGGGAGCGGCCGCGATGATCGAAGCAAGTCCGGCGAGCGCGGCGAGCGGGAGCGGAAGCAGAGGGTTCAGATCCGGGCGCAACAGTGCCAGGGCGACGAGCGAGCTCGCTGAGCCCGCGGAGAAGACCGCGAAAGCGGCGCGCAGCGACGCTCCGCCCGTGCGTCCCCACCAAACGTCGAACATCAAGGTGAGCGCTGGACCGAGCAATGCGATTGCGATCGTCGCGACGAACGTGAGCGGCGAAATGTCGATGATCACGGCACCTCCGGTCACCAGCGTAGGGGTGACGGCCACGATCTGTTTGCTGCTGGAACGTTAGAACGGGGTGTCACCCCTGATGGGCGACACCCCGATCGAACTGACTTCGAGTCTTGCGGTCTACCGGGCGCCGGTCAACACATAGCCTTCTTCGCCGTGCACGACAGTGTCGATGCCCGCGATCTCGTCTTCGTTCTTCACCCGGAAGCCCATGGTCTTCTGGATGACCCAGCCGATGGCGTAGGACAGCACGAACGAGTAGATCAGCACGGAGAACGCGGCGATCGCCTGCTTGCCGAGCTGGCTCGCGTCCCCTCCGGTGAACAGCCCGACGTCGGTTGCGAAGAACCCGATGTAGAGCGTTCCGATGAGACCACCGACGAGGTGGATACCAACCACGTCGAGCGAATCATCGAATCCGAGCTTGAACTTGAGGTCGATCGCGAGAGCGCAGACGACTCCGGCGATGAGCCCGAGAAGGATCGCCCAGCCGGGCGTCAACGACGCGCAAGCCGGAGTGATCGCCACTAGCCCTGCGACGGCGCCGGATGCAGCGCCCACCGAGGTCGGCTTGCCATCGCGCACCTTCTCCACGACGAGCCAACCGAGGATCGCCGCCGCCGGAGCCGCGATGGTGTTGAGGAAGGCGATCGACGCCAGTCCGTCGGCGGCGAGTTCGGAGCCGGCGTTGAACCCGAACCAGCCGAACCAGAGCAGCCCAGCACCGAGGAGCACGAACGGAGGGTTGTGGGGCACGTGGGCGCCCTTCGCGAAGCCGACCCGCTTCCCGAGCACCAGGGCGAGAGCAAGAGCGGCCGCGCCCGCGTTGATGTGCACGGCGGTACCTCCGGCGAAGTCGATCGCACCGACCGAGTAGGCGATCCAGCCGCCGTCGACGACGGTGCCGTCATCCCCGAGAGTGAAGTTGAACACCCAGCTCGCGACCGGAAAGTAGACGACGGTCGCCCAGACGCCGGCGAAGACCATCCAGGCACCGAACTTGGCGCGGTCGGCGATGGCGCCGGAGATCAGGGCGACGGTGAGGATCGCGAACGTCGCCTGGAAAGCGGCAAAGGCGATCAGCGGAAATCCTCCCTGAGGGTCGCTCGCCTCGGCGTAGACACCGGCGAGCCCGATTTCGCCCATATCGATGCCGAGGATTCCGTCTATTCCGACGAAGTTGCCCACGCCACCGTTCGAGAACGTGATCGCATAACCGTAGAGAACCCAGAGGACCCCGATGAGTCCGAGCGCCCCGAAGCTCATCATCATCATGCTGATCACACTCTTGGCCTTGACGAGGCCGCCATAGAAGAATGCCAGGCCCGGCGTCATGAGCAGCACGAGCGCTGCGCAGATCAGCAGGAAGGCGGTATTGCCTTGATCCATCGTGAACCTCTCGTTGTGGTGAAGATCGACCGGGCGGCTTGCTTGAATGCACTGACGGTCGGTTTCGGGTACCTGCACAGCTTCCAGCGCACAGGTTTCGGTCGTCCCCTCGGGATGTTTCGCGTATGTTACGGGCGCTCCGGTCGGGTAAACATCGTGTTTCGAGGCAGGTGAAGCCCCGTCGGGGCCTAGGCTGAAAGCGGAGTGCCGGGAAGTCTGGTCGGCCGGTGCAGTGCGCCGTGGTCTATCTCGACGCCCATCCGCGGTGTCGTTCGAACTGAACGGGGCGCGGCGACGTGAAACGAATTGTCCGGTCCGAGCGTTACTCGTCCTTCCTGCTTCTGAGCGCGGCGATCCTCGGTCTTGTGCTCGCGAACAGTGCGGTGGGGCCGGCACTCGCCGCGACCCGCGATGCGCACCTGTCGATACCTCTCCTCGGCCTCGACCTCAGCGTCGGGCATTGGGTGACCGACGGCCTCCTCGCGGTGTTCTTCTTCCTGGCCGCGATAGAACTGCGCCACGAACTCACTCATGGCGAGTTGGACAGTGCCCGCAAGGCGCTCGTGCCGAGCGTCGCGGCAGTGGGCGGTGTCATCGTTCCCGCGGTCGTCTTCCTGCTGATCGTTCGCGAGCCGGGCATGACGGACGGTTGGCCGATCCCGACCGCGACCGACATCGCCTTCGCGCTGGGGGTGCTCGCGCTCGTCGGGCGAGGGCTGCCCACCAGGATCCGCGCCCTCCTGCTCGCCCTCGCGGTCATCGACGATCTGATCGCGATCCTGCTGATCGCCTTCTTCTTCACGGACGACCTCGAGCCGCTGCCCCTCCTGCTCGCGGTGCCCGTCATCCTTGCGTTCGGCTGGCTCGGCCGCGACCGGCCCGGACGGGCAGGCAAGCGGATGATCCTCCTGCTCGTCCTGCTCGGCTGCACGGCCTGGGTACTGGTGTACCTGTCCGGCATCCATGCGACCATCGCGGGCGTCGCACTCGGCCTCATCATGGCAAATAAGGTCGGCGCCGCCGCCCGGCACGCTTTCGAACCCTGGTCCAATGGCTTCATCCTGCCCGTCTTCGCGTTCGTCGCCGCACTCGTCGTGTTCCCGAACGTTCCTCTCTCACAACTGAGCCCGGTGTTCTGGGCGATCGTCGTGGCGCTTCCGGTCGGCAAGCTGATCGGGATCAGCGGCGGAGCGTTGATCGCGGACGCGTTGTCGCCGAGACAGGATCGAGTGCCGCTCGGCGACGTGCTCGTCGTCGCGAGCCTCGGCGGCATCGGGTTCACCGTCTCGCTCCTGATGAACGGACTCGCCTATGCCGGCGACCAGGAGATCGCCGTCGAGGGCACACTGGCGGTGTTGCTCGGAAGTGTCATCGCCGCGTTCGTCGGCATCATCGTCACGATTCTCCGGTCCCGCCACTACGCTCGCGCCGGTTCACTTCCCGTCAGGTGAGGGCGGTGAGGTGAGTGCGATCAGGCGCGACATCGCGCGCTGGTACTTTTTGCGGTAGCCGCCAGCGAGCATGTCGGGGGCGAAGACCTGGTCGAAGGGCAGCCCGGTCGCGATGACCCGCACCTGGGCGTCGTACAGGCGGTCCACGAACGCGACCAGTCGCAGGGCATCCGTCTGATTGGAGAGTTCGTGCACGTCGCGGATCCCGACCGCGTCGAGGCCTTCCACGAGGGCGACGTAGTGGGACGGATGAATGGTGCCCAGGTGTTTGATGACACTGTCGAACGGGTCAACCGTCACGGCGTGCCCGATCATCCCGACCGCTGTTTCGAATTCACCGGTCGAGAGAGTGGTGGCGTGGCCCTGGAAGCTTCGGCGACGGTAGTCCAGTCCGTCGATACGGTGGATGCCGAACTGGGCGGCGAGCGCGTCGATCTCGCGCAGGAAGTCGGCGGCCGCAAAGCGGCCCTCACCGAGAGCGCCAGGCGGCGTGTTGGAAGTCGCGGCGATGCGGGTGCCGGAATCGACGAGGTCCGACAGCAGCCGGGACATCAGTCGGGTGTCCCCCGGGTCGTCCAGCTCGAACTCGTCAATGCACAGCAGCGACGCCCCGCGCAACAACTTGACCGTCGCTGCGTAACCTAGCGCGCCGACCAGCGCGGTGTACTCGATGAAGGTGCCGAAATACTTGCGGCCGGGCGCGGCGTGCCACACCGCCGCGAGGAGGTGCGTCTTGCCGACACCGAACCCACCGTCCAGGTAGAGCCCGGGAAGCTGCGCGGGTGCGCGTCGCCGAAAGAACCCGCCGCGAGCGGGAGCGCTCCAGTGGGCGCTGAAGGCGCGCACCGCCTCGACCGCCTCCACTTGTGAGGGATAGTCGGGGTCGGGACGGTACGTGTCGAGCGTCGCGCCGGTGAACTGGCGCGGCGGCACCAGATGGGCGACGATCTGTGCCCCGCTGATCTTCGCCGTGCGGCCGACCAGATGACTTACGGTGTGAACCTGCTCAGCGGACATTCTCGGGGCCTCGCGTTCATCGGTCCGGAAGGGCCGCTTCATGATCTGCTCCCGTCGATTCGTTCAGCGGGTAGGACAAAGCCTAACCTTGGGTGTCGGATAGCAGACACAACAGGAGGCAACGATGGCCGTCTCGGTCGATTCATCCGCGCAGTTCGAGAACTTCGCGCATCCGGAACGGCTCGTTTCGACCGAATGGCTGCAGGCGCACCTCGGGGACCCCGGCCTCGTAGTCGTCGAGTCCGATGAAGACGTACTCCTCTACGAGACCGGTCACATCCCGGGCGCCGTGAAGATCGACTGGCACGTGGATCTGAACGATCCGATTGAGCGGGACTACATCGACGGTGAGCAGTTCTCGCGCCTGCTCGGCTCGCGCGGAATAAGCCGCGATACGACCGTCGTCATCTACGGCGACAAGAGCAACTGGTGGGCGGCCTACGCGCTCTGGGTGTTCACGCTGTTCGGGCACCCCGACGTGCGGCTGCTCGACGGAGGACGTGCGAAGTGGGAGTCGGAGGGCCGTGACTACACGACCCTGTCGGCGACTCCTGATCAAGTCGACTACCCCGTCGTTGAACGAGATGATTCCGTCATCCGCGCCTACAAGGAGGACGTCCTCGAACACTTCGGAAAGCCCCTCATCGACGTCCGCTCGCCCGAGGAGTTCAGTGGCGAACGAACCACCGCGCCGGCATACCCCGAGGAGGGCGCGCTTCGCGCCGGCCACATTCCCACTGCACAGAACGTGCCGTGGGGGAAAGCTGCGGCACAGGACGGCACCTTCCGGCCGCGGCCGGAGCTTGACGCCCTCTACCGAGGAGAGGCGGGACTCGCGGACGGAGACGACATCATCGCCTACTGTCGAATCGGCGAGCGGTCGGCGCACTCGTGGTTCGTTCTCACCCACCTCCTCGGCTTCGAGAACGTGCGCAACTACGACGGCTCCTGGACGGAGTGGGGCAGCGCCGTGCGGGTCCCGATCGCCAAGGGCACCGAACCCGGCGGAATTCCCGCGAAGTAGTCGCGGCTGTCGACGAGGATAATCGACTTTATGACCCATCTCCCGGATTCGCTCGCGCAGATCCGCGACGACTTTCTCGACCTAGAGCAGTCCGACCGGTTGGTGCTGCTTCTCGAGTTCGCGAACGAGCTTCCCGAACTTCCCGAGCGGTTTCGCGATCATCCCGACCTGCTCGAGCGAGTCGAGGAGTGCCAGGCGCCGGTGTACATCTTCGTCGAGGTCGGCGAAGACACGGTCGTGCACCTGCACGCGACCGCGCCGAAGGAGGCGCCGACCACGCGCGGATTCGCTTCGATCCTCGTGCAGGGGCTCGCGGGCCTCACGTCGCAGCAGGTTCTCGACGTGCCCGACGATTTTCCGCAGACGATCGGGCTGAGTGAAGCGGTCAGCCCGCTGCGTATGCGTGGCATGAACGCACTGCTCGGACGCACCAAACGGCAGGTTCGCGCGAGACAAGCCGCATGATTCTCACCCGCATCTTTCCCGGCGCGGCGGAAGGGATCGATCTGGAGCAATCGGATGCCCGAGCGCGGCTCTCGACGATGTACCGGGTCGAGGACTCGAATTGGTTGCGACTGAACCTCATCGCGAGCGTCGACGGCAGCGCGGTCGGAGCGGACGGGACATCCGAATCCCTCACCAATAGTGCCGACCGCACGCTGCTCGGCGTGATCCGGAACCTCGCCGATGTCGTTCTCGTCGGCGCGGCGAGCGTTCGGGTGGAGGGGTACCAGCTGCCGCGGACGGCGCCGCTCGCAATTCTCACCGGCACCGGCAACCTCACCGGGCACCGGGTGCGAACGGACGTCGGGCAGGGACGGGTGATAGTGATCTGCCCCGGATCGGCGGCCGAGAGGGCTGTCTCCTCGCTCGGTGGCATTCCTGCGGACATAGTCGTCGTGCCGGATGCCGTGGGCGCCGTACCCGTAGCTCAGGCGGTGGACGCGCTCCGAGACCGCGGACTCCACCGCATCGTGTGCGAGGGAGGTCCGAACCTCGCCGGTCAGCTCCTCGACGCTGAGCTCGTCGACGAGATCTGCCTGTCGACCGGCCCGCTCCTGACGAGCGCCCGCCTTCCGGTATTCGACACGAAGAGCGAGCGGAGGCTCGAACTCAGCCAGTTGCTCGTCGACGACGCGAGCGGACTCTACGCTCGCTGGGCGGTGCGCCGGAACGCGCCAGGAGCACAGGGCTGACGGACGGGCGCATCGAGACCTTCTCGTCATGTCGCCTGGTGCAAACCGCTCCGATGACGTACCGGAAGCCGTCTGCACAAGCACCTGCTGCTATATCTTTGGAAGGTG
The DNA here is from genome assembly GCA_025465095.1 of Microbacteriaceae bacterium. Taxonomy (GTDB): domain Bacteria; phylum Actinomycetota; class Actinomycetes; order Actinomycetales; family Microbacteriaceae; genus Marisediminicola. The sequence goes on along the minus strand of JAODME010000026.1, from coordinate 12,654 downwards.
CATCGGTGCCGGTTCCCCTGGCGCGCGCACCTGAGAGGGAGAGGCCCATGAGTCAATATGCAGTCGTGAACCCGGCGACCGGAGAGACGGTCGAGACCTACCCGACCATCACCGATATCGAACTCGACAGGGCAGCCGCCTCCGCGGATGACGCGCACCGCCACTGGTCGCGATCCACGAGCGTCGAGGAGCGGGCGGCGCTGATCCGCAGGGTCGGCGAGTTGCATGTCGAACGACGTGACCAGCTGGCGGACATCATCGTCCGCGAAATGGGAAAGACTCGCGACCAGGCGCTCGGCGAAGTGGATTTCAGCGGCGACATCTACGCGTATTACGCCGACAACTCGGTTCAACTCATGAAGGACGAGCCCATTGAGCTGCTCGGCGGGGAAGGCTCCGCGCTCATCCGCCGCAGCTCGCTCGGCGTACTTCTCGGAATAATGCCGTGGAACTTCCCGTACTACCAGGTCGCCCGTTTCGCCGGCCCTAACCTCGTGATCGGCAACACGATCCTTCTCAAGCATGCGGGGCAGTGCCCGGAATCGGCCGCGGCTATCGAGCAGATCTTCCGTGACGCCGGATTCCCCACAGGCGCCTACGTCAACATCTATGCCACCAATGAGCAGATCGCGACGGTGATCGCCGATCCGCGCGTGCAGGGCGTCTCACTCACCGGCTCGGAGCGGGCCGGCGCCGCCGTCGCGGAAGTAGCCGGACGACACCTCAAGAAGGTCGTGCTCGAACTGGGCGGGTCCGACCCCTTCGTGCTGCTCTCGACCGACGACCTCGACGCTACGGTGCAGGCGGCGGTCGACGCCCGCCTCGACAACAACGGGCAGTCCTGCAACGCAGCAAAGCGCTTCATCGTGATCGCCGAGCTCTACGAGCCTTTCCTGGAGAAGTTCACAAAGGCACTCGGGGCGGTCGTCCCGGGCGACCCCACCGCTCCGGACGCGGTGCTCGGTCCGCTGTCGTCCGCCTCCGCCGCCGACCGCCTGCAGGAACAGGTCGACCGAGCCGTCGCGCAGGGCGCGAAGCGCATCCTCGGTGGCGAGCGCAACGGCACCTTCTTCCCGGCGACTGTCCTGACCGAAGTGGAGCCGGGAAACGATGCGCATCACGAGGAGTTCTTCGGCCCCGTCGCGATGGTCTACCGGGCCGCTTCCGAGCAGGAAGCGGTGGCTCTCGCGAACGACACCCCGTTCGGCCTCGGCTCCTACGTCTTCACCACTGATCCTGAGCAGGCCTTACGGGTGGCCGACGGCATCGACGCGGGCATGGTGTTCGTCAACGTCGTCTTAGCGGACGGCGCGGAGTTGCCGTTCGGCGGGGTCAAGCGATCGGGTTCGGGACGCGAGTTGGGCCGATTCGGTGTCGACGAATTCGTCAACAAAAAGTTGATTCGAATCGGCTGATCATTCCCGCAACCGGGCCAGCCATTGGCCGATCTGCTCCTCGAAGCGCTCGGGGTCATGGTTCCAGAGTCTGGTGTGCCTTGCGCCTTGCCAGCTGTGGAACGTGACGATGTCTGGTCGGGCCGCCGCGAGGGCTCGGGAAGCGGCCGATGGCACGTAGCCGTCGTCGTCGCTGTGCATGAGCAGGATCGGCACCGACAGCTCCCCGCTTCGGCGAACGAAGTCGAGCCGGGCAAAATCGATCGGGGCGCCCTGGCCGGTGATGCGGTGGAGCCGCCTGCTGCCGAGGAGGGCCAGGGCGGCGACGCGCACGAGCCGCGGGACGCACATCGCCCTGGCCTGGAACTGCAGGGTCGGCCCCCACGCGACGACGGGCGACTCGAGCACGATTCCGCTCACGATGTCGCGAAGCGACGATTCCGTCGCCGCCTGCAGTGCGATGGATCCGCCCATCGACCAACCCATGATGACAACATCCGTGGCTCCCCTGCCCATGGCAAAGCGGATTCCAGCCTCCACGTCGCGCCATTCCGTGGCGCCGAGCCCGTACCTGCCATCAGGGCTCGCCGGCGCGTCGCCGTCGTTGCGCCAGGAGATCAGCAGGGCGTTACGGCCGGAATTCCGGAACGCGTCGACCGCGCGCAGAGTTTCCGATCTCTTCACGGTCCTCCCGTGCACCTGGACGACCCAGCTCGTCGATTCGGCCGCGCTCTCGATTACCCACGCCGGTGCAGCCCCGAGCGTCGTTTCCACCATCACCGTCTCGATGGGGTGACCGAGATCGCGCGGGGTCAGGAAGAACCAGGAACTGAACCTGCCCCGCATCGCACCGGCCAGGTCCCCGAAGTCGACCCCGAGCACCCTTCGGGTGACGGTGCCTTCCGTCCTGGCGACGATCTCACCCAGCCGCGCGTGCCCCGAGTTCGAGGAGAACCAGAGCCCGTAACGGCCGGGGAGCAGGGCGTCCTCCGACGTCTCGACGGTCACTGTTCCGGCCGCCGCGTCGAAGGCGAGGATCCGCGTCTGGTCAGGGAGGCCCGGGGGCGGAGTCACCACGATCCGCGCGACGCGCACCGTCAGCAGCGCGGCGAAACCCGCTCCGAACGCGGCGAAGCCGAGTACGGCGACCGCTGCGGCACGCCACGAGCGCACACCGCGGACGGCGTGCCTTCCGGAATTCCCCACACGGAAACTTTAGTCTTCAGAAGTGTCCGATACCGTCGAAGGAGCCTCGGTTCCGCCCGCGTTCGCCGCGGCGCTTCAATCGATCGCGCGCGCGGTGCCGCGCCCCGAACTCACCCTCAGCGACATCCGGGTGCCGGGTCAGCTCGCCCCCTATTCGGTGGCGCTCGCGGCCGATGTGAGGCCCGCACGCCACGAGGTCGACTCCGATCAAGGCACGGGGCGATTCGTCTTGCTGCACGATCCGGCGAGGCCGGAAGCGTGGGGCGGAGAATTCCGCGTCGTCTGTTTCGTGCAGGCCCCCCTCGAGACGGATATCGGAGTGGATCCCTTCCTCGCCGACGTCACCTGGTCCTGGCTGATCGATGCCCTCGCCGCGCGGGGAGCGAGGTACCACTCGATATCTGGAACCGCGACGAAGATCCTCTCCACCGGTTACGGCGACCTCGCGAACCAGGGCGACGGCGCCCAGATCGAGCTGCGAGCGTCGTGGACTCCGTTGAGTTCCGACGTTGCCGCGCATGTGGAAGGCTGGGGGGAGTTATTGTGCATGTTGGCGGGGCTTCCGCCAACCAGAGAAGGAGTGACCGTGCTGCTGTCGGCTCGACGAGCAGGGCGTGAGTAATCCGTCCGAGACAGCGCCTCCCCAGATGGAGGGTGCGCTGCACGCCACGATGAGAGTAATCGAGTCGCGGGAGGACTACCTCAGCGCGGTCGCGGCGATCGCGGCGGGGCACGGACCGATCGCCATCGACGCGGAACGTGCATCCGGTTTCCGCTACTCCCAGCGCGCCTATCTCATCCAGGTCTTCCGTCGCGGCGCCGGCATCTACCTTTTCGACCCGCCGTCTATCGGCTCGATGGTGGAACTCAATGAGGCAATCCGCGACGAGGAATGGGTGCTTCACGCGGCAAGCCAGGATCTCGCCTGCCTGCGCGAGGTCGGTCTCGATCCGGCACGCATCTTCGACACCGAACTGGGCGCTCGCCTTGCGAACCTGCCCCGCGTGGGCCTCGGAACCGTCGTCGAGGAGCTGCTCGGCGTCCACCTTGCGAAGGAGCACTCAGCGGCCGACTGGTCGACGAGGCCGCTTCCCCAGTCATGGCTCGTCTACGCCGCGCTCGACGTCGAATTGCTCGTCGACCTCCGCGACGCGATGGCGGCCCTCCTCCAATCTCAGCGCAAGGCGGGAATCGCCGAGCAGGAGTTCGCCTCCGTGCTCGGACGCGAGGCGAAGCCGCCCAAGAGCGACGCGTGGCGACGGATGACCGGACTGGCGACGGTGCGGGGAGCGCGAAACCTCGCGGTCGCTCGAGAATTATGGGAGGCCCGCGACGCCTACGCGAGAGAGATCGACACCGCACCCGGCCGGATAATCCCGGATGCGTCGCTTGTCGCCGCGGCCCGGGTGCTGCCAGAGACCAAGCGGGACCTCTCTGCCCTTCGCGAGTTCGTCGGTCGGGCGAGCCGCTCGGAGCTGCCCAGATGGTGGGCGGCGATCGAGACGGGCATGGCGACGGACGATCTGCCGGCGGTTCGGGTTCCCGGCGAAGCGGTGCCGCCACCTCGCGTGTGGTCGGATCGCAACCCTCCGGCCGATCGTCGACTGAAGCTCGCACGCGCAGCGCTCGCCGAGGTGGCAGAGTTGCTCTCGCTGCCGGTCGAGAACCTCCTCACCCCGGACACGCTCCGCCGCGTGGCGTGGACCCCGCCCGAACCCCTCACCTTGGGAACGTTGCAGGAGGCCCTTCGGGACCTCGACGCGAGACCGTGGCAGATTGACGCTACCGCACAGGTGATCCTCAATGCCTTTGTCGATGCTGACCAAACCGTCGGTATGGCAAGCGACGGCGACTCGTAGGAACAAGCAACAAATTCTCGTCCGCTTTTCGCCCGGCCTAGGCTCGATTCGTTCGCCAAGACGTGGGAGGCATTGTGGCCGAGAGAGCTGAAGTCGTATTCGTCGATGGGGTGCGCACCCCGTTCGGCAGGGCCGGCGAGAAGGGGATGTACTGGCAGACCCGCGCCGACGACCTCGTCGTCAAGGCCATCATCGGGCTGCTCGAGCGCAACCCGGGCGTGCCGAAGGATCGGATCGACGACGTCGCCATCGCCGCGACCACCCAGACCGGCGACCAGGGCCTGACGCTCGGCCGCACCGCCGCCCTCCTCGCCGGACTCCCCCAGTCCGTCCCGGGATATGCCATCGACCGCATGTGTGCCGGAGCGATGACCTCGGTGACCACGACGGCCGGTGCGATCGCGTTCGGCGCCTACGACCTGGCCATCGCCGGCGGCGTCGAGCATATGGGGCGGCATCCGATGGGCTTCGGTGTCGATCCCAACCCGCGTTTTCTCGCCGAGAAACTTGTCAGCGCTGAAGCGCTCAACATGGGCAACACGGCGGAGCGCATCCACGACCGCTTCCCACACCTCACCAAGGAGCGAGCCGACCGGTTCGCGCTCGGCAGCCAGCGCAAGACCGCCGAGGCGTACAAAAACGGCAAGATCCAGCCCGATCTGATCCCGGTGGCGACCCGCAGTGCGACCGGCTGGGGGCTCGCGACCGCCGACGAGGCGCCGCGCCCGGAAACCACGATGGAGGGGCTCGCGGGTCTGCGCACGCCGTTCCGTCCGCACGGCAGGGTGACCGCCGGCAACTCGTCCGGCCTCAACGACGGAGCGACAGCGAGCCTGCTCGCGAGCGCGGACGCCGCGAAGGAGTTCGGGCTGAGCACGAAAATGCGGCTCGTGAGCTTCGCATTCGCCGGAGTGGAACCGGAGATCATGGGCATCGGACCGGTCCCCTCCACCGAGAAGGCGCTGCGGAAAGCGGGTCTGAGCATCGGGGACATCGGGCTGTTCGAGTTGAACGAGGCCTTCGCCATCCAGGTGCTGTCGCTCCTGGACCACTTCGGCATCGACGACGAGGACCCCCGAGTGAACATCTGGGGCGGCGCCATCGCCGTCGGTCATCCGCTGGCATCATCCGGCGTCCGCCTGATGATCCAGCTCGCTCGCCAATTCGAGGAACACCCGGAGGTGCGATACGGCCTCACCGCCATGTGCATCGGGCTCGGCCAGGGCGGATCTGTGATCTGGGAGAACCCGCACTTCACCGGAAAGAGGAAGAAGTAGATGACGACGACACAGCAAGCCGCAGGAAGCCGATTCGGTGGGCTCGCGGCCCTGGCAGCCGACGAGGTCGTCACGCACTCCTACGTGCGTGACGTTGCGCTGGCGGGCGGGCGGAGAATCGCCCTCATCACTCTCGACAACGATCGTGACCACACCAGACCGAACACGCTCGGCCCTGCCACCTTCTTCGAGCTCAGGGAGGTGCTCGAACGGCTGACGGCGCGCGCGGCGGGTGGAGAGATCCACGGTGTCGCCATCACGGGCAAGCCGTTCATCCTCGCCGCGGGGGCAGACCTCAGCAAGGTCAGCGAAATCCCGAGCAGGGCGATCGGCAAGCAGATGGCGCAGATCGGGCATGCCACCTTCGGCTTGCTGGGCACCCTCGGCGTGCCGTCGTTCGTGTTCATCAACGGGCTCGCGCTCGGCGGCGGCCTCGAGATTGCGCTGAACGCCAGCTACCGAACGATCGATCGCGCGGTGCCGGCCGTCGCCCTCCCCGAAGTCTTCCTCGGACTCATCCCCGGGTGGGGCGGCGCCTGGATCCTGCCGAACCTGATCGGAATCGAGAACGCCCTCAAGGTCATCATCGAGAACCCGCTCAAGAACAACCGCACGCTCAAGGGACAGGAAGCCTTCGACCTCGGCATCGCCGATGCGATCTTCGACTCGGCGAACTTCCTCGAGGATTCCCTCCGCTGGGCGGACGGCGTGATCGCGGGGACCATCACGGTGAAGCGCCCGAACGAGCCGGGCAGGATTGAGCGGGCTGTGAAGTGGGATGCTGCGGTCGGCGTTGCCAGGAAGATGCTCGAGAACCGCATCGGAACGGTCGCGAAGGCGCCGTACAAGGCGCTCGAGCTCATCAAGGCGGCGAAGAACACGGACAAGAAGGCCGGGTTCGCGGCGGAAGACGAAGCGCTCGCCGAACTCATTGCCGGCGACCAGTTCCACGCCAGCATCTACGCCTTCAACCTCGTGCAAAAGCGGGCCAAAAACCCTGCGGGCGCCCCGGAAAGGGCGATCGCGAAGCCCGTGACCAAGGTCGGCGTCATCGGGGCAGGCCTCATGGCCACCCAGTTCGCGCTGCTCTTCGTACGCCGGCTCAAAGTGCCCGTGCTGATCACCGACCTCGACCAGGCCCGCGTGGACAAAGGCATCGCCTACATCCACGGGGAGATCGACGTGCTGCGGGGCAAGGGCCGGATCGACCAGGACGAATCCAACCGGCTCAAGGCGCTCGTCACAGGCACGACGGACAAGTCGGACTTCGCCGACGCCGACTGGGTGATCGAGGCGGTGTTCGAGGAGCTCAGCGTCAAACAGGACGTACTCGCGGAGATCGAAAAGCATGTCTCCGACACCGCGGTGCTGGCAACCAACACGTCGTCACTCTCCGTCGAGCAGGTCGGTGCGAAGCTGAAGTACCCGGAGCGCGTGGTCGGGTTCCACTTCTTCAATCCCGTCGCTGTGATGCCGCTGATCGAGGTCGTGAAGGCGCCGACGACGGATAACGCGACGCTCAGCACCGCGATGGTCACCGCAGCGAAGCTGTATAAGAACGCTGTCATCACCGCGGACACGCCTGGCTTCGTCGTGAACCGGATTCTGGCGAAACTGCTGGGCGAGGCGATGCACGCCGTGGACACCGGGACGCCGTTCGAGGTCGTCAATGCCGCCCTCGAGCCGTTCGGGATGCCGATGACGCCGTTCGAGCTGCTCGAGCTCGTCGGCTTGAAGGTCGGCGCGCACGTGCTCGACACCCATCACGGGGCGTTCCCCGAGCGGTTCTTCCCGAGCAGCAACCTGCACGCACTCGCCGAGCACGGCCGGATCCTCGACCGGGACTCCCAGGGCAAGGTCAAGGGTTTCGACAGGAAGGCCGTCGCGATCGTCCTGAGATCGATGGGAGAGGGAGAGGCGCATCCCATGACTGGCGAACAGATCTTGCGCCGCGTGGAGGATGGTCTCGCCGACGAGGTCCACCGCATGCTCGAGGATGGCGTCGTCACGGCGCCGGAGGACATCGACCTGTGCCTCATCCTCGGCGCCGGCTGGCCGTTCCAAATGGGTGGGCTGACACCCTACCTCGACAGGGTGGGCGCCTCCGAACGGGTATTCGGAGCCACGTTTCACGCGCCGCCGATTCGCGGGGTGGACTAGGGAGCCCCGCGCAAGAAGCTCAGTCGCCAGACCGGGAGCTTCCGAGTGCGCGCGACTCCGCGGCGTCCTCCGGCAGTGGCCTCGCCACCGGGATCCTGCTGCCCAGCACCTGGGCCACCAGATCCCGTGCGATGCGCTGAGGCGTGAGCCCGACTTGTTCGAGGATCTCGGCGCGCGAACCATGCTCGAGGAACTCGTCGGGCAGTCCCAGCTCGGTGACGGCGGTGTCGACGCCCGCCGCCCGCAGATCCTGACGGATCCGGGTGCCGATACCACCGACACGGATTCCGTCTTCGATCGAGATCACGATCCGGTGCTCCGCCGCGAGCGAGATGACGCTCTTCGGAACCGGAACGACCCAGCGTGGGTCGATCACGGTCGCCCCGATGCCTTGGTCGGCAAGCCGCTCCGCGACCTGCAGCCCCAACTCCGCCATCGGACCGACCGTGATGATCAGCACATCCTTGTGTTCGGCGTCCCGCAGAACGTCGACGCCGTCCTCGAGGCGGCGTATCGCGTCGAACTCGGTCCCGACGGTGCCCTTCGAGAAGCGCACGACTGTCGGTGCGTCCGTGACGGCAACGGCTTCACCCAGCTCCTCGCGCAACCGAGTGGCGTCACGCGGGGCGCTCAACCGGATGTTCGGAACGACCTGCAGGATCGCGAGGTCCCACATTCCGTGATGGCTGGGGCCGTCGGGTCCGGTAACCCCCGCCCGGTCGAGCACGAACGTGACGCCGGCCTTGTGCAGCGCAACATCCATCAGCACCTGGTCGAATGCGCGGTTGATGAAGGTGGCGTAGAGGGCGACCACCGGATGAAGGCCTCCGAAGGCCATCCCCGCCGCGGAGGTGACGGCGTGCTGCTCGGCGATGCCGACGTCGAGCACCCGGTCGGGATACTTCTCGGCGAACTTGTGCAGCCCCGTGGGTCGGAGCATCGCCGCGGTGATGCCGACGATCTTGTCGTCCTTGTCGGCGAGCTTCACGATCTCATCCGAGAACACGGAGGTCCAGGAAGGCATGCCGGGCACCCCGACAGGGTCGCCCGTCTCAGGGTCGATCTGCCCAACCGCGTGGAACTGGTCCGCGGCGTCAAGGACGGCCGGCTCGAAGCCGCGGCCCTTCTGCGTGATGGCATGCACGATCACCGGCGCGCCATAGCTCTTCGCCTGCTGCAGTGCCTCCCGCATCGCGGCGAAGTCGTGGCCGTGCACCGGACCGATGTACTTGATGTCCAGGTTGGAGTAGAGCGCCTCGTTATTGCTGAACCGGGCGAGGAAGCCATGCAGACCGCCCCGCACACCTCGATAGATCGCCTGGCCCGGCCGACCAAAGTGGTCGAAGAGTGCCCGAGAGGACAGGTAGAGATTTCGGTAGGAGCGGCGGGTGCGCACGGTGTTAAGGAATCGCGCCATCCCCCCGATCGTCGGAGCGTAGGAGCGGCCGTTGTCGTTGACGACGATGACGAGCTTGCGCTTGTTGTCGTCACTGATGTTGTTGAGCGCCTCCCAGGTCATTCCACCGGTGAGGGCGCCGTCACCGACCACGGCGACCACGTGCCGGTCGTCCTGTCCGGTCATGGTGAAGGATCGCGAGATGCCGTCCGCCCAAGACAGGGAGCTGGAGGCGTGCGAACTCTCCACGACGTCGTGCACCGACTCCGATCGCTGCGGATACCCGGCGAGGCCGCCCTTTTGTCGCAGCCGGGAGAAGTCCTGGCGTCCGGTCAGAAGCTTGTGAACGTAGCTCTGGTGGCCGGTGTCGAAGACGATCGCGTCCCTCGGTGAATCGAACACCGTGTGGATTGCCATCGTGAGTTCAACGACGCCCAGGTTCGGGCCGAGGTGTCCGCCCGTCTTCGACACCTCGGCCACGAGGAACCCTCTGATCTCGGCGGCGAGTTCCACATGCTGTTCGGCAGAGAGTCTCTTGAGGTCCTCCGGACCATGGATGCTCGCCAAAACGCTCATGTCAGTCAGCCTAAACCAGTGACCCCTAGGCGCTCCTGCGGAGCGCGCACACGCGGCTCCGCAGGGGGCACCGAGGTTCTAGGAGACGAGGCTCCGCAGCACGTACTGGAGGATGCCGCCGTTGCGGTAGTAGTCGGCTTCGCCCGGCGTGTCGATTCTCACGACAGCGTCGAACTCGACCTTCTGCTTGCCCTCCGGCGAGTGCTCGCTCGGCTCGGCCACGACGCGCACCGTGCGGGGAGTCGTGCCGCTGTTGAGCTCTTCGATTCCGCTGATGCTGATGACCTCCGTACCGTCGAGGCCCAGCGACGCCCAGCTCTCCCCCGCGGGGAACTGGAGTGGGACGACGCCCATCCCGATCAGGTTCGAGCGGTGGATGCGCTCGAAGCTCTCCGTGATAACGGCCTTCACGCCGAGGAGACTCGTCCCCTTCGCGGCCCAGTCACGCGACGATCCGGAGCCGTACTCCTTGCCGCCGAGGATGACGAGCGGCGTCCCAGCTGCCTGGTAGTTCGCCGAGGCGTCGTAGATGAACGATTGTGGAGCATCCGGCTTTGTGAAGTCCCGCGTGTACCCGCCCTCGACGCCGTCCAGAAGCTGGTTCTTGAGCCGGATGTTCGCGAAGGTGCCCCTGATCATGACCTCGTGGTTGCCGCGTCGGGAGCCGTACGAGTTGTAGTCCTTCCGGTCCACGCCGTGCTCGTCAAGGTAGTGCCCGGCCGGACTGTCGGATTTGATGCTTCCGGCGGGACTGATGTGGTCGGTGGTCACGGAGTCGCCGAGCTTCGCCAGTACCCGGGCGCCCGAGATGTCGGACACGGGGGTCGTCTCGATGGTCATCCCGTCGAAGTACGGGGGCTTGCGCACGTAGGTCGACTTCTCGTCCCACTCGAAAGTGGGGCCGGTCGGCGTCGGAAGCGACTTCCAACGCTCGTCGCCTTCGAACACGCCGGCGTACTGGTGGATGAACATGCCGGTGTCGATCGAGGAGTCGATCGTGGCCTGCACCTCCGCAGCGTCCGGCCAGATGTCTCTCAGGAAGACCTGCTCGCCGTCGCTGCCCGTGCCGAGCGCGTCCGTGTCGAAGTCGAAATTCATTGAACCGGCGAGGGCGTAGGCGATCACTAGCGGCGGGCTCGCAAGGTAGTTCATCTTGACGTCGGGGTTGATCCGGCCCTCGAAGTTGCGGTTGCCGGAGAGCACGGCGGTCACCGCGAGGTCGTTCGCGTTCACTGCCTCAGAGATCTCGTCGAGCAGCGGGCCGGAGTTGCCGATGCAGGTTGTGCAGCCGTAGCCGACGGTGTAGAAGCCGAGGTCTTCGAGATAGGTGGTCAGCCCCGCCTTCTCGTAGTAGTCGGTGACCACTTTGGATCCGGGGGCGAGGGTGGTCTTGACCCACGGCTTCGCCTTGAGGCCCTTCCTGCTCGCGTTGCGGGCGAGGATGCCGGCGGCGAGCATTACGGAGGGGTTCGAGGTGTTGGTGCACGAGGTGATCGCAGCGATGGCGACTGCCCCGTGGTCCAGGGTGAATGCCGATCCGTCCTCGAGTGTCACCTGAGTGGGCTTGGATGCCGTCGACGGGGCGTGACTCGCGTGGGACCTCTCGTTATGGTGGCTCACGCTCGTGTTCGCCTGCTGATGGGCGGATTCCTCGTCCTGCGGGGTCAGACCGATCGGGTCGGACGCCGGAAAAGTGCCCTCTACAGCCGCGTCGACCTTGGAGTGTCCCTTGCCGGCGTAGTCGTTGAGGTCGATCTCGAACTGGTCCTTCGCGCGGCTGAGCTCGACCCTGTCCTGGGGACGTTTCGGTCCGGCGATCGACGGCACGACGGTACTCAAGTCAAGTTCGATGTACTCGCTGTATGCAGCCTCGTTGCTCGCGTCATGCCACAGTCCCTGCAACCGGGAGTAGGCCTCGACGAGCTTCACCTGCTCTTCATCTCGACCGGTCATGCGCAGGTAGTCGAGAGTGACCTCGTCGATCGGGAACATCGCGGCGGTGGACCCGAATTCGGGGCTCATGTTCCCGATCGTCGCCCGGTTGGCGAGGGGAACGGATGCGACGCCCGATCCGTAGAACTCGACGAACTTGCCGACCACGCCGTGCCAGCGGAGCATTTGGGTGATCGTCAGCACGACGTCGGTCGCGGTGACTCCGGTCGGAATGGTGCCGGAGAGCTTGAAGCAGACGACCTTGGGGATGAGCATCGACACGGGCTGTCCGAGCATCGCAGCCTCGGCCTCGATTCCCCCTACGCCCCAGCCGAGAACACCGAGTCCGTTGACCATGGTGGTGTGGGAATCTGTGCCGACACATGTGTCGGGATAAGCCTGCAGCGAGCCGTTCACCGTGCGCGTGTAGGTCACTCGTGCCAGGTATTCGATGTTCACCTGGTGCACGATTCCGGTTCCGGGCGGCACGACCTTGAAGTCGTCGAACGCGGTCTGGCCCCAGCGCAGGAACTGGTAGCGCTCGCCGTTGCGCTGGTATTCGATTTCGACGTTTCTCTCGAGGGCGTCCGTGGTGCCGAACAGGTCGGCGATGACCGAGTGGTCGATCACGAGTTCTGCTGGGGCGAGCGGGTTGATCTTCGTCGGGTCGCCGCCGAGCTCGGCGACGGCTTCACGCATCGTGGCGAGGTCGACGATGCAGGGCACGCCGGTGAAGTCCTGCATCACGACGCGGGCGGGCGTGAACTGGATCTCCGTGTCCGGGTCGGCGCTCGGAACCCAGGCGCCGAGCGCCTCGATCTGCTGGCGGGTCACGTTGGCACCGTCCTCGGTGC
>JAODME010000029.1 GCA_025465095.1 Microbacteriaceae bacterium | reverse complement strand
CACGCCGCATCACCGGTCGTCCACCGCCATAGCCGCCTGCACTTCGTCGCGAAGGTGGTTCCAGATGTCCTGCGACAGTGCCGCGAACTCGGGCGTGCCGCGAAGCTCGGGGCTACGGTCGGGCCCGAAGTCGAGCTCGACGATGTCCCGGATGCGGCCGGGCCGCGCCGACATCAGCACGACCCGGTCAGAGAGGAACACCGCCTCGTCGATAGCGTGCGTTATGTATAAGACGGTTGGCTTCGTCTGCTGTCGCAACTCCAGAATCTGCTCCTGGAGCAGGGTTCGGGTCTGAGCGTCGAGCGCCCCGAGCGGCTCGTCCATGAGCAGGACCTCAGCATCCTGAGCAAGCGCCCTGGCAATCCCGACCCGCTGCTTCATCCCGCCCGAGAGTTGGTGAGGGAAGAAATCACCAAACCGTGCCAGACCGAGCCTCGCCAACTGCTCGTCGGCAATCTCGGCGGCGTCCTTTTTGGGCACGTTGCGGTTGCGCGGCCCGAACATGACGTTCTCCCGCACCGACATCCAGGGGAACAGTGCGTGCTCCTGGAAGACCATGGCCGTCTTCGGACGGTCCGCCTTGGAGCTTTCGATCTCGATTGTCCCGGATGAGGGTTCGTATAGCCCGGCCACCAGCCGCAGCAGGGTCGACTTCCCGCATCCCGAAGGACCGACAATCGATACGAACTCGGCCTCGGCGATCTCCAGGGAAACACCCTCCAGCGCCGTCACCTTCTCTCGTCCGGGAAACTGTTTGCCGACGTCGGTCAGACGGACTTTTGCCTTGGACTGTGCGCTCATGGCCGATCCCGGTCAGTTCTCGAGGGCCGCGTCACGCCACGTGAAGTTCCAGATTTCTTCTTCGGGAATGATCTCGCCGTAGTTCAGCGACCCCTGCTCCATGAAGAATTCCTGGTAGCGAAGCAGCACGTCGAAGTCGACGCTCAGGTCAGCGGGGATATGGTGCTGCCGCGCTGCCGCGATGATCTTCGGGTCCGCCCCGGTGTACTCCTTGACCAGGGCGAGCATCTCCTCGGTGTCCCAGCCGTTCTCAGCGAGGTCTTCAGCGGCCATGGCGTAGGCGCGCATGAAGTCTTCCGCCAGCTGCGGATTCTCGTCCGCCCAATCGGTGTTGTAGATGATGCCCGTGAATGGCATCGGGGGCTCGTCTGTGGGCGTCGCCCACGGACGGTACCCGGCTCCGTTCTGCTCCGCCTGCGTGGGGAACGGCTCCGACAGGATGCCCCCTGCGATCCCGCCGTTGGCGAGTGCCGGTACCTGATCTGGGAACGCGATGTACTCGAGCGCGATCTCGTCCATCGACAGTCCGCCGCGCTCGAGGGCGAATCCCAGCAGCGCCTCGGTGACGACGCCCGGAGCGTTCGCGGCGAACGTTTCTCCCGCGAGCTGCGACATGTCCTCCGCCAGCACGGCCGCCTCCTCCGAGGAACCGGCCAACTGCGAGGACATGATGAAGTAGTCCTCGATATAGCCGGCGTGCATCGGGGCTACGTACTGCACGGGTAATCCCTCGTCGAATGCGTTGTAGGCCGCGGATCCGATGCCGGCGAATCCTGCGTCGTATTGAGCGGTTGCAACCCCGGTGATCGACTCGTTGCCGCTGGCGACCTCGACGAGCTCCACATCGATACCGACCTCGTCGGCATATTTCTCAGCGGCAACGAAGAGTGGCAGGGACGACCCGGTGGCCAGGTATGCGACTCGGATCGTGCCGCCCCCGCCCCCGCCCTCGGCTTCGACCTCGGAGCCTGGTGCGGCACCCTCGGGATCGGCGGCGCATCCCGCGAGGAGCAGAGCGGCGACAGCTCCTGCGGCGACAAACAGTCGACGGGAACGGATTTCAGTGACGTGCAACATGGTGAAACTCCTTTGTTTCTTGAGGGTCCGAGGTCTTAGTGGCCGTGGTGCCTGGCCATGAGCCAGGAGGGGCGCCCTGTGATTTTCGCATCGATCACCAGCGGGCGATTCCGATCGGACTCGAGCCAGGCGGAGATACCGCCAAGGTCCTCGAGCGACCGCACGGTGACCGCGTCGCAGCCGTAACCGCGGGCGATCGCCGCAATGTCCGTGTCGGGAAAGCGAACTATCTCCTGCTCTTTGGGCGTCGACTCCGGGAACAGGTGGATCTCAGCGCCGTAGGCGCTGTCGTTGTAAACGATGATGAGTATTCCGAGCCGGAGTCGCACCGCAGTCTCCAACTCCACCGCCCCCATCAGCAGTGACCCGTCACCGGTACCGAGAACCGCCATGCGGTCGGGACGGGCGACCGCGGCACCGATCACACTGCCGAGGCCGAGACCGATGGACTGGAACGACAGGGGCAGCACGTAACCCTCATCGTCTGGGACCCGCAAGTGGGCGCCCGGGTAGGCGTTGACGTTGCCACCGTCGACGACGACGACGCGTTCGTCGGGCAACATCGCGTCGAGTGCGTTGGTGAGTGCTGCTGGGTCGACGAATCCGGGCTCGTCCGTCAGGTCGACGTGCTGATCCGACCAGTAACGGGCCCGGCGAACCCGCTCGGCGGTCTCAGGGGTGCGATACCCCACCCTCGCTCTGCCCCTCGCCGCCAACACCTCGTAGGCACCCCGAGCCACCGCGGCCGCATCACCGACGATGCCGAGATCTACGAGCCGATGCTTGCCGATCGCCTCCACGCGGTCGTCGACCTGGACAAGGGTCGCTTCCTCGATGAGCGCGCCGTCGCGTGTCGTCCAGTTGTTCAACGCCACCCCGAATCCGACGATGAGGTCGGCCTCGCGCACGAGTTCGGCGGCACTCTCGGTCGCGAAACCACCCACGATGTCGAGCGCCCACTCGTCGCCCTCGAAGATGCCACGACCACCCCCGGATGCGATGAGCAGGGCTCCTGCCGCGGCAGCCAGGTCACGAAGCGCCGCTTTCGCGCCTCGTGAACCACGGCCTCCGATAATGACCGGCCGTTCCGCCGTCGCGAGAAGTTCGGCGAGCTCCGCCGCGTCTGCAGCCGAAACCACCGGCGTCGGCACTCGGAGGTTAGAGACGGGCCGCGCTCCTGGATACCGGATCTCGCGATCCTGGAGATCGACGGGCATGGAGAGAACAACGGTGGTGCGCTCGATCTGAGCGAGACGGAAGGCTCGGGCTGCGTCCGAGACGGCCGTCTCAGCAGAATGGATACGCATCGGCGTGGCTCCGATGGCCAGGACCGCCGCGTCCTGGTCGATGTGGAAATTCGACGTAACGTCACCGACTGCGGTGTCGGCAGCGAGGACCAGCAGAGGTGTATGGCACTTCGCTGCCTCGGTCACGCCGGTGAGCGCGTTCGTGAGACCACAGCCCTGGTGCAGGCTCAGTACGCTCACCTCCCCGGTGATCCTGGAGTAGGCATCGGCCATCGACGCCGCGCCTGCCTCGTGGCGGGCCGCTACGAACCCTGCGCCGGCGGCGACGAGCGCGTTTGTCACGCGGAAGTTGCCGCTCCCGACCACCCCGAACACCTGCGACACGCCCAGGTCGGCGAGCATCACACCGACCGCATCGGCGACCCTCATCATCTGCGTCATTGCACTGATCCGTTTCCCAGGTCATCGGCGACCTCCTGCAAGGCTAGACAACCCCGTTCACGGTCGTCCAATGAATAATAGGCATCCGGGTGATGACCAGGATGAATAATGGCATCATGTTGCACAGCATCGATTTGAACCTCTTGCGTACCTTCGTCGTCGTGTACCGTGCGAAGAACCTGACCGCAGCGGCGGAGACGCTGCGCGTGTCGCAGCCCGGCGTCAGTCACGCCCTCAGACGTCTCCGGACACACTTCGACGATCCGCTGTTCGTCCGAACCGGCACCGGTGTCCGTCCCACCCGTCTTGCCGTCGACCTGTACGCCGAAGTCAGCGGCCCGCTTTCGCACATCGTCGCTAGCACGGAGGACCGCACCCGCTTCGATCCGGCCACGTCGCGCCGTACCTTTCGGATCGCACTCACCGATCTCGGTGAGGCGGGACTACTCCCCCGCATCCTGCAGGCGACGGGGAGCGCGGGGTCGGGCATCTCGATCGAAGTCGTGCCGCTCGACATCGACACAGTTGCACGCGACGTACTCTCTCGTGACATCGACGCAGCGATCACGAGCTCGCCCGTGCTCGGGCCGGTGAGTCAGGAGATTCTCTTTCACGACCGATACGCATGCCTGGCGCCTGCCACCCTGCAGGACGACGAAGGACGGATCCGGGTCGAGGATCTGCAGCGGTTGCCCGAGGCCCGAGTCGGCCCTTCGGCGGGTCACCGAGCGATCACCGAGGCCGTCACCACACTGGGAGCGGGCGTCCTGTCCCGGACCCCTCAGGTGGAGGTGCCCCGTTTCACCTCCCTGCCCTGGATTGTCGCGCGCTGCGGATTCGTCGCCATCGTCCCAATCGATGCGTTCGCCGCACTGACCATCCCCGCGGGAGCGAAGCTGCTCGAACTGCCCTTCCCATCACCCACGACGTCCGTGCACCTCATCTCCCACCACGATGCCGGCGGCGCGTCCGCGACGGCGTGGTTTTTGAATACCGTGCGTTCGACCCTCGCCGCGTGAGCGGTTCGGTAAGCCACCCGAGACGTCAACTTGGGCCGGCGGAACGGCGTCCGAGCGCCTGTCATGAGATGATGACGACCACGCTAATCGGAATTCAGATGTTCTCTAAAGAGGAGGTCTGAACGCCCTCGAGGATCGAATCACACGATGAAAACACGCAAGCCGATCTACGCCGCGATCTACCATTCCATCGTCGAGGGCATCCGCTCCGGCGAGTATTCGGTGGGGCTTCTCCTGCCGTCGGAAAGTGATCTCGAACAGCGCTTCAACGCTAGCCGCACTCCGGTGCGACAAGCTTTGTCGGAACTGGAGAACGACGGATACATATACCGCGTCCAAGGCAAGGGCAGCTTCGTTTCGGACAGAAACCCGGTCGGTGCGTGGGCTCGCACCACGGGTTTTCAGCATCACTACCTGCAAGCCACCGGACGGATCTGGGCAAAGACGGTGAGCGTGGAAAATGTGGTGCGAGAAGATTACGCCCGGCTCCTGGCGCTACCTGAATCCACGCTCCTGACCCTGGTACATCGAGTTCGATTCATCGATGACGAGCCTGTCATCTTCTACAGGCACTACGTCTCCCCCCAGATCGATGCAACGATCTTCGAGGGCGACTTCTCCTCGAAAGATGCCCTCTTGTGGGACCGACAAGGTATACGCGTGGCGGAGATCGAGGAAAGCATCGTCGCTGTGGCCGCCCGGGATGATGTCGCCTCCCGGCTTGCGGTTGACGTCGGAGCGCCAGTGCTCAAGCTTGTGAGGCTGTCGA
Source organism: Microbacteriaceae bacterium (assembly GCA_025465095.1). GTDB lineage: Bacteria > Actinomycetota > Actinomycetes > Actinomycetales > Microbacteriaceae > Marisediminicola. The sequence goes on along the minus strand of JAODME010000029.1, from coordinate 65,264 downwards.
TCGCCTACGGCCAGGGAGCAGTCGACGTGACCGAGTACCACGTTCGTAGTGACCGGTGGGACTACATCGCCCACTACAGGACGGAATGATCGAGGCGGATTCCCGACACCCGATGGCAACTTGTAATACTCAGCATGCTGTGTAGAATCGTGGTGCGCGAGTCCGAGGTAGTGACTGCGTGGTCGTGACTGGCAAGGGCGCCGCACGGCAGAAAGGCATCATCATGCGCTCGAACAGACTCATAGCTGGCCTCACTTTCCTCACTATCGGCACGCTTCTTGCGTCCTGCTCCGCCACTGGGGGGGGCGAAGGGAGCGGTAGCGAAGAGCAGGTCGAACTCGTCGTCGCGGGAAATCCGGGCCCGATGGAAGGCGTCATGCGTGATGAGGTCATTCCGGCGTTCGAGGATGAACATCCGAACGTGTCGGTCACGTACGTCCCCGGTGTTTCATCTGAGACGATTGCCAGCGTTAAGGCGTCTCGCGATGCCCCGACCATCGACGTGGCTATAGTCGAGTCGAACTCGCAGGAGGACGGCCGAAAAGCGGAGCTCTGGGAGCCGATCGATTTCGCGGATGCCCCGAACACGTCGCGAATCCAGCGCGGAGAGCGTGCGGTGGACGACACGGGAGTACCGGTTTACGTGCTCCCGTACGGAATCTCCTACAGCAAGTCCTATTTGGAGGAGAACAACCTCGACACGCCGACAGCATGGAACGACCTGTCCGACGCCAGCATGGCCGGTCATCTTTCTGTATGCGACATCAACAGCGCTTTCGGCCGAGGATTGCTAATCCTTCTAGCCAATGCCAATGGTGGTTCCACCACCGACATCGAGCCAGGAATGGACGCGTATCTCGAGGTTGCGACCAACCAGCGCACGCTCTTCAAGTCGTCAGCCACACAGACACAAGCGCTCCAGGATGGGTCGGCCGGACTCGCCGTCTGGTCTCGTGATCGACACTTGCAGTTGACCAAGGACAGCGATGACTACGGCTTCGTGATTCCGAAGGGGGGCACGTATCTCCAAACGTCGTTCGCCAACGTGGTCCACGGCTCAAGCCACGTCGATGTCGCGACGGAGTTCATCGATTTCCTTCTGGACGACATGCCACAGCAAGCGATCGCTGGCGCATTTCTCAATCCAGTCACTGATGTTGAACTCTCTTCAGAGCTGTCAGAGAGTCTGGAACTCGATGAGTCGGAAGTTCTCGAGGTCAAGGCAACTGAGGTCCAGAAAGAGCTCCCTAGCTGGTTTGACTGGTACAACCGCGAGGTGGCGCCGAACGTGGGCAGCAAACTGTGACTGGGTCCAGAGTGTACGACGTCGAACTCACGGGCATCACGAAGCGGTACCACGAGAAGATCGTGGTCGAAGATTTCAACCTAGGGGTACAGCGCGGTGAATTCGTCTCTCTCCTTGGGCCGAGCGGCTGTGGAAAGACCACGACTCTTAATATGATCGCGGGCTTCATCGACCCGGACGGCGGTTCCATCTCGCTCAAGGGGCGAGTAATCAATGGTATTCCGCCGCACAAGCGCGGATTGGGGATGGTCTTTCAGACCTACTCGTTATTTCCGCACATGAGCGTTCGGGAGAATGTGGCGTATGGCCTCAAGACGCATCGCGTGCCCAAAGCCGAGATCATCGAGCGCGTAGATCGAGTACTGGCCCTTGTGCGCCTCGAGGGGTATGGCGACAGGATTCCCAAGCACCTGTCCGGCGGCCAACGTCAGCGGGTTGCGATAGCTCGCGCTCTGGTCACTGATCCTCAGATTCTTCTTCTGGACGAACCTCTCAGCAACCTCGACGCCAAATTGCGCGAGGAACTGCGGGAGGAACTCAAGCGGCTGCACAACGAAACGGGAATCACCACCGTCTTCGTCACCCACGATCAAGAAGAAGCACTGTCTCTTTCGGACCGCATCGTGGTTATGAATCTCGGTGCCATAGAACAGATCGGAACCCCCAAGGAGATATACGGTAGCCCGCGCACCGAATTCGTTCACACGTTCATCGGCCGGTCGAACCGGTTTTCCGGCACCGTGACAGTTGCACGCAACCAACAGGTGCACGTCACCACAGCCGGTGGTCTTGGGATCGAGCTCGCTTCCGTTGCAGACGTCATCGGAGGCGACGAGGTGAATGTCTACGTTCGACCAGAAGCAGTGACAATCTCCGCTGCTCCACTGGACGGGCACCTCACCCAAATTGATGGGCGCATCCAGGCCATGACATTCCTCGGTGCGATCACCGAGTACACCGTCGCTAGTCACGGCGAAAAAATTCTCGTGCGCGTGCAGAACGAATCCGATCGATTTCAGCTTGACGATCCGGTGACGTGCTGGTGGGACCCCCGGGACGCCTTGGTCGTCCCGCGGAAGGTCGCGGCGGACGGGACGTTGGCGGCATGAAGACAGCCCTTCCTCTGTCCCAAACTCCGACGTCGCTCCGTTCGGCAGTCCGTAACGGTTTTTCTGGAGCCGGTATTTCCATGACTCGCACTATCAACCGGGTGACGGTGTGACGATCTTCTCGAGGAGAGCGGCTATTGCCGTCCTCCTGGCGCCGGCACTCGTGCTCCTGCTCGGCGTGTTCATTCTGCCGATGTTTTCGATGTTCGTCACGAGCCTCACCTCTCCGGAAGGGGGTCTGGGCCTCGACAGCTATGCCCGATTCTTCACCGACGGCTACTACTGGGGAGTTCTCGGCAAGACGGCGACAATCGGCGCCATTACGGCCGTAGCCACGCTGGTTCTCGGGTATCCGGTCGCTCTCTTCATGGCTCGGTCGGACGGCTGGGTGCGCGGAGTCATCACTTTCGTGGTTATCGTTCCTCACCTTGTCAGTGTGGTGATCCGCAATTTCGGATGGCTCATGGTGCTGGGCGACAACGGCGTGATCAATTCTGCGCTGATGAGCCTCGGGTGGATCCAACGACCGCTGCAACTGCTGTACAACGAGTTCGGCACCATCGTGGGATTTGTCGATTCCTTCATCGCCTACATGATCCTCGCGTTGGCAGCGAGTCTGTACAACGAAGACCCTAATCTTGCCCGAGCTGGCTCAATCCTCGGGGCGGGACGATTGCGCAGATTCCTGACGATCACGCTCCCCCTCAGTCTGCCGGGAATTCTTTCCGGGCTTGTGTTGGTGTTCAGCCTTGTCATCAGTTCATTCATTACGCCCATACTTCTGGGTGGCCCCAGAGTCACAGTGATGGCGACGCTGACCTATCAACAAATCCTGATCACCTTGGACTGGCCGTTTGGGACGGCGATCTCATTCATCTTGCTCGCGACGACGCTCCTAGTAGTCACTGTGGTCACGCGTGCGTTCGAAACTAAGCGCTATAAGGAGGTGTTCGGAGCATGACTCGACCCAAATTCTCCTGGCTAGGGCTTGTCGCAGTCTGCGTGCTGATAGGCACTGTCCTGCCGTTCCTCGTGATTATTCCGAGCTCTTTCACCAGTGGCGCGTACCTCACATTCCCTCCCCAGGGTTTTTCCCTGGAATGGTACGCTCGCATCCTCGACCGACCCGAATTTGTTCACGCGTTCGGGTTCTCCTTGCAACTCGCCTCGGTCACCGCAGTGCTGGCAACAATCATCGGGACGCTTGCGGCAATCGCCATGTCCAAGTACTCGTTCCCTGGAAAAGCTGCAGTGAACGGTGCGTTGCTCTCCCCGCTCGTTCTACCCGCTCTCATTCTCGGAATCGCGCTGCTGATGCTGTTCTCGCGGATCGGTATCGCGGGCACTTTCATAGGGCTGCTCCTCGCGCACCTTCTGATCACCGTGCCGTTCGTGATCAGGCTTGTGCTTACCGGCTTGTCTGGGTTCGACTACAACATCGAGAAGGCGGCCTCGATTCTTGGCGCGAGCCCCTTGCGCGTGTTCTGGACTGTCACTATCCCGCTCATCAAACCAGCCATATTCTCCGGGGGCATATTTGCGTTCTTAGTGTCGTTCGACAACGTGACGATATCTCTCTTTCTGGTGTCTAATAAGCAGACCACATTGCCGATCGTCATCTTCAACTACATCCAGGACAGTCTGGACCCGATGATCGCAGCGGTGTCGACCATCGTGATCGTGGTAAGTCTCGTCCCCATTGTCCTGATCGAGCGCTTTTACGGCCTCAGCAAACTCTTTGGACTATCCGAGCGGTCGGAGACGCCCTAAGTACGCGGCGAAAATCCATCGCCATAGGCGTAAGCAACCGGAGAAATAAGGAGAAGCATGATCACTGGTATCGACCACATCGAAATCGTAGTGAAGGACATTGACGCCATGGCGACGTTCTTCACACGACTTGGTTTCACCGAGATCCGTCGGACGGATCACCACGGCAAGGCCGTCGAACTGCAGGTGCCCGGTGCCGAGGGAATCGTGATCGAATTCCACACCGGTTATCCAACAGAGACGCCGGGCATCAATCACATCGCCTTCCGCGTCGACGACACTGTTGAAACCGCCACCCGATTCCGGGAACTCGGCGTCGACATCAACGAACCCAAGGTTGCAGAAAACAGCGGACGGGCGATCGCTAGCTTCCGCGACCCGATGCACATGCGGTGGCAACTCTCGGAGTAACGCCGGTGGGCCTGGCCGCCTACCGAGCTCCGTCGGCCGAGTCATCTCGCGGACAAGATGATTCCCTCGTTCTCAGCTTTTCCGCCGAGAACGAGGGAATCACTTCTCTGGCCAGAGCTCAGTCGATGTTGCCGAAAGCTGCACGGCCATAGAGCCGGCGGGCGTTGCCGGAAAGGATTTTCTCCTTTTCCGCAGGCTGGAGCCAGTCGACATCGTTCACGAACGAAACCGTGTCATCGAAGGCCTTGCCGGTCGCCGGGTCCTGGGGTTTCGCTGTGCCAAACGGCTCACTCGCGAACAGCAGGTTGTCGGCACCGATCTTGCGGATCAGCATCTCCATCGAATCACGGTCATACACGGCAGTGTCAAAGTAGAACTGGCGAAGAGCCTCCTCAAGTGGGCGCTTTCCTGCTGCAATGTGTAGTGCTCGAATCCGGTTGAAATTGAAAGGAATCGATCCGCCGCCATGAGGCACAACGATCTTGAGTTCCGGCAGGCGCTCCAGGAGGTCCGACCAACCTAGATCGAAAGCCACGGCTGAATCCGAGTTGGTGTAATGCGAACCATTCAGGTGCAGTGCGGGGTTTACCGTGGAACTCGCGTGAAGCATAACGGGCACGTCTAGTTCTACAACTTTCTCCCAGAGCGGAGTCCACCAGGGATCACTGATAGGTGGCGTGAACGGTGCGGCGCCGCCGGAAACATCAGGGTTCACATTCACCCCGACAAACCCCAACTGAGTAACGATTCGTTCGAGTTCGTCAATGCACGACGCTGGGGTAACTCCCGGGGATTGCGGGAGTTGTCCTGCCGGGATCAGACGGCCCGGGTACATCTGAGTGGCTCGGTAGATCAAGTCGTTGTTGTGTTCGGACCAATATCTACTGGTTGCGAATGATCCGATTTCATGGCCCATCCCCGAGGCCCTGGGCGAGAAGATGAGACTAGCGATACCCCTGTCATCGAGTTGCTGGATTACCGGAATCAGCGAAGTGCGCAACTCGTCGTCAGTGATCAAGAGCCGACCTCTGCTGGGCCTGTTCAGTGCGCTTAGCTGCCGACCCCGATATGCGTCCAGTTGGCTCGGCGCGGTCGTGAAGTGCCCGTGGACGTCGATGATCATATCGCTCTCATTCGTTCGGCCACCGCCTCACTCTGACGCGGCGGCATTGTCGCGGCTGCCGGAAGACCGTCAGCTGATAGGTAGATCCTGAGGGCACCTATAGTCATATGATAACATGTGACGACACCGTAGCCGAGCGGCGACGGTCTGGCGCAGGGAGGGCTTCAGAGTTGAAAGTCACGCTGATCGGTTTGGGTGAAGCAGGACGCATTTACGCGAGTGGCCTCGCCTCTCTGGGCTATGAAGTGCGAGCACACGACCCTTACACCGTTTACGAGAACGCAGCTGTCCTCCAGCTTCCTGACCTCGCGAAGGCAGTTCAAAACGCAGAGATTGTCATCAGCCTCGTGGGAGCTGCCGCCTCCGAAGCTGTAGCCCACGAAGCCCTCCCCAGCATGCGGCCGGGATCTGTTTTCGCTGATTTGAACACCGCTTCACCAGCGACGAAGCGGATTCTCGAGGACGTCGCTCTGACGCACGGCGTCCTTTTTGCGGACGTCGCGGTATTGGCCCCTGTTCCACGGTCAGGCGTGCACACGCCACTCATGGCCAGCGGAAACGGCGCGGACCCGCTGACAGTGACCCTTTCGGGTTCCGGAATCCCCATTGAGTCGATTGGGGGACGTGCCGGAGACTCTGCCACCAGAAAGCTGCTACGAAGTATCTTCACCAAAGGACTGGCGGCGCTTGTCTTCGAGAGCCTGGAAGCGGCGGACGCAGCAGGAGGGACCGCAACCGGCTGGCTGCACGACCAGATCGCGGCCGAGTTGGGACCGGATGGAAAAGCGACGATCGATCGCCTCCTCGAAGGAAGCCAGACGCACGCTCGGCGTCGCTTGCACGAGGCGGTGGATGCTCGGGATCAAGCCGTGAGCCTTGGGGCCTTCAACTGGATGTCATCAGCAACTGTCGAGTGGTTCCGGGTGTTGGAGGGGCGACTCGCGTGATCTGAGCTGATGCTCAGCGCGGAGGAAGAACGCTACCGGCTGACGTTTGCACTTCGATCGGCCGGATGTGACATCAAATGCCAATGCACGAGAGGAATGTGATGCTTTCAACAACCACCGAGGTCCTCGACCTCGCTCAGAAACTGGGGGCCCTGCCGGTCGCCAATATCGGCGACTCAATGGACCGCCTAGGAGTCGTCGACTCTGGGATCCGGGCTGTCTGGAGGGGCGCCAGGATCGCGGGACCTGCATTCACCGTCGAAGTGGCCAGTGGCGACAATGCAGGGATTCATGCCGCCCTCCCGCTGATCACTAAGGGATCCGTCCTCGTCGTGAACGGCCACGGCGCCACGGATCGGGCGCTCGTCGGGGAACTGATCGCAGAGAAGCTCCGCAAGATCGGCTGCATCGGCATCGTCATCGACGGGGCGATCCGCGACGTCGGCGACCTCGAGGAAATGGCCTTTCCAACGTTCGCGCGCGCAAGCAGCCCCGCAGGGCCGTACAAGAACGGTCCCTACCGAATACAGGTACCGGTAGCGATCGGAGGGGTTGTCGTCCAGCCGAACGACATCGTGGTGGCGGACCGAGACGGAGTCGCCATCGTGCCGAGCGCCGAAGCCGAAGCAATTCTCCACAAAGCGCGCGACAAGAATCGGGTCGAAGCGCGAACGCGAGCAGCGATCCTCGCAACCTGAGCAAGCGACACCTCCTCGCGCATGATCGGCCGGGCGGGTGAACTACGTTCGCGTCGATCAGCAGGAAGCTGGTGCTTCCCCCCGAGGCGGAGAACTGAGCGCCGAGCCGTGCGAGCGGGTCCGCGACCGCGTCGCTGAATATCACGAAGGGCTTTCAGAGTCGCCGATCGCCGGCGCCGACGGTCGCCGCGTCGACTGGTCTCGGATCATCCGCGCGATCTTCGAGCGCAGTTGCACGAAGTCATCGAGTTCGCGCGTGCCAACCTGGTCGCGCGGGCTCGGGAGGTTGACCTCGAGGCTCGCGACGATAGTAGACGGCGACTTCGATAACACGAGCACGCGATCGGCGAGGTAGACGCTTTCGTCTATGTCGTGGGTAACAAACAGGATCGTCATTCCGAACCGCTGTCGGACGGCGAGCATGAGGTCCTCGAGCTCCGCACGCGTTTGAGCGTCGACCGAGGCGAACGGCTCATCCATCAGCAGGATCGTCGGGCGGTACGCGAGCGCTCGTGCAATTGCGACGCGCTGCTGCATGCCACCGGAGAGCTGCCACGGGTACTTATCCGCGGCGGCGCTCAAACCGACCGCGTCGAGGCTCTCATCGATTCGCTCTTTTCGCTCGGCCGCGGAGAGCTGCTTTCGCGGCAGCACGAACGCTATGTTCCCGGCGACAGTGCGCCACGGGAAGAGTGACCGGCTGTAGTCCTGGAACACGAGGGCGAGGTCGCGCGGGACACCGATGACCGGCGCGCCGCCGAGCAGCACGGTGCCTCGTGTGGGACTCATGAGCCCCGACAGGCAGCGCAACATCGTCGTCTTGCCGCACCCTGAGGGACCCACGATCGACACGAAGGCACCCTCCGGTACCGCGAAATCGAGCCGGCCGATCGCCTCGTGCCGCTGCTTGCCCTCGTAGACGTGGCCAAGGCCCTCGATGGTCAGCAGATCAGTCCTCGTCGTTGTGACGCTCATGACACTCCTTCTCGTGCGCCCCGATGCCATTTCGTGACCCGCGACTCCACCAGGGCGAGGAGCGCGTTGAGCACATAACCGAGGATTCCCAGCAAGAGGATGCCCGACCACATGTCGAGCATCCGGAAGGTGCGTTGTGCGCCGAGGATGACGGAGCCGATCCCGTCCGGACGCCCTACCATCTCGGAGATCACCATGACGATGAGGGCGACCGAGAGGCTCACCCTCATCCCGGCGAAGATCTTGGGTGCCGCGCTCGGCAACACGATCCCGAAAAAGACCTTGCGGCGATCGAACTCGAACACCCGCCCGGTGTCGAGGTGAAGCGTTTCGACCGACCGCACACCGTCTATCGTGTTCAGCAGCACCGGCCAGATAACGGCGAACGCGATGAGCGACACCCGCATCTCGTTGCCGATGCCGAGCAGGATGAAAAAAATCGGGATGAGCGCGGGCGGCGGGATCGCCCGGACGAAGTGGATGATCGGCTCGACGAAGTCGCCGAGCGTGCGGCTACGCCCGATCGCAACGCCGAGCAGCACCCCTAGGACCACCGCGATCGACCATCCCCCGAGCATGCGGGTGAGGCTTGGCACGATGTCCGTCGCGACCCCCTCGGTCAGGAACAGTGTGTTCGGCGGTCCCGACAGCCAGAGTTCCACGAACCGATGCATGATCCTCGAGATCGGCGGGAAGTAGATCGAATCGGCGATGCGGGCGGCTATTTCCCAAACGACACCGAGGGCGAAGAGCGCACCCCAGCGCGCTGCAAACTCGCGCAGTCGGCGGAAGTCTCGGCGCGGGCGCTGCGCGACGCCACCCCAGGAAGTGTCGGTCGCCGTCATGCCGAGCCCTCACGGGTCTGACGAAGCGCCGGCTGCCAGGAGAGCATCCGGCGCTCGATGAACACGAGCACGCCGTTGATCCCGAGCCCGAGCAGGCCCGCGATGATAGTCGCCGCGTAGACCAGGTCGGGCCGGTTGCCGGTGGCGCTCGCGTCGAGCATCCACCGGCCCAGTCCATCCGACGCCCCGGCGAGCAGCTCCGCGCTGACTGCGACGATGAGCGCGACCGACGCGGCTATGCGGATGCCGGTGAAGATGAAGGGTGCGGCGCTCGGCAGCGACACGAAGAGGAGCGTCGACAGGCGGCTTCGGCCGAAGCTCATGGCCGTGAGCTTCGCGATCGGATCGACATCATGCATCCCGTAGATCGTGTTGAAGAGCACGGGCCACAGAGTCGAGAAGACGATGAGCGCGATCTTCATCTCGACGTCGTTGCCGAGGACGAGGATCGCGAGGGGGATGAGAGCGACCGACGGGATCGGCCGGAGGAATTCGATGACGGCGCGGCTGGCGGAATAGGCAGCGCCCGAGGAGCCGAGCAGCACGCCGAGCGCGACCGCGATCGCGATGCAGATCGCGAGGCCTATCACCCACGCCTGAAGCGTGGCGAGAATGGCGCTGAGGAACTCGGCGTTGATGAGCAGTTCGGCGACGCGCAGCAGCACCACGGAGGTCGGCGGCAGGAAAACCTCGCTCACGATGCCGGAGCGCGAGATGAGTTCTGCCACGAGGAACACCACGAGGAGTCCGGCTGCCCCGCGGAGGATCGTCACGCGGCTACGCGAGCCTGCTCGTGCTCGGCGCGAGGCGTGGGAGGTGCTCGTGGTCACCGATCGCATGGTTCCTCCCTCTCGGCGAGGTGTAGAGGTGTTAGGTGGAGTGTGCGGCACGAGGCCCGGACCCGGGCCTCGTGCCCGGATGTCACTCGCCTTGCCAGGCGTACTGCGACAGGTTGTCGAGCGGCTCCTCGAGCAAGCCATACTCGAGCATCAGCTCCATCGTGAGCTCGGCACCTTCGATGTCCGGCGTGCCGTCGAGAACGAAGCTTGGTGAGGTGATCGCGGCCGCGAGTTCTGGGGTGAGGGTGGTGAACGTGGACAGGATCTCGACGAGAGCGTCCGGGTCATTGAGCACGAGTTCAGTGGCCTTGTCCATGGCGCGCACGAAAGCCGCAACGACTTCGGGGTTCTCCTCGGCGTACTCCCGCGACGCGTTCCAGTTGACCAGCGGGCTGTTCTCCTGATCCTCGTTGCAGACCGAGGGGGCAAGGATCGAAACCAGTCCCTGTGAGGCGCCGATCGTGATGAACGGCTCGGGCACCAGGCCCGCCGCGACCCGTCCCTGGCTCACGGCCGCGCCGACCTCCGGGAACGGCACCTCGACGAGCTCGTAGTCTCCTGGCTCGAGTCCCGCTGTCGAGAAGCAGTCGCGCACCTGAATCTCAGTGGCCGAGGCGAGGGTGTTGACCGACACGGCCATGCCACGGAGGTCCTCTATCGAATCGATGCCGGAGTCCTCTGCGACGATGATGGCGTTGATTCCCTCCTTGCTCGAGTCGGTACCCTCTCGAACCACCTGCAACTCGAGGCCCTGCGAGACGGCGAGGAGCACGTTGGTCCAGGTGGCGGAGCTGAACTGGAGGTCGCCGGAGACGAGCTGGGTGACGCCGACGGCGCCGCCAGCGATGACCTCGATAGTGACGTCGAGACCCTCCTCGTCGAAAAAACCTTCCTGCTCGGCGAGGTACAAGGGGGCGTAATCGCCGGCTGGCAGGGTGCCTACGGTGATGGCGATGGGCTCATCGGGATCCGGCCCGGGCCGTGCGCCCGATTCCGAGCACCCCGCGACGAGGCCTGTAATCAGAATTACCGCGGCGACCGCAGCAGCGTGCTTCCGGGGGAACGACATTGCTCTCCTCTGTCTCTTCTTTGAGATGGTGCATGCCGGGGCGGCGAACGCCGCATCCGGTTGTCGCAGGTTACCTGAATCCTTGAGGCACAGCAAGCGATCCCATTTTCAGCGGACAAATGCGCTGATTCCAGTCACTGCGCGACCCACGACCAGGGTGTTGATCTCGCGTGTCCCCTCGTAGGTATATATCGCCTCGGCGTCCGTGAAGAACCGGGCGACGTCGTTATCGATGAGGATCCCGTTCCCGCCGACGACCTCGCGTGCCCACGCGACCGTCTCGCGCAGGCGATCCGCGATCCAGACCTTCGCAAGCGCCGAATCCTCATCACGCTGTGTTCCCTCCTGCCGCCGCTGGGAGAGCCGTACCGCCATCCCGAGCGACGCGGTGACGTTGCCGAGCATCCGCACCAGCTTGTCCTGAACGAGCTGGAAACTCGCGATCGGCCGACCGAACTGCTCACGTTCGAGCGTGTAGCGCAGCGCCGCCTCGTAGGCGCCCGCCTGGGCACCCGCCGCGATCCATGCCACGTCCGGCCGCAACGTCCGGAACAACGCGGCCACATCGGCAAACGAGGTGATGCGCTGCAGGCGGTGGGACTCAGGCACCACGACATCTTCCAGGGCAATGTCGGAATTCGTGACGATGCGCAGGGCCACCTTGCGCTCGATCGTGGTGAGCGTCAGCCCCGGGGCATCGGTCCGGGCGAGGAATACCTTCACCTGTCCGTCGGCCACATCGCGGGCGAAGATGGCGACGAACTCCGAGTGCGCCACGTTGCCGATCCAGCGCTTCCGGCCATCGAGGATCCAATCATCGCCCTCACGGCGCGCCGTCGTCTCGAGGCCTCGCGCGACATCCGAGCCGTGGTCCGGCTCGGTGAGCGCGAACGCGCCGGTCATTTCAAACGAGACGATCGCGTCGTCCCAGTCCTCCACCTGTTGCGCGCTGCCGCCCTGACGGACCAGCTCACGGAACATTGCGACCTGCCCGTGGTAGAGCATCCCGGTGCCGACGTCGGTGCGCGAGAACTCGAAGTTGCGGAAACCGGTGTACAACTCCCGGGCACGTCCGTTTTCGCCGAGCAGCGCCGGGTCGTCGACGAGACGGAGGTCGCGGAGGGGTTCGCGCAGATGCACGGGAGAGACCGCCCGCTCCCAGTGGTCGGCGAGGATCGGTTGAAGGCGGGTCTCGAGCAACTCGCGCAGCGATCGCAGCTTCGCGAGCTCCGGCTCGGTCAGCAACTCCGCGAAGCCGTAGATGTCCGAAACCGGATACAAGGCGGTCACGCAAGCCCCAGCAGCCGGACTGCGTTGTCCTTGAGGATCTTCGGGCGCGCCGCGTCCTTGAGCTCCAACCGCGCGAAGTCGTCGAGCCACCGGTCCGGGGTGAGTGCCGGGAAGTCGGAGCCGAACAGCATTTTGTCCTGCAGGATGCTCCCGGCCTGGCGCACGAGCTCGGGAGAGAAATACTTCGGCGACCACCCGGACAGGTCAATGAACACGTTGGCCTTGTGTGCGGCCATTGACAGTGCCTCGTCCTGCCACGGCACCGACGGGTGAGCAAGGATGATATTGAGCCCGGGGAAGTCCGCGGCGACCTCGTCTAGAAGCATAGGGTTTGAGTAGCGCAACTTGATGCCGGCTCCGCCCGGGAGCCCCGCACCCACCCCCGTCTGCCCGGTGTGGAAGATCGCCGGCACGCCGAGCTCCTCAATCGAACCCCAGAGGGGCTTGTACTCGTCGCCCGAAGGGTCGAACGCCTGCACGCTCGGGTGGAACTTGAACCCGCGCACCCCACAGTCGGCGACGAGCCTCCGGGCGAGTTCGATTGCATCGCTACCCGTGCGAGGGTCGACGCTGCCGAACGGGATGAGGACGTCCGGATGCCGGGCGGCTCCCGCCGCTATTTCCTCACTGCTGTTCGGGACGACCCCCATGGCCGTGCGGGCGTCGACGGTGAAGACGACGGCCGCCATCGACCGCTCTCGATAGAAGTCCGCCAGCTCATCGATCGAGAGGGCGCGCGGAGCGTGGCCGAAGTAACGGTCCATCGCCGCGAGCAGGTCGTCGGGAAGGGGCCGCCGTCCGGTCGAGTCGAACTGCACGTGGACGTGCGTGTCAATCGCCCGGAGTGAGGAGACGTCGATCGCCGGTTCATAGCGGGTCATGCCGTCGCTCCTGACTCGAGTGTGCGCTCCCGGAGACGCCCCAGATCCACCTTGCCGCTTGGACTACGCTCGAGATTTTGAACCACGAGCACGCGGCGCGGCTTCTTGTAGCCGGCGAGCTCAGAGTCGATGTGATGCAGGAGGTCGGCCACCGAGAACTCGGCTGGGCGCTGGACGGCGACCGCGGCCGCGACCACCTCGCCCCACCGGGGGTCCGGAATACCGAACACCATCGCATCCTCCACTCCTGGGAACCGCAGTATCGACTCCTCGACCTCCGTCGGATACACCTTCTCGCCGCCCGAGTTGACGACGGTCGCGCCGCGGCCAAGCAGCTCGATGTAGTGGTCGTCCTCGACCCGCACGAGGTCGCCGGGGATGATATGTCGGCGACCGCGAATCTCGACGAAGTTCGCCACCGTCTTCTGCTCGTCCTTGTAGTACCCCTTCGGCATGCCACCGGTGAAGGCGATCTTCCCGACAGAGCCGGGCACGTCCTGCACCTCCTCCAGCGCCTCGTCGAGCACAACCGTCCCAGGCGTCGTCTGGAATCGTGCCGGAAGGTCCGCCGCCGAGCGCGTGATGCTGAGAGCGACGGCGCCCCCCTCGGTCGAGGCGAGGATGTCAGTGATGACGAGGCGGGGCGCGATCGCGTGTAGACGCGCCTTCGTCGAATCACTGAAGCGCATGCCCGACGACAACACCGACTCGAGGGCGGGCAGCTCGTCGATGCCAACCTCTTCGGCCGCGGCGAGAAGCGGGAGAGCGATCGCGTCGCCAGCCACCGCCACGCGGGTTACGCCCTCTTCGAGGATCGTTTGAATCGCCCGGCCGGCGTCGAATCGCGCTGTCGGCAGGATGACGACCGTGCCACCTAGGAGGAGCGCGTTGATGACCGTTGTGAGAGCGGTGCCGTGCATGAAGGGCGAGAGGGCGAGCGCGACGATCCGGCGCGACTCGGGGCCGGTGGCGAGGCGCACGACATCGTCGGGCGTCTCCGGCAACGGCAGCCCCGCCGTAACGTACGCATTGTACACCTGCATCGAGAGCATCTGGCGTACGTCCCAGACGGCGGCCTTCGGTGCCCCGGTGGTACCGCCGGTGTACATGAAGAAGTCGCCCTGCACCGGATCCTCGTATGGCAACGGCTCGCGGATCGCCGCCTCGGCGAAGTCGAGGGCGCCCGGCAGGAGCTCCGCGTCCACATCCTGCACTTGGAGCAGCGCGATCGGCCTGCCGAGCAGCCCGACCGCCTCCGCGGCCACACCGGCGAGACTGGCCGCGTATACGAGCACCGTCGAGTCGGAGTCGTCGAGGAGAACGGCGACCTCCCGGGCGCGGTACCGGAAGTTGAGCGACACCGGCACGACCCCGACGCGCAGCGAGCCCGCGAAGGCTACCAGCCACTCCGGCCGATTGTGCAGGAGTATCGAGACCTTATCGTCGCGATGCACGCCGAGCTCCGCCAGCAGCGCGGCGAATCGACCGGCAGCGTCATCGAACTGGGCGTAGCTGAGACTCGACTCCCCGACCGTGATGACGGCGGGGCGGTCCGGTGCCGTGAGCGCGATGCGGTGCCAGAGATCGACGTAGTGCCCGTCCACCGTCAGTCCAGCTGGGCGAAGGTCGGGCCGGACGGCTGCGCCGTGGCGACGAGGTCGGACTCCCAGGCGCTGGCTATGCCCTCTGCGGTCCAGCCCCCTTCAGTATCCCGAACGGCCAGGACCGCCGGGTGCGCGTAGAGGGTCAGGCGGTCGCCGCCGAGACCGATCGCCTGTCCCGTCACGCCGGCCGACCGTTCCGATGCGAGCCAGACGACGAGCGGCGCGACGTCGTCAGGCGCGCCGAGAGCGTGCTCCTGCCGAATGACGCGAGGCAGGGGCTCGCCGGCGAGGAAGCGCTCGTAGTGCTCCGCGTAGATCGGCATCGTGCCGGTCATCGCCGTCATGGCGGTCGGGATGACAGCGTTCACCGTGACATTAGCGCGTGCGAGTTCGAGCGACCAGGTGCGTGCCATCGCAACGACCCCGGCTTTTGCGGCGGCGTAGGCGGTCTGCCCGAAGCTGCCGAACTGACCGGCAGGCGAGCCGACGAGGATGATGCGGCCCCCCTCGGCGGCTTTCCGGAAGTGCACCGCCGCTGCGCGCCCGCAGGTGAAGGCGCCCCGCAGGTGGGTGTCGACGACGATGTCGAATTCCTCGTCACTCGTCTTCCAAAGCACGCGGTCGCGCAGGACGCCCGCGTTCGCGACGATGGCGTCGAGCCGACCGAATTCGCCCACCGCCGTCGCGACGAGCTTGTCTGCCGTCTCGGTTCGGCCGACCGGGGCGACCACAACGGCGACCCGGCCGCCTGCTGCTTCAACCATGCTGGCGGTCTCCCCCGCGGACTGGGCGTCGACGTCATTCACCACCACGCCGGCACCCGCCGCGGCGAGCGCGACGGCGTAGGCGCGACCGAGGCCGCGCCCGCTACCGGTGACGATCGCGACACGGCCGTCCAGGTCCAGGCCGCTCATCGGTAGTACCTCAGCACCATGTCGGCGACGCACACCGGTTTTGTACCGCCCTCGACTTCGAACGTAACGCGGGGCATGACCTGGTAACCGCCGGCGACCTCATCGACGGCGAGCACCTCACCCACGACACGCACGCGCGATCCAACCGGCACCGGCGCCGGGAAGCGAAGCCGGTCGAGGCCGTAGTTGATGCCAACCCCGATGCTGGTGACCTCGAAAACCTCGGCCATGAGCGGTACGCAGAGGCTGAGAGTCAGGTAGCCGTGCACGATGGTGCCGCCGAACGACGTCTTAGCGGCGAACACCGGGTCGAGATGCACGGGGTTGTGGTCTCCCGTGAGGTTGGCAAAGTCCGCGACTTCGCTTTGGGTGATTTCACGCCACGACGACGGCCCGAAGGTGCTCCCCCGAGCGCCCGGAAGCTCGTCGATCGAGACGCTGAGCCGGGTTGCCGCTGAACTGGTCATCGCATTCTCCTTTGAAATCGATCAGTATCAGTTTACCTGATACCGCGTCCAGTGTCATGATAAGCACACATCGGAGAGCCGCACGTCGGCGAAGGAGTCGGGAGGGCACATGCCGGGCGACAGGGGCTTTATCTATCTCATCAAACAGCTCGAAATGGGCGTTCGCCGGCCCTTCTTCGAAGCCGTCACGTCATACGGGCTCAGCTGGGCTCAATACACCGCGCTCACGGTGCTGCACCGCCGTCCCGGGCTCACCTCATCGGAACTGGCCCGGCGCTCGTTCGTGCGACCTCAGTCGATGGCGGAGACGCTGACCCCGCTCATCGAGCAGGGCTTCGCGCGCCGGGATCGCAACCCCGAGCACGGACGCCAGATCCTTCTGTCGATCACCCCTGCGGGCGTCTCGAAGATCGAGGCGATGGCGCAGGACGTGCGCGCGATCGAGGACGGCATGCTCTCACACTTCACCGAGGAGGAGGCGGCGCTGTTCGCGCGCTTTCTCCGGAGGGCTCGGGCGGGGATCGAAGACACCGAGAGGGCCTCCGCGCGCGGGCCGTCTGCCGCCCGCGTAGCCGACGAGCAGCCCCCTGAGCGCTGACCTCGTGCGGGGAACCGGCGACCGGTCGGTCGCCGCGGACACACCGGTCGTGAGCGATATCCATCAACGAATCAAGGCCGTTGAAGCGGGTCCCATGACCGTGCTGATCAGGTCGCCTCACCCT
Organism: Microbacteriaceae bacterium; assembly: GCA_025465095.1. Lineage (GTDB taxonomy): Bacteria > Actinomycetota > Actinomycetes > Actinomycetales > Microbacteriaceae > Marisediminicola. The sequence continues at coordinate 48,294 of JAODME010000029.1, read as the reverse complement.
CCACTGAGCAGGGTTCCGCTGATGACGGCCGCCGCCAGGGCACCCAGTTCTCATGGCCGGTGAACAACGCGGCGAACAGGTCTCAGCGCAAATGCCGGCCGGCCGACGGGGCGGCTCTTGACCGCTGACCGTCCGCGGAGTATCGCCCGCTATCGACCCTCGTACTGTGTCATCACCTGCAGCTTGGCCGCCGAGGCGGAACTCGGATCGAATTCGTAGCCTATCCATTCACGCGCCAGCCGGCGAGCGAGCTCGATACCGACGACCCGCTGGCCCATCGTGAGCACCTGGCAGTCGTTGGACAGAATGGAGCGCTCAACCGAGAATGAGTCGTGGGCAGGCGTGGCGCGGATGCCATCCACTTTGTTGGCAGCAATGGCGACCCCGATTCCCGTTCCACAGAACAGGATCGCCCGATCTGCTTTGCCCGCCATGATGAGCTCTCCTGCCGCGATTCCAACTAACGGGTACGGCTTGTGGAACGTGTGGGGGTCATCGGTACGGTTGACCCCGATGTCGAGGACTTCGCTGACACGAGGATCGCCTTCGAGGTCGGCGAGGATCTGATTCTTGTAGTCGACGCCGGCTTCATCCGAACCGACGATAAGGCGGAGACTCATAGGTTTTCTTCCTGGGTTGAGTAATGGACGAGGTGCTCGCCGAGGGCCGTGACGATTAGGCCCAGCGAGATGGCGCCAGGGTCGGGAGTGCCGAGGCTCTTCTCCGCAAGGGGCCGCGCGCGCCCTCTCTTCGGCCGGAGCGACGACGTGGCCTCCGCAGCCTGTGACGCGACGGCGGCCGCAGAGATCCAGGCATCGATAAGCGAACTGCCGCCTCGGATGCCGTCGTTGAGGGTTTTCGCGAACGGCACGATGGCGTCCATCATCGTCTTGTCCCCCGGTTCCGCCTTGCCGAGCTCGAGGAGTCGGCTCGAGAACGCGTCCACACCGGCTCCCATCTGCTCGGCGGACGGCTGGTCCGAGTTGCCAAGCGCCTCGCCGAGCGCACGCAGTCCGGCGCCCCACAGCACGCCAGACGTGCCTCCGGCACGATCACCCCAAGCATCGCCTGCGGCGGCCAGCGTGGATTCCGCGCCGCCGCCGCGCTGCACCGCGTAAACCGCAGCCGAGTAGGCCGCGTCGATCCCCCGGACCATGCCCCGACCGTGGTCGCCGTCCCCGGCGATCGCGTCGAGGTCGCCGAGCATGGACTCGGCGTCGTGGAGCGTCGATCGAGCAACACCGAGCGCGGCGACGCAGCGTTGGGCGAAGTGGCGCGATTCCTCGGTGGATTCCGCTGGCGCGTCCTGCACCTCGATGTCCGCGTTATCTGCGGCGCCGGCATTCGTCGTCGCTGCGATGTAGCCCCGCCGGAACGCCGGCGTCTCCGCTGGAGCGACCCAGAGTGGCTCGAGTTCCTCGTCGAGCCAAGTGACGGTAAGCGAGACACCGGCCATGTCGAGGCTCGTGACCAGTTCGCCCACCTCTGGGGCGACGAGTGTGTAGCCGGCCTCGCGGAGCAGCGGGGCGACGGTGCGCCAGAGCACGAAGAGCTCCTCGAGTTTGCTCGACCCCAGTCCGTTAAGAAGCACGGCGATGCGGGTGCCGACTCCTTCCGGCGTCTCGACGAGAACGCGCTGAACCAGTTCGGCACCCAGCGCCGCCGCGGTCGGCATCACCGTGTCATGAAGTCCCGGTTCGCCGTGGATGCCGAGCCCGAGTGCCATCGACCCCTTCTCGAGCGAGAACAGTCGATCGTCCGCGCCCGGAAATGTGCAGCCCTGGAACGCCGTGCCGATGGTACGCGTGTTGTCGTTCGCTTTACGGCCGACCCGTACGACCTCGGCCAGGTTCTCGCCCGCCTCCGCCGCTGCGCCCATCACCTTGAAGACGATGAAGTCCCCGGCGATGCCGCGTCGTTTGTCGATCTCGTCGGCGGATGCGCTTGCGATGTCGTCAGTCACGATTACGTTCTCGACGCCGATTCCCTCAGCCGCGAGGCGCTCAGACGCCATTGCGAAGTTCATGACGTCGCCGGCGTAGTTGCCATAGGTGAAAATCACCCCGGCGCCGGAATCGGCCGCCTTGGCCACCGAGTACGCCTGTTGGGCCGAGGGCGACGTGAAAATGTTCCCCACGACTGCTCCGCTGGCGAAACCGGCACCGACGATGCCGGCGAAGGCCGGGTAGTGGCCGGACCCCCCTCCGGCAAGGACCGCCACCCGGGGCACGCCGGGACGCGTGCGGCGCACGACGCCGCCGGGCACCTGGCGCACATAGATCTCGTGCGCATCACAGAACCCGGCGAGGGCTTCGTCGGCGAAATCGGCCGGATCGTTGAACAGTCGAGTCATCTCGCTCAGCTTTCTCACTCGAGGGCAGGTGGCCCGAAACCGTTAGTGGATGTGGCTTCCGCCGTTGATGTCGACCGTCGCACCCGTGATGTACCCGGCATCCTCGGACGACAGGAAGGTGATTACTGCAGCCACTTCCTCAGCGGAGGCGGTGCGGCCGAGCGGTATGTCCGCTGCAATGGCTGCTTCTATCTCAGGGGTGGTCCCGACCCGGATGTTGGTGTCGACGGCGCCCGGGGTGACGGCGTTCACGGTCACGCCGTTTCCGCCGAGCTCACGGGCGAGGGCCTTGGTGAACCCGAGAATGGCAGCCTTGGCTGCCGAGTACGGAACCTTCCCGAACACGCCGCCGCCGCGCTGAGCGGAGACCGATGACATGTTGACGATACGCCCGTACTGGTTCTCGATCATGCGGGGCAGGAAGGCGCGACTCACCAGGTAGGTGCCCGTGGCGTTGACCGCCATCACCTTGTTCCACAGCTCGAGGCTGGTATCGAGAAAAGCCACCGGTGAGGTGATGCCGGCGATGTTGGCGAGGGCACCGATCACGGGGATCCGGCCGGCGGCGACTTCGGCGGCCACCGCGTCGTGAGCGGCAATCACCGATTCCTCGTCGGAGACGTCGATCTCGTGGCCGAAGGCCGGCACCCCGAATTCACTGGTTATGTCGGCCGCCACTGCTGCGGACTTCGCTCCGTCTAGGTCCAAGATGACGACGGCCCATCCCTCGCGGGCATATCGCCGCGCGGTGGTTATGCCGATGCCGCGGTCTGAGGTTGCGCCCGTCAGAACGGCGGTGCGCTGAATCGTGCTTGTCATGTTTCTCCTGAAAGGGTGGTTGCGGCAAGATGTCGACGTGCTCGAAATCGCTCAGATGAGTGTTGAGATGAGGGCGCCGGCTCGAGCGGCGGCGGCCGGACGCTCGTGGTGTTCGACGTCGCGCGTCTCAAGCTCCAGGGCGAAGTGCCCGGTGTACTGGGAATCGGCGAGCGCACGGAGGCCACCAGCGAAGTCTGCCGATCCGTTCCCGATGCTGAGGTGGATGTTGCCCGGGACCGCGTCACGCAGGTGCACATGTGCGATTCGGCCGGCGAAGCGGTGGACGTAGTCAATCGGGTCCCCACCCGATGCTGTGATGTGGCTGAAGTCCATGACCAGCCGGACACCTGATCCGTCGAGTCGCTCAGCGAGCTGTTCGGCCCGTTCCATGTTCCAACACAACCGGAAAAAGTGGAGTGACTCCGTCCAGATCTCGACGCCGAACGATCTGGCCCGCTCCGCGGCAAGGGCCAGCTCGGCTGCGACCGTGTCGAGGTCCTCATCGAGGCTCCGAAGCGGCTCGTGATCGATCGACCCGCAGGGAAGGACGAGCGCCTCGGCGCCAACCGCCGCCGTCAACGTCAGCAGCATGCCGAGGTGCGCCGACCGGGACTCCCGTTCCTCTGCGGTCAGGAGGCGGTTGAGGTCGCCGATGTCGCCGTTGACGGAGCGAACCGACAGCCGGGATGCCTCCACGGTCGCCGCGACGGAGCGCACCGCCTCCATGTCGAGGACGAAGGGCACATGGTCGCACACTCCGGGGAGGGCGCCGAGATCGATCTCCTCGAATCCCGCGTCGCGAATGGTCTGCAGCGCCGTAGCGAGATTCTCGTGTCGAAAGCTGATCGACGAACAGCCCAGTCGGGAGTGAAACATCGTCGTTGATCCTCTGAAAGTCGTCGGCCTCGGAAGTGTGCCGTAAAGAAAGGATACGAGTTCCTTTGTCAACAGTCAACAGTGGGCAGTCGCCAGTTGACAACCTAAGGCGAGCGACGCAGACTTGGATCGGACGAGCACCACGGTGCGCCCGCGAGCGCGAGCGCCCGGGCTACGGATAGGTGGTCCGGCTAAGATCAACGATCACGGCTCAATGTTGACAACTGACGCAACTCGAAGGACCACTCATGGGCGCACCGGCATCCCTCCTCGGGCTCGAAAGAACCAGTCTGCGCCAGCAGGCCCTCGACGCCCTCCGCCGCGCCATCTCCGTTGGCGAACTGCCGCCGGGCACACACCTCGTCGAAACTGAGTTGTCCGAGATGCTGAAGATCAGCAGGGGCACGTTGCGCGAAGCCCTGCGTGAGTTGCAGCAGGAAGGCCTCGTTTCTGCGGGAAGCCGCGGTCGACTCAGCGTGCGTAATCTCGATGCCAAGGAGATTCGGGACGTCTTCGCTGTGCGCGGGGCGCTCGAATCACTGGCGGCTGTCGGCCTCAGCGAGATGAGCGGCCGGACAGAGATCATCGCGGAACTGCGCAAAGCAGTAGACAACATGGACCGTGCAGCCCAGAACGACATTGAGGCACGCATCGAATCTGACCTTGATTTTCACCGCACGCTCTGCAACCTGGCCGGCAATGAGACGCTTTCGCGCTCCTGGCAGGCGCTGGAGGGCACCATTCGCATGTCAATCATGTTCGCGGGCGCAGATCACGCCATCTCCAACATGGGAGTCAATCGCCACAGCGAGATAGTGGATGCAATCGAGTCAGGCGACGCCGAGCGCGCGCGCAAGACGATCACGGCGCACATGGACGAGGCGGCGGCGAAGCTCGTCTCCTAGCGCCTACCTTGCGTGGCCGATCGCCGCGAGGACGTCGACCAGAGTCTCCGGCCCGCCGACGTTGCCCGGAACGACGACGTACAAGATCTCCCGCCCATCGATCGCATTCATCCGCCAGACCGAGACACCGGGAAGCACCTGACCCAGAACGACGGCGGACGTCGCGCCGACGCCTGCGCGGGCGACCTCGGCCGACGTGATTCCGCCTTTCGCGACAACGACCTCAACAGTCGGAAGAAGGTCCCGGACCGCGGTGGTCAGCGCAAGCATCACCCGCTCACCGTGGTCGAGAGTGTTGTGATCCGCAGAACGCTCGCGCGAAGTCGTCACCACTGTTACTCCACCGGTTACGCCGGCCGCTCGCGCCGCTGCGTCATGGCCGGCCGCTTCGGCCTCCGCGAGCGCAGCGTCGGTGTCAATGACGACGGACTGACCCCAATCAAGGGCGACGAGCTCCAGTTGCGCCGAGGCACCGCCGGTGTGCGAGCCGCAGGCGAGCAGTGTGGGCGGCCGTCCAGCGACAAGAGGGGTGGCAAGCAGGCCGGAGCTTTCGACTCCGGCGAGCATCGCCGCGAGGGGGGCGGCCGATCGAACGACAATCTTGCGACCGCGGGCACGGGCGCTTCGGATCGCGTCGGCGATCAGGCGGATGTCGTCGTTCGTGACGGCATCTGGAACGGCGACAGATTCCCGCGCAGCTTCCTGCAGGATCGAGGCCAGTGTCGCGGCGTCCCCGCGAACCACGTCAAGACTGATCGGTAGAGGCGCCCGCCACGTCTTCTCGCTGACATAGTCGGCAAGGACGCCACTGTCGAACGGGAACACCGGGTCATCGGCATACTCTGTCTCATGGGCGGGGATGTCGACGCCGCCCGTGCGAACGTAGTGGACTCCGCCCCTGGTTGTGCGACCCCCGTCTGGAAAGGCCGGAACGAATATCATCAGCGCGCCGTCATCGAGGAATTGTTCGGTCTCACCGAAGACATGGCCTCGGAGTGTCGAGTCGCCTCGCAGCACGAACTGAATCTCCTCCCCTAGTCGCCCGCCCGCAGTAAGAGCATCGTCCCGCACCTGCCGGACGAGCGCGATTGCACTCGCCTCGTCGATGGCTCGCGTGTTTGTCTGCACATAGACGCTGTCTGCGTCACGAAGCGCCTGCGTCAGAAGCTCGGCATTACTGACGAGCAGAACACGCACGTTGCTGGCGGACTGGGTGCCCGTAGGGTCGTCGTCGAGAACTACGGTCTTCATGGTGATGGTTTTCCGGCCTTCCGGGGGGTGTCGGATGAAGAGGTGCCGCCAACGTCTCCGAGGGCGTAGAAATCGGTGATGTGATCCTGCATGCATCGGACGGCTGCCTCCGGTTCGCGGCGGCGGACCGCATCGAGCAGTTCGCGGTGCTCGCGCCGCACCGTAGCAGCGGTCGCGCGCCAGTCGTCCAGACGTGCGTACGCATCGATCATTTGACGGTTGATGGCGATGCGCAGCGATTGCATGAGGTGGGCGGTGAGCGCGTTGCCCGTTGCTTCCGCCATCCGCACATGGAAAGCGGTGTCGAGCCGGTTGAATTCCGCAGTCGTCACCCCTGGATCGTCCATGCTTGCCAGAATGCTGGCGAGCTCGTCATGGTCGTCCTCGGTTGCACGAAGCGACGCTTCGCGCGCGCTCCAGGTTTCGAGCGCGAGCCGCGTTTCGAGCACGTCGGTCTGGTCGAACTGCCCGAGGGCCAGCTGGAGTTTGAGCAGATTGACGAAACCGCGACCTGGCGTGCCGAGGAGGGCTGCACCTCCGTCCGCTCCCCCACCCCGGCGGATGTCCACGACACCGAGGGCCTCCAGAACCCGAAGCGACTCCCGTAGCGACGGCCGGGACACACCGAGCTGCACCGCGAAGTCGCGCTCGCTCGGAAGGTGGTCGCCCGCGGCCAGCCGACCATCGAGGATCCGCTCCTCAATCTGCGCCATGACCTGTTCATAGGTTCGGACGCGTTGCACGGGTTCCCACCCGCCGGATGTCGACATGAGGACTCCAGATCTCGAGGAATTCGGCTGATGCCGCGTCAATCCTAGGTTGCGGCCAGATGGTCAGGCCGAGGCGAGCGATTCGGCACGGAACTCCGCCTCCAGCTCCTTGCGGACCTGGACGGCCTGCAGGCTGTCGTCAACAGCGATGTCGCCCCAAGAAATGGTCCCGTCCTTCGGCACGTCCCGAATGAGCTTAGCCCCGTGGGCAAGGCCAAGCGGGAGCGCGTTTTGGGCGAGCGACAGCTGCGCGGGCGCGAGCTTTCCGAACACCGTGTAGCCGCCTTCTCCGTCGAGGGTGTCGCCGGCGCGAAGGTCCTTCTTGGCGGTGGACACCACGTCTCCCCTGAATCCTGTTGGGCTGCCGGTGGGTTCACCCCGGAGCACGGCTGAGGCCACGCTCACCCCGAGCTCGAGCCCGATCATGTGGTAGGGGCGGTACAACGATCCATAGCGCCCGGTCTCGTCGGTGTGGACGCCGTACTCTGCAAAGCACTGCGCCGCGTAGTCCGTTTTCGCTTCGAAGGTGACGTAGACGCCCCAGCGGAGGTTTCGTTCCACCTCCGTACCGTCGCGATGAAGGCTCGATGCGATTTCGACCGTCCCGCGTCGGGTCAGGCTACCGCCTAGGGACTTCTCCCGGTACACCGTTGGCAGGTCGTCGACCCCCGCTGGTGGGAAGAGAAGCCCTTCCTCCTGCGGCGTGAGTCCAGTTCCGTTAGCCACGGCGGCCATCTCGATCGCGGATTTCGTGCCGTCGAGGAACGAGTTGAACATTTTCGGATTGAAGTCGCCCGTAGCGAGCTGTTCGGGGGAAAAGCCGTAATAGTCCCAGACGGTATCAGGGGTGGAGTAGTTGTACTCGGGAAGGTATTTCGTGCCCTTGCCCGCGGCGACGATATCGAAGCCCACCGTCCGGCACCAGTCGACGAGTTCACAGATCAGGGCCGGCTGGTCGCCGTAAGCCATGGAGTACACGACACCGGCCGCAGCCGCGCGGCGCTGCAGGATCGGCCCGACCATGCAGTCGGCCTCGACGTTGACCATGACGACATGCTTGCCATTCTCGATGCTTGTGAGCGCGTGATATGTGCCGACGATCGGGTTGCCGGTGATTTCGAGGATTACCTCGATCTGGGGTAGACGCATCAGGTCGTCCGCGCTGTCGATCACAGCAGTCCCGCCGGTGCGGAGCGCCTCCTCGAGGGACGCGGCAGCAAAGCGCTCTTCGGGCCAACCCGTGCGTGTGAGGGCATCCCGGGCTTTGGGCACATTGATGTCGGCGACTCCGACGACGTGAATACCGACCGTGTGGAGCGCCTGCGTGAGGAACATGGATGCGAACTTCCCCGCTCCGATCACGCCGACACGGATCGGTCCGTCGGTTTCGGTCCGTCGCTGCATGAGCGAATACAAGTTCACGTCTACTCCTTTGTGGGCGGCCGCACCGGTCTGGTCAGATGGTCTGGCCTTCCGACTTTAGGTGAACGTCAGATTCTCTGTCAACTCGCATCCTCGGCAGGTTCCGGCCTGTCTCGCGTGACCGCCTGGCACCCGAGACGCGCATGCACCCGGGAGCGCCAGCCGATGAGGGCCGCGCCCGCCACAAGAGACAGCCCGGAACCGGCCAGCACACCCAGTGCCCCCTGATCCATCAATTCCGGCGATTGGGCAAAGGTCAGCTGATTCATCAGTAGAGCGACGGTGAACCCGAGTCCGCCGGTGACTGCGAGCGCAAAGAGGTCCCCCACCGAGAGCTCGGGACCGCCGTGCTTGCGCGCGAATCGGGCGCCGATCAAGCCGCCAAAGGTGATTCCGACGGCCTTGCCCACGGGCAGGGCGACGGCCAGGCCCACGAACACCGGCCCGAGGGACTGCGCCTGAGGCAGCGGCACGAGCGCGGCGGTGAAAGCGAATAGCGGAAGGATGACCCCGTTGGACCAAGGGACGAGATGGTGAGCGAGTGCGCGTCCGCTCGATCCGCGCATGACAAGACCGAGCCCAACTCCGGTGAGGGTGGGATGAATCCCGGACTGCACTACAAAGAACCATGCACTGACGGCGACCACGGCCATGAGCAGTCCGACAGCCAGGACATCGCGATGAGGAGATCTACTCAAAAGTCCGAAACAGCCGATTGCGGCGGCGGCGGCGGCGAGGGCCGGAACATTGAGGTCCTCGGTGAACAGGACGGCGATGAGGATGATTCCAATGAGGTCGTCGAGCACGGCGAGGGCCAGTAGGAAAATTCGCAGACGCGAGGGGAGCCCTGGCCCGAAGACGGCCAATACACCCAGAGCGAAGGCAATGTCGGTCGCGGTGGGGACGGGCCAGCCGTGGGCCGCTTCCTCTCCGGCGATCAGCAGGTATACGAGCGCTGGACCGACGACGCCGCAGACCGCGGCGATGATCGGCACGAGGGCCTTGCGGAGGCTGTTCAACTGACCGTTGGTGAGTTCATTCTTGAGCTCCGCCGCGACGACGAAGAAGAAGACCACGAGCAGACCGTCCGCGATCCAGTGACTCACCGAAAAATTCAGACCGATTCCAGCAAGGCCGAAATGTGCCGTCTTGAGACCGAGGGCAAGGTCACGCAACGGGCTGTTCGCGAGCGCGAGCCCGAGAGCCGCTGCAACCAAAAGAAGCACGGCGCAGTGGCGATCGGAACGGAATATCGGCACGAATCGGTTTCTGAGGGTCTGTATCATCGGTGATCACCATGACTGAACCCATCGTTGTTATCGCCGTCTTCTTTCCCGATTCCGGCCAGTTCGCCGCCGTCCAGGATGTCCTCAGACCCGCAATCGCGGCGGTGCACGAAGAACCGGGCTGCATCCTTTACGCCATCCACCACGCATCGGATGACACGATCGTGATGATCGAGAAATGGGAGTCGGTCGAGCTCCTTGACGCGCATGGGGCAGGCGAGGCTGTCGCCGCGTTGAACGCTTCGCTCGAGGGGAAACTTGCCCGGCCTGTGCAGGTCACCAGGCTTACGCCTCTGCCGGCAGGAACCAGGATTCAAGGCACGCTCTAAGACCCTCGAGGAGGCCGGCGCTTCCGGACCGCCCCGCAACGCCCTGCCCGTCTGAAGGGATGAGGCAGGATCTGCATGGGCAACGGACACGTCGGCCTTCACTGCGCCGGGGCGGCCCACCAGTGTTCTGGCCTGCGATGTGCGAAACAGGGGCATGCGGCGCTCCTTTGCGTGGGGTGAGATCAATATACGTCAACTGTCGACCGTCCTAATGTTGACAATCAAACCCTGCTATGTTTCGATGACTTACACTCGGCGCGGCCGGTTACTCTCCTCGCGACCCCGGTCGCTCAAGAATCCGACGAACTATCCATATCGCGTCTCGTAAACAAAGTGGTATCGGTTACACTCTGCAAACAGCCCTTGTTTGAGCCGGGCGTGGCAGGACCCTCATCGCAAAGGAGCGACCATCAACACCACATCGTGGGTCGACCGCGTTCTCAACGGACTCGATCGCATTCTTCAAATCATGGGCGTGACGCTGCTCGGCGTTGTCGTCCTTGCGGTGAGCTGGCAGGTGATCTCCCGTTATGTCACGGCTTCTTCCGCGTCATGGACGGTCGAACTCGCCTCATACAGCTTTGTCTGGCTGTCCATGATCGCCATCGCCCTCGGCGTGCGCCGCGGCCGGCACATGGTGCTCGACATCTGGGAGTACGTTCCGTACAAACGCTGGCTGATGCGCACCCTCGAGACGGTCACCGCAATCATCGTCGTCGCAGTTCTTGCCGCCCTGGTCTGGTACGGGTTCGAGGCCCTTCCGCCGTCGTTCCGGCGTAGCTCCCCAGGACTCGGAGTGTCGTTCGGGTGGGTGGCGCTCGCGGTGCCGGTTGGCGCGGCATTCTCCCTCATATTCGCGATCGAGGCGTGGTGGAAGCTCTTTCACGCCCCCCAAGGCGTGGACCCCTTGACGGCTCCGGTCCTCTATCAGCCTGACGACGTCATCATCATCAAGGGAGAAGTGTAAACATGGGCCCGTTAATTTTGAGCAACTTCGCCGTCGCGATGCTCCTTCGTGTGCCGGTCGGTTTCGCACTCGCTGCGGCCTCCCTCTTCACCCTCGCACTTGTCACCGACGTACCACTCAGCATCGGCGCACAGAGGATCGTTGCAGGTATCACTCCCTTTCCTCTCCTCGCCATTCCGTTGTTCATCCTCGCGGGCGCGGTGATGAATGAGGGCGGCATGACCAAGCGCTTGCTCAATGTCGCCGACTCCGCCGTCGGTGGAATGCGCGCCGGGCTCGCCCAGTCCATGTCCATCACGTCGCTCCTCTTCGGCGGTATCTCCGGATCAGCTGTCGCCAGCGTCTCAAGCCTCGGCCGTATCGTGATCCCCGCAATGAAGGAGCGCAAGTACCGTCCCGAATACGCCGCCGCCGTTGTGGCAGCCGCACCGGTGGTCGACCCGATCATGCCGCCCAGCATCACCATGATCGTGTACGGCGTGGTAACCGGCACCTCCATCGGTGCGCTGTTCTTCGCCGGGATAGTTCCCGCTGTGCTGTACGTGGTCATGCTCATGATCACGGTTCACCTCACGGCCAAGCGTTTCGGATTCACGAAGGAGGCGATGCAGGAGGCGAAGGACCTCAACAAGCTCGGCACGATCCCCAGGGACGATCGCCCCAAGTTCCTGATTTCTCTCTACCGCGCCATCCCCACCCTTTTGCTTCCCATCATCATCCTGGGGGGAATCCGGTTCGGGGTCTTCACACCGACGGAAGCGGCGGCGATCGCCGTCATCTATGCGCTCGCGATCGGCTTCTTCGTCTACAAGGAACTCACTTGGAAGAAGCTCGTCTACGCGCTCGCCGACTCGGTGCTGATCATCGGGCTCATCATGCTTGTGCTCGCGGCGGCGCAGATCTACTCCTGGGCACTCACCTCGGGCCTCGTGCCTCAGGCGGCGGCGGAAGCAATCTTCTCGATCACCGAGAACCCCATGGTGCTGCTCCTGCTGATCAACGGGGTGCTGCTCATCGCCGGCATGTTCATCGAGGCGAACGCCGCGCTGATCATCATTGCGCCGATCCTGTTCCCCGTCGCGACGTCACTGGGTATCGACCCTGTCCACCTCGGCATCGTGATCGTGGCCAACCTGAGCGTCGGCCTCCTCACCCCTCCCGTAGGAGTAGGCCTGATGCTGGCAGCAGAGCTGGCCAAGGTGAGCATGCTCCAGGCGGTGAAGGCGGTTGGTCCGTTCCTCCTCATGGGAATCATCTACCTGCTCCTCATCACCTTCATCCCCCAGATCTCACTCTGGCTCCCTAACCTCCTGGCCTAGCAGCAATCCATCTCCACCCAACCCTGCAATCCATAAACACAAGGAAGTGAAATGAAGAAGAACATCGTACTCGCAGCTCTGTCGATCGGCGCTCTCACATTGACCGGCTGCGCCGGTAGCGCAGTCGAAGCCGGCTCCACCTCAGATAAGTCCGCCGCGGCGGTAGAGCCCGTCACACTCGTACTCGGCCACGCCGGCAGCGAAACCGACCCCCGTCAGACGGCGGCCCTTCAGTTCAAGGAGCTCGTCGAGGAGAAGTCAGACGGGCAGATCAAGGTGGAGATCCACTCCGCGTCCACCCTCGGAACCTGGGAGGAAATGGTTGAAGGCCTGCAGCTCGGCTCGGTCGACGTCGTGATTGAGAGCCTGCTCGCGGTCGAGGCGTACACGGACTTGTCCGGCATTGAGACCGCGCCCTTCCTCTACGAGGATGAGGAACAGTTCTTCGAGGTCTGGGAGGGTGACCTCGGCACGGAGATCAAGCAGGCAATCACAGATGCCTCCGGCTACGAGGTGCTCGGAAACATGTACCGCGGTCCGCGTCAGCTCACCACCAAGGAACCGGTAGAGACGCTCGACGAGCTCAAGGGCAAGACCATCCGCACGCCATCCGCGCCGACGATGCTCGCAACCTGGGAAGCACTCGGCGCCCGCGCCGAGGCCCTGCCGTTCAACGAGGTCTATTCCGCGCTCGAGAGCGGCGTGCTCGACGGCCAGGAGAACCCGCTCGACGCGATCCTGTTCAACAGCATCCACGAGGTTGCCCCGCACATCGGCGAGACCAGCCACATGTACGCGAACTACCACTTCATCACCTGGAGCGAAGCCCTAGCTGCGCTCCCCGAGTCCTACCAGGACATCATCCGCGACTCCTCCGATGAGGTCGGCAAGACCTACACCGAAGAGACGATCGCAAATACCGAGGACTACCGCGCCCAGCTTGAAGAAGCCGGAGCGGAATTCCACGAGATCAAGGACCTTGAGAAGTGGGTTAAAGCGACGCAGCCCATCATCGACGGCCTTCCGGAGCAGGTCCAGGAATGGGTCGAGGAAGTTCGGGGCTAGTCAGGCACATTGACCGGCAGAGAAGCGGAGCCTGAGAACCAGGCTCCGCTTCTCTGGTTTGTTGTGTCGCGATCACGAACGGCGCCGCCAGATGGCTATCCTGCGGTGCGAGTACTGGAGCGCACGACGAACTCTGCCTCGATCACAATCGTGCGCCGTTCCGAGTCGTCGCCGATGCGCTGCAGTGCGAGATCCACGGAATGCGCAGCCATCAGCGTCGTGGGCTGGCGCATGATGGTGAGCGACGGAGTGAACAACTCGGTCCAAGGGTTGTCATCGAAGACGATCAGCGACAGGTCCTCAGGGACACGCACCGAGGACTGCCTGATCCGGCGCACGCTCGCCGCCACCTGGGCGGTGTTGGCGACGATGATCGCGGTCGGAGGTGTCGGCAGATTGAGCAGACTGCCCGTTGCATCCGCGCCCTGGTCTCCGCGGAACGGGATGTTGCGTAGAAGCTGGGGGTCGGTCGCCACCCCACGCTCGGCGAGCGTTGCAAGGTGTCCTTCAGTGCGCGCCCGGCCGGTCGTCGTCGACAGAGGGCCGGAGATGAATCCGATGCGGGTGTGCCCGAGGTCGAGCAGATGTTCGGTGGCCTCACGAGCCGAACGGTCGTTGTCGATGCTCACGAGGTCAGCACGGGACACGCCCTCCACATACCGGTCGACGAAGACGATATTGGTGCCGAGGTCAATCAGGCGGAGCCATGATTCCGCGTTCGTCGAGGTCGGCGTTGCAATCACACCACCCACCCGACGGGCGGCGAGAGTGTCGAGGGCATCCTCCTCCAGCCGGGCGTCCTCCTGCGTCGTCATGAGGATGACGTGAACCCCGCGCGACCGGGCCTCGCGGACGATCGAATCGGCAAGGCGGGCGAAGAACGGATTGGTCACATCGGCGAGGAGGAGGCCCAGCGTCGTCGTTGGACCCGATTTCAGTTCCCGCGCGGCGGTGCGCGGCCGGTACGAAAGTTCCTCTATCGCCTTCATGACTCGTTGCCGGGTAGCCGGCGCTACCGGCCCGGACCCGTCATTGAGCACGCGCGAGACGACCGCGATGGAGATTCCGGCCGCAGCGGCGACATCGCGGATCGTGGCTGGCTTGGACATCGACTTCCCTGCAACTTCAGCGGTAACGGTTACGCCAGCCTAGAGGATGCGCTGCCTTCGATTGTGGAACAAAGTGGAATCGATTACACTGGGGGGCAGATGGCATCGACAATGGCGACGAGGGCTTCTCGGCTCGCCGATCCCTCACAGAAAGCCCCCTCATGAACCTGCACAGCTTGTTGAAAGACCGCGAAGCGTCCGGACGCCCCATTCGCATCGGCCTGATCGGCGCCGGTCGCTTCGGCACCATGTACCTCGCCCAGGCCCGGAACATCCCTGGCGTTCACGTCGTTGCGATCGCCGACATCAACACCGAGCGCGCCCGCGGTGCGCTTGAGCTGGTCGGCTGGCCGGCCGAGGCGTTCGTAGACGACATCGAGACGGCGATCTCAAGCCGCGCGACAACGATCGTTGCGGATGCTTCGGCCCTGTTTGCCGCTGATCTCGACGTCATCGTCGAGGCAACCGGCAACCCGATCGTCGGCATCAACCACGCACTTGCCGCAATTGAAACCGGCAAGCACATCATCATGGTGACCGTCGAAGCGGACGCGCTCGCAGGCCCCGCACTCGCCAAGCGCGCCGAGGCCGCCGGACTCGTCTACTCCCTCGCCTACGGCGACCAGCCCGCCCTCATCTGGGAGCTCGTTGACTGGGCACGCACAAGCGGATTCGACGTCGTCTGCGCCGGCAAGGGTGCCAAGTACCTTGAGCATTACCACGAGATGACCCCGGACAACGTCTGGGAGAACTGGGAGTTCTCGAAGGAGCTCACCGACTCGGGCCAGCTCAACCCGTACATGCACACGTCTTTCCGCGACGGAACGAAGGCGGCCATCGAGATGGCTGCCGTCGCGAACGCCGCAGGCCTCCGTCCGAGCGATGACGGACTGACCTTCACCCCCGGCAACCTCGAGGAGATCGCAACGATCTGCCGCCCGTCGAATGTGGGAGGCGTGCTCGCTCATGAAGGAACGGTTGACGTCATGTCGAGCGTCACCCGCGAAGGCGACTGGATCCCTCACAACACGCAGGAGGGTGTCTTCGTGGTGGTCAAGGCCACCAACGAGTACGTCGCCAACTGCTTCGACGAGTACCCGTGGCATCCTGACCCCACCGGTCAATATGCCGCACTGTACCGCCCGTATCATTACGTCGGGCTCGAGCTGAACATCTCGATCGCCAACGCGGCTCTTCGTGGTGTTGCAACGGGCTCCCCCATAGGTTTCTACGCGGACGTCGTCGCCACAGCCAAAAAGGACCTCACCGCCGGCGAGTTCCTCGACGGCGAGGGTGGCTTCACCGTCTGGGGCAAGCTCGTGTCGGCGGAGAAGAGCGTGACTGAGGGCCACCTCCCGGTCGCAATGGCGCACCACGTCGAGCTTGTCAACGATGTGCCGAAGGGCGGCATCGTGCGCTGGGAAGACATCGTCATCGACGACAGCCTGGCCACGGCAATCGAATTGCGTCGCGAGACCGAAGCCCTCGCGGCCGTGGTGGTATCAGCGTCCTGATGACCTCTCTCTCTCTGCTCGGGCTGGGAGCGATGGGGCTGCCCATGAGCGAGGTTCTCCTCGCTCATGGGCAGCATCCGCTCACGGTCTGGAACCGCACCGCATCCAAGGCCGAGTCACTGCGCCAGGCCGGGGCCGCGGTAGCCGGCACGCCGGCAGATGCTGCCGCCCCGATCACGCTCACGGTGCTCCCAGACCTCGTCGATGTGCGGAGCGTTGTCGACGGTCCTACCGGCCTGCGTGCGGGCTGGCAAACCGCAAGCATCCGCTCACCTCTCCTCGTCGTGATGGGCACGGTCTCTCCTGTCTCCGTACGCGAGTACGCGAGCGAACTAGCCACCGAAGGCATCCGTGTCGTGGATGCTCCCCTCAGCGGAGGCGTGATCGGTGCGCGGGAGGCGCGGTTGAGCATCATGGCCGGCGGATCGCGGTCGGACATCGAAGAACTGCAGCCGGTGTTCGCCGTCCTCGGCGAGATCGTCCGACACATGGGCCCTGTCGGGTCAGGACAACTGGCTAAAGCCTGCAACCAAATGATCGTCGCATCGACCGTCTCGGCAGTGTCTGAGGCGATGCTTCTTGCCCGCGAGGCCGGACTCAACCGGTCGGCGCTGCTCGAGATCCTTCGTGGAGGACTCGCTGGCTCGGAGGTCCTTCGGCAAAAGGGCGACAACTGGGTAATGGAGTCATTCGAGCCCGGCGGCACAGCTGCCTACCAGCTCAAGGATCTCGGGTTCGCTCTCGCAGCCGCATCACACGCCCGGGTCGACCTCCCGCTGACCACGACCGTGCGCGATATGTTCGCAGCCCTCGTCGACTCGGGGCAGGGCGGCCTCGACCATACCGGCGTATTCCGTGAGCTGGAGCGCCGCTCAACCCTCGTCCCCGTGGCCGGAGAACCCTCATGACATCCATCACCTTCGTCGGCATCGGTGCGATCGGTCTGCCGATGGCCGCCCAGCTGGTTCGAGCAGGCCACAGCGTTGCCGGAGTCGACCCGACGCCGGTAGCGGCCGAGCGAGGATCGACAGTGGGAGTCTCGGTTGTTCCTGCGATCACCGACGCCAAGCGGACTGAGATCGTGATCGCGATGGTGGCGACGCCCGACCAGCTCGACACCCTGGTCTCGCAGGCCGGCACCAGCGTGAGCGGACAAACATGGGTGATCATGTCCACGGTCGGCCCGGAAAGCGTCGTGGCGCAGGCCGCGCGACTGACTTCAGCGGGTGCGCGTGTCGTCGATGCCCCGGTCACCGGTGGTGTCGCGCGGGCAACGACCGGCGAGCTCGTCATCTTCCTCTCCGGCGAGCCTTCAACGGTCGAATCGGTGACACCACTGCTCGAATCGTTCGGCACGGTTCGGGTCGTCGGATCGCGTGTCGGGGATGGCCAGAGCGTCAAGGTGGTCAACCAGCACCTGTGTTCGGTACACATCGTGGCGGCTGCGGAGGCGCTCAGTTTGGCTGCGTCGCTTGGGCTGGATCAGACCGAGGTCCTCGATCTGATCGGTGGTGGAGCGGCAGGGTCATGGATGCTCGCGGACCGCGGACCGCGGATGCTCGAGGACGAGCCACAGGTGACGAGTACCGTCAACATCTTCGTGAAGGACAGCGGACTCGTGGCGAGCAGCGCGGCCACGTCGGGCGCCGAAGTGCCACTTCTCGCCGTCGCACAGGCGCGATATGCCGAGGCCGCCGCCCTTGGGCTCGGCCAGAGCGACGACAGCCAGGTCATCGCCACCTACCGGAGGTAGGAGGGCCGCCACTCGGATGCGACCCACGTCCGGTGGTCACTTGCCTTGCAGTTTCCGCCGCATGTTGCGCACGTCACGAGCGGGAAGCCCGCGGAACAGCTGACAGACTGTCTCTCGAGAGTTTTTCCCCGGCGTCATGCTGCTGCCACCGGCCATGACGCTCGGACTGCCGGCGAAGACGCCTGCACCTTCGTCGAGTTCTCGAAGGGTGACGACTACTACGAGTGAGTATTGTTTTCATCGACCAGCCCCGAAGGCTCGCCCGCCCCTCCTGCTGCGCCACACCGTTCTTGGCGGGAATTCACGGCCGGAAGGCGCCCGGGGATTCGCCGAACCGCGCCCTGAAGGCTCGGTGGAACCCTGAAGCATCCCGGATCCCGCAAGCCTGCGCGATGCGCTCAATGGAGCGGCACGCCCACACGGGATCGGAGAGGCGATCTCGGGCGAGGTCGAGGCGCTCGCCCGCGATCCAGGCGGTGAACGTTTCACCGGATCCCGCGAAGGCAGCCTGCACAGTGCGGACCGAGACGCGGTGCAGCCGTGCAACCTCGTGCACGGTGAAGTCGGCGCGCTCGAGGTGCGTCGACGTCGTCGCCTTGTAGTTGCTGAGACGATCGACGCCGTCTGCATCGGAGGCCTCGAGCAGCACCGCGATGAGCGCTGTCACTGCGCCGGACATCGCCCCAGCGACCTCTGTCCGACCTGCGTCGAGTTCCGCGGTCATGAGTCGGGTCTGCAGCGCGAGCTGCCGTCCGACCCGAGAGCGGGGCATCCGCTCGTTCACGGTTGCGACCGCCGAAGCGTCGACGTGTCGTCCGCCAATCACTCGCGGAAGGCGGAGCGAATAAAGATGAAAGCGGCGGGACGGATCGAAGCTCAAGTGGAAGGGTCGGGCGTTGTCGAGCAGCACCGGCGTGGAGGCGCGCACCACGCCCACTCGTCCGCCGACCTCGACGGTCGAAGCCGCGTTGCCGCTGAAGTTCAGGAAGAGGGCATCGTCGGGCTTATCAGAGATCATGCGTCCGTCGCGGCGAGCATCGTGCCCCGGAGCCCGGATCCGCGAGAGCACCACGTCACCCCACCGGTAGGCGAGGACGTCGGCATCGAAGTCCGCGGTAGTGGTGCGGTGCGGGCGGATGCCGAGGTACACATCGCACAGCACGTCGCAGAAGTAGTCGAACTGCTCGCGTGACGCGTACCCGGTTGTGGACGCGTCCAGCATTGGGTCCTGCGATGCGCTGTTCCCCATCGATCTTCGCTTCCGACTAGTGCGCGGTGCCGTTAGGCCGCCGTAC
The DNA here is from genome assembly GCA_025465095.1 of Microbacteriaceae bacterium. GTDB lineage: Bacteria > Actinomycetota > Actinomycetes > Actinomycetales > Microbacteriaceae > Marisediminicola. The sequence continues at coordinate 29,261 of JAODME010000029.1, read as the reverse complement.
TCTGACCCCGACCCACCCATAAGTCGCCTACGGCGGCACCCGATTGAGGAGACAACGATGTCTGACCGACCCACACTACTACTCGTGCATGGAGCCTGGCACGGTTCCTGGGCGTGGAGGCCGCTCACCGAAATCCTCGAAGCGCGCGGATGGCGCGTCGAGAGCGTCGACCTGCCGACCGTGCACACACTTGACGCCGCCGGCCTGCACCTCGCCGACGATGCGCGCGCTGTCGCCGACGCGATCGATGCGATCGTCGGCCCGGTCGTCGTTGTCGCGCACTCCTACGGTGGGATTCCCACAACGCAAGCCGCCCTCGCCAATAACGTGCAGCACATCGTGTACATCGCGGCCTTCGTGCTCGACGAGGGAGAGTCGCTTCTCGGGGCAGTCGGAGGCGTAGCGCCCTCATGGTGGGTCGTGGACGGTCCGCTCGCGACGGCGGGATCAGCGGAGGAGCCGGCGGTGTCGCTGTTCTTCGCCGACGTCGATCCGGACACGGCGGCGGCGGCGGTGTCACAACTCAAGCCCCAGAGCGTGCTCGCCTTCCAAGAGCCCCTGACCAAGGTAGCCTGGCGCACGAATCCATCGACCTATATCGTGACCGGGCGGGACGCGATCTTCCCCCCGCCCGCGCAGGAGGCCCTGGCCGCCCGTGCAGGCTCGGTTATCCGGCGCCTCGATACAAGCCACTCTCCCTTCCTTTCGCAGCCCGAGGCCGTCGCCGACATCATCGAGGAGGCCGCGGGCTTCTAAGACGCGAAACCCTGTCTGCGGGCGGGCACGGTTTCCCGCGAGATTGTCAAGCAGCTCAGGCTGGCGGCGGAAGCGCATGAAGGTGCGTTTCCGCCGCCGGGTGCGACGAGTTAGGCGTCGGCGCTTTCACCATCGCCGTCACTGGCGTCGTCTGCGGGGCCGCCAGGTCTTCTCGCTCGGTGTGTGACGGGATTCTCTGTATCGTCTCCTTCACCTGAGCAATGTGGGCCGCGACCGCTTGTCGCGCGGCCTTCGCGTCCCCAGACAGCACCGCCTCGACGATTGAGGCGTGGTCGCTCAAGGCGGCTTGAAGCTGGCCGTGAGGAGCAAAGGATGCCCTACGCGCGTCCCCCAGGTGGTGATGCAGGTCGGTGAGCAGATCAAGGAGCAACTGGCTTCCGCTCGCCTCGGCGATGGCGAGGTGGAAGGCAACATCGATTCGAGCAATCCCCTCCAAGTCGGGTTCGTCTGCCTGACTGGACGCCGCAAAGGCAACGTGGAGCGCCTCGATTTTCGCGAGACCGCCGGGATCTTGACGCTCGGTAGCTTGCTCGGCGGCTACTTCATCCAGAGCGCCGCGCACGGTCAGCAACTCGACAACAGCCGAGCGACTACTGCTGAGAAGGCGGAGCATGTCGCGCCGAGGCCTGTCTGCCGGATCCGCGACGAAGCACCCGTTCCCATGCTGAACCTCGACGAGCCCGACTGCTTCCAGTGAGCGAATCCCCTCCCGAACGCTCACCCGGCTGACGCCAAACAACTCCGTCAACTCCCGCTCGCTCGGCAGCTTGCTTCCCACGGGGTAGTCGTGACGCCGGATTGCAGCTTCGAGCTGATCGCGCACCTGGTCGGCTCGCGAGATTGACGGCAATTTGTGAAATCCCATGATTCCTGTCACGCCTAGCGCGCTTCAGCCTTGGTCCGGCGTTCGAGGAGCGATCTCGCCGCGCCGAGCGACTGATTTCTTTGCGCAGTCCGTTCCGTAGCGACAAGTGGGCACACGTACTCCTCAATGGTCTCGCACCGTATCACGAGGTCACCTCCATGCGTTCAGCGGTCGGGGCGAAACGGATCGCGCCTGCAACCGCCACGAAACAGCCCCGAAATGTCTTCCCCACAAGATGCTACCAACAGGTTTGTTGTCCTACCACTAGGAGTGATCATCAAGGAACAGCTGATTGCCGACGCGGTCACGAAGATCTCCGTCCAATCTGGTCCGGAAGTCCGCGTATCGGGGCTCCGCAAGACCTACGAGCGCACGACGGGACGCGAGGTGGTGCGCACTCATGCACTGGTGGACGTCCATCTCACGATCGAACGAGAGGAGTTCGTCTCAGTAATCGGCCCATCCGGCTGCGGAAAGACCACCGTCCTCAAGGTCATCGCAGGGCTCCTGGAACCTACGGGGGGCACGGTGGAGGTTGCCGGTCAGGCGGTCAAGGGTCCCGGCACCGATCGTGGTGTGGTCTTCCAGCAGCCGTCGCTGATGCCCTGGAAGTCAGTACGAGACAACGTGCTACTGGCCCTCGAGTTCGCGAAGATACCTCGAGCAGAGCGGAGCCGGCGCGCGGACAAGTATCTCGCGCTAGTCGAGCTGAAGGGCTTTGAGGGCCACTTCCCCGGAGAGCTCTCCGGGGGAATGCAGCAGCGAGTCGGCCTTGCCCGTGCCCTCGCTCTCGAACCCCGAGTCCTCCTTATGGACGAGCCCTTCGGGGCGCTCGACGCGATTACGCGACAGCAGATGCAGATTGAGCTGATCCGTATCTGGAATCAGGAAAAAAAAGCTGTTCTGTTTGTCACTCACTCGATCGAGGAGGCGCTCCTCATGTCCGATCGCATCGTAGTGATGGCGAACGGCGGCGTAGCCCACGTTGTGGAGGTGCCGCTTTCTCGACCTCGGACGAGCGAGGCGCTCCTCAACGATCCCGTCGCCCGACAACTCCGAACCCACCTCGAATCCCTGCTGTGAAGGAGAAGCCCTGTGCCTGCGCTCATTGAACGCGAACAACTCAGTTGGCCAACTGTGGTCAAGCGAAACCTTGTCAACCTGGAGAGGGTTGTTCAACTCGTCCTACTGGTGGCCCTCATCGTCACATGGGAGGTGGTCGGGCGCAACGTCGGCACATTCTTCCTTGCGCCACCCTCGTCACTTTGGTCGGCGTTTCTCGAGATGCTGAGTACCGGAGCACTCGTCGCAGCCTTGCTCGACAGTCTCAGTTCGCTCCTCGCCGGTTTCGCCATCGCCGCCGTGTTCGGTATCTCGGTGGGATTCATGATGGGCTGGTATAGACCGGTGGGCCGTACGCTGAACCCATTTGTGTCCGCTGCATATGTGATTCCCATTGCCGCGCTCGTTCCAGTCTTCATCATCTGGTTCGGCCTTGGTTTTGAAGCTCGAACGATCACCGTGGTCCTTTTCTGTGTGTTCGAGATCCTGATCAGCACGGCCACGGGCGTTCAGAACGTCGACACCAAGCTGACGGAAGCCGCGAGAGCCTTCGGCGCGAACCGCTGGCAACTCTTCACCCGTGTCGTCTCATTTGCCTCGATGCCGTATATCTTCGCCGGGTTGCGAATGGGAATCTCTCGCGCCGTCAAGGGGATGGTCATCGCCGAGTTGCTTTTTGCAGTGACAGGTCTCGGCGGCCTCATCAGCAGCGCGGCGAACTATTACCGCACCGACCAGGTATTCGTCGGCGTGATCACCATCGCGCTTCTCGGCGTTGCTCTCTCGGGGCTCGTGCAGGTGGCGGAGCGAGCGCTCCTTCCCTGGCGTCCCGCCAGTAGCAGCTGAGGTTGCGACGAAGCCGTCCCCGCTCCGACCGGACGGGACACCGAAGAAAGGAACAGCACATGGCACGAGGTTCAAGAACCGCCGCTACGATCGGCGCCGCCCTAGCGACAGTATTCACCCTTAGCGCCTGCAGCGGAGGAGCGGGCGCTCCAACGGAGGCATCGGACGCTGCCCCGGCACTCACGGTCGCCTTCGCGTCCGACCTCGACCCCAACGACATCGCCGAATACCGCGCGATTGTCGACTCAGGGGCGGAGATTGAAAAACTCACCGATAACGATGCGGCGGTCGCGGGCATCGTCAACGGCAACTTCGACATCGCGAACATCGACGCTACAAGCGCTGTCAACGCCGGCCAGGCGGGCGTTCCGATCACCGTGATCTACCCCTCGCAACTGCTGCCCGAGTTCGTGTTCGTCGCACAGAGCGACATTGCCAGCGTGGCCGACTTGGAAGGACGGAGCGTTGCCTATCATGGCGCAGGCTCCCTGACGGAGGTCCTGCCCAAGGAGTGGGTCAACCAGGAGTCGCCGGAGATTTTCGACACCATCGACTGGAGCGCGCTTCCCGAGTCTCCGAACCGGGCCGCCGCAATGGTGGCCGGACGGATCGACGCGACTGCACTCGAGTACGGCGACGTCTTGACCTTGCAGGAGGAAGGCGACTTCAACGTACTGGCCAACTGGTCTGATCTGGAAGGCGAGAGCGGTGCCGTCATCAACACCGTATGGGTCGTCAATTCGGAGTTCCTTGAACAGAATCGCGACGCCGTCGCGGATTTCCTGCGCGAGGTGCAGGCGAGTTATGACGACTTCTACAACGATAAGGACGCTTGGATCGCCGAGGCGGAGAAGCAGCTTCCCGACGTCAATCCCGACTTCCTTCCCGAGATCTACGACTACTACGTCGGGGTTGGGATGTACGCGAGGAGCGGTGAGACGCCGCTGACCGAGGAACGGTGGAACGCCATGGATGCTATGTACATCTCGCTCGGCGAGTACACCGACGCGTCGCCCGCATCCCTTGTCGACTATGACCTCATCGCCGAAGTGAACAAGAGCTGAAAGCTGACGCCCGTGTCTACAGGGAGATGGTCGCAACGAGCCGTCCACTCGCTGTGGATGCGGGCATGGGCGCAGTGCGAAACAGCGACACCTGATCAGGAAGGAACCACATGCACGGAATCGGTCTCAGCCTCCCCAATCGAGGAATCCTATTCGGGGCCATCACCGTTCCCGAGATGCTGGAGTTGGCGGAGTATGCGGATAACAGCGATTACTTCGACTCCGTATGGGTAGGCGACGGTCTGCTGGCGAAGCCACGACTCGAGTCGGTCGTGTCCCTTGCCGCGATCAGCGCACGAACCACTCGCGTGAAGCTCGGGGTCTGCTGTCTCGCGACATTCCCGCTTCGCCAACCCGTGCTCTTTGCAACGCAATGGGCGAGTCTCGACGTCGTTTCGGGCGGGCGCACGATCCTCGCCGTCTGCCTCGGCGCAACCACCGCCCGCAGCGGAACCAACGTAGTCGGCGAGCTTCAGGCGATGGGGGTTAAGGGAAGCGAGCGCGTGCCGCGACTAGAGGAGTCGATCCAACTCATCCGGCGCCTCTGGGACGGTCCCACCTCCGCCGATGGCGACTTCTGGTCGTTCCCCGAGGTCGACCTACAGCCGAAGCCGGTCCAAAACCCCTGCCCGATTTGGATCGCGAGCAACCCGAACCCGAGCAAGTTGCCTCCCCACCGATTCGCGGCAGCGATCGATCGCGTCGGCCGGCTTGCCGACGGTTGGCAAAGCACCATGATCACACCGGAAGAATTCGGTCAGCGGTGGGACGAGGTTCGCGAGCGCGCCGAGTTCCACGGCCGAGACAGCCGGGCGATGTCCTCCGCAGTTCACCTCATGATCAATCTGGACGATGATGTAGCGGCGGCACGGGCGGAAGCAAAGCGGTTCCTCGATGTCTACTACTCAATAGATGCCACCGACGAGGTGCTCGACCGATGGGGCGCGTACGGCCCCACGGAGACCGTCCTGAAACGGCTGGGGCAGTACACAGACCGTGGTCTGGACGTGCCGATCCTGCGATTCGCGTCTTTCCGTCAATCAGAGCAGATGGAACGGGCAACCACCGAGCTGCTGCCGGAGCTTGCGAAACAGCAGACGCAGGTCACCCAGTGAGAGCGAGGTGGGCGCCCACGAGCCTGGCAGAATAAACCGTTTTGGGTCTGATCGAGACTCGCGCTATTCGATTCCCGCCAGCTGATAGCGGTCAGTTTGGCTGAGCATAGAACGCCTGCTCGGTCGGGTGGGCAATCCGGAGGGCTAGTGCGCGCCGGACGGACGGACCAGCCTCAACGTGACGATCTGGAACGGCCGCAGCGACAGCGCAATGCTGCCGTCGGACCCGCTCGTCGTGGCGCTCCTCTCGATGACGCGCTCGAGCAGGTCGGTTTCGTCGACACTCGTCCAGTCGAAGCCCGTGGTTAACACTCCGCGGGCCTTGGCACCGAAGGCCTCGTACAGACGCACGACGATATCGCCAGACCTGTCCTCAGCCAGCTTGACGGCTTCGACGACGATTCCCGGAACGTCGACGGCAACGAAAGGTGCCGTCATCCTGTCGGCCGATCCGGTCACGTGCCGCAGCGGCAAGTTGAGGCGGTAACCCTCTTCGACGGCGTGTTTGATCTCCGCTCCCACCTTGACCGCAATCCGGAACTCTTGGTGGCCCTGGTCGGCTTCCGGGTCAGGGAAGAGCGCTGCACGCAGAAGGGACACGCGCACCACCGTTGAGCTGCCTCCACTCGTGCGCTCGTGACGGCGAATGTCGTAGCCATAGCTGGCGTCATTGGCCAGGGACACTCCGTAGCCCGGCTCACCCACGTGCACCCATCGGTGCGCCGAAGTCTCGAACCGTGCGGCATCCCATGACGTATTGGCGTGGGTCGGGCGATAGACGTGCCCGAACTGAACCTCGGACGCGGCGCGGTCCGCGTGCACGTCGAGCGGGAAGGCAAGCTTCAACAACTTCTGGGTCTCGTGCCAGTCAATGACCGTCTCGATATCCAGCGCTCCGCTCTCGCCGTCGAGACGAAGCTCCTGTTCGACCCTCGAATCTCCGAACGAGCGTGTGATGCGCACCCCGCAGCGATCCTCGGTGAGGGTGACCGAGTCTGCTTCGATGAGATCACGACCGCCGCGTTTGTAGCTCTCGTCGATGTCCCATGCATCCCATTGGTTGGGGGTGTCGCGAAATAGCTGGAGAAGGTTGCCGAATTCTCCCGCAGGAATAGTCTCGCGATCGGCGACCAGATCGAGCATCGAGGTGACGAGCCCGTTCCCGTTGACGATCACGCGCACCGCAGCGTTCTCAAGCAGATAACCGTCGCCCTCCGGCGTCACGCGCGATTCTGCGCCAGGAGCGCGAACCGACGCCCCTAAGGCACGCACACCATCGCGGGGATACGGTCCAGCATTGAAGGTCAATACGTCGTTACCCTCCCCCGCGAGTGATTCGATTGAGCTCCTGATGAGCTCGCCGAGGACCTCGGCGACGTCGGCATAGTTGCGCTCCGCCTCCTGGTGCACCCACGCGATAGACGATCCCGGAAGGATGTCGTGGAACTGTTGCAGCAACACCGTGCGCCAGGCCTTCTCGAGAGCGTCATACGGGTAGGCGGCTCCGCGCAGCACGGCGGCAGCGCTCGCCCATAGCTCGGCCTCGCGCAACAGGTGCTCGCTGCGACGATTGCCACGCTTCGTCTTGGCCTGGGAGGTATAGGTGCCACGGTGGAATTCGAGGTAGAGCTCCCCGGACCAGACGGGTGCGTCCGCGTACTCGGCCTCGGCCGTCTCGAAGAACCCCTGAGGGGTCGACAACGACACGCGCGGCGAGCCCTCGAGATTCGCGGTGCGCGTCGCGGCAGCGAGCATCTCACGGGTCGGCCCTCCCCCACCGTCGCCCCAGCCGAAGGGCAGCAGTGAGGTAGTGCCGGCACCTTTCTCGGCGTACTGGCGCTCGGCCTTCGCGAGTTCGCGCCCAGAGACATCGGAGCTGTAAGTGTCGACGGGTGGGAAGTGCGTGAACACCCGGGTGCCATCGATGCCCTCCCACCAGAAGGTGTGATGCGGCATCCGGTTCGTCTCGTTCCACGAAATCTTCTGCGTGAGGAACCATCTCGACCCGGCAGCGGCGACGATTTGCGGAAGTGCGGCACTGTAGCCAAACGAGTCGGGCAGCCAGACCTCGAGCGGCTCGACGCCGAGCTCCTCGATGAAGTACCTTTTGCCCGCGACGAATTGGCGGGCCATCGCCTCGCCGCCCGGCAGATTCGTGTCGGACTCGACCCACATGCCGCCGACGGGCACGAAGCGCCCCGCCGCAACCTGCCTCTTTACGCGTTCAAAAAGCTCGGGGTAGTGCTCTTGCAGCCATGCGAACTGCTGCGCACTCGAGGCCGCGAAAGTGAAATCCGGATCCTCTTCCATGAGGGCGACCACGTTGGAGAAGGTGCGCGCAACCTTGCGCACAGTCTCTCGCACCGGCCACAGCCAGGCCGAATCGAGGTGAGCGTGACCGACCGCCGCGAGACGGTGGGCGCTGGCGTACGCGGGTCGGGCCAGGACGTCTGCCAGCACGGCGCGACCAGCGGCAGCCGTGCCCGACACATCCTCCGGGTCGACGGTGTCGACCATGCGGTCGAGTGCCTGCATGATCTCAAGACGGCGCGGAAGTGCCAGGGGCAGTTCCGCCATGAGTCCGGCTAGTGTCCAGACGTCTTGCAGCAACTCCCACACTTCGACGTCGAGCAGCCCGAGCTCGAGTGTGCGCAACTGGTAAGCGTGCTGGTCGCCGGAGGTGGCCTTGTCGCCGAGCCCCGTGACCTCGAAGGTGAAAAGGCCGGCAACGTTGGGGTTCGCCGCAGCCTCCAGGTAGATATCGATCGCATCGCCTGCGGCGCCTGCCGGAATGTAGCTGTTGAGGGGCTCGATAGCTTTGAGGATGCAACCCTGCGGGTCGTACGCGGTGCCCTCTGCCTGAAATCCCGGCAGCGTGATCGTGTACCCCAAATCTACGACGACTTCGGGGCGAGTGCCTTTGATATCCCAAGCCGACGGTACCTGCCCGGTGAGGTGGAACCAGGTGGTGCTCCACGGCCTTCCCCAACTCGCCCCGATCGAGAACGGCTGATAATTTTGCGCAACGGCTTCTGCGAAGGGAACCGGCTCGTCTGGCACCTCCCACGCCTTGACTTCGAGCGGCACCCGCTGCCGGTAGACCGCGGGAAGGATGCGCTCGCGGGTGAAGCGCTCGATGCGCGCTTCAACGAGGACCCGGTTGTCGTGCATGTTGGCTCCTTAGCCGTTGAACGATGCCCCACCGGTGAGGTGTGGGCGTGAATGATCTGTGATCAACCCTTGACGGCACCCGCGAGGGCGAAAGATCCGCCGATCCCGCGTGAGACGAAGACGTACAGAGCGATCACCGGTACCGCGTAGATCAGAGAGAATGCCGCGAGCTGCCCGTAGGCGATCGTTCCGTACTGCCCGAAAAAGCTGTAGATGCTGATGGCCGCAGGCTGCTTGCTCGGTGAGAGCAGCAGCACGAACGGCACAAAAAAGTTGCCCCACGCGGCAAAGAACACGTAGATCGAGACAACCGCGATGCCGGGTCGCATCAATGGAATGACGATTGTGCGAAGTGCCCGCATGGCCGATGCTCCGTCCATCCACGCAGCCTCTTCCAAACTGATGGGCACGGAGTCCATGAAGTTCTTGGCCATGTAGATAGCCACCGGTAGCGACGACGCCGATAGGAAGGCGATCGTTCCGGGAATCGAGTCGAGCAGGTTGAGCGCTACGAACAGAGCGTAGACCGGCACCATGATGGCAGTGATCGGGAGGCACGTGCCGAACAGCACGACGTACATGAATGGCTTGTTGAAACGAGCTTGATATCGCGACAGCGGATACGCAGCTAGCAGCGCGACGACGACCGTGATGACGGCGGTGGAGACGGAGATGACAAAACTGTTCCACAGCGGCAGGAATGTCAGCTCGGGGGTCAATACGGCGGAGAAGTTGTCGAGCGACAGTTCTTGCGGCAGCTCGGTCTGGTAGGTGGCCTGGGTGTCGAACGAGGCGAGCACGAGCCAGGTAAGTGGCAGCAGAAAGCAGAACCCGATAGCAATGAGCGAGGCGTTGGCGAAGAAGGCGGACATGCGCTTTGAAGGTGCGGTGGTCGACCGCGGCGCTTTCCTCGGCGCCGAAAGCGGAGCGGCGACGCGAGTGGTGGTGGCTGTCATCGCCTTATTCCTTCGGCGAGCGCAGGGCCCGGATGTAGACGATGGAGAAGATAGCGCCGACCACCAGCATCACGGTGGCGATGGCCGTTCCGTATCCGATGTTGCTGAAGCGGAATGCTTCCTTGTAGGCGAAGATCGGCAACGTCGTACTGTCATTGCCTGGTCCACCCGCCGTCATCACGAAGATGAGGGTGAATATTGACAGGGTCTGCAGCGTGATGAGCATCAAGGTCGTAGTGATCGTCTGCTTGATCATCGGCAGCGTCACGTAGATCAGTCGCTTCGCACCACTGGCCCCGTCAATCATGGCCGCCTCGGTGATCTCGGGCGGCACGTCGTTCAGGGCGGCTTGATAGATCATCATCGAGAACGCGGCGCCCCGCCAAATGTTCGCCATGATCACGGCGAACATCGGGAAGCTGAAGAGCCAGTTCGGCCCGATCATTCCAAATACGGCGAGAATCTGGTTGAGCGTGCCGTCCTGGCTGAAAAAAGCGTAGGCGACGAAGGCGGCGACGATCTCGGGCAAGATCCATGCGGCGACGATTATGGTGCCGATCGTCGCGCTAACTTTCTTGTTCGCCTTGGTCATGATGAGTGCGAGGCTGAGGCCGAGTATGGTCTGCGCGATGACGGCGGAGGTCAGCGTGAAGAGCACCGTCAGCCCCACCGACAACGGGAAGATCGGGTCGGAGAACAGCTTCGTGTAGTTGTCGAAACCGATCCATTGGGGGTCAGCTGCGGCCTTACCCGTGAGTGAGGCATTGGTGAACGACCCGTACAGTGACCAGATGACCGGCCCTGCCAGGAAGATCAGCATGAGGACGATCGCCGGCAGCAACGGGATCATGCGGATCAGTTTGCTGATGCGGCGGCCCTGACCACGGCGGGGCCCGGCGTTCGGGTCCCGCCGCGGCTCGGAAGGCTGCGGTGGTGCCAGCACTCCTGCAGTCACAGAGATTCGCTCCTGTTCGGCGTTGGTTGTTCCACCTGATGATCGTGGTGATTAGCTCTTGTCTACAACCGCATCGGCGCCCACGATGCCTTTGACGGCCTCGTCGTATGCCGCCGCTGCCTCCTCGGGCGACGCCGATCCGGTGATGACTGCCTCTGTCGCCTTCTGAATCTCAACCGAGATCTGGTTGTAGTCGGCGGTCGCAGGACGGAAATGCGTGAAAGCGACGATGTCGGTCACGGTCGCGATGAACGGGTTGGCCTCGGTGTAGCTGGGGTCCGCGGCGACATCGGCGCGCACTGCGATCTGGGAGTTCTCTTTGTCATAGGCAAGAGCGTTCTCCTTGTTGAGCGCCATCGTCAGGAACTCGAACGCGAGGTCGGGGTTGGCCGACTTGGCGCCGACGGCGAGAGTCCACCCGCCCGACATGCTTACTCCGCCGGGCTCCTGGCCGTCCTGCGTCGGGAAGGCCACTGCACCCATCTCGTCCGCGTACTCGGGCCACTCGTACGAACCATCTTCAACCCAGAACGACGGGGTGTAGGAGCCCTCGACCGTGGCACCTAGAGTGCCATCGGGGAACATAGTACCGAAGACCTCCTGCCAGATGTTGGGGTCGAGCGCCTGAGCGGGGGTGAGCGCGTACCCTTCGGTGTACAGCGTGTCCAGGAAGGTCAACGAGTCGACGAACCCCTGGGATCCGGTGACCCATTTAGACGTCTCTGAGTCATAGAGCGCGTCGCCACCAAGCTCAGTGCCGTAAAGCAGCTCGTAGAAGCCCTGCATGTTCGAGCCCTCCCCTGTGCCGGTGCCGGCGTACAGGTTGAATGGCACGACGCCGGGCTGCGAAGACTTGATCGCTGCGGCGGCGTCGAGAATGTCCTCCCAGGTTTCCGGCTCCCACGGGATCGGCAGGCCAGCGGCTTCGAAGACCGACTCCCGATACCAGATTGCCCGCGTGTCGGTCCCCAGCGAGACCGCGTAGATGCTGCCATCATCTCCGGCTCCCGCGGCCTTAGCCGCATCGCCGAACTGGTCCCAGTCCTCCCACTCGGCAACGTAATCATCGAGGTTGAGGAGGAACCCGGCGTCAGCATCTGACCGGAGCGCTGCGGTGTCCTCGTAGAAGACATCGGGCGCAGTCTCGGCGGAGCGCTGGGATAGCGCGAGCTTGGTCTTGTAGTCGTCGTCGGTGCCGGCGACGGGCAGGAGTTCGACGGTGACACCCTCGTTGGCCGCTTCGAAATCAGCTTTGACATTGGTGAAGAGGGTGTCGAGCGCCGTGAACGCGTCAGTCTTGATGTAGCTGATCTTGAGGACCTTGTCCTCGTCGGCGTTCCCGGAGGCGGAGCACCCGACGAGCCCGACGAGGGCTCCGATAGCTACCGCCGAGATTCCTATTGCTGCTTTCCTGCGCATGGTGCTCCCTTGCTCCACAGTGCGAATATGACGTTGCTCAGCGGGCACCGCGAAGGCAGAAGTTGCCACGCTGCCGTGCCTCCGTAATAGTACATCGATTTGAGTTATTGCTGTCAATAGCGACGCGTTGAGGAAAGAGTCAGGATAGAAGGAGCGACCTAGGGTTGGGAGCGAGTGCCTCGTCGAGCACGAGACAGGCCGCCCCGACCGCGGCCACGTCCTCGCCGACACCCGTTCCCATGACGGTGATGCGGTGAATACTGCGCGCGGCCCTGAGTTCTTCGAGCAGCGCCGGGATCCGGCGCATGTAGTGCTCAGAGAGGCGCGTCCAAAACGGTCCACCGAAGACGACTCGGTCGAGATCGATCATGTTCGCGACCACTGAAACCGCTTTCGACAAGCGCACGGCCGACCGATCGAGAATTTCTACCGCGGCCGCGTTGCCCGCCGCCGCCGCATCGCAGAGTTCGGTGAAACGCTCGTCGACGGAGGAGGTGTCATAACTGACAGTGACGGCACCGAAGACGCCGGACTGGTCGGCTTCCCGCACCAACGACTGCGGCATGCAGGTCACGAGCACGCAGCCCCGCATACCGCAAAAACAGGGTGGACCGTCGGGGTCCGTGACAATGTGCCCTATCTCGCCCGCATTGTCGGAACTGCCACGCACAACCTCGTCTTTCACAACCAATCCTGCCCCGATACCCGTCCCGAGGTAGAAGAAGACGAAGCTGCCGAGTCCGCTCTGCCCGCCGGCCCACATTTCGGCGATTGCGGCCGCCGTGACGTCCTTGTCGAGGATCGCTGGCAGACCAACACCCACGGAGAGGGCATCGCGTAGCGCGACCTGATGCCATCCCATGAGGTGCGGAGGATCAACGATGGTGCCCCGCAGGCGATCGATGGGGCCGGGTGCGGCGATGCCGACACCACTGATGCGGTCGCGACTTACGCCGGATTCATCGATGAGGCTGGTCAGTGCAGCAACGAGGCTCGCGATGATGAAATCGGGGTCGGTCGAGGTCGGCGTGGGGTGACTCGAGCGCGCCACCACGGTTCCGGTGAGGTCGAGCATGACGAAGGTCATCACGGTGGGGTCGAGATGAACCCCGAGCGCAAAGCGGCCCTCGGGATTCAGACGCAGCATGGTGCGTGGTTTCCCTGGACCGCTGATCTCTTTCCCGGCCTCCTCAATCAAGTCGCCATCCAGCAGTCGACGGCAGATGTTCGAGATAGTCTGCGCGGAGAGTCCTGTCGCGCTCGCCAACTCGACTCGGCTCAGCCCGGTCTGGGAGCGACGGATGGCGTCGAGGATCACTGACTGGTTGAAGTCAGCCATGGCCGGCAGGTTGGTGCCACGGCGCATGCTCGCCTTCGGCTGCTCCGCCATTGCTCCGTCTACTGCCTTCGTACTGATGACGGCGTCGGGTCGCTGCACAAGCGCCACTCCTAGGACTCTTCGCGGGACTCGGGGCCGCTGCCCCAGAGCCAACCTGATTCACGCGCGCTGTTGGCGGCCATCCCGTTCTCGCCCGGCTCGAGATTCGACTCTCGGGAGGGGCCAATGGGTGGTGTACAGGTCAACATAGTCGACCCTGAGGTTCGCAAGAGATTCGGTCGGCCCTTCAAGCGTTGGCGCAGCCCTGATGTCGTCCGCGCAGATCAGTGGTGACGCGGGACCCGTCACTCCCCGCCGAGATGCACGATGTGAGCCTAGGACAGTATCCCCGTCGAATCGGCAAATAGGCCGCCTTATTCGAACGTGAGAACCGGTTTGACGACGGCGCCCGACTCGCTGTCGCTGAAGGCCTGCGAGATCTCCCTGAACGGGTACACCCGGATGAGCCTGTCGAACGGGAACTCCCCTGCCAAGTACAACTCGATGAGCTCCGGGATGAACAATTGCGGGATGGCGCCGCCTTCGATAACCGAGGTCACCCGGATCGCGCGGGCAACCGCCAGCGAGAGGTTCACGCGCGTCTCCGCTTCCGGGTTTGCTGCAGCGAGAAGAATCGCGTGACCACCGTGCCCGAGGGAGTTGATCATGCCGTCCACGACAGCAGCGTTCCCCGTCGTGTCGATGGCATAGTCCACCCCGGATCCGGTTATCTCGACGAGGGCCTCGACCGTGTCCACCTTTCGCGCGTTCACGGTGTGGGTCGCTCCGAGTTCACGGGCCAGCTCGAGACGCTCGTCCACGACATCCACCGCAACGATTGTGCGCACCCGGGCGACCCGCGCCGCCAGCACTGCCGACAGTCCCACTGCACCGGCGCCGTACACCACGAGCGAACTGTCCGTTCTGGGCTGCAAGACATTCAGCACGCTGCCGGCGCCCGTCTGGACTCCACACCCGAGGGGAGCAAGGCTCTCCAGTGGGACGTCGTCGCGAACCTTGACGACGCTGCGCACCGGCACGTTTGCGTGGGAGGCGAAGGAGGACTGGCCAAAGAAGTGGGAGTTGATCGGATGACCTGCCGCGTCCGTGAGGGAGGTCGAGCTATCCGCCCTCCCTCCTGCAAAGTTCTGGGCGTATGAATCCGCGCAGAACGCGGGATTCCCGCTGAGACAGTTAACGCACACGCCACAGCTCGCGACGGTGAGTACCACGTGATCGCCCGGCGCCAGATGTGCAATGCCCTCCCCCACACGTTCCACGATGCCCGCGCCCTCATGGCCCAATACGATGGGGAAAGTCGTCGGTATCCATCCGTCTCGAACAGCCATGTCCGTGTGACACACGCCGACCGCAACCATCCGCACCTGCACCTCCCCGGCGCGGGGGTCATCGAGAGTCAGCTCCTCGATCTCGAATTCACGGTGAAGACCCCTCGTGAGTGCGGCGGTGATGTTCAAGGTCATGTGAAGTCCCTTTCTTCGGGCCGGTCAACGGCAGCAATGGCGATTGTCGTGCCCGCACAGATTTCGCAACGGCTATCTTCACTGGCGCTGTTGAGACTGTTCCGCGCGGCAAGGTTTCCCGTTACCAGTCTGGCTGACGCGTGGCTATGTCGGGCGCATGAAACTAGGTGATTTGGCGATCAGGCAGCGCCGACCGTGCAACGACCGCAACGAGCAACCGCAGGCTCTCGAAACGCTCGTATGTACCGCAGCATCCGCTCGGGACTCGGAGGGATTCGCCCGGGCGCCGGAGTTGAATGCGGACACGGTGAGCGAGGATGCAAGGGTGGGGGCATGCCCGGCGAAGCGCACGACTGACGCGATCAGCACCGGGTTTACGCCAACCCCGAACAGGCCCAGCAGCAGCACCAATGCTGCAGTCGGCCAGGCAGAGTCAGAGAGCAGACGGACTGCGACCAGAAGAACCGAGGCGGCGACTGGGGCGCGGTCGGTCAGCAGGGGCGAGATGACGGAGTATGCCGCGAGCACCCCACCGGTCGTCGTCGCGCACGCCAGCAAGGCGAACCACAATCGTCCAGAGCGCAACGCCCCGGCAAGATAGGATCCGCTGATGACCGAAGAATCGAGTACCTGGAGTTCGCCGGAAGATCGCGGCTGACACGGTGAACTTCGAGCACGAGACGCTGGGACAGCGGGTCTTTTTCGGCAGCGGGAAGGCCAACGAATACCTCAAGCAGGAGGTTGAGCGCCGTGCCGCGACCAACATCATGGTGATCGCCAGCAAGCGGGAGATGGTTCGCGCCGAGAACGTTCTGGATCGCGTCGACGTCTCCATCGTTCACGACGACGTGGTGCAGCATGTTCCTTTTCACAACGCGCAGCGGGCCCGACGCACTGCGGTCGACAACGACATCGATTTCGTGGTGAGTATTGGCGGCGGATCCGCGACCGGTCTGGCCAAGGCTGTCGCGCTGACAACGGGGCTGCCGATCGTGGCGGTTCCCACAACCTATGCCGGCTCCGAGGCCACCGACGTCTGGGGCATAACCCAAGGGGGCAAGAAGACCACCGGCGTCGACCGGCGCGCACTTCCCGCAACGGTCATTTACGATGCGCAGCTGACGCTGACCATGCCACCGGAGTTGAGCATCTCCAGTGGCCTGAACGCATTGGCGCACTGCGTCGATTCCCTCTGGGCACCGCACGCCGACCCCATCAACGCAGCCATGGCGACCGAGGGAATCCGGGCACTCTCCCAGGGGCTCCCCGCCGTTGCAGCGACCCCTGACGATCTTCGGGGACGGGAGCACACGCTCTACGGCGCCCACCTCGCGGCCGTCGCGTTCGCCAGTGCGGGTTCGGGCATGCATCATAAGATCTGTCACGCGCTGGGCGGCAGATTCAATCTCCCGCATGCACAGATGCATGCGGTGATGCTGCCCTATGTGCTGGCATTCAACGCCACAACGGTGCCTGCCGTGGCCGAACGGATCGCTAATGCGCTCGGATCCGACAACGCTGTTGAGGGCTTGAGTGCACTTCACACATCGTTGGGAGCCCCGAAAGCGCTGAGCGACTACGGGCTAGCCGAGTCGGACCTCGACGAAGCGGCACAATTCATCCTGCCTCTCATTCCGGCGTCGAACCCACGCCCGGTCACGCCCGAAAATCTGACCCGGCTGCTTCGCTCAGCCTGGGCTGGAGATGCTCCCACCGCTAGGGCCTGACAATTTGGCCGGACTGGAAATATTGCGAAGATACATGCGTTTGCATATATATTGGGTCGGTAGATAGCTTCATCCGGACGGGAAATCGACCCAAGGAGAGAACTCAATGACACTGAACACCGCGGGTCTGCACCACGTCACCGCCATCGCCGGCGACCCACAGGCGAATATCGACTTCTACATCAAGGGCCTCGGCCTGCGGCTGGTCAAGAAGACAGTGAACTTCGACAATCCGTCCACCTACCACCTGTACTACGGGGACGACGCTGGCCGTCCCGGAACTTTGATGACGTTCTTCCCCTGGGGTGGCGTGCCCACCGGTCGTATCGGCGCTGGACAGTCCACCTCGACCGCGTTCTCCGTTCCCGAAGGGAGCCTGGGCTGGTGGCGAAACCATTTCAAGGCGCTCGGAGTCGATTCCGTCATCGACCGGCTTTCCTCCGACGAGGAACGCCTCTCCCTGCGCGACCCGGACGGGCTACAACTGGACCTCATTGCCTCCTCCACAATCGATCCGCGCAATCCATGGGATTCAGCTTCGGTACCGGCCGACTATGCCGTGCGCGGGCAGCACTCCTCGGTCCTGACCGTCAACGATCCTTTCCGCACCGTCGACGTACTGATCAACGATCTCGGACTGCGCGTCGTCGGAGAAATGGGCAATCGCACACGGCTCACCGCCGGTGCCGAGGGCGCCGGAAACATCATCGACGTGATCGCCGACCCGATGGCACAGCAGGGACTGACCGCCGGTGGCACCGTGCACCACATCGCCTTTCGAGTAGCGGACGCATTCACGCAAGACAGGTGGCGACAGGAATTGGTGGAGCGGGGCTTTCAGGTCACCGCAATCCTCGACCGTCAGTACTTCACCTCAATCTACTTCCGTGAGCCCGGCGGAGTGCTCTACGAAATCGCCACCGACACCCCCGGCTTCGACATCGACGAGCCGCTACTGGAACTGGGCCGGTCTCTGAAGATGCCGCCGTGGCTGGAGCCGAGCAGGGACGCCATCGAGCACTCCATTGCGCATATCGAACTGCCAGCGGAAAACAACCCGACACTGGCCGGAAAGTAGGGAGCCGCGATGCACGCCCCCATGGTCACCGATTGGCCACACCTCTTCCTCCCCGGCAAGGCCAATGCACCGGTGCTGCTAATGCTGCACGGTACTGGCGGCAACGAAGTCGATGTCGCAGGGCTCGCCGCAGAACTGGACCCGGATGCCGCAGTGCTCGCGCCCCGCGGACGGGTTCAGGAACACGGAATGCTGCGTTGGTTTCGACGCCACGGCGAGGGCAACTTCGACGTGGACGACGTCATCGTCCGAGCCCGCGACCTAGCCGGCTTCGTAGAGTCCGCCCGAGAACACTATGGGTTGGGCGACCGCCCGATTGCGGCAGTCGGCTTCTCCAACGGAGCCAACATAGCCCTCGCCACAGCTCTTCTTCACCCGGAGACGGTCAACGTTGTCATCGCCTTCTCCGGCATGTATCCACTCGGCGAGCATGAGTTGAACGAGGACCTGTCCGGCAGCATGTTGATCGTCATCAACGGTGACTCCGATCCGATGGCCCCACTGCCCAGTGTCACCCGGCTCGTAGCAGCACTCAAACGGCACGGGGCCACTGTGGAGCAGGCGCTCCGACCGGGCGGTCACGGCATAGAACGGCGAGACCTAGCCGCCGCTCGCAAGTGGCTTGCCGAGCTGGACTGATCGGCGCACCAGGTTCATCCGGGCATCTCGAAGGCGGAGCCAGCACTTCGTTCGGGCTGAGAGGATCTGAATCCTGCATGAACGGCCCTCAGCTTTTGCGGATGATTCCGTATCTCGCGGATAACCTTCATTCGAATGTGCGAACGATGGGTATCTGCCCGGTTCTCGTGCGGAGGTGACGATCGAGTACGTCTGTGTAGCTAGTCAAGCGTCGGGATCCGACCCGGGCAAGAGCAGCTCCGCCTCATCACGGCCGAGCGATCGGCAGCCAAACCCTCATCTCGGAGGGTCCGCGTTCCCCCCATCCGAAGTATGGGCTCAGGGGGACCTCCAATTGCCCAACCAAGCGCACGCCGTCCTCGGTGTGTGAAGCGTAGGGCCAGCCTTCGGCTCCCCCGCAGCCGGTTGCACCGGACACGGTGGTCAAGTCGGAACCCTTTGAGTTGAAGCCTCCTCCTGAGTAAACCGCGAGGTCCCTCACATGGTGTCCGCCGGGCAGGTCGATCGACTCCGCGCACAGCACAAGCGGCCCGCGCTCCACGGCAACGCAGTCCCGAAGCGCGTCGATCCGAGGGTCGGGATAGGTGAAGCGAGGCTCGATCGGTAGCGACAGACGTACGGTCATGCCGGTCGAAAACGCTCTCCGCACCGTCGCCACGTCTCCGTCGATCAACCGGGCGCCGGAGCCGTCGTCGACTGTCGCGCGACCACGAGCCCAGGACGGAACACGCAGGCTCAGCGTCCATTCTCGTGTGCTCTCCGATTTGAACGTGACGGCGACTTCTCCAGCGAACGGATAGCCTGTCTCCATCGTCAACTCGATGCGTTCGCCGTCGGGCAGCAGCGTCTCGATGTGCCCGTTGATGTACTGATGGATTTGAAGGCCGTCGATATCCTTCGTCGCGATGTATCCGCCCAGGCTTGCCAGAGTGCGCGCGACATTCGTGGGGCAGCAAGAAACCTCAAACCACGGAGCGCGCTGGCTTGAGGAGGCACGGGGGCTCGGCTCGTCAAGGGCTGCCTCTATTCCCGCCTGGTTCCGCTGGAGCGGGTTGACGTAGAAAAAACTCGTGCCGTCGCTATCGGGGCTTGTCGCCACAACATTGAAGAGGGTGCGCTCGATCAAGTCGGCGTATTTTGATTCGCCTCCTGCGAGTAACAGCCGCCAACTCAGCATGACCGACGCCACTCCCGCGCACGTTTCGGAGTACGCCCGATCGGACGGCAATTCGAAGTCATCGCCGAAGGACTCCCCCTCGTGTCGGGACCCCATCCCGCCGGTGAGGTACGTCCGTGCAGCGACGGTGTTCTCCCACTGGTCGCGAACTGCGTTGAGCAGGTCGTCATCACCGTTCTCCACTGCCACATCGACTGCCCCTGCCGAGAGATAGAGCGCTCGCACAGCGTGACCGCGCAGAACCTTCGCGTCGCGCACGGCCACGTCGTCCTGGAAGTACTCTGCAGGGGTCTCGCCGCCGTCGAGCGTTCCCCTCCCCCGACGCTGAACAAACAGGGTCGCCTGGTGAAGGTACCGAGGGTTTCCCGTCGCTCGGGCGAGTTCGACGAGTGCGAGTTCGACCTCGGGATGCCCGCAAACGCTGTGGCGACCGTCCTGCCCGAAGACATCGCAGATGTGGTCGGCCAGGCGAATTGCCGCCGCGACGAGTGGATCGTCGGGCACGTCCCGTGCACGCGCGACCGCGGCCTGAAGGAGGTGACCCGCGCAGTAGAGCTCGTGACCCCACTCGAGATCTGTGTACCGCGGTTGTTGGTTCGGACCTCCGAAGCGGGTGTTGAGATATCCGTCCGGCTGCTGTGCGGCGACGACGCGTGCCGACAACGCTTGGAACGCCTCATCCGCCCATCCCCCGCCGCTTCGGGTGGATTCCCACGCCAGCGCTTCGAGGAGCTTGTATATCTCTGAGTCTGCGAACTCCCGCCCGGCCGGTGGGCCCGTTTCGCCCTTGGCGACCCGGTCGAAGTTGCCGATCCATCCGAGTTGCTCCATCCAGGTAAGGCAGTGCTGCAGAGTCGCGTTTGCATTGACCACCTGCCGTTCGCCCCAGAAACCGCCATCCAAGGTGACGTCGTGAGCGCTGAGCGGGATGAGGGTTCCGCGGCTGGGAACCACGGGCGTGTACTCCTGGTCGCTTAGGGGAGACTTCGAGCGGGAGGTGTCGGTGCGGGTCATTTGAGGCTTCCTGCCGTCATGGCGGCCACGATGCGGTCGCTGAGGATCATGTAGATAACGACCGTTGGAGCTATGCCGATTACGGTCGCAGCAAACGCCAGCGGATAGTTGGCGGAGTAGGTGGTGAGGAAGTAGCGAACGCCGACCTGGACGGTTTGGGCGTCGGCATCTGTCGTGAGGATCGAGGCGAAGAGCAATTCGTTGAACGCGGTGATCATGAGGAAGATCCCGGCCGTGATGGCGCCTGGCGAGGTGAGCGGCGCCGCGATCCTGAAGAAAATCGAGTGGAAGCTGGCTCCGTCGATGCGGGCCGCCTCGAATATCTCTGCAGGCGTGGTATCCATGTAGGTCTTGACGATGAGGAAGCCGAGCGGGAAGAACAATCCCGCATAGACGAGGGCGAGTCCCATCACGGAGTTGTAGAGCCCCAGCATGTTCACAATGAAGAAAATTGGGGTCATCAGGGCGTTGACCGGCAGCAGGATGCCGAACAGCAGGAAACTGAATGTGAGCCTGCTAAGCCGAAAGCGGTGCAGCAACGCGTAGGACGCAGTCATTGACGCTGTGATGATGATGACGGTCGAGAGTAGCGCCGCACCAAGGCTGTTGCGCAGGTAGAGGTGCAGGGGATGGGCCGCGACGGCGTCACTGTAGTTGCTGAACTTCCACTCCTGCGGAAGCCCAAAAGGATTCGAGAAGACCTCGGCGTTGGTCTTCAGCGAAGACAGGATCAGCCAGATCAGAGGGAGGAGCGTGATGAGTGTGAAGACGATCAGGATTGTCCACCGTGTGATCTTGCCCATTGCGGTCATCGTTCTGCCTTTCGGAGTACCCAAAACACGCCGGCGGTGAGAACGATGCCGACGATGAGGGTGACGACACCCGCCGCCATGGCCATCCCGTACTCGTTGGCAGTAAGCATCTGGCGATAGATGTAGAGAGAAAGCGTGCTTGACGAGTCCGCTGGCCCGCCGCTTGTCATGACGAACGGATACTCGAAGCTGCGGAGGGCGTAACCGACCACGAAGAGAACTTGTAACGCGATCGCACGACGAATCAGCGGAATAGTGATCGACCAGTCCTGTCGTAGGTTCGACGCACCATCGAGCTGCGCCGCCTCGTAGTACTCCTGCGGAATGGTCGATATCTGAGTGAGAAAGAGCACCATCCCGAAGCCGATGTAGACGACCCAGGGGGTCATGGTGACCCCGAGGGCGGTACTTGGGTCGAAGAGCCAGTTGCGGGTGAAGCTCTCGAGTCCGACAAGGGTGAGCGATGCGTTGATCAGCCCGAGGGATACGTGGAAGACGAAGTACCACAGCAGAGCGAGTGAGGTCGCGGAGATGATATTGGGCAGAAACAGCACGGTGCGGAAAATCTTCCATCCGCGCGGCTTTCTGGCCACGATGAGCGCGACGATGATGCAAAGCGGGGTGTGGATGAAAACACCGACAAGAACCCACAGAAGTGTATTGCCGAGGGACTTGAGGAACGCGGGGTCGCTGAACAGCCGCACGAAGTTGCCTGCTCCAACCCATTGCGGTATCCCGATGCCCGCCCAGTCCGTGCCGCTCAGCGCTATCACCACCAGAACAGGAACGGCCAGGAACACGGTGACGAGAAGAAAAGCAGGCAGCAGGTAGAGGAAGATGTTGATGCCGAGGGGCAGCCCCGCTCGCTTCGTCGGCTTGTGGGTGCTCGGGGTGCTCCAGGCGCCCGAAAGGCTCACCCTGTCACCTGGTACGACCGGAGCTTGAGTCTGAGTCATTGGTCTTTCCGATCCGTCGGGTGGCCGGCCGATCTACGGCCGGCCACCCGGGTGGCGATTATTCGGCGTTCGCTGTTTGTAGCTCGGAAGCGAAATCGGCCGGGCTTGTCTGGCCGAGCGCAAGAGACTCAAGCAGGCTCGGCAGCTTCGCCTGAGCACCGGTCGTGATCTCCCGGCCCATCTGGACGATCGTGGTCGGCGCAGCATTCGAGATGTCGAGCACCTGTGCCATCTGGCACGACGCGCGACCGCGGTCGGCCTCGCTCAACTCCGTGTCGACGGCCATCGGGTACTCGCCGTCGACAGCCATCCTTGAGGCGCTCTCGTTGGAGGTGAAGAACTTCATCCAGGCGACCACGGCCTTTTCCTTGTCCGGGTCGGACTGCTTCGCCGCTCCCCACACGTTGAGCGCGTCCGTGACCGTGTACCCCGGCTCGATCGCGCCGTCATTGAAACCGGGCGCTGCTGCAACACCGATACTGCAGGGTTCCGGGACGGTGCTCTGGATGGAGCTGATGAGCCAGGGGCCGTCGATGATGCTCGCCGACTGTCCGTTGAGGAAGTTACTTGTGCTCGCGGAGTAGTTGCCTCCGACCGC
Organism: Microbacteriaceae bacterium; assembly: GCA_025465095.1. Classification (GTDB taxonomy): domain Bacteria; phylum Actinomycetota; class Actinomycetes; order Actinomycetales; family Microbacteriaceae; genus Marisediminicola. The sequence goes on along the minus strand of JAODME010000029.1, from coordinate 6,168 downwards.
GTCCGGAGTCGAGAGTGCGAGCAGTTGCTTGGTGTAGTCGGCGGCCGCGACGATTGCGGCGCTGTCCAGGTCGGCGCCGGGCGCGTACGCATCCGGTCCGCCCTTCGCGGTTGCGACGTAACTCAACGCGTTCATCGTGTGCCATGAGTCGTCCGCCGTCATGAGCGAGATGGCCGCGACGCCCGTCTTCCGAATCTCCTCGGCGGCAGCGAGGTACTCGTCCCACGTGGCGGGAAACTGGTCCACCCCCGCTGCCGCGAACAAGTCTTTGTTGTAGTAGAAGAGGGCTGGCGCCTGGTCTCCGGGAATCCCGGCGAGCTGGTTCTCCGTTGTGAGCGCCGCCAGGTTGTCTTCCTTGAAGCGTGCTTTCCACTCAGGATCCTCGTTGATGTAGGCGCTCCAGTCCATTAACTCACCGGACTCCTCCCGGCTCAGGTCGGTGGGGTTGTAGTTATAGAGGAAGAGGTCCGGCGTCGTCCCAGCGCTGATGCTGGAACGGATCTGCTGCTGCAGGGTCGGCCAGTCGGGTTGCGCCTTCGAGACGACCTTGTACTTGCCGTCCGACTCGTCGTTGAACTCCTCGATGAGCTCATCCAGGACTTTTCCGCGACTGATATCTGAGGTGAAGTTCGAGAGGATCTCGATCTCGGTCGCGGATCCGGACCCGCCGCCCTGCGGGATTGCGCTGCTGCAGCCGCTGAGCACGATCGCGAGGGCGGTGGTAGCGCCCAGCGCCACCGTTGCCTTTCGGTTCATTTTTCTTCCTTCGTTGGATTGTGTGGATGGATGCTGCAAGGTGGGTCAAACGCTTTCGGACGGTTCGTTCTTTACGGCCTTGAGGTATTGACCGAGGCCGAAACTGCCAGCGGTGTAGGGCCATCCCAGGCCGCCCCACGTATCGCCTTTGACGATCAGCCCGTCATCGGCGCCCTGGGAGCAGAATGAGATGCCTTCTGGCTGCATGCCGGAATCGGTGAACCCGTGAAGCGCCCCGGGGACCGCGAGTAGTTCAAGCGACGACGCTGCGATCAGTTCGGCCATCCGTACGAAACGGTCGTTGCCGAGGAGCACCCCGAGTCGGTGCAGGTCAGCGATGAAGAACAGGGAGTAGATGTCGGTGACCCCCACGCCCCATACGCTGTTGATACCGCCCCAGCCAACTGATCGCACGTCTGCTCGAGCAAGAGGCGTCTCCGGAACATTGGGAACCTCCCAAATGGAGTGCCAGGTGATTGCAATCTCGGCCGCTTGGCGCGCGCCATCTTCGTAGCGGGAGCGATCGCCCGAGTCTGTTCCAGCGACGGCGAGTAGTGCGCGCATCGCAATGAAGGCTGCCTCTTTATCGACGAGGTTCGGGTTGTCGAGTGTTCCGCCGCGGTACTCCGCTCGCGCCACATGTGTGGACAACACGAAATCGGCGGCGCGCCGGGCGGAGTCGTTGAGGCGCGCGTTGCCGGTGAGCCGCGCGAGCGAGGTGAGGAAGGGCACGACGGTACCCGTTGCGCTCTTCCCGCTGCCGTAGCGTGAGCCGAACCAGGTCGAGTCGACGATGGGACGCCCGTCTGGCGCATATGCCCGAAACCACGAGCCATCGGCCTCCTGAGTTCGGAGAAAGAAGTCGCCGAGACGCACGGCCGCTTGCCTCCAGCGCTCCACGTCCCGCCCGAGCCGGTTGTGCAACTCGATGTTCGCGAGGAGGTCGTTGCCGGCTTCAGCCATCATCCGCGTGTACGTACCAGCGAGGTCCGACTCGCCGAGATAGTGCATGACGGGCCCGCGCGGGTCTCCGCACGCATAAAGTGGCTCGTCTGATCCTGCGTGCCAGAGTGTGAAGACCCAGCCGGACGGTGTGGACATCCGATTCACGAAGCTGTCGACGACGGCCGCGCCCCGCTCAGCCCAATATTGAGGATCTCGTTCGGCCAGCAGAAGGGCGAGGTTGAGCTGGCGCCCGGTGAACCCGTACTCGATGATGTCGCGGGACTCACTCATGTGGTGTTCGGCGAAGGATGCACCGAAGGCCTTCGCTTCGGAGTCGTACCCGCGCTCCGGGTCGAAGTTCACAACGAACGCTGCGAACCCCGACTCGTTGACGAAATAAGTCTTCTCCGCCGAATCTAGACGGAGGTTGATGGAGTCGGCGAGAAGCACCGAGGTGGTCGAAGCAGTGGGTTGGGCAATCGCGAACGCTTCGCCGAAGACGGTCGCGACCATGTCAACGTAGGTGGGGGCGGTGAAGGAGCCGATTCGGTAGGTGACAGTTGCGTTGAAGCCAGCGGCTGGCACGGGCGCGTAGGCCTCTGCGGGACTGCCGTCGGAGTTGAGCATCGCGCTGGCGTCGCCCTCCCGGTAGGGCCATGAGGCTGTGAGCGCCGGCCGGCCGGCCTCGCGATCGCTCCCCTCGGTCCGGAACCCGACGGAGCCGATGTCGGTGGCCTGCAGAAAGCGGGAATCTCCACGGGAACGTACGGGCGCATTGTCGTGAGCTGCGACTGATGAACGTGCTAGCCACGTCGCTCTTCCGCTGTCTTCCATCCAGTGCGAAGTGACCGGGTAGGCAAGCCGGTGATCTGAGTAGGAAAAGTCTCCGCCGCGTTCCCATTGAGCAGGCGAGTACATCATTCCGGGGATGAAGAATCGGGCTGAGCCGACGGCGGGTAACTCAATGTTGAATTCCACGCGGATCCCGACCGCCGCGTCATTCTCGCCACGGCTCGCCCGCACGTCGCGCGTCACGGTTACACTCCCATCGCCCTCCCGCCAGCGATCTTTGACCGTCACGGAGAGGCCAGCGAATTCGGCGTGGGCCTCCGCATCGAAACCGCCGCTCGCCGCGATGATCTTCGAGTAACCTGCCTTCGACGTTTGCCCGTCCAACGTGGAGATGACTACCGGGCTTGTGGCCCGCCAGTGCACGGACTGCTCATCACTCACGCCGGCCAGAGTGTCGTCGTCGACCACCAAGTGGACTGTCATCTGCGAAAAGCTCCTCGCTCACCATCGAACCGAAAACTACCGAAAAGGTTTTCAACACGATATGCTGACGGCATGCCCGTGTCAAGTTGCCGTCGGTCCGAAACCAGTAACGACCCTCTGCCACCACAGAACAACACCTCAACAACCACTGAACTCTCAAGGATCTGGTTGTGACGGCCGAGGGATCTCCCCCACGGACGCCCACACTCGGCGACGTGGCGAAAGTAGCGGGGGTGTCGATTGCGACCGCCTCGAAAGCGCTCAACGGGCGCACAGAGGTGAAGGCCGAAACCCGCGAACGGGTGAAGCGAGCAGCCGAGCGCCTTTCGTTCTCTCCAAATGCCCTAGCTCAAGGACTCCTCACCGGGCGAAGCGGCACCGTCGGCCTCCTCACGTCCGATCTCGAAGGCCGATTCTCCATTCCCATCCTCATGGGAGCCGAAGATGCTTTCGGCTCCGGGAAGACGTCCGTCTTCCTCTGCGATGCCCGAGGCGACAGCATCCGTGAGCAGCACCATGTTCGGGCCCTGCTCTCGCGTCGCGTAGATGGACTCATCGTCGTCGGCTCTAGTACCAACCCTCGAGCCTCTCTCGGCCCGGATCTACCTGTGCCCGTCGTTTACGCCTACGCCCCCTCAGACCACCCTCAGGACCTGTCACTCATCTCCGACAACGTAGGCGGCGGTCGCCTCGCCGTCGAACATCTGATCGCATCCGGGCGCACCCGCATCGCTCACATCACAGGCGATATCGATTACTCAGCAGCCTCAGATCGCGCTCTTGGCGTTACGGGCGCTCTCGAAGCGGCCGGATTGCCGCTGACGGGCGGGCGAGTGATGTACGGGTCATGGAACGAAGCCTGGGGTCGGGGGGCGGCGCGACAACTCATCGAGCGCTCCCCGGAGGTCGACGCAATCGTCTGCGGCAGCGACCAAATCGCACGGGGAGTCATCGACGCCTTGCACGAACAGAACCTTGACGTCCCCAGCCAGATCGCGGTAATTGGATTTGACAACTGGGGCATCCTTGCAACGAACTCACGCCCCCAGCTCACAAGCGTGGATCCTCGACTCGAACAGCTAGGACGACTCGCCGCGAAACGATTGTCCGAAGCTATAGAGGGGACGACGAAACACGGCATAGAGACAATCCCCTGCCGCGTCGTGACGCGCGCATCCACGGCACCTTCAAACTGATCCGTCAGGGTCAGGGCTTGAGGCACCGCAGTGGGTGATGCGCGTCGCTCCAATCGATCTCACCGCAGGATGTTCATCGTGCCAGAAGTTTTTCCCATCGAATTGCGTCGTGACGTCGTCTCCGCCGCCCGGAAGAACGAGGCCCCGATCACCCGGGTCGCCCGACTATCCAGATCCAATTGCCCGCGGTGATGTCGGCGATCGGAGAGACTTCGATAGTAGCCAGCCCCAATTCAGCACCGATCTTAGATATCCGCGGGAAAATAAGAAGCTCGGTCGGCGTCCTATAGCCTGTCGGACTCCACGGACTACGCAAGGACGACCCTCGAAATGGGATGTTATCGAGCGATGCGGCGCACGATCCACAGCAGAGTCGCCAGCGCACCTGCCCCGATCGCCGCCATGGACGCGAGACCGAAGAGCGGCGCCAGTGCTCGGTACAGCGGGAGCAGTGCGCAGGCGGTCGGGGACGTGCAGGGTTGATTGATGAACGCAGCTGCGACGGCAATTGCCGCAAGGATGAACCCGATCGCCACCCATAACTTCACCAAGTCGCCGAAGGTAGCGGCTGTACTCCTCTTCGTGGATCGTCCCCGGCTGCGTCCACTCGTGGAGCTAGTCCTGGTACGTCGTGAGGTAGCGCGAACTGGCCGATGCGAAGGTGATGGAGCTGCCGTGCCGGGGCCCCGTCGTGTGACGGGCTTCGCGGGCGTTCCGACGAGTCTGGACAGGCGGTCGAATCGTTGCATGACGCGGAGCGTGTCGGCGGCCCGCGCATCGACGTGCCAGGTCTCCGGTTCTTCCGCAACGAACCTGATCAGGGAGAGTTCGGTGTCGCTGAACTGACGGGGGCGGTTGAGCAGCCAGGCCACGAGTTGCCGGGCGTTGAGGACAACGACCGGCCGCGCAACGTCCACTCTCCCGTCCTTGATGGAGCCCGGATCGAACATCGCGAGAACGGGAATCACGGGAACGGCGAATCCCGTTTTCGCCACTAGGCGACGGGCGACATCGCCACTGTCGCGGATGGCGTCCCGCAAGTGGCCGGTGTTGGTCCGGTTGACCTTGAGGACATGATCTCCGATCCAGATCGACGCTCCAGCGTGGTGCTTCGTATTGATAGCGAAAATACCGCCGGGGCCGATGACAAGATGGTCGACGTCCTTCGTTCCCGCTCCGATCGGAACAGCGTGCCGGACAAACCACGCGGGGCCGAGGGCGGCGAGTATCTTGCCTACCGCGATCTCTCCGATTGCACCGGTGTACCAAGACCACGCCTTCGGGGCCAATGTCACCTTGTTGGCGGTCCTCAGCGACGGGTCCAGAGCTTCCGCCGCACTTTGAACTCTCAGACACTCGGCGGCGACGGAGTATCCGGCGCTCCTCGACAGGAGCGCGTCGATGCCCGCGAAGTCAACGCGCGACTCTTCCCCATCAACTACCGACATCCTTGCCCCCCGCATCCGACGCTAACTCGGTGCGTTTCCCGGGTCGATCCCCAGAACGGGGACCGTGTCGGGCACCTGGGCCGGATGTTACGAGAAGAAGGGTCGGAGGTGCTCGCGGAGTGCAGAGTCACTGACGTACACGTAGGTGCCCAGGATGCCGCGGGTGAGAAGGACTGCGTAGATGTTGCTGATGAAACGAAGCAGGTCGGTATCGGAGTAGGTCTTCCCCGAGGTCTTGTTGTTCTCTTTCCCCTTCGCGTCGAAGTAGGAAGCACGGTCGATGACTAATCCGTGCACGGGGTTGAATCGTAGGTCGGGGCTGACGATGACGCCGGCGTAGTTGAGGTCGTAGCCCTGCACGGTGTGGATGGAGCCGACTTCGTCTACAGATGTCGGCGAGGCGATCCAGTCCGATTGGGTGCTGTTCCACCTGAACAAGGAGCCGTCGATGTCGATGTCGTACGCCGTCTTGTCCGTCTTCGTCTTCCACGGCCACGCGTATCCGGCGACGAGGCGGGACAGTCCTTTCTCGGCGTCTCGCTTCCGGA
>JAODME010000038.1 GCA_025465095.1 Microbacteriaceae bacterium | reverse complement strand
TCGCCAACGGACTCGATCTCGAGCAGACCGCTGAGCACCATGACAAACTCCTCCTCACCCGCATGGGAATAGGGCTCACCAGAGTCGAATTCCGGCTCGACCACCGAGTGGATGACCTGCATCGTCTTCGCCGTGACGGGGGTGAGCAACTCGTCGATCGACGACCCGGCCCGCTGGACGAGGAGCGGGCGTTCCGCGGACCGCACGATTTTGCCGCCAGGGCTGCTCCCGGTGCCGAAGATGGTACTAAGCGACTCGCCTAGTGCATCCGCAATCTTAAGCAGCGTCGAGACAGATGGGTTGGTCTGATTCCGCTCCGCTTGGGATAGAAAACTCTCGGAGATTCCCGCACGGTCGGCCACCCGACGAAGGGTCATCCCCTTGTTTTGGCGGATCGCCCGAAGACGCGGGCCAAGGTTGATCTCACCCGGTGATCCTGTCGCCCCCGAATCGTCGGGCCGTGAACGCGGTGTTGGGAGTTCCCCGTGCTTCGCCTCTCCAATGTGCCCAGCCAACGGCAACCTCTCCCCTGAAATCCCTCGAGCCGCCCTCACACGACGCGTCACGCGGTTCTTCTCCCTAGCGTAGTAGCGGCATCAGAACAGAGAACTAGCCTCACGTTCCGAAGACCTGGGTGCGAAGTCGCTCAATGGCCACTGCCGCAACGAGTACGCCGCCGATTACGAGCTCCTGCACGTAACTCGAGACGTGCAAAATGTTCATCCCGTTGCTGAGCACGCCTAGGAACAGGACGCCGAGAATCACAAGTCCGAGCTTGCCCTCCCCTCCAAAAAGCGAGGTTCCTCCCAGGACCGCCGCGGCGATCGAAAGCATTACGTAAGAACTGCCAAGGGACGCCTCGCCGGATGCGACCCTCGCGGTGAGCAGAACCCCGGCGAGCGACGCGAGCACAGAGCACAGCACAAAGGAACCGATAAGAGTTGCCGTAACAGAGATGCCCGCGACTGACGCAGCCGAGGAGTTGCCTCCTACGGCATAGATGTTTCGCCCGAAAGTCGTGCGGCTGAGCACGATGAACACCACTACCGCGATCACGATGCCGATGAGCACCGAAATCGGGATGCCGAAAACCGAACCGGTTGCCAGCGTGGCGGTGAAGAGCGCAGGCACCCCGCTCACGGGCGCGCCCTTGGAGAGGATGAGGGCGATTCCCGTGAGGATCGACGTCGTGCCCAGCGTCACCATGAAGGAAGGCACCTTGACGACCGCCACAAAGAACCCGTTGAACACCCCGACCGCGACTCCGACGCCTAGGCCGACAGCAAGCCCGAGGGGAACCACCGAGGCGTCGCCGCCGGTGAGGGATGAGGTGACGGTCGCCGTGACGACGCTCGTGACGGCAATGGTCGCTCCCACGGACAAGTCGAGCTGAGCCGCGAGCAGCACGACCATCTGCCCCAGTGCGACGAGCAGCAAAAACACGGACTGACGTGAGATGTTGATCAGGTTTGCCGGCGCCAGAAACTGGGGCGCGAGCAAGCTGAAGACAAGGATCAGCGCGACGAGGAGGATCGGCAGCAGGCCGGCGCGGAGCAGTACGGCTGCCACGTTTCGGGAGCCGGAGCGGGCGGCGCCGAATACCGTCTCACGTTGTGGTGCGATGTTCGACGGGCTCATGATTCTGTACCTCCAAGGACTAAGACGGGCGAAGCGCTGTCGTGCTGTTCTGCCTTTGATTTGCCGAAGAAGTGAGAGACGAGCGCTTCCTCCGATGTTTCGGCGCGGCTGAGTTCGCCAACGATTCGCCCCTCATGCATCACGTACGTGCGATCGCACATACCGATCACCTCACCGAGGTCGCTCGAGATGAGCACGAGGGCTTTGCCCTCGCATGCGAGGCGATCCAGCAGACGATAGACATCCACCTTGGCACCCACATCGATGCCCACTGTAGGGTCGTCGAAGACGTGCACGGCGCAATCCCGCAGGAGCCCCCGCGACAGCACCGCCTTCTGCTGATTGCCGCCGGAGAGCAGTTCGGCCCGACGCCACAGGTGAGCGGGACGAATATCGAGGGCGTCCACGAGGCCGGAGGCGGATAGCGACTCCGCGCGCCGATTGATGAGCCCAAAGCGAGCGAGGCCGACGTCGATGAGCGAGCCGAGGCTGAGGTTCTCCAGTAGCGGCCGCACCAGCACGAGTCCGTCCACCTTACGGTCCGCCGGGTAGTACATGAGCCCCCTGGCGATAGCGTTACGCGGGCCTCGCGGTCGATATGCGCTGCCGGCGAGACGGATGTTGCCGCTGACGAGCTTTTCCAAGCCGAACGCCACGCGACCCACCGACGACTTACCGGACCCGAGCAGACCCGCGACTCCGACGATCTCCCCGGCTCGCACCTCGAGGTCGACATTCGCGAGCTGTGACGAAACGACGTCGTCGAGCGAGAAGAGAGTTTCGCCCACGGATCGCTCCGAGCGGGGAAAAAGCTTCTCGACGGGCCGCCCCGTCATGAGCTCGACGAGCTTCTCATGCTCGAGTTGTGCGCCCACTGTGGCGATGAACGCGCCATCCCGCAACACCGTGACGCGGTCACCGATCGCCGCGATCTCGTGCATCCGATGGGTGATGTATATAATTCCGAGGCCATCCGCACGAAGCTTGCGCACGATGCCGAGCAGCTTCTCGCTCTCGCGCGTCCCGAGCGATGACGTGGGTTCATCGAGGATCAATATTCGCGCCTCGCCGAGCAGTCCCTTCGCGATTTCGATGAGTTGCTGGGAGGATCGCGGCAACGAACTGACCACCACGTCGAGAGGGATGTTGGCATCAATGCGGGCCAGCGCTTGGCCCGCTGCGGCGCGCAGCTTACGCATGCTCACGAGACCCCAAGTCCGCGGGAGGCGACCGAGCAGCAGGTTCTCGGCGACAGTAAGGGTCGGCACGAGGCTCAACTCCTGGAACACTGTGCGGATGCCCGCGTCTCGGGCCTCTCCAGCGGAGCGGAAATGTACCTCGCGGCCATCGAGACGGATGCTTCCCGATGAAGGTGCCTGAACACCCGCGAGGATCTTGATGAGCGTAGATTTTCCCGCGCCGTTCTCGCCAAGCAACACGTGCACCTCACCGGCCAGGAGGTCGAGGCTGACGTTGTCGAGGGCGACGACGCCGGGGAAGCGCCGCGTGACCGACTCGACCGCGAGCAGTGGAGTATCGACCGAGCTCACCAACGGACGCCTCCTTCGACCCTTTCGAAAGCGACTTTTCCACCGACGAACACCTTCTCGACCTCGATGCTCGGCAGCTCGTCTATCGGCACGGCTCGCGGGTCTCGGTCGAGAATCACAACGTCGGCGAGCTTGCCCACCTCGATCGACCCAATCCTGTCCTGCATTCCGAGAGCCCGCGCCCCCTCGATCGTGTAGAGGCGAAGAGCCTGGGCAACTGTGATCGCCTCTTCTGGCTCGACGTGCAGATCCCAGTAGCTGCGGCGCGCGACCGCGCACCAGATGTTGAACAGGGGGCTCGACCCGCCGGCTTCGGCGCCCAGTGCGACATCCGACGAGAACACGGGTGTCACTCCCTCTTCCAAAATCGTCTTGGTGGGGATGCGCCCCGTGGTCCCGGGGGAACCTAGCAGCAGGGGCACAAAGTCACCGATGAAGTTGTAGAGAAACCCAGGTTGCATGACGGGAATGACGTTCGTGGCGCGCCACGAGGCAATGTCGGTTCGGGCGCCGAGCAGATTGCCGAGATGTTCTACACGCACGGGGAGATTGTCTTGTGCGCCTCCGGCGTCGGCGACCCCGGCGAGGATCTCGTCTTGTGCGCGGGTGCCGTTGCCGTGCACCGCGAGCATAATGCCGTGTTCCCGTGTGGACCGCACGGCCTCCGCGATGCGGGCGCGCGTGAGATTGAGCTGTCCGGCGTATCCGCGGCGCGGCGCGTGCTCCGCCACATACGCCTGCCGAGTCGCGGCATTGCGCGACGAGTATCCGCCGTCAGCGAACATCTTCACGCCGGCGAAGTGGAACGAGTCCGGGCCCGCGGAGCTCGTGTACTCGGCGGCCCATCGACTCGCCTCGTGCAGCGGGAGGAACGACGGCGCGAGCGCATAGCCGACGATGCGCCCCGCGATTTCTCCTCGGGTAAGCAAGCCGTCGATGAGATTGACACTCTGGCTTGATTCGGCCATCTCGCCGATAGTAGTGACCCCATAACGAGTGAACAGGTCGGTAAACCCGTCACGCAGATACCGGGCGTGCGTTTCCGCATCAGGCTCGGGAATCGGCAGCAAGCGGTCTATCTCGCTCACCACTCCGTTAGGGCGACCGTTCGCGCCTATGCCAATGACCGGCGCACCCCACAGACCCTCCGCACCGGAGAGGAATCTCTCGGCCTGTGCCAACTCGAGCGCCGGAGTGTTCAGAACGGAGGTGTGCCCGCCACAGTGCACGACGATGGGCGTCGTAGTGCTCACGCGGTCAAGCTCCTCGCGGCGCGGCAGCCTGTGCTCCGCGAGCTTTTGGTCAAAAAAGAGGTTGGCGTAGCCAATGAGCCAGCCGCCAGTGGTGAGGCCGCGGGCGAGACCGTCTGCGAGCCGGCCGAGCACCTCATCGATGGTGCGGATGCCGGGAACGCGGCAGTCGATGCCGCGCCCCCGGCCGGTAGAGAGGCCCTCATAATGCACGTGCGCGTCGACGAACCCCGGCAGGATGACGTGCGCGTCAGGTAGCTGCTCGATCGCGAGTCCGGCGGCGCGGGCCTGAGCCGCCACCTCGGGGCCGCCGACGGCGGAGATTCGCCCATCGGTGACGATGACTGCGGCGGCATCCACGGAACCGGCCATCGTGAGAGTGCGTCCGACGAGAGCGTGGCTACCAGAGCACATCGTCATCCGTTTCTAGTTCTCGACAGTTGCGTCGATGCGCGAGGCGACCGCCCAGTCATCGACAGCGAAGCTCGTCGTGCTGTCGAAGGTGTCTAGATTGTCGTCGTCGCCGGCTGAAGGACCGCACACGAGCAGCGGCTGGGGGCCGACGCGTTCGGCGTTGTGCTCGATCGTTTTGCCCTCAAGAAGTCGGACGGCCATGTCGACCGCGATACGTGAGGTCATCACGGGCTGCTCCGTGGGAGCACACGTGGCGGTCCCCGCCTCAATCAGGCCCATCGTGCTCGGAATGATGTACGTGCCGTACAGAGCGATCGATTCGGTCAGTCCACGTTCGGCAAGTACGGTCGCGGCGACGTCGAGCGTTACCGCGGTGCCGATGATGGCGTCGATGTCAGGGTTAGCGGCGAGGGTGTCCTCTACGAGTTGCAGTTGCACCTCCCGGCCGGTGTCGCCGTACTTCAGATCGACGATCTCCACGTCGCTGTCGGCGATGGCGTCCTGGATACCGAGCAGCGAGCGTTCGGCCCATCCAGCTCCCGCCGGCCCGGGCAGCACGCTCACCTTTAGCGCTTCGCCCGAATCGGCGAGGTACTTGCCAACGACTGCTCCCATGTCGTAGTAGTCCACGATCGCGTGACCCGAGACTTCTGGGGTCGTTACACCGTTGCCCACGTCGAGCACTAGGACACCCGAGGCCTCGGCCGCTTCGATCGCGGGATTCAGGGCGTCCTCGCTCACCGCGCCGACGAGAATAGCGTCTGCCCCCTGAGTGACACAGTCTTCAATCTGGGTGACCTGCTCGGTTACGTTCTCGTACCCACCGACGTCCGTGAGTGTGATTCCCACGCCGAGTCGCTGTGCCTCAATGGTCTGCCCGTAGTTATATGCGATCCAAAGCGGGTCCTTTAGGTGGGGTACCGTGCTGCACAGCTCCCAAGGTTGCGTCACTTCGTTGGCGGCCAACGACGTGTAGGTGCCCTCCGTACCAGCGCCGATACAGCCAGCGGGCTCGACGTCGGCCGCGTCGCAATCAATGAACGTCGCATCGACCGACAGGTCTGCGACAAGTTCCGCTTCGGCGGCAGTACCACTCGAGCCCGAACAGGCCGTGAGCGAATAGATGGATACGGCTGCGACCAGGATGGCGAGATGTTTTGTTCTCATGCGTAGAACCTCCAGAGATGAGTTAGTGCAGGGGTGGAGCGGAACCTACGGCGGGGGTGTTCGGCGGTGCGTATTCAGGAAAGTAGGTGGCAGCGAAATTGATTCGTCGCTGCACGGGTTCGAATGCTCCGATGCCGCGTACGAGTGCAGATCGGGCACCGAGGGCCCAGCGCGGCCAGCGCGTGCCGATCCGGCCATACATGCGGGAATACCGCTGCACCCCGTCTGTGATCGGACGTTCGGTGCGCTCCCATGTCGCGAGCGCCTCCTCGAGGGTCGTGTGGGCCTCAATGGATCGCGCGAGCCCGACTGCGTTAGCCATCGAGACGCACGCGGCTTGTCCGAGGTTGGGGGACATGCCATGGGCGGCATCGCCGAGGATTGCAGCCGAACCTGTATGCCACCCTGTCGTGCGGACGTCACGGAATCTCACCCAGCGTCCGTCGCTGTGCTCGGGGATTCGCGAGATCTGCGAGGCAAATTGCGGGAAGCTCTTGATCCAAGTCTCCGCCTTGAACGGCGCCTGATCGACGCCCTCCTCGTCGTCGGA
>JAODME010000028.1 GCA_025465095.1 Microbacteriaceae bacterium | reverse complement strand
CACGAACTTTCTCAGCGCGTTGCAGGAAGACGAGCGCCGCGTCAAACATATAGAGTCCGCGCTCAGTTCCACGCTTCTCCAACTGTCGTCCCTCAAACTGAAGCGCCACAGTAGCCTGCTCCATCCCGTATCCACGGCCGGAGAGGTCGACGCCCTTCTCAAGGCCGTCGGGACTGCTGTCGGTTTGGTTGACTCCTGACTTGTGAGGATTTCGGTCCTCGCGGAAGGATGTTCATTGTGCCGAAAGCTTTTCCCCTGGAGTTCCGTCGTGACGTTGTTGCCGTCGCTCGGAAGAACGAAGCCCCTATCGCCCGAGTGGCGAAGGACTTTGGGGTCTCCGAGTCCTGTTTGGAACGCTGGCTGAAGCTGGCCGACATTGAGGACGGCAACCGGCCGGGTATCACCCAAGCTGACGCCGCCGAGCTCCGGGAGGCGAAGAAACGGATCCGGTTGCTCGAGCAGGAGAACGAGATCCTGCGTCGCGCTGCCGCGTATCTGTCTCAGGCGTCGCTCCCAAAATGATGTTCCCGCTGGTCCGTGAATTGGCCGCGGACCGGAGAATTCCGGTCGCGGTGACCTGCCGGGTGCTGGGTTTCTCCAAGCAGGCGTTCTTCGCCTGGCAACAGAATCCGGTGTCGCAACGCGATTGGGACAACGCCCACCTCATCAACGCCGCGATCGATATTTCACGGCGCCGAGCCCGCGTTCGGATATCGCTTCATCGCCGATGAGATCGAAGCTGAAGCGGGCATCGCCGCGTCGGAGCGGCGTGTGTGGCGGCTGTGTTCTCAGCAGAGGATCTGGTCGGTGTTCTCGAAGAAACGAGGCCTGAACCGCAAAGCCGGCCCGCCCGTCCACGACGACCTCGTGCAACGGGAGTTCACCGCCGGACGGGCCAACGAGCTGTGGCTGACCGATATCACCGAGCACTGGACGGACGAAGGGAAGCTGTATCTTTGCGCGATCAAGGACCTCTGGTCGAACCGGATCGTGGGGTACTCGATCGATTCGAGGATGACCGCGGACCTCGCCGTCTCCGCACTCCGCAACGCGGTCGCCCTGCGAGGCACCGACCAAACGGTGTTGCATTCCGACCGCGGGTCCCAGTTCCGGTCACGGAAATTCGTTGAGCTGCTGCGCCACGAGGGCATCACCGGGTCGATGGGCAGGGTTGGGGCGTGCGGTGACAACGCCGCGATGGAGTCATTCTTCGCCCTGCTGCAGAAGAACGTGCTCGACAAGAAACGGTGGACCACGCGGCAAGAACTTCGGCTCCAGATCGTGACCTGGATCGAGCGCAGCTACCACCGTCGACGCCGCCAACGAGGACTCGGTCGGCTTACCCCAATCGAGTTTGAGATGATCAAACCAGCCGCTCACGCGGCATAGAAACAACAAACCGTGAGAGTCAACTAGATCGACAGCAGTCCCTATTGCCAGACATCCGGCAAATGTTGGCCTCGCCATATGGGGTCCTCGGCTCAGTTCGATTCACCTGGGGCGGCCTCGGACACCTACGAGTTATGGATACTGAACGCCTCTTTGGGCTCGGTCTCGAGCCCGTGCTGACAACGAGTGAGCTCGCCGACTACCTCGGCGTGAACGTGCAGGCCATTTACGACCTGCACACCGACGGTCGCGGCCCATCCGGTATTCGAGTCGGGCGCGAAATTCGCTACCGGGTCTCCGACGTCCGTCACCGGCTTGATGATCTCCACGAGCCGCAACCCAGCGTCGCCATCCGCGGAGGGCAGATCTGATGGCCGGTCGGCCACGGCTACCAGTCAGCACCTTCGGCCGATCAAGACGGTCAAGGTCGCCCCGGGCCGATATCGCGCGTTCACCCGCTTCCGCGACTGGGACGGCGAGACGCGGCAGGTCAGCACCACCGGCACTACCCAGAACGAGGCCGCGACGGCGCTCAAAGTCAACTGGACGCCGCTACTGGGCGGTTGGATCGGGTTGCACCTGGTCGCGGATAAATTCTTCGCTATTGGTGGTTGCTGCCCAGTTGGCAAGCAGCTGCAGCTTTTCGTGTGAGGCAGAGCCCGGCTCGGTTGTGTAGGCGAGCAGCAGTTGGCCTGGTGCGCTGGTGAGTTGAAGGCCTTCGAATGACAGGACCATGTCGCCGACCATCGGGTGATGAATCGCCTTGAACCCGGTGCGGTGCTCGCGGACGTCATGCGATGCCCAGAGAGTGCGGAAGATGTCGCTGCGCGTGGAGAGCTCCCCGACGAGATTGCTCAGGGTGCGGTCGTGCGGGGCACGGCCGGCCTCGCTGCGGAGCAGAGCGACGGTTTGCCGTGCGGCTTCGTCCCAGTCGAGGTAGAAGTCTTGTGCTCTCGGGTCGAGGAACACGAACCGTGAGAAATTCGGTGTTCGCTGCGACTGTTCGAAGATCTGAGAGTAGAGAGCTTGGCCGAGGCTGTTAGCGGCGACGATATCGCCCCGGCCGTTCTGAACAACCACGGCGACGTCTTTCATCGCATCGATCATCTGGCGGACACTTGCGGATACCTGTGCCGCTTTTGTGGAGCTATGACGGCGGGCCGCGCCGAGGCTGGCCGTCGCTGCTCTGACGAGATCGTGCAGGTGCGCATGCTCGGCGTCGTCAAGTTGCAGAGCGCGGCTGATGCCGTCGAGGACTGTCTCGGAGACACCGGTGGCGTTGCCGCGTTCGAGGCGGGTGTAGTACTCGACGCTGATGCCGGCGATCAGGGCGACCTCTTCACGGCGCAGACCGTTGACGCGGCGGCGGCCCCCGAAGTTCGGGAGTCCGGCTTGCTCGGGAGTCAGCCGGGCGCGGCGAGTCATCAAAAACTCGCGAATGTCATTGGAGCTGTCCATCCCTCGACGGTACGTCAGCGGGCGGCGTTTAGGGGGTCCCTGGTATTAACCGGATAGGTAGGAACTGCCTCGCCTGTAACAAGTGGTTTTCACTGGAATCACCGACAGGAAAGGAGTCACCGATGAGTGACAGCAAGGTTTGGTTCATCACCGGCGCAGCACGAGGGATGGGCGTCGATATCGTCAACGCGGCACTGGCCGCCGGTCACTCGGTGGTCGCTACCGCTCGTGATGCCGCCCGGGTCACAGAGGTTTTCGGCGAACAGGAGAACCTTTTGGCTGTGGCGCTTGACATCACCGACGAGAATGCCGCGCAGACGGCCGTCGAAGCTGCCGTTGCGCGGTTTGGTCGAATCGATGTTCTCGTCAACAACGCCGGGTTGTTCTACGCAGGGTTTTTCGAGGAGATCAGCCCTGAGCAGTTCCGCCACCAGATGGAGGTTAACTTCTTCGGACCTCTAAACGCCACCCGCGCCGTCCTCCCCATCATGCGCAAGCAGCGCAGCGGCCAGGTCATCACGTTCAGCTCGACCGCGGGCCTGATCGGCCAGGAGTTCGTCGCCGCATACTGTGCATCAAAGTTCGCGCTCGAAGGCTGGATGGAATCCATCCGGTTCGACCTAGCCCCGTACGGGATCACCACCACGATCGTCGAGCCCGGTTTCTTCCGCACGGAACTGCTCGTCGAAGGCTCCTCGACGCTGTGGCCGGAACTGTCGATCCCCGACTACGCCGAGCGCACCGCGGCGACGATAGAAGGCTGGAAGGGCATGAATGGCAAGCAGAGCGGAGACCCCGCCAAGCTCGCCGCAGCCCTGATTACCGTCATCGACCGCGACGAGCCGCCGCTACGCTGGCTCGCCGGAGCCGACGCCGTGCAGATAGCAGAGCAGAAAAGCGATGACCTTCGCGCTCAGGCGAACGCGTTCCGTGAACTGTCGACCTCGCTCAACCACGACGACGCGTAGAAAACATACTCAACATGTCACTGCCCGGGCACTGCCTGATCTCGCACCGTGCCCGGGTCCGCGTAGCCGACCTGTTTCGGCGTGCCCCCGCATACCTAGAAGGGAACTCTCCATGAAGCTCATCGGAACCGTCGCGATCATGACCGGCGCCAGCGGCGGCACCGGACACGCCACCGCTCTCGACCTTGCCCGGCAGGGCACATCCGTCGCCCTCGTGGCCCGCCGCCAAGACCGGTTGGACGCGCTGGTTGCCGATATCGAAAGCGCTGGCGGAACAGCGCTGGCAAAGCCCCACCGACATATCAAACCGTGAACAGGCGTACGGGGCCGTCGCCACGACCGTTGAACGCTTCGGCCGGCTCGACATCGTGGTCAACAACGTCGGCTTAATGCTCCTCGCTCGCGCTGACGAGGCCGAAGTCGATGACTGGGAGCGAATGATTGCAATCAACCAGCAGGGCGTGCTTCACCTGACGAAGGCCGCGTTGCCGCACTGATGAAAGCCGCCAGTGATGACATCCGCCACGTTGCGCACATCGTCAACATGTCCTCCGTCGCGGGCCGGACCACGTTCCCCACAGCCGGCGTCTACAGCATGACCAAGTACGGCGTGAACGGCTTCAGCGAAGCCCTCCGGCAGGAGCTCGCGAAAAGCCATGTGCGGGTAGGAATCCTCGAGCCCGGCAAGGTCGACACCGAACTCCCGCAACAACGAGAAGATCCTCGCGAACATCGGCGCCAACTTCGGCGGCTTCAAGATGCTCGACCCCCAGGACATCGCGGACGGCATCACCTACATGGTGCCCCCAGCGCACGCCACCATCGGCGAACTCTGGATCATGCCAACAGAGCAGTGCTGATCCCGCTCACTCACTGGTCCCACCCTGCACAAGCAGGCGGATCCGCATTCGGAATGGCCAGTCATCGCGTTGCAGGTTGCGCCGGAAACGATCGTTTTCGGCAAGTTGTGAGCGCCGCATCGTCCGCCCTGCCGGTAATCATTGCGATTCAGGGACCACCGGGCTTCTACTCGGCTCAGTCGTGGAGCAGCCGTGCAGCAAGTGCTGGCGATAGCTAGAGCGACTACCTGGCTGCCGACGGAGCAGAACCGAAGGCCTGAGGTACTCGCAGTGCCGTTATGGTGCCCGACAGTTACGCGAGAAACACGCCAATCGAGATCTGGATGAACTAGTAGATCGAGGGTGGGAACCGACCAGCGTGACCCGCCCCGCGAGCATCGGGGCCATCGGCAGACCAATATTGCGGCTCGCGGTTCGTCGCCTACGCGCCGCGCGCGTGGCGGCCACTGCAATGGCAGCTCCGCTCCGCAACGCCGCTGCGCTGTATGACGCGGACGTGTTCGACGCCCTGCGTCGGGACGGGATCGCGCAACCAGAGGACGGGGTGCTCACGGGATGAGCTTGACAGCGACCGAGGGGGCTCGGTCGTCTACGGCAATCACTGGTGAAGAAGCGGTGACGAAAACCGCACGCGTCGCGGCGCCGGCGCCGGAACAGATTGCGGGCGTCCCCGCCGTGGCGAATGTCTGGCGTTCAAAGGTGGCAGGACGCGGTCGCGGCCCGACGGTCAGACCCGCGACAATCGCGGTCATGCTCGGCACGGCGACCCGAGTTGGCGGTACACTCGCGCGAATACAACGTGGGGTACTTCGCCGCACTCGCACTCATCAATTTGTAAACCGTCGCACATCAGGAAGCCCTGAGGAGCAGGCCGGCTGCAGAAGCAAGCCGCCTGAATCGAAGGCACCAACAAAGGAGTGACCATGACCGTCACCGACGAACTACTGACAAATAACGTGGAGTACGCAGCCACATTCGTGGGACCGCTCCCGCTGCCGCCCTCGAAGCACGTAGCTATCCTCGCCTGCATGGATGCCCGCATCAACGTCTACGCTGCGCTCGGGTTAGCGGACGGGGAAGCGCACGTCATTCGGAATGCCGGGGGTGTAGTCACTGAGGACGAGATTCGATCTCTCGCGATCAGCCAGCGGTTGCTCGGGACGAAGGAGATCATCCTCATCCACCACACTGATTGCGGGATGCTCACGTTCACCGATGACGCATTCAAGCTGTCCATCGAGATGGACATCGGCATCCGCCCACCTTGGGCGCCGGAGTCCTTCCGTGATCCTGAGGAAGATGTGAAGCAGTCCATCCGCCGCATCACCGCCAGCCCCTTCGTGCCATTCACCGATTCGATTCGCGGATTCGTTTTCGATGTGGCAACTGGGCGTCTCAAGGAGGTCGAAAGCTTCTGAGTGCACGTCCGCTCGTGAGTCGGACGGTGCCTGAGGCCGGTAGTGCTGATAGGTGACGTGGTCGAACCGGAGCTGCTCGCTCAAAAGGCGCCGATCCAGGGCCGGGATACAGCTAACCCATAATCAGCTCATGACGCCGGTGCAGGCGCGCTCCCACGGCGCCCGGCCAGCGTCGCAGAATCACCTCAGGAAATCGGAGAAGCAGCATCAATGCAAATAGGCACCTACAGTTTTGGCGACACGCAACACAACGAGGACGGCACAACCCGGTCGACTGCTGAAGCGGTCAGCAACCTATTCGAAGCCATCGTCCACGCGGACGCCGTCGGCCTGGACTACTTCGCCGTCGGTGAGCACCACACCGTCAGCATGCCCGCCTCGTCACCCGGGACCATCATCGCCGCGGCCGCCGCAGCGACGAAGAACATCATCCTCGGCAGCGGCGCCAGCATCATCGGCACCGACGACCCTGTCCGGGTGTTTCAGCAGTTTGCGATCGCCGACGCCATCTCCGGCGGCGGACGGATCGAGATCACAGCCGGCCGCGGATCCTCCGTCGAGACATTCCCGCTGTTCGGCTACGACCTCCGCGACTACGACGAACTCTACGCAGAGAAGCTCGATCTGCTGATGACCATCAACAACAGCACGACCGAAGCGGTCACCTGGTCAGGATCGACGCGGCCTGCTCTAAACCAGCTCGCCGTCGTGCCCCGCCCAGTGCAGGGAAAGCTGCCAATCTGGCTCGCAACCGGCGGCAACGCCGCATCCTCCGTTCGGGCCGGCCAACTCGGACTGCCCATCTCCTACGGCATCATCGGAGGCGAACCGCACCGATTCGCTCCATTGGCAAAGCTCTACCGCCGCTCGGCAGCACAAGCCGGCCAGGAAGGAGATTCGATCAAAGTGGCTGTGGCCGCGCTCGGGCTAGTTGCGGCGACGAAGAAGGAAGCACTGGACCGGTTCTACCCCGGCTGGCACAACCTCACCGTAGAGATGGGTCGGCTCCGCGGTTGGACAGCTCAAGAGCGAGGCGTCTTCGAGGCGCAGACGGGCGAGCTCGGTGGGTTCTACGTCGGGGACCCGGACGAAATCGCCCGCCGTATCGTCGCCCTCCACGGCCATATGGGACACATGCGCCACTTCATCCAGTCTGACGTCGGGGCGCTTCCGCAGGAGCACCTCATCGAGTCCATCACTCTTCTCGCCAACGAAGTAAAGCCACGCGTTCAGCGGCTGCTCGAGAAGAAGTAATTCGTCAGAACCGGATGAACCCTGCCCCGATTCGGTTCTCGCCGCCAGTCGTCCAGCATGGGAGCTGCAGAAACGGGGGACAGTTCACCCGGTCAAGTACTAAGACGGTTCAAATCCCCTCAGGCGCGGTCTGATCGAGGCGCACCGAAAGCCGAGCAGTGGAACGGACTGGAGGCCCTGGAGGGGGACTCGAAATCGAGGCTGCAGCCGCACCAAGTGGGATCATGCACCTGAGCTTCGACCGGAAGAACTCGCAACCAACTCGGCCGATAGCGCAGCTACTTCGGCGCAATCCCGATCTGCCAGACGAAGGGCGGCGGGGTGAAGTTGATCGACCAGTCGCCGACGATCCTCGCCTTGTAGATCCACGGGTTATGGCTCGCGACGGCTCGGGCGTTGCGCCAGTGCCGATCAAGATTGCGGGAGCGCGACAGCGCGGATGCCCCGAGGGCGTCGAACAGGCGGGCAACGGTGTCCGGAACCAGTCGCGACAGCACGCTCTGTCCCTGCGCTGAAGCGATCTCCGCGGCGATGTTCGCGGCATCGTCCTCGGCCGAACCACGATCGCGCGCCGTGTCGCTCGCAACCTGGAGGGCCTGGGCGACTCGCAACACGGTGGCTTCGGCGACAAAGGCCACCGACGACATCTCGCCTATCACCTGCTGTATCTGTGGGTCCTCTCTGGCGAGTGACG
Organism: Microbacteriaceae bacterium; assembly: GCA_025465095.1. Taxonomy (GTDB): domain Bacteria; phylum Actinomycetota; class Actinomycetes; order Actinomycetales; family Microbacteriaceae; genus Marisediminicola. The sequence goes on along the minus strand of JAODME010000028.1, from coordinate 5,160 downwards.
CGGACCCGTGACTGTACATGCGCGTGCGATTGCGCACCTCGGTCGACGCATCCATTTCGCCCGCCCGCGCCACACCGGCGAGGACGGCAAGCAGGATGAGCTGATAAAGCGCGGTCTGGTACCGGAACCTATCGGAGAACAGGCCGACCTCGCTCGAGTCGACCGCCGCGCTCGTGAAGACCGTTGTGCCGGTTCCGGTGAGTTGCTGGCCGAATCCATCCCAATCATCGCTGATGACGACACCTGGCTGATCGGTACGGACGAGCGCCGTGACGTCGACGCCGTCGTCACGCTTCGCGGTGACATCGATCCAGTCGGCGAAGATACTTCCGGTGGTGTAGAACTTCTGCCCGTTGAGCGCCCAGCCGCGTTCCGTCCGGTCGAGAGTGGTCTGCGTGGTTCCGAGGGCACCCTCCCCGATCTCGCTCCAAGCGTTGCCGACGATCTCGCCCGAGGTGAATCGCGCTAGCCACCTGTCACGGTCCGGGCCGTCGACGGCGGTGAGGCGATCCTCGACGATGGCGAGGTGACCGCGGAAAATCTGCGGCAGATTGCTGTCGGCGGTCGCCAACTCGATGAGCACCTTCGCGAGCTCGGGAAGGCTGAGACCGTCTCCGCCGCACTCGACGGGTACCCGAAGCGCGGCGAACCCGGCATCGACCAGCTGCCGCACCTGTTCGTAGGGCAACACGTGGCCGCGCTCACGCGCAGACGTGCCCTCGGCGATGCGGGCGAACACCGGCCGAAGGCGTGCGAGCGCGGCATCGAAGCCGCGCGGCGCCGAAGCAGCCAGCGGCAAGGTCCTCGACAAAGTCATGCGATCGTCCCCTAGGTGTACAGCGAAATCGGCTGAACCGTTCCGTTCAGGAAGCTGGCCCCGACTTCGAGTTTTTTGTAGTCGACCGGATCGTGCAGCGAGTGCGTGCGGATGTTGCGCCAGTGCAGGTCGAGCCCGATTTTGCTGGCCGCCGAGCTCGACCCCGTGACCTCGAAGACCCGGTTGGCCACCTCGATGCCGACCTCGGTCGAGACCACCTTGAGTTGGGCCACCTCGACCGCGATCGACGCGCGTCCCTCGGCGGAGAGTCCCGACACCGATCCCTGCTCGACCACGGAGTCGAAGCGACGGCCGACCCTGTCGGCGAGCGCCTCGACGGCGGCCACCCGGGACACGAATTCGCCGAACGTGCGCTGCACGAAAGGGTCATCACGGTAGGTGTCGGCCGGGCTGAGGAACCAGGCGTTCTTGCGTGCCCTCGTGATCTCCCTCGCCTGTTCGAGTGCGCCCTGCGCGATTCCGAGATAGAGATTCGAGAAGGCGAGTTGGATGCCCGGGGTGATCATGTTCGCGAACGGCTCGTCGCTCAGCTGCCCGAGAATCTCCTCCGGTGCCACGCGAACGTCCGTGTAACGCACCGACCCGCTCGCCGAGAGTCGCTGGCCCAGTGCGTCCCAGTCCCCGAGCGGTTCGACACCCTTCCGGTGGTCGATGACAAACAGGACGAACTGCCCGTCCCGGTCGCCGCCCCGGATGGCGGCGCTGACAAGAATCTTGTCGCCGACGCTCGCTCCGGTCGAGAAGCGTTTGAGACCGTTGAGCGCGAAGCCCTCACCCGCTGGAGTGAGCTCGAGGTCGGGATCCACCGGGTTGACAGAGTCGCCCCACACCCATTGCCCCTCGATCGACGCTCGATACCAGACGTCCTGTTGTTCACGCGGGGCGGTGAAGCTCACATTGCTCTTGTTGAGGTAGTGGTAGGCGAGAATCTGCGCCACCGAGGCGTCGACTCTGGCAAGCCGCCGCAAGACGAGGAACGCCGTCTCCCAATGCGCCCCGCCACCGCCGAGGTGGGCAGGGTCGAGCAGCGTCACGAGACCGGCATCGCGAAGCAGGCCGATCTCGCGGCGCGGGTCCGCGTTCGCCCGGTCGCGATCGAGGACGTCCTCCGCGAGCGCCGCGGCGACGCCGTCGGCCACCGCCGCCCACCCGTCGAGTTCCTCCGGCGACGCGTTGCCGACGAAGTGGGTGCGAGGAAGGCGGAGATCCGGGGCGGAGGTCATCGGGCTGATTCCTTCAGTGCGGGAGACGGGCGGGCACCGTCGAGAGCGGACGGGCGGCCAAGGTAGGCGCCCCGGTAGGCGTGAGCAGGATGGTCGGACGCCACGAACGGAGAGTCAGAACCGCTCAGCCGCTCCCGAAGAGTGCCCTCCGGGTAGGCGCCCCAGACGCGACCGCGACGCTGCAGCTCCGGCACGGCGAGTTCGATGAAGTCCTCGAAGGTGCCGGGCGTAATGACATAGGCGAGATTGAATCCGTCCACCCCGCCGACATCGACCCAGCGTTCAAGTTCATCAGCCACCGTGGCCGGGCTACCGATGATGACCGGACCGATTCCGCCGATCCCGACATAGTGTCCGATATCGCGCGGCGTCCAGTCCCGCGTCGGGTCCGCGATCGTGAAGATCGACAGCGCCGAACGGGCGGCGTCCGTGTCGACATAGCGCAAAGGCTCGTCAAGGTCATAGGTCGAGAGGTCGAGACCGGACCAGCCTCCGTAGAGGGCGAAAGCTCCCTCGACGGACACGAAGGTCGCGTAGTCGTCGTACTTCGCCTGAGCGAGTTCGTCGGTCTCGGCGACGATCACCGTGACGAGGGTCAGGATCTTGACCGATTCGCGGCGCCGGCCCTGGCTCTCGGCACGATCGCGGATATCGTCGGTGACGTTGCGGGTGAGTTCCGGCACTATGCCGTTGATGAAGACAGCCTCCCCGTGGCGAGCCGCGAAGTCGCGGCCCTTCGGGGACGCCCCGGCCTGGAAGATCACGGGGGTGCGCTGCGGACTCGGTTCGGACAGGTGGATGCCGGGAACGTTGTAATGCGCTCCGCGGTGCTCGATCGGATGCACTTTGGACGGATCGGTGAATACCCCGCTGTCACGATCACGGCGGACCGCTCCGTCCTCCCACGAGCCTTCCCAGAGCTTGTAGGTGACGTCGAGGAACTCCTCGCCGAGGGCGTACCTGTCGTCGTGCGCGATCTGCTTGTCCAAGCCGAGGTTTCTGGCGGCGCTGTCGAGATAGCTGGTCACCACGTTCCAGCCGACCCGACCGTTCGTGAAGTGATCGAGGGTCGAAAAAGTGCGCGCGAGCGCGTAGGGCTGCTCGTAGGTGAGAGCTACCGTGACCCCGAACCCCAGGTATTTCGTCACCGCGGCCATCGCGGGCACCTGCAGGAGCGGATTGCCGACGGGAACCTGCGCGCCGTCGGTGAGGGCTGGAGCCGCCGAGTCTCGGTAGACGTCGTAGATCCCGACCACGTCAGCGAGGAATAGCGCATCGAATTTCCCGCGTTCAAGCAGCGCGGCGAGCGAGGTCCAGTATCCGAGATCGTTGTACCGGTCTGCTTCGTTGGACGGGTGTCGCCAGAGGCCCGGAGCCTGATGCGTGACGCAGCTCATATCGAAGGCGTTGAGGATCATGCGAGAGGGCACGGCGGACCGATCGACTGGGAGGCGGAAAGGGCGGTCCAGCGAGAACACGCCGGGCTCCCGACGCTAGTGCTGCCGAACCCCCGCGGGTCGCCGCGAGCGCCCCATTTCGTAACATTCCGCGGGTCCGGGCAGGTATCCGCCCGCATCGGACCATTTGTTACGCAATGCGTTGCCGTCATGACTAGCCGGCGCACGAAGTCCATACGATGGCGACCCAGAGCAGCCCCGAAGCGGGGCGCCGTGACAGCCACATTCCACACCATTAGGAGTTCCCATGGGCCGGAGACATCGTCTCGCAGTAAGCATCCTCGCTCTCGCAGCGGCAACAACCATGCTGGTCGGGTGCACAGGGCTCAAGCAGGACACCGCTGGCACTACCGCACCCACGTCCAGCGCAGGAGCCGCCGCGGCATCCGCCGACGTGCCCTCGCTCGAGGGCAAGACCGTCGGCGTCGCGGCGAAGGACGTGGTGCGCGATTTCGGTCGGCTGACCTATCAGGGTGTGCAGGACCGGTTGACCGAGCTCGGCGCCACCGTCGTCGCAACCCAGGCGGATGCCGAGGACGAAACACACCTCGCCAACGTCGAGAACCTCGTTGCCCAGAAGGTGGATGCGATCGTCGTCGTACTCGGCGACGCGACCACACTCGCCCCCGCGCTGCAAAAAGCTGCCGATGCAGGCATCCCGATCTTCACGATCGATCACGCGAGCACGAACTCAGTCAACAACATCGGGTCGGACAACTGGCAGATCGGCTCCACGCTGGCCCGGACGCTTGCCGAGGACATCGGCGGCACCGGCAAAGTTCTTGTGTTCAACGGCTTCTACGACGTGACCCCCTGCCAGATCCGTTATGACGAACTGCAGCTGGTGTTGAAGAACTACCCGAACATCGAAATAATCGAGCCCGAGCTGCAGGACATCTACGTCGGCACCATCGAAGACGCGAAGCAGAAGACCTCCGACGCATTGACTCGCTACCCTGTTGGAGAGATCGCGGCAATCTGGTCGTGCTGGGACCTGCCGGCGATCGGCGCCGCGCAGGCGATCGACGCCGCGGGCCGCGACGAGATCAAGGTGTACGGCGTCGACGCGGAGCCCGGTGCACTCGATCTCATCGAGGACCCTGAGTCGGTCTACCAGTTCACCGTCGCGCAGCAGCCCGCCCTGTTCGGAACCACGTCGGCCGACAACGTCGCCCGCTACCTCGGCGGCGACGAAGAGGGCGTGCCGCTTAGCACCTACCTCGAATCGGTGTTCGTGACCAAGGCGAACGTCACCGAGGTTCGCAGAGAACTGGGTCTTGAGTAGCCGGACTGCGGTCCGGCCAGCTCCTCGCCCGACGGTGGCGATGACCGCGATCGGGAAGTCCTTCGGGGGCGTGCAGGTGCTGCGCGACGTCAACCTCGATGTACTGCCGGGAGAGGTCGTCGCCCTCGTCGGCGAGAACGGTGCGGGCAAATCCACCCTCATCAAGATCCTCACTGGGCTCTACACCGCAACCTCCGGCGTCATCGAAGTGGACGGCAGGCCCGTGTCGATCCGCCGCCCGGCCGACGCGGAGAAGCTCGGCATTCGCGTCATCCACCAGGAGCGGCACCTCGCCGGCCGCCTCACGATCGCCGAACACTTCTTCCTCGGCCGTTCAGACCGCTCCTTCTTCACGTG
>JAODME010000033.1 GCA_025465095.1 Microbacteriaceae bacterium | reverse complement strand
GAGCCCACGGCAGGGGTAACCCCAGACGGCGTCGAACTCGGCGCCGAGCTCACCATCCCCGGATCTGGACCTGGCAGCGGCGTTGGTGCAGGGTTCGCGCCCGGTAACGGTGTTGCCCCCGGGAGCGGGACGCCTGCACCCGCCGTGCCCGCGTGCAGGCCGGGCATCGACGTCTGCAAGGACGGCTACACGGTCACGATGCCGCTCGACCAGCGCGGCCCGATCACGCTGAGCGATCTGGTGAACTTCCGCCCGGCGCCGGGGGTGCACCGCATGGAGCCGGACGGGTGGAGCGTCGTGGGGCTCGACACGAACTTCTTCGCCGACACCGACGCTCACGTGCAGGGGGACCTCCTGCTCGGTATTCCAGCGCAGGTCCGGTTCACCCCCGTCGCGTTCCGTTGGGACTACGGGGACGGCTCGAGTGCAACGCGCGCCTCAAAGGGCGGCTCGTGGCAGGCCCTCGGCTTGGGCGAGTTCGACGCCACCGCCACGAGCCACGCCTACTTGACCCGGGGTCGGTACGCGATCTCGCTCACGATCGACTTCCGTGCGGAGTACCGCTTCGGGGCAGGGCCGATGGGTGCCTGGGTGCCCATCGCGGGAACGGTGCCGATCGCATCCGACCCGCTTTCGGTGGAGGTGCTCCGGGCCACGACAGTGCTCGTCGAGCGGGGCTGCACGGCCCTGCGCCCGGGGCCCGGCTGCTGAGTTCCCAGGCCTGTCGGCACCGGACGCGCCGCCTCCGAAGCGGAGAGACGAGTCGCCGAGCGTGAATGTCTCCTGTCATTCGCGCTCTCTTGCCAGAGTGTCCGTGTGTCCGGTGGATGCGGTCAGCCGAAGGCTTCGACGATCGGTCGAAACTTGAGCCGGGTCTCGACCAGTTCCCGCTCCGGCACCGAATCCGCCACGATTCCAGCTCCCGCGTACGCAGTCACCTCGCCGGAGGGCGACACCTGCGCCGAACGCACGGCCACCGCCCATTCACCGTCACCGTTCGCGTCGACCCAACCGACCGGCCCGGAATATCGACCCCGGTCAAACGGCTCGAGCTGGTCGATGAGCGAGAGTGCGAGCGGGGTGGGCGTGCCGGCGACGGCGGCGGTCGGGTGAAGCGCCGCGACGAGGTCCAGGGCCGTCGATCCGTCCGTGAGGGTGCCATCGACGTCGCTCGCGAGGTGCCACAGGTTCGGCAATTTCAGAGTGAACGGCAGTTCGCTCGCCATCACATTCGGACTGTGGGGGCGCAGCGACCCGAGCACGCTCTGCACCGCGTACTCGTGTTCGTCGAGGTCCTTCGAGGAAGTCGCCAAGGCGGTTGCCGCATCCTGGTCGGAGACGGCGTCCGTTCCCCGCGCGGCGCTTCCTGCGAGTACTCTCGCGGTGACCGACCCTCCAGAGACACCGACGAGTGTCTCTGGGCTCGACCCGAGGAAGCCGTCGATCGCAAAGGTCCAGCAGTCGGGATAACCGAGGGCCAGCTCCCGGGCGACGACACGGAGGTCGGCGCTTTCCGGCAGTTGACCGACCAGGTCACGCGCTAGCACCACCTTGTCCAGGTCGTGATTCCGGATGCTCGCAACCGCGGTCCGGACCGCGTCACGGTAGGCATCGCCGGGAAGCGCGCCCGGCTGCAAGGGAACCCGGTATGCCTCGCCGAACGGCTGAGCCGGGGGAAGTGTCAGCGGCGGTAGCTTCCCAGTTGACACTCGGGTTATCCAGCTGTGCCCGGCCGATCGGCCGACGATGACGGCCGGAACGATCAGGACACTCGTGGCCGTGGAGCTCTCCGAGAAGGCGAACGTCCCGAGGGCGATGAGTCCTGTGCCCGGCACCCGGATGTCGTCGGTGATGGTGGCGGCCTCGACGACCCGCTGCCAGGTTGCGGCGGCGTCCGCGATGCGATCGGGACCGGAGAACTCGAGTCGAAGAGCCGATCCGATGCCGGCCACACCGAATCCACGGCGCATCCAGAGGAGTGGGTTGCGCGCGTCGAGCATGGAAACAAGGGGTCCGAGGTCCCGGCAGGCGCTTGTTTCGACGGCGAGCGCGGGGATCGGACGCTCCTGGATGATCACGCTGTGAGCCTACCGGCGAGGGCTGAGACCCGCCGTCGCGCCCAAGTAGACTCGATTCGTGGCCAGGGCGGATATGAGCAAGCAAGCGCGTGAGGTTGCGACCATGTTCGATCAGGTCGCGAACGGTTACGACCGCACGAACGCGCTTCTCTCCGTCGGAAACGATGCGCTGTGGCGTAGGGCGACGGTTCGCGCCGTCGGACCGAAGGCAGGGGAGCTGATCCTCGATCTGGCGGCCGGAACCGGCACGAGTTCGGCTGCGCTCGCGAAGACCGGAGCGAAGGTGACTCCCGCCGACTTCTCGGAGGGGATGATCGAAGTCGGTCGACGCAAGCATCCGGACCTCGAATTCGTTCAAGCGGATGCCACGGCACTGCCCTTCAAGGCAGGCCAGTTCGATGTCGTCACCATCTCGTTCGGGCTGCGCAACGTCGACGACCCGAAGAAGGCGCTCGCCGAGATGTTCCGCGTGCTGAAGCCAGGCGGAAGGCTCGTGATCTGCGAGTTCAGCAAGCCCCCGAGGGCGATCTTCCGCGCCGGGTATGCGGCATACCTGAAATTCGTGATGCCCCCGGTCGTGCGACTCGCGAGCTCGAATTCCGAAGCGTACGAGTATCTCGCCGATTCCATCCGGGAATGGCCGGATCAGCACACGCTGAGCCAATGGCTCCGCGGCGCCGGCTTCACCCGCGTCGCCCACCGCAACCTCACTGCCGGAGTCGTCGCGCTGCACCGCGGACGCAAGCCCGCCCGCGTCGCCCGAGTGCGCCGCATCCGGTCGGCGCCCGCCCAGCCCAGCACCCCCGGCGCTTGAGAAGCCCCGCGGCTGCGACTGCGAATCGAGAGGGAGAAAACGTGAACGCGATCCGGCCGGTCGCCCGCAGGGCAAAGAGCCTGAGCTCGACCCTGGGGTTTGGCGAGAAGCTCTTCACGTCCGGCGACGAGCGCCGGTTCGCGGCGGCCGTGGAGGAGGGGCTCGAAGCGGTCGAGGCCCGACTCGTGCTCGAGATGTCCTTCGCCGACGACCTCGCCGATGTCACGAGCCGGTACCTGCTCGACGCGGGCGGCAAACGCGTGCGGCCCACGCTCGCCCTGATGACGGCGCAACTCGGCGACGGCAACAACGACGCCGTCATCGCCGCCGCCGAGGCGATCGAGGTCATCCATCTCGCCTCGCTCTACCACGACGACGTGATGGACGAGGCGCAGATGCGGCGAGGCGTGCCGAGCGCACAGTCCGTCTGGGGCAATTCGGTGGCGATCCTCACCGGTGACCTGCTGTTTGCCAGGGCCAGCAAGATCGTCGCGGGCCTCGGGGAGGAGGCGATCCGCCTTCAGGCTGACACCTTCGAGCGACTTTGCCTCGGCCAACTGCACGAGACTATCGGCCCGGGCGACGGCGAAGACCCGATCGCGCACTACCTCGGCGTCCTCGCCGACAAGACCGGATCGCTGATCGCGGCGGCGGCGCAGACGGGCGCCGTACTGTCGGGTGCGCCACTCGAGTACCGCACGGCGGTCACCGCGTATGGCGAGAAGATCGGCGTGGCCTTCCAGCTCGTCGACGACATCATCGACCTCGCGCCGCCGGTCGACGAGACGGGAAAGAACGCGGGCACTGACCTTCGCTCGGGTGTCGCGACCCTGCCACTGCTGTACCTGCGGCGGCTCGCCGAGATCGATTCGGACGCCGACGAGTTGCTCACCCGCATCGAACACAACGTCAACGTCGCCGACCTCGGACATGCGGATGACGCGGATCTCACCGCCGCCATCGCCGAATTGCGCGAGCACGAGGTGACCCGCCAGACCCGCGCCGAGGCGCACCGCTGGGCGCGCGAAGCGGTCGAGGCGATCAGGCCGCTGCCACCAGGCCCTGTGAAGAAGGCGCTCACCCAGTTCGCCGAATCGATCGTCGAACGTAGCAACTGACAGCCCGCCAGAACGGAATCAGCATGACCAAACTCAGACTAGCCATCGTCGGTGCCGGCCCCGCCGGAATCTACGCGGCCGACATCCTGCTCAAGGCGGAGCGCAAGTTCGAGGTGTCGATCGACCTGTTCGAACGGCTGCCGGCACCATACGGCCTCGTGCGCTACGGCGTCGCGCCGGATCATCCGCGCATCAAGGGCATCATCAACGCGCTCCGTGAGGTGCTCGATACTGGCCGAATTCGCCTGTTCGGTAACGTCACGTTCGGTCGCGACATCACCCTCGACGACCTCAAGCATCACTACAACGCCGTGATCTTCTCGACGGGCGCGGTGCGGGACGCCGGACTCGACATTCCCGGCATCGACCTGGAGGGGAGCTACGGAGCCGCCGACTTCGTCAGCTGGTACGACGGACACCCCGACTACCCCCGCGAGTGGCCGCTCGAGCACAGGGAGGTCGCGGTGATCGGCAACGGCAACGTCGCTCTTGACGTCGCGCGTACTCTCGCGAAGCACGCCGACGACCTGCTGCCGACCGAGATCCCGGCGAACGTCTACCAAGGGCTCAGAAGGTCTCCTGTCACCGACGTGCACGTCTTTGGCCGCCGCGGCCCCGCACAGGTCAAGTTCACTCCGCTCGAACTTCGCGAACTGGGCGAGATGCGGGACGTGGACATGATCGTGCATGACGAGGACTTCGACCTGGATGCCGCCTCCATCGCCGCCATCGAGACGAACAAGCAGATCTTCGTGCTCAACAAGGTGCTGAACTCGTGGCGCACGAGGGAACCCAAGGGCGCGTCACGCCGCCTGCACCTGCACTTCTGGGCGAAGCCCCTGGAGGTCCTCGGCGATGACCGAGTCGAGGGATTCCGGTACGAGCGTACGAAGCCGGACGGCGTCGGTGGAGTAGTCGGCACGGGGGAGATCCGCGAGATCCCGGTGCAGGCCGTCTACCGCGCGGTCGGCTACTTCGGGTCGCCGCTGGAGGAAATCCCCTTCGATGACAAGCGCGGCGTCATCCCCAACCGTGAAGGCCAGGTCATCGACGACAACCACGAGCAGGTGCATGGTGTCTACGCGACCGGGTGGATCAAGCGTGGTCCGGTTGGTCTCATCGGGCACACCAAGAGCGACGCGATGGAGACTATCCGGCACGTCATCAACGACCAGGCGAACTGGTGGTCGCCCGTGTCGCCGTCGGAGGAGTCGGTCGTCGAGCTGTTGAACCAGCGCGGCGTGAAATTCACCGACCTGGGCGGATGGCAGAACCTCGACCAGCACGAGCTCGCGCTCGGGGCGGCCGAGGGGCGCACCCGCATCAAGGTTGTGCCGCGTGACGAGATGGTCGAGATCTCGCGCGGTGTGGCCGCGGTTCCTGTCCGGTAGCGCTACTGCACCCCTGCAGTGAGCCGCGCGAGATTGTCGAGCACCTTCGACCGTTTGGGTCGAGTCATCCACTCCTCGAGCATCAACTCACGGCTCTCCTCGCGGTAGCGCTCCTCGATCTCACGCAGGGCTTCGACGAAGGATCGACCGCGCACCATGACCGAGATCTCCAGGTTCAGGGTGAATGACCGCATGTCCATGTTGCTCGACCCGATCACGGCGACCTCATCGTCGATCGTGAAGTGCTTCGCATGCAGCACGGTCGGGGCCGCGTAGAGCCAGATCCGCACCCCCGCCCGCAGTAGCGCTTCGTAGTAACTGCGCTGCGCGTGGTAGACGAGCGGCTGATCGGCGACCTCAGAGCAGAACAGCTGCACGTCGAGACCGCGCTGCGCCGCAGTAGTCACGGCGTACAGCATCGACTCGTCGGGCACGAAATAGGGGCTTGTGATGATGATGCGCTCTTGCGCGTTATAGAGGAGCGCGTTGAACAGCCGCAGGTTGTTCTCGCCCTCGAAGCCCGGGCCGCTCGGCACGACTTGTGCGTCGAGGGCGTTGGCGCCGCTCGACTCCAACCGCGGCAGCGTCTCGCGCAGCAGGAGCTCATCGGTCTCGCTGTACCAGTCGGTGACGAACAGGGCATTGATTCCGGCGACAATCGGTCCTTCGAAGCGCACCATCAGGTCTTTCCACTGCAATCCCCGCCGGAGGTTGCCGCGCTTGTTGTAACTGCGGTCGACCATGTTCTGAGAGCCGGTGAACGCGATCGTGCCATCGATGATGAGCAGCTTGCGGTGGTTGCGCAGGTCGGGCCGCTGGTAGTGTCCGCGCAATGGCTGCACGGGCAGCATCAGCTGCCAGCGCACGCCGATGCGTTTGAGCACGCGGATGGTGCGCCGGTAGCCGGGGGAGCGGATGGATGCCACGTGGTCGAGCAGCACCCGGACGATGATGCCGCGCGCGACCGCCGCTTCGAGCGCGTCGAAGAACTCGCGAGTGGCCTTGTCATAGGACAGGATGTAGAACTCAACGTGCACGTACCTCTTCGCCGACGCGACAGCGTCGGTCATCGCCCGAAGCGACTCGGAATAGTCCACGTGAAGGGTCGCGGTGTTGCCGCCGACGAGCGGCATCGCGCCGAGCGTGCGATTGAGTTCGACGACCGGCTGGAGCCAGTCCGGCCATCGCGGATTTTGCACCACATCCTCGATGCCGTCGGTCGTGTCGACGATGTAACGGTTGATCTCGACCTGCTTCTCGCGCCGTGCCTTGGGCAGCTTCGTGCTGCCGAACAGGAGGAAGAGGATGAAGCCGACGTAGGGGATCAGGAAGATCGCGAGCAACCATGCGGTCGCCGTCTGCGGACGCCGATTGATCGGCACCACGATGAGGGAGGCGATGCGGATGGCGAGGTCGATGAGAAGCGCGAGCACCGCGACCGTCGGGGCGATCCAGGCGGCATCCATGCTTCGCAGTGTACCGACCCTGCGATCCGGTCGCGGGCGGCCCGGTCCGGGCGTGCAGGCTTCGGCTGCCTGATACTCAGCGGAAGTTGACGAACTGCAGTGCCACGTCGAGGTCCTTGCCCTTGAGCAGCGCCATCGTCGCCTGCAGGTCGTCGCGGCTCTTGGAGGAGACACGTAGCTCGTCGCCCTGAATCTGACTCTTGACGGTCTTGGGCCCCTCGTCGCGGATGATCTTCGCGATCTTCTTCGCGTCATCCGATCCGATGCCGTTCTTCAGGTTCACCTCAATGCGGTACTCCTTGCCGGAGGCGTACGGGTCCCCTGCGTCGAGGCTGCGCAGGCTGATGCCGCGCTTGATGAACTTGGCCTCGAGCACCTCGAGCACGGCCTTCACACGCTCTTCGGCGCTCGCCTTGAGCAGCAGCTTCTCGCCGCTCCACTCGACGGACGCTCCGACGTTCTTGAAGTCGTAGCGCTGCGCAATCTCCTTTTGGGCCTGGTTGACGGCGTTGTCAGCCTCCATCTGGTCGACCTTGCTGACGATATCGAAAGTGGAATCTGCCATGCCGGTAGCTTAACGTCCGAGCGCGGCGATCAGGTCGGCGTGCAGGTCGTCGACGTGCTCGAGTCCCACCGACAGGCGCACGAGCCCTTCCGGGATGGTGGGCCGTTCCGCAGGCCAGCGGCGCCGGCGCTCGAAGGTCGACTCGACGCTGCCGAGGCTCGTCGCGTGCAGCCAGAGGCGTGCGCGGGAGATCGCGGCGTCCGCGGCATCCGCCCCACCTCGCACGACGATCGACACGATGGCCCCGAAGCCGGGGTAGCGCACCTCCTCGAGCTCCGGATGGCCCTCGAGACGACGGACCAGTTCCTGAGCGGAGTCCTGCGCCCGGCTGAGGCGCACGGAGAGCGTGCGCAAACCACGCAGGGCGAGGAAGGACTCGAACGGCGCCGGAATCGCGCCATAGAGGGAGCGGCGCCCCAGAATTGCGTCGTGGTGTGCGTCGATCGCGGTGACCACCGCGCCCATGAGCGCGTCACTGTGTCCTGAGATGTATTTCGTCGCCGAGTGCACAACGATGTCGGCGCCGAGTTCGAGCGGACGCTGCAGCACAGGGGTGGCGAAGGTGTTGTCGACGGCGACGAGTGCGCCGTGTTCATGTGCGGCCAGCGCGATCGCTGAAATATCCGCGAGCTCCAACGCCGGATTGGTCGGCGTCTCGATCCAGACGAGTGCGGCACCGGCGCTCGCGGCGGCAACCTCCTCCGTGTTGGCGATGTCGACGTAGACGACGCGGAGCTGACCGCGACTCGCCCGGTCGTCCAACTGACCGATCGTGCCGGTGTACGAGTGAAGCGGGGCGACAACCGTGCCCCCGGGCTCGACGAGGTCGAGCACGGCGGAGATCGCGGCGATTCCGGAGGCGAAGGAGACGCATCGCCCACCCTCGAGCGCGCCGAGCGCGGTCTCGAAAGCCGTCCACGACGGATTGGCGTAGCGTCCGTATTCACGCTCGCCGCCCGCGACGTAGGTGGACGCGAGGTGCACCGGCACGTTGAGCGGCTCGTCGGAGTCTCGCGGCGGGCGACCGGAGATGATCGCGAGGGTCTCGGGATGGAACGCGGGGCTTGAATCGTGCACGGTGTGACCTCCGGTGATGCGACGGCGGACGGATGCTGCACGCCGCCCCCAGCGTACCTGCGGCCGGGTGCCCCACGAGCGGTACCTGCGCCTACGCGACGACCCGCGCTCGACCCTGTCCTTCCTCTCGAGCAGCCGCCTGCCAGTCGAGACGGCCGTCCGGCTCGCTCCTACGGTGCCCGTCAGCGTCGAGAGACGTCCGGACGTGCCGTGCTGGAGCGGACGAGGAGCTCGTACGGAAGAGGAGTGTTGAGGGAGCCCGCCGATTCGCGACTCGGGTGAAGCTGGTCCATGAGGATCTCGACGGCCTGACGCCCCTGCAGTGCAGGGAACTGCGCAACCGTGCTCAGCCCGAAAAACTCGCTCAGCTCGTGGTCGTCGATGCCGACAACGGACACGTCCTGCGGTACACGCAGCCCGAGGTCGCGTGCGGCGAGGATGGCGCCGATGGCCATCTCGTCGGAGGAAGCGAAGACGGCGGTCGGTCGTCTGCGTGGGTTGCCGAGCAGTTGCTTGGCCGCCTCATAACCACCCTGGATGCTGAAGTCGGCGGCCTGAAATAGGTTGGGGTCGACCGAGATGCCGGTTGCCTCGAGAGCGGCCTCGTAGCCGACACGACGGTTCATCGGAAGGTGGAAGTCCCGCTCGAAGTCGCTGTTGCCTCCGATGTGCGCGATGTCGCGGTGCCCGAGAGCAAGGAGGTGTTCGGTTGCCAGTCGGGCTACCTCGATATCGTCGATACTCAGGGTGCGGACACCGGGCAACGGCCCGCCGACCCCCACGATCGGCTTCCCGAGGTCGAGCAGTCGCGTCACCTCGGACGTGGTGAGTTCGAGGGATATCGCGATCACGGCATCCACTCGCTTGCGTAGCAGGAAATGCTCGAACACGCTGCGCCGCTCGTCGCCGCCTCCGCCCAGGTTGTAGAGCGTCAAATCGTAGCCGTGGCTGAGCAGCGCGCTCTCGGCCCCCTGGACGACGGAGCTGAAGAACCACTTGTTCAGGAACGGGATGACGACCCCGACGTTCTTCGTGCGCCCGGTGGCGAGACTCGACGCGTTGGAGCTGACCACGTAGCCGAGCTCCTCCGCCGCACGGGCCACCCGATCCCGGGTGGCAACGGACACGTGACCGTTGCCGCTGAGCGCGCGGCTCACCGTTGCAGTGGAGACGCCGGCAAGATCGGCGACCTCGTTGATTCCCGTCACCGGTCACCTCCTTTGGTGAGGAGATACTAGCGGCGATTTTGCGGGCGCCCGCTCGGCTGTATCCTTGTGAAGCGCCTCCGGTTGGTGATTACATTCGGTCGGGTGCGCACTCGGCAAGTTACCCAAGCGGCCAAAGGGATCTGACTGTAAATCAGACGGCTCAGCCTTCACAGGTTCGAATCCTGTACTTGCCACCGAGTAGGCCCGGCGTCTCGCCGGGCCTTTCGCTTTAACTCGAGGAGTCGCATGCCCACTGATGAGCTCATGACCATAGCTCGGAGCGTCGCGTTGGCGGCCGGGTCGCTCGCGGCTCGACGCCGGGCCGAGGGTGTGGAGATCGCGGCGAGCAAGTCCTCGCCAGAGGACGTCGTGACGCACGCGGACCGCGAGACAGAGGCGCTCATCCGCTCGATGCTTGCCGAAGCGCGTCCGAGCGACGGGTTCTTCGGGGAGGAGAGCGGGGCGGATGTCGGCTCGAGCGGCCTCACCTGGGTCGTGGACCCGATCGACGGGACCGTCAACTACCTGTACGGAATCCCGCACTACGCCGTGAGCATCGCGGCAGTGGAGGGTGAACCGGATCCCTCAACCTGGAGGGCGCTTGCGGGTGCGGTGGTCAATCCGGCGAATGACGAGGTGTTCACCGCCACATCCGGGGGCGGCGCGTTTCTGGGGAACCGACGGCTGCAGGTCACCGAAGCCGAACTGTCGCTGGCGCTAGTCGCAACCGGATTCAGTTATTCGGCCGATCAGCGACGGGAGCAGGCACGAATTCTGACGGGACTGATTTCGCAGGTTCGCGACATTCGCCGGATGGGCACCGCGTCGCTCGACCTGTGCGCCGTCGCTTGCGGACGCGCCAACGCGTACTTCGAGAAGGGCCTGAGTCCCTGGGATCACGCTGCGGGAGCGCTTATCGCGAGCGAAGCGGGCGCGCGTGTGACCGGTCTGGGCGGGGCGCCCGCAAACAAGAATTTCCTGCTCGCAGCCCCGCCGTTGCTGGCCGAGAGGCTCGAAACGACGCTCGCGAACTTATACACCCGGGAGGAAAAACTGGCGTAGGGGGTTGACCTAGGTTAGTCTTTATGAGTTCGTTACCTTCCGGTGTGCTAGTCGCCTCGGTCGGCCCGCCATTTAGGAAGTCGGACCAGCATTTTCCATTGCCGCTGGTCATCCACTCGAGGAGAACTGCTTTGCCGATTGCCTGGTTCAGCGTCAAGAAACTCGGATGGACTCGACTTTCGACAACCGAGGCCCGATAGTTAGTGCAAAAATTTTCCTGGAGTCTTGCCGAGCCTGATTCGGACAAGGCGGCATCCGTTCCCGCCGTCACCGACGGAGTCGACGCGATCTCCTCTCAGTTCGACGCGTCCGTTTACCGCGCGACAACTGATCAGCCCGTGCCGGTCGTGACGGCGCAGACCGACGCGGCGCCCACCAGATCTGTCGTGGCATCCGCCGAGGGTCCAGCCCTGACCCGCCGGGAACTTCGCGAACGCGAGGCGAAGGCCGCGGCCCGTCCCAAGCTGTTCGCGGCCGCGGCCCCGTCAGCAACGAAGGCGCCGAAGGCCACGCCGACGACGTCCAGGCCCAGAAGGAGCGCGTCGAAGGCGTCGATTGCTGCCGCCGGGCCAGCGCGCACCACCCCCAAGTCCGCCAAGCGTCCCGCCGGGTTCAAGCACCGCGTGCTGTCGAATCTCGCCACAGTGGGCGCGATGGCCGGAGTGGGCCTCATCTTGATCTCTACCACCGTGCCGGCCAATGCCTTCGTGCGGCCGGAAACGTCGGAGTCGATGACGCTGAGCTCGACGTCGAGCGAGGCGAAGACCCAGGAACTGCAGGTCAACGCGGCGGCAGCGCCCGCAATCACCCGTGACGGCTACACGGTGGTGTCGCCGGTCCGGCAGGTGCAGTCGAAGGTCGGCAAACGCACCTACTCGTTCACCAACAACCCGACGGGTGCGGTGCAGTGGCCGTTCCCCGGCGGCTCTCCGATCACGAGCGGATTCGGACCGCGTCAGGTATCGGGCTGCGGCTACTGCTCCACGAACCACAGCGGCCTCGACTTCACGCCCGGATCCGGCACTCCGATCCAGTCCATCGCGGGCGGTGTCGTCGTCGACGTGAACGTCTCGGGCGGCGGCTTCGGAAACAGCGTCGTGGTCGAGCACGTGGTGAACGGCCAGCGGGTCCGCAGCCTCTACGCGCACATGCAGTACGGCTCGATTCAGGTCGCGGTCGGACAACAGATCGGTGTCGGCGACATGATCGGCGCGGTCGGCAGCACCGGCAACTCCACGGGCGCCCACCTCCACCTTGAGGTTCACCTCGAGGGAACCCCCATCGACCCGTACGCCTGGCTCCAGGCCAACGCGGGCTAGATGCCCCGCGCCCGCTCCGGCGGGTGGGACTCCCGCAACCGACGTTCGTCATCGGCCGCGTTTCGTGGCGGAGGCCGACGTCCTGAGCAGTGCACGGACGGACGGGCCTCATAGAGGGCTCCTTCCCGGGTTGGGTCGGGCCCTCTACAGCTGACGGATCAGGACGTGCGCAGCCACACCGTGCAGTCGGGCGCGAGCGCGGCCTCGTGTATCTCGGCCGAGGTGAGCAGAACATCGCCGACGGGCAACTCGACCGCAACGTCACCGGTGTTCGCGATGACGGTGACATCGCCGTTGCGGAAGGCCACCACGCTGTCGCCATAGCCTGGAAGCCATTGCACGTCGCCTAGGCCGAGGTTGTGGTCGGCGCGGATGGCGAGCGCACTCCGGTACAGTTCGAGCGTCGAGCCCGAAACGCCGACCTGGGCGTCCCGGGCGAGGGGGGCCCAGTCCGAGGGCTGCGGCAGCCAACTCGCGCCGGAAGCGCTGAAGCCGTAAGAGGCGGCATCCGATTCCCAGGGAATCGGCACACGGCATCCGTCCCGTCCGTAGCGCTCACCGTTCGTGCGAAACCAGGTGGGATCCTCCCGGGACTCGTCCGGCAGATCGATGACCTCGGGGAGCCCCAGCTCCTCGCCCTGGTACAGGTAGGCGCTGCCGGGCAGCGCGAGCATGAGCGCCGTGGCCGCGCGCGCCCTGCGCAGTCCAAGTTGCGGATTCGGTTGCCCTGGCGAGGCAGGGCCGACGCCGTGACCCTGAGGGTTCTCAGCGGTGAGCGCGAGACGACTCGCGTGCCGCACGACGTCGTGGTTGGACAGGACCCAGGTGCTCGGAGCGCCAACGCCCGTGAATGCGTCGAGCGAGGTGTCGATGACGCGGCGCACCGCGGGCCCTGCCCATGAGGTCTCGAGGTAGGAGAAGTTGAATGCCTGGTGCATCTCGTCGGGTCGAACCCAGTTCGCGAGCTTTGTCAGTGGTTCCACCCAGGCCTCGGCGACCATGACCCGGTCGCCCTCGTATCCGTCTAGCACCTTGCGCCAGTCGCGGTAGATCTCGTGCACGCCCTCCTGTGCCCAGTACGGCGGCGTTGGCCCATCCGTATGGTCGCCGATTTCGGGCTCGAGCCCGACAGTCCCGCCGCCCATGCTGCCGGAGTCGGCGGGCGGGGTGTAGTCGGGCAGGCCCTCCGCCTTGATCATGCCGTGCGCGACATCCACCCGGAATCCGTCGACGCCTCGGTCGAGCCAGAAACGCAGGATGTCCTTGAACTGCTCGCGAACCCACGGGTTCTGCCAGTCCAGGTCGGGCTGCGTGCTGTCGAAGATGTGCAGGTACCACTGGCCGGGTGTGCCGTCGGAGTCGGTGGTGCGGGTCCACGCCGGGCCGCCGAATACCGACTCCCAGTTGTTCGGCGGTAGCTCTCCCGAGGCGCCAGTGCCGTCACGAAAGATGTAGCGGCAACGTTCGGCACTGCCGGCAGGAGAGGCCAGCGCCTCCTGGAACCACACGTGGTCGCTCGAGGAATGATTGGGGACGATGTCGATGATGACCTTGAGGCCGAGGGAGTGTGCCTCGTTCTCGAGGGCTGCGAAATCCTCGAGCGTGCCAAACAGCGGATCGACGTCGCAATAGTCGGCGACGTCGTAACCGGCGTCCCGTTGCGGGGAGGTGTAGAAGGGTGACAGCCAGATCGCGTCGACGCCGAGCTGGGCGAGGGCAGGCAGCCGGCGGGTGATGCCGGGGAGGTCACCAATTCCGTCGCCGGAGTCATCTGCGAAGGAGCGGGGGTAGATCTGGTAAATGACGGCGCTGCGCCACCACTCGCTGCCCGACGCGGTCGCCACCTCAGCGGGGTATTCACGGGATGCTGGCGTGACAGATCCCGCTGAGTTCTCCTGAGTCATCCGAAAACCCTAATACACGATGAAGCGGTCCCAGCCTGAGAAGTTACGCCGAGAACGATCAGGCATCCGCTCGGAGACGGCGTGCTGCCACCTTCATCACGAATCTGCTCTCCGGGATCGCGGGGAACCGGCGCAAGCTCACACGCAGATCCTGGTCGGGAACGCTGTAGACGAGGTGACGGGCCAGCTGCCGCACCGCCTCCTTCATGAGCTCGACCGTGATCGACTCGCCCGGGCAACGATGCCCGTGCGCGACGTCGCCGCCGCCCTGGGGGATGAGCGTTCCGCGGTCGCCGTTCCAGTCACGGAACCGCTCCGGGCGGAACCGGTCAGGATCGCTCCAGATGCCGCCGTCGTGATTCGTGCCGTAGAGATCGAGCAGCACCCAGTCTCCGATGCCGAACTTATGCCCGTTCCACTCGAACGACGTCGTCGCGCGCCCGCCGACGACCGGGAAGAAGGGGTAGAACCGGCGCACCTCGTTCACGAAGTTCTCAAGGTCGCTGTCATTGCCCGACGCAAAGGACCGCGCCCATCTCGGATGCCGATGCAGCGCGAGCGCGGAGAACACGATGTAGCGCCCGACCGCGACGATCGGACGCAGCACGTTGATGAGCTCGACCGCTGCGATTTTCGTCGACAGGGGCTTTCCGTCAGCCTCGAGGTGGTCGGTGATGATCCGCAGCGCGCTTCCTGCCGACGGACTCAGCTGGCCTGACCTGGTTCGGCGGATCAGGTCACGCGCCCACTCCTCGCTGTGGTTGCGGCGCGTGCGGGCCGCCCAGGTTGGCGGGCCGAAGCGCCCGGCGTTCTCGAGCATTGCCGCGAACTCGTCCGTCCGCTCCAGAACCGCACCGCCCTCGACGGGCACCCCCGCCCATGACATCGCGGTGCGAGTGAGCAGCGGCAGCAGGGCCGCGTGCAGTTCGACTTCCTCGAGCGTGCCCCATTCCGCGGCGGCGCGTTCCCAATCGTCGCGGAAGATCGAGACGAGTCGCCGGGTCTCCTCCTCCTGCGTCACGGCGAGGAACATGAGCTTGCGGTGATCGTGGGGGGCTCCGTCGAGCGATTGCACGCTTCCCTCGTCCTGCAGCAACAAAAGCGTCGACGACGGCAGGGCGCTCGATCTCGTGAACCGGTTCCCTTCGTAGAAGAGGCGCGCCGCATCCGCGCCGCGCATGATCGTCACCGGCTTCAGCATCAGGCGTGTGCGGAACGCGTTGGTGCGGAGGCGCTCGAACCGCCGGCGTCCGAAGGTGTACCCGTCGAGCAGGAACGATGCGGTGCTGTCTCGAGCGGCGAGTCGCGGAATCATCCCAGCAGTCGAACACCGACCGCGCGCCGTGATCAAGGGCTTGCGTCATCTTCTCGCCGCTGCCCGAGCCGGCGGCGAGCGTCACCGGCGCGTCACGCCGTCTGGAGAGCGTCGCCGCGGATGCTAGTCTCTTACGGTGCCAAATCGGTGCTCCGTCCGCGGTGCCCGCGGTCACGCCCCCTTAGCTCATTGGTAGAGCACTTCCTTGGTAAGGAAGAGGTAGTGGGTCCGATTCCCACAGGGGGCTCTCGCTCCCAGGCTTTGCCTGCGTGCGTCCCGGCGGGGTAGCTCAGGTGGTTAGAGCACACGGCTCATAATCGTGGTGTCGCGGGTTCGAGTCCCGCCCTCGCTACGAAAAGACGGCGCCCCAGCTTCATCGGGGCGTCGTTCTTCGTTCCACGGGTGGATCGAGAAGTCACCCGGACGTGGTCGCCACACGTAGCTGAGCGTCGACCCCGGAAGGCGCATCCGTCAAGGGGTCCAGCCGCCGTACGGGCAACGGCCAGCTTGCTGAGACAATGTTGGTGGGTTGTAGACGACTCGATGACTCGGCAGGGAGCCCCGTTGAACGGAAACGCAACGACGAAGCACCGGAACGTCTCACTGCTCTCGGTGGCGAGCACGATCGCCACCCGCATCACGACTTCGGAAGAAATTGACCGTCGCTTGGCGCCCGCACTCAAGCGGCTGCGCCTACCGCAAGGCCTGCTTCAGCGTGTCGCCGGGGTGCACGAACGCCGCAACTGGGGCGAGGACGAGCGCTTCGACGATGCCGCCATCTCCGCAGGCAAGCGTGCGCTTGCGCAGGCGCAGATCGACCCCGGGCAAGTCGGTTTGCTCATCAATACTTCCGTCACCCGCAAGCATCTCGAGCCGTCGGTGGCCGTGCGCATCCATCATGGGCTGGGTTTGCCGTCATCCGCCATCAACTTCGACATCGCGAACGCCTGCCTCGGCTTCGTCAACGGGATGAGCCTCGCGGCGGGGCTCATCGACTCCGGCCAGATCAAGTACGCGGTCGTCATCGACGGCGAAGACGCCGACGAAATCCAGCACAACACGATCGAGCGACTGGCGAACTCCGACCTTCCCCGCTCAAGCTTCATGAGCGAGTTCGCGAGCCTCACCCTCGGATCCGGCGCGGCGGCGGCGGTTCTCGGCCCGGCCGACGCCCACCCGAGGGGACATCGGATGCTCGGCGGTGTCACCCGCGCGGCGACCGAGTTCAACGACCTCTGCGTTGGCAGCGTCGACGGCATGTTCACCAATGCGAAGGCGCTTTTGAAGGGTGGTCTCGAGCTCGTCGTCTCCGCATGGAAGGAGGCGCAGCAGGACTGGAACTGGTCGAGCATGGACCGCTACATCATCCACCAGGTGTCGGATGTGCACACGGACTCGATCGTGAAGGCGACCGGCATGGACCGCTCGCGGGTGCCTCTCACCTACCCGCGCTTCGGCAACGTCGGCCCGGCCTCGATCCCGATCACCCTCGAGCAGGAATCTGGGAAGCTCGTCCAGGGCGACCGGGTGCTGCTCATGGGCGTCGGGTCCGGCCTCAACACGGCCATGCTGGAACTCGCCTGGTGAGATACCGGCTCCCGCTGGCTGCCTCCGCTGCCTCGCTGCCACCCGCCGACCTGCCGGGACTCGACCCGGCACACTCGCGCCTCATCGACGTGCCCGAGAGCGGCACAACGGGAGCGCGCAAATGGCACCTTCTCGATAACGCGGCGACGCTCAGTGCGATCGGGGCGGCGCCTGTCGGCACGATCCTCTGCGTGCACGGCAATCCGACCTGGTCGTATCTGTGGCGCAGACTCGTGTCGCGGGCGACGGATGCCGCGACGGCGGGCGAGGAGGCGTGGCGCGTCATCGCGGTCGACCAGCTCGATATGGGCTATTCGGAGCGCACCGGACAGCGGCGCCCCTTGGCGCGGCGGGTCCGGGACCTCTCAGACCTCACCGACGCGCTCGCGCTCGACGGCCCCGTCGTGACGTTCGGGCACGACTGGGGCGGTGTGGTGTCCCTCGGCTGGGCCGTCGACCATCCGGAGTCGCTCGCGGGCGTGATGCTGCTGAATACGGCGGTGCACCAGCCGGAGGACACCCCCATCCCGGCGCCGCTCCGACTCGCGTTACGCCCCTCGGTTCTCGGCGCTGCAACCGTGGCCACGCCCGCATTCCTCGAGACGACGCTCGCGCTCGCCCATCCGCCGCTCCAGCAGGAGGTCAAGGACGCGTACCGGGCGCCCTATCGCGACGCATCCCGCCGCGGCGGGATCGGCGCTTTCGTCGCCGACATCCCCGTCGACGCGAACCACGAGAGCGCTGCGGAGTTGGAGCGAATCGCCGAGGGCATCCGCGAACTCAAACTGCCGACCCTGTTGCTGTGGGGGCCGCGCGACCCGATCTTCAGCGACAGGTATCTCGACGACCTGATCGACCGGATGCCGCACGCCGACGTGCACCGTTTCGAAGGCGCCGGTCACCTTCTCGCCGAGGACGTCGACTATTCTGCGGCCGCGCTGGCCTGGGTGCGCGATCGCGAGGAGGACCCGGCCGATGGAACCCCGCCGGCCACGACCGAGGCCGCGTCGCCCCCCCTCTGGCACTACCTCGACGAGTTGGGGGACAGCTCGGACATCGCGCTCATCGAGATGGCGCCGCGCTCCGGCGGTGCCCCGCGCAGGGTTAGTTGGCGATCGCTCTCTGGGCGTGTCCGGCAGATCGCGGCCGGTCTCGCGAGCATCGGGGTGGAGAAGGGCGATCGGGTCTCGTTGCTCGTGCCGCCGGGCGCCGACCTCACCGCCGTGCTCTACGCCTGCCTGCGCATCGGAGCGATCGTGGTGGTCGCCGACGCGGGGCTGGGCCTGAAGGGTCTCACCCGCGCCGTCCGCGGCGCGCGACCGGACTACGTGATCGGCGCACCGCCCGGGCTTGCCGCCGCGCGCGTGCTCGGCTGGCCGGGCATCCGTATCTCCACCGCTCGCTATCGAGCAACCGCAGCCGCGGCCCTCCAGGTCTCGCACTCGCTCGCCGAGCTCGTCGAGCTCGGGAGGGGCGCCCCCCTCCCGCCCGCGCCGACCACCCAGGACACCGCCGCTGTGCTGTTCACCTCGGGGTCGACAGGGCCCGCCAAGGGGGTCGTGTACACGCACGCGCAGTTGAGCGCCGTGCGAGACGCTCTTGCTGCCCAGTACGGCGTCGGTGTGGGGACGGGACTCGTTGCCGGCTTCGCGCCCTTCGCCCTGCTCGGCCCCGCGCTCGGGGCACGATCGATCACGCCCGACATGAATGTCACATCACCGAAGTCTCTGACCGCCGCGTCCGTCGCCGCCGCTGTCGCCGAGGCCGGCGACGGCAGCGTTGTGTTCCTCTCGCCCGCCGCGCTTGCCAACGTCGTCGCAACCACTGACGCCCTCACGAGAACGGATCGCAAGCGGCTCGGCGGAGTGCGCACCTTCCTCTCAGCGGGCGCACCCGTCGCAGAGGTCCTCCTCGCCGCAGCGGCGGAATTGATGCCCATGGCCATCCCGCACACGCCGTACGGGATGACCGAGGCCCTGCTCATCGCCGACATCACCCTGGACGGCATCCGCGAGGCGGCGTCAGCCGAGGCGAATGCTGCCGGGGGAGTGTGCGTGGGAGCAGCAATCGGCACCACACGCATCCGGATTAGTGCCCTCGACGACACAGGCAACGCCACCGGCGAGCCGAGCGCCGCTCCCGGCGTCACGGGCGAGATCGTGATCTCGGCACCGCACCTCAAAAACCACTACGACCGCCTTTCCCTCACCGACCGCGAGTCGAGGAGGGGCACGCCGCTGGGCGAGCGCTGGCACCGCACCGGGGACGTCGGGCACCTCGATGCGTCGGGCCGACTTTGGGTCGAGGGCCGCCTCGGGCACCTGATCGGGACGGCGGACGGAGTCGTCACCCCGGTCGGGCCGGAGCAGCGCATCGAGACGATCGCCGAGGTCGCCCGGGCAGCGGTCGTGGGGATCGGACCGTGGGGCACCAGCCACCTCGTCGCGGTCGTCGAGACGGTGCCTGCCGCGCGTCGCGTGTCGCTCGCATCGATGGCGCTTGCCGCCGGCGTCCGCGGTTCCGTTCCTCTGTCCGTCGCCGCGGTTCTCGTGGTGCCGCGTCTGCCGACCGACATCCGCCATAACTCCAAGATCGATAGGGCGGCGCTCGCCGTGTGGGCGGGTGCAATCCTCGAGGGTGGACGGATGACGCGGCCATGAGGGTGCTCGTGACGGGGGCGAGCGGCATGCTTGGCCGTGCCGTCGCCGCGCAGATTGCGCACGCCCGGCACGACGTGCGCACCTTCCAGCGCCGACCATCAGGAGTAAGCGGCGTCACCGATCTCCTCGGGTCGATGACCGTGCCGCCCGATGTCGCCCGTGCCGTCGCGGGATCGGATGCGATCGTGCATCTCGCCGCGCGTGTCTCCCTTGCCGGCACCGCCGCCGAGTTCGAAGAAGTGAATGTCGAAGGTATGCGGACCCTGCTGGCCGCAGCCGCGCACGAGGGCGTCGGCCGGCTCGTGGTCGTTTCGTCACCATCCGTCGCCCACGCAGGCACGTCCATCGTCGGCGACGACGCGCGGCCCGCCGACCCTGCCGGGGCACGAGGGCACTACGCCCGCACCAAGGCCGAGGCCGAGCTGCTCGCACTGTCGGCCGATTCACCGTCGCTTCGTGTGGTCGTCGTGCGCCCGCACCTCGTCTGGGGTCCGGGGGACACCCAGCTGGTCGCACGAGTGGTCGAACGCGCCCGTACGGGAAGGCTTCCGCTTCTCGGGCACGGTGCGGCGCTCATCGACTCGACCTACGTCGACAATGCGGCGACGGCGATCAAGGCGGCGCTTGAACGGGTTGACACGGTGCACGGGAGGTCGTTCGTCGTCACCAACGGTGAGCCCCGCCCGGTCGTCGAGCTTCTCGCCGGCATGTGCATTGCGGCGGGCGTGAAACCTCCAGCTTGGCGGGTGCCAGCGGGGGCGGCTCGCGCGGCCGGCTCGGCGATCGAAGCCCTCTGGCGGCTCGCTCCCGGCGCTGACGAACCGCCGATGACCCGGTTCCTCGCCGAGCAGTTGTCCACCGCGCACTGGTTCGATCAACGCAGAACCCGCGCTGAACTCGGCTGGTCGCCGACCGTGACCCTCGACGAAGGCTTCCGCCGCCTCGCAGTCTGGTACGGCAAGGAAGATAGTTCCCCGCTGTTTGCACGAGGGAGTACGTTGGGCCTCGAACCTTCCGGTTGACGACGGCCTGGACGGTTTCGGGACTCCGGGAGCGAGCTCATGGGCAGACTGCTGTACGGCGGGCAGGAGATGGAGGTCGAGATCGACGACCGCGCCCTCGCCCACCTCCAGATCGTCATCACGTCGAAGCTCCGCAGGGGTGAGAGCTTCCTGTTCAGCTGGACCGACGCGCTATCCGCCGGCAGCGGGCGAAGCAGTATCTGGATCGACCACGGGATTCCGCTCTACTTCCGGTACTCCAGCGGGGGCACGGCAGCGATCAATCGGGATTGGATCTCGGCGCTCATGCTCTCCGCCAACACCCCGACCGGTCTGCGGTTTCTTGCTGAGCCCGGCTTCGCGACCGCTCCTCCCCGCTCGTCCGTCTGATCAATCGGCCGCGTGGAGGGTCGGGTGCTGGCCTTACCGCATCAGCGGTGGGACGATGGGGTGTGGCTCATAACGAACTCAATCACCCGGTCGAAGACGGCAGCGACGACGCAGACGAGAACTCGCGCATCGACGGCATCGTCGAGCAGGTGCGCCAGGACATCGCAATCGGGAATGCGGATGATGCGACCGCGCTGCTGCGCCAGCGGCTCGACAACGCCGGAATCGGGTTCACTGAGGCCGAACTCGAACGGCTCACAGCGCGGGTCAGCGAAGGTGCCTGATCCTTCCGGCGCCGCGATCGGACCCCGCTAGGTTGTCCTGCCCTTAACTCTGTGGGCGAGTTCGACGAACCACATCGCATCGCCGAGCATCGAGAAGCTCGCGGTCCACCCCCCGCTTTCGTCCTTCACAATGTATCCGTAGGCCCGGGTCTGCTCGATCGATCCGAGCATGATCCCCGCTGATTCAGCCGTCCAGACGTTGATTCCAGACTCTCGCCACGTGGGCTCGGCGCTCGGTTGATGCCGGTTGGGTCGAATAGGTGATGGGGATTCGGGTGTGGTCAGCATTGGTCAAGTGAAGCGGTGCGAAATTGAGCCGGCAAGGGCTTGCGTTCGCTACCGTATACCGAATAGGGAACGGGAGAACGCCTCATGGGGAAGCTGCTCTACGGCAGTCCGAGCATGGAGATCGACTTCGACGACCGTGCCCTCGTGCACCTTCAGATCGTGATCAGTGCCAAGCTGCGGCGCCGGGAGAGTTTCGTGTTCTCCTGGCGCGACGCTCCTGACGTGGGTGATGGGCGCAGCAGCATCTGGCTTGATCCGAGCATCCCGCTTTACTTCCGTTACTTCGGCAGTCGTGTCCCCGCCATCAACAAGGACTGGCTCGACCTGCTCACCGACTCGGCGAATAGCGCCGGCGGACTGCACTACTGTGACGAGCCGGGCGGGGCGGTGGCGCCGCTTCCCAAGGGTCGCGTCTGATTTCTCGGGGCGAGAATGCTGGAGCGCACGACGTTCTTCGTCAGCATGATCGCCCAGACCGGCAGCCACACGCCGAGCGTCATCACGATCATGATCAGATGGAACCCATGATTCGTCTGGTGACGCCGCGCACCGACCTCCGCGTCGGGCCGGCTTTCCAGGGGGGCGTAGTAGCTCGTCCACTGGCGGCCATCGAACCAGCGGCGTGACCCGCCCGCCACCTCGTACCATCCGGCCGGCGCAGATGCGACGACGAAGAGTCCCTCCAGGGATCCCGTCATCTCCGTGTTCGTCATCGCCCCTCCCGCGACTGCTGTGAGTCAAGGCTAGGCGGAAATAAATGGTGCAGACAGTCCCTAGTGCGGGGGGCGTGCAACCCTTCCCTAAAAATCTCCAAACACTACATCTTGTGGAATGACATTGGTGTCATTAGGGTTATATA
Organism: Microbacteriaceae bacterium; assembly: GCA_025465095.1. Taxonomy (GTDB): domain Bacteria; phylum Actinomycetota; class Actinomycetes; order Actinomycetales; family Microbacteriaceae; genus Marisediminicola. The sequence goes on along the minus strand of JAODME010000033.1, from coordinate 151,286 downwards.
GTAGGTATCCGCGCGAAGCCCGTCAGTAACGGCAGAGCGCGAGTCCGGTTCACACAGACTTGAAGGAGGCCGAAATGGACAACGACAACAACGTAGGCGGCTACGAGATTCCCGTCGATCCGATGGATCTTCTGCAGTGCGACAGCTGCCAGTAGGCGCTCGCCCTCTCTAGCGGCATATAAGGCCCGGTCACCGTTATGGTGACCGGGCCTTTCGTTGCTGTAGGGGCCCGACCGGTATTCGCCCCACCTTTGGCTAGGCTTGCTCGCGTGCCAGTGAACCCCCAATTGCAGGGCCGTGTCTTCCCGCCAACAACGCCATATCTCGTCGGGCGGGAGAAGGTGCGAGAGTTCGCGCGAGCGGTTTTCGCAACGAGTTCCCTCAATCACGATCCGGACGCCGCATCGGCCGCCGGATACCGCGATGTAGTTGCGCCGCCGACGTTCGCGGTGGTCGTGCAGGAGGCGACCCTCGCGCAATTGCTCGCCGAACCTGATGCTGGCATCGACTTCAGCCGCGTCGTGCACGGCGAGCAGCGGTTCAGCTATTCCAGACCGATCGTCGCGGGAGACGAGTTGACGGCCACTCTGTCGGTCACGAGCGTGAAGACGCTCGGTGTCAACGCTATGGTCACCGCAGAGTCGGCGATAACGGACGTCGACGGCGACCACGTCGTCACGGCCACCTCAGTCCTCGTCGTGCGAGGCGAGGAATGAGCGCGCTCCGCGGGATCGAGGCCCTCGAGGTCGGGCAGGTCGTGGCGGAGGTCGAGTACTCCATCTCCCGCGACTCGCTTGTGCGCTACGCGGGAGCGTCCGGCGACTTCAATCCCATCCACTACCGGGACGATATCGCGCTCAGCGTCGGACTGCCGGGGGTGCTCGCGCACGGAATGCTCACTATGGGTGTTGCGGTGCAGAGTGTCGTGGATTGGCTCGGCGACCGCGGTCAGGTGGTCGACTGCGGTGTGAGGTTCACCCGGCCGGTGGTTGTCGACGCCGCCGACGGGGCATCACTCAACGTGGCCGCCAAGGTGGGCCAAGTCGATGCGGCCGCCGGCGAGGCGCGAATCGACCTGACTGTGACCGCACACGGCAGTACCGTGCTCGGCAAGGCCCAGGTGCGGGTCAGATTGGCGTGACGGTGCCCACGCGACTCTCCGAATTGACGACGCTGCGGGTGGGGGGACCGGCCCGCGAGCTGTTCGAAGCCGCTAATCCCCGTGAGCTCGTCGACACCGCGCTCGAGGTGTGGTCCGGCGGTGAGGAGTGGTTTGCGCTCGGTGGCGGTTCCAACGTGGTTGTGGGAGACGACGGTTTCGACGGGACGGTGATCCGGATCCTGACCCGAGGTATCGACCGCATCGACGGTGGAGGCCCGAGTACCGTACGGCTTCGAGTGCAGGCGGGCGAGCCATGGGATGAGGTGGTCGCGTACACCGTCGAGAAGGGGCTCGCGGGCCTCGAGGCGCTGTCCGGCATCCCCGGGTCGAGCGGCGCAGCCCCGATCCAGAACATCGGCGCCTACGGGCAGGAGCTTTCGGGAAGCCTTGTGGCGGTCGAGTTTCTCGACTACATCACCGGGTCCCTCGAACACATTCCGGCGCAAGAGCTCGGATTCGGCTACCGCACGTCGGAATTCAAGCGCGGCCGTCTCGGCATCGTCGTTTCGATCGACGTCGAGCTGGCGGATGAGGCGGCGCTGAGCAAGCCCGTGGCGTATCCGCAACTCGCGGAGGCGCTGGACGTCGAGCTCGGCGCTCGCGTCCCGGTTGCTCGGGTGAGGGACGCGGTGCTGGCCCTTCGACGCTCCAAGGGTATGGTGCTGGATGCCACCGACCGTGACACCGCGAGTGCCGGGTCGTTCTTCACGAATCCGATCGTCGGCGAGATTTTCGCCAGCGAGCTTCCCGCGGCCGCTCCCCGCTGGCCGGGCGACGAGGACCGGGTGAAGCTGTCGGCGGCCTGGCTCATCGAGAACGCAGGGATCCGCCGCGGGTTCTCGCTGCCGGGATCGCGCGCTGCCATCTCGAGCAAGCACACCCTGGCGATCGTGAACACCGGCGGGGCGACGGCGGCGGACGTCACCGAGCTGGCGCGCTTCGTTCAGGAGCGGGTGCGCAATCAGTACGGCGTGACGCTGCACCCGGAGCCCGTGTATGTCGGATTCTCGGACTGAAGCGGCTACACCCGGACCATTTCTGTCGTCTGATCCCTCGTTTCGCCGAGCTCGTGCGAGAAAAGCGGACAACTCGATGTGTGGGACGCGTTAGGGATGAAAAGGCTAGGGGCGTGGGCTCTGAGCGCCTGAGGTTGTCCGCTTCATGCGCAAGCGACGCACGACTGTTGGGTGCTCAGTGCACGAAGAGCTTCTGCAGCCGCTGCACGCCCTCGAGGAGCGCGTCGTCGCCGAGCGCGTAGGAGAGCCGCAGGTATCCGCTCGGACCGAAAGCCTCGCCGGGCACTACCGCCACCTCCGCCTGCTCGAGGATGAGGTCGGCGAGCTCGAGGGAGGTCGTCGGGGTGACGCCGCCCCAGGTGCGGCCGAGCAGTCCGGTGACGTCCGGGTAGACGTAGAACGCGCCCTGAGGGGTGGGGCAGGTGAGCCCGTCGATCTTGTTGAGTTCGCGCACGATGGTCTGGCGGCGGCGGTCGAATGCCCGGCGCATCGCCTCGACGGCATCCTGGGGGCCGGTGAGGGCGGCGATCGCGGCGCGCTGGCTGAGGTTTGACACGTTCGACGACAAGTGGGACTGCAGGTTCGACGCGGCCTTGATGACGTCGGGAGGTCCGACCATCCAGCCGAGGCGCCAACCCGTCATGGCGTAGGTCTTCGCGACGCCGTTCACCAGAATGGTGGTGTCGGCGAGCTCCGGCACCGCCTCGACGATCGAGACGGCCCGGACCCCGTCATACACGAGGTTCTGGTAGATCTCGTCCGAGATGACCCAGATGTTGTGGGCGAGCGCCCATTCGCCGATTGCCCGCGTCTGTTCCGGCGAGTACACCGAGCCGGTCGGGTTCGACGGGGACACGAACAGCAGCACCTTAGTGCGCGGCGTTCGCGCGGCCTCCAGCTGCTCGACGGTTACGAGATAATTCTGATCGGCGCCGGCGAACACCTCGACGGGAACACCGCCGGCCAAACGGATCGCTTCGGGGTAGGTCGTCCAGTACGGAGCGGGCAGCAACACCTCGTCGCCGGGGTCGACTATTGTCGCGAACGACTGGTACACGGCCTGCTTGCCGCCGTTGGTGACGATTACCTGCGCGGAGGGCACCGCCCATCCGCTGTCATGCTCGGTCTTCGCGGCGATCGCCTCGCGCAGTTCCGGCAGGCCCGCAGCGGGCGTGTAGCGGTAGTTGCGCGGGTCGAGGACGGCCGCGGATGCTGCCTCCACGATGTAGTCCGGAGTCGCGAAGTCCGGCTCGCCTGCGGCGTAGCTGATCACCGGCCGGCCGGCCGCCTGGAGCGCCTTCGCCTTCGAATCGACCTTGAGAGTTGCGGATTCGGCGATGGATGCGATGCGCTGGGATACGCGGGGGAGTTGAGTGGCCACGGCTCCAGCGTAACGAATCACGCGGCGGTCGCCCATGTTCGTCGGCTTTACACCCCTATCGAGGTGACCTACACTTGATTCAGGTAGTAGAAAACTGCCATGCTTTTGCGTGCCCTTTTGTGGCCGACTTCTTCGCTCGCCTCGTGCGAGAGGGGTGTGTCTCGGGAGCTTGGCGTTTTCGCTCCAAAGGGCGGTGGCTCAATTGGTAGAGCAGCGGTCTCCAAAACCGCAGGTTGCAGGTTCAAGTCCTGTCCGCCCTGCAGCTTCAATCAATCCGGAAGGCAATAAACGTGGCGAAGAACGTGACCGACGAGCCCAGCGAGGATGTCGTCGCCAACGCCCGGAAGGAGCGCGCCGGAAGACGCAATCCCTTCGGTCGTCTCGCGTTGTTCATCCGGCAGGTGCTCAATGAGCTGAAGAAGGTCGTCACCCCGACGCGCAAGGAGCTGCTCACCTACACCGGAGTGGTTCTCGCGTTCGTCGTGATCATGATGGCGCTGGTGTCCGGACTCGACTTCGTTTTCGGACTCGGCGTGCAGTACGTCTTCGGCAACGGACCCATCGACGGGTAAGTCGGCAAACCATCGGTCGTCCGGGGTGTGACCTCGAAGAACGGCGCGGTGCCGCGCATGGCGCCCGAATCGCAACACAACAAGGAACGGAATGGAAATCAGTGTCTGACACACAACGCGACGACATCGACCTCGCGACTGCCGCAGAGCAGTCTTCGGAGGTGGAAGAGGCGCAAGAGGGCAGCACGCTCGAGGACGCCCGATCGTCGGTGGAAGCCGCCGAGCACTCCGCGATCCACATCGAGAGCGACGGTGATGTCGAGCCTGACATCGCCGAATCCATCGACGCCCTGGAGCTCGCGCGCGACCCCGAGGCCGACGCGGTCGTAGACGACGCCCTGGACATCGACTCGAGCGACGAGGCCGACGCTTCGGTCGCCGCCACCGACGACGAAATCGACCTCGAAACCGAGGAAGAAGCGATCGAAGAGGCGGATGTCGCCCCTTACGACGGTCCCGAACCGGATGCCGGCGCCGAGACGTCAGCGGACGACGCCGAGCCCGCAGAGGTCGACCCCTACGACGAGTTCCGCAACGAACTGCGCTCCAAGCCGGGCAAGTGGTACGTCATCCACTCCTACGCCGGTTTCGAGAAGCGCGTCAAGCACAACATCGAGAACCGCAAGGTCAGCATGGCGATGGAGGATTATGTCTTCCAGGTCGAGGTGCCGATGGAAGATGTCGTCGAGATTAAGAACGGCCAGCGCAAGCTCGTCAATCGCGTCCGCATCCCGGGTTACGTGCTCGTGCGCATGGACCTCAACGAAGACAGCTGGTCGGTCGTGCGCCACACGCCGGGCGTGACCGGGTTCGTCGGCAACTCGCACAACCCGACGCCGCTGCGGTTCGACGAGGCGTTCTCGATGCTCAAGAGCCTCGTGCAGATCGTCGAGGCACCGGCGAAGGCCGGCGCCAAGGGCGGTAAGACCACCGCTCGCTCGATTCCGCAGGAAGTGGACTTCGAGGTCGGCGAGACCATCACGATCAAGGAGGGATCGTTCGCGGGTCTCCCCGGTTCGATCAGCGAGATCAAGCCGGAGAGCGGCAAACTCACCGTGCTCGTATCGCTCTTCGAGCGCGAGACCCCTGTCGAGCTCAGCTTCGACCAGGTCACCAAGCTCTAGGCGTGTCGCCCGTCGGGCGACACCGACGCATAAACCACCGCAGCCGGACCTACCGGACCTGTGGGAGAGCATCCGAGTCGCTTGGATGTTCGACAAGAAAGAGGAAAACAATGGCACCGAAAAAGAAGGTCACGGGTCTGATCAAGCTTCAGATCCAGGCCGGCGCCGCCAACCCCGCACCGCCCATCGGGCCTGCGCTGGGTCAGCACGGCGTGAACATCATGGAGTTCTGCAAGGCGTACAACGCGGCCACCGAGGCGCAGCGTGGCAACGTCATCCCCGTCGAGATCACCGTCTACGAGGACCGTTCGTTCACGTTCATCCTCAAGACCCCGCCGGCAGCCGAGCTCATCAAGAAGGCCGCCGGAGTCGCGAAGGGTTCCGGAACCCCGCACACCGTCAAGGTCGCGCGGCTCACACAGGAGCAGGTGCGCCAGATCGCCGAGACCAAGATGTCAGACCTGAACGCGAACGACATCGACGCAGCAGCAAAGATCATCGCGGGCACCGCCCGTTCAATGGGAATCACGGTGGACGCATAATGGCTCAGAAGTCGAAGGCATACCGCGCCGCCGCCGAGAAGATCGAAGACGGCCGCTTCTACACCCCGTCGGAGGCCGTCGCGGTCGCCCGCGAGACGGGATCCGCCAACTTCAACTCGACCGTCGAGGTCGCGCTGAAGCTCGGTGTCGACCCGCGCAAGGCCGACCAGATGGTGCGCGGCACCGTCAGTCTCCCGCACGGCACCGGCAAGACCGCCCGCGTCATCGTGTTCGCCACGGGACCGGCCGCTGACGCCGCGATCGCTGCCGGCGCAGACGAGGTCGGTGGCGACGAGCTCATCGAGAAGGTGGCCGCCGGCTACACCTCGTTCGACTCCGCCGTCTCCACGCCCGAGCTCATGGGCAAGGTCGGTCGCCTCGGTAAGGTCCTTGGACCCCGCGGCCTCATGCCGAACCCGAAGACCGGCACCGTGACCCCGGACCCGGCCCGCGCCGTGACCGAGATCAAGGGTGGAAAGATCGAGTTCCGCGTCGACAAGCACAGCAATGTGCACTTCATCGTGGGCAAGGCCGGATTCGAGCAGGTGCAGCTCGAGGAGAACATCAAGGCAGCCCTCGACGAGATCTCGCGGGCCAAGCCCTCGAGCTCGAAGGGCCGCTACATCACCAAGGGAACCGTCACGACCACGTTCGGTCCTGGCATCCCGCTGGACGTCAACGTCCTGTAACACGCAACAAACGAGAAAGGGGTCCGCTTCGGTGGGCCCCTTTCCCTTTTCCGGAGGAACGGTGAAATGAGCGGCACCCTGGTGCGACAGGCGGGGCAGGCGGACGCCGCCGCGCTCCACACCGTCGCCGACGCCACCTTTCGGCTCGCCTGCCCTCCGGGCACTCTCGAGCACGACATGGCCGAGTTCGTGCGGACGCACCTCTCCGAGGAGCGGATGAGCGAGTACCTCTCCGACCCCCGACGCGACCTATTCCTCGCCGAGGCAGAGGGTGAACCCGCCGGCTACACGATGCTCGTCTACGGTGAACCCCAAGACGCCGAGGCTGCCGCAGCGATAACCACGAGACCGACGGTGGAGTTGAGCAAGTGCTACGTGGTGACCGGTCATCATGGCTCAGGCGTCGCATCCGCCCTCCTCGCCGCCACGATCGACGCGGCAAGGAGTCGTGGGGCGGCGGGCATCTGGCTCGGAGTCAACCAGCACAACCCGCGAGCGAACGCCTTCTACGACAAGAGCGGCTTCCGGATCGTCGGCACGAAGCACTTTCTCGTCGGTGAGCAACTGCACGAGGATTTCGTGCGCGAGCTCCTGCTCTAGCCCTCGGAGACCCGGAGCACGATCTTGCCACGGGTGTGCCCCTTCTCGAGCTTGGTGTGCGCGGCGGCCACGTGTTCGAGCGGAAACACCTCGTCGACGTTCACCCGCACGTCGCCGGACTCGAGCAGTCTCGAAATCACGGCGAGCGCGGCTCCGTCCGGGGCCACCTTGTACGTCGTCGCTCGCACGCCCGCGGCGCTCGCGTCCGAGACGAAACCCGGCCAGCTGCCGGTCGGCGCGTTGATGATGAGACCTCCGGGGTGCAGCACCGAGAGTGAGCGGGTGCCCGTATCGTCGTGCACGTTGCCGATGAGGTCGATGACCACGTCGAACCCGGCGACCGCTTCGTCGAAGCGCGTCGTGGAGTAGTCGATGACCTCGCTCGCGCCGAGCTCCCGAAGCCAGCTGATGTTGCGGGTCGACCCGGTGGCCGTGACACGCGCGCCGAAGTACGAGGCGAATTGCACCGCGAAGTGGCCGACGCCTCCCGCTCCGGCATGGATCAGCATCCGCTGTCCCTCGTGCGCGCGGGCCACGTCGACGACCATGCCCCAGGCGGTCAGAGCGGCGAGGGGAACGCCCGCCGCCTCGACGTGGGAAAGATTCGCCGGCTTGCGGATGACGCTCAGGGTCGACACCGACAGGTATTCAGCGTAGCTGCCGCCGTAGCGTGGCACGCCCGTCATGCCGAAAACTTCGGTGCCAGGTTGCAACGGGTGCCCCTCCCACGCACCCTCCACGACGACGCCGCTGAAATCGAACCCGAGCACTGCTGGCCACAGTGAGATCGCTCCGGAGACTCCTCGACCGGCCCTGGTCTTCGCATCGATCGGGTTGATGCCCGCCGCGATGACCCGGACCATCACCTCCGAGTTCACTCGTGTAGGTAGCGGCACGACGGCCGGCTGAAAAACCTCCGGGCCGCCGGTCGCGCCGATCACCATGGCTCGCATCGTCATCTTCGCTCTCCCGCTCGTGTCATCACAGTCAACCCGACTCATGCGTCGGCACTGTTTCGGCAATGTCAACTGAATGCTAACTGTGGCCGGCGTAGGTAGCATTAAGTGAGCGATGGCGTCCGGCAGGGTCGCCGTCGGAGGGGTCAGGAGTTGCAGTGGGCGCTGGTCGGACGATGCCGTGACGCGGCGGCCGCCCGAGTTCCTCGTGTCAGTGTTCGGCTGTGTCCTCGTCACCCTGGCGCTTCTCATCATTTGGACGGCACGAGCCACGCTGCTCCGCGAGGCTTATGTCAGCGAGCTCGGGGCCGAGGGGGAGCCGACCGCCCGGTGGTTCCAATCCGCCCTGCTGCTCATCGTGCTCGGGGGGTCCGCGATCGCATGGGCGAGTCGAGGCATCCGCTCGACCGCTCCGCTGCTCGGCCGCTGGACCCCCGCCGTGTCGCTGTGGATCGGGTGCGCCTTCTTCCTCCTCGCGTCACAGGTCACCTGCACGCCGGGATGCCCGCTGCCGATCGGAGCGACGTTCACCTGGCAGGATCTGATACACACTCTCGCTGCCGTGATCGCATTCGCAGCGGCCTCGGTCGCGATGGTGCAGGCGTCGTTCGCCGTGGGGCACCGCCACATCGCGCGGTTCTCCCTCGCCGCCGGAGTCGTCGTCGCCACGATCGCGGGGGTGGGAGGCATCCTGTCCCTGCTGCAGTTCGGCACCCAGGTCGGCAGCGTGCTCGAGTTCATCGCGACGACGACCGCGCTGGTGTGGCTGGTGGTCTTCGGCGGTGCGCTCGCCCGCCGTTCACGGGTGTCGGCCGCAGCGGTAATGCTTCGTCGGCATCCCGTCGACGTCTCCAGGGTCGGCACGGTCGCCCGCCATGCCGACACGCGAGCGCGAAACGCGGCGAAGCGCTCACTCCTGCCGTCTTGGGCATCCGACGACTGATTTATCAGCCGGGCAGCGGTCGACGCATGAGCGACAGTACTTGATCGGCGAGTCCCACGAGCGCGTGGATCTCGTTCTCGTCGCGATCGACCCAGCGGCATTGCGGCTCCGCGTCGATCGGCACGAAATTATCGTGCTGTTCCCACACGACAAGGGTGCGCTCCGCCCCGAGCACGTATTGCTGCCACCAGACCTGGCGGAGGTAGGAGCGCGGGATTGATTGCCACGCCGACTTCGTGGTCTTGATCTCGGCCAGCACGAGCATTCCGGTGGCCGACAGAAGCAGCCCGTCCGGTGTCGCCAGATGTTGTTTCTGGCCCGCGGCATGGAACAGCGCATCGCTCGGCGCGATGCCGAATTGGCCATGCACCCAGCGCGCTATCTCCGGTTCGCGAGCCCGGCCGTGATCGGTATACGCGTTGCCGCCGAAACCCGAACCGTGAAACTTCTCCATGGCGACCGCCTGGACGGAGCGGATGCCGGAAAGCCGGGCGGCATCTGTCGCCGTGATGCCGCGACTTCGCGCCCGCAACCAGGCCACGCGATCGGTGGAACGGGCCACGAGGCGATCGCGGTGATCGGGCGCCGGCTCGTCCCAGAGGGAGAGCATGGGCTGCACGAACGTCACTTGTCTATTGTCCCCGAGTCCGTCGGAGTCTGACGACGGCGCTCTCTGAATCGACTGGCGCAGCCGCCGAAGGACAGTGTCTGCGCCGGTCACGGAACGCGCCTCAGGTGCGAATCGACTTCTCAGGGTCTCTCGTCGTCGGGTTCCGCGGCTTCCAGTCGGTCCTTTGACGCTTAGCCATCGATTCGATCCCCTCTTGCGAGAGCGCTTCCTCAGTTGCCATGATGCTCGCTCCGATCACGCCCGCCCTTTCCCCGGCTCGGGACGGCATGACCGACAGGTGCTCGGTCGCGAACGGCGTCGAGCGGGTGTAGACCACTTCCCGAATGCCCGCAATGATGTGCTCGCCGGCTTGGGCGAGCGCACCGCCGATCGTGATCAGCGAAGGATTGATGATGCTGACGCAAGTGGTCAACACCTCGCCGATGTCACGGCCGGCTTGGCGAATCGCCTGTATCGAAGTGATGTCGCCTGCTTTGACGAGTGCGATGAGCTCGGAGACGGAGTTCACGGCAATGCCCTGCTCGCGCAGAGACTTGATGATGGCGGCGCTCCCGGCGAGCGCTTCGAGGCAACCCTGATTGCCGCAACTGCAGGGCACGTCAGCACCTCGTGCGATCTGCACATGACCGATGTCGCCAGCAATACCCCGCGCCCCGCGTTGCAGCGCACCGCCGCTGATGATGCCGGAGCCAATTCCGGTTGAGACCTTGACGAAAATCATTTGCTCCGCGGCCGGCCAGCTGACAGTGCGCTCACCGAGGGCCATGATGTTGACGTCGTTGTCGACGAGCACGGGCACGGCAAACGATTCGCGCACTCGTCCGGGAACGTCGAAATTGTCCCAACCGGGCATGATCGGAGGGTTGGTAGGCTTGCCGCTCTCGTGCTCAACCGGCCCGGGAAGACCGATACCGATCGCGACAAGGTCGACGTGAGCGCGGCCGCATTCGGCAAGCAGGGTTCGAATCTTCACGACGAGCCACTCAAGGACGGCATCAGGCCCGCTCGCTATCTCAATCTTCTCCCGGATGTCGCACAGTACTGTGCCGGCCAGATCGGTGATCGCGACGACAGCGTGGGTCGCCCCTAAGTCTGCGGCGGCCACTACCCGTGCGCCGGGATTCAAAGCCACCTGCGCTGGCGGACGTCCGCCCGTGGAAGCAGCGTCGCCGACCGGGATGACGAGCCCGAGGTCGAGGAGCTCATCGATCCGAATCGAGATCGTGGAGCGAGCGAGGCCGGTCATCGCGGCGAGCTCGGTTCTCGTGCGAGGCTCTCCGTCGCGGAGCAATTGGAAGAGTTGGCTCGCACCGAAACCCCCGTTCGGTGCCCTACCCATGTGTCGCATTTCTGTCGGTCACGTCTATCTCTTTTCTTCTGACCGGGACCTCCCAGGTTCCCCGCAGAGCAATTCCTTGGCACTTCAACCCGTTTTTGTCGAAATTCGACACAAGTTGTTCGCTATGCGACACTATCAGTCCAGATGTTGGCACGCGACAGTAGCCGACCCAGGCAATGGCGCCACCGCACGGGCGCCTCTTTCACGAGGAGATGTTCATGAAGCTCGGTTATCCGACAATCACTTGGGGTGGCGTAGTTGGGTCCCCGGCAGGGGTCACGAGCGTTAAGGACCTCTTCTACCGCACGAACGGCGATACCGAAAGGGCGCTTCGGGACATCGCCGCCGCTGGTTACACCGGTACCGAGGTGTTCGATGGCAATCTCCTCGATTTTGACGAGGACCCGGAGGTCTTACTCCGCGTGCTGGGAGAGACGGGCCTCGAGCTCGTAAGTGTCTACACGGGTGCCAACTTCATCTTCCCGGATATCCTCGAGGACGAGATCCAGAAAATCGTTCGCGCCGCTGAACTCGCGGAGAAGTTCGGAGCCTCGCGCCTCGTCGTCGGCGGGGGCGCGGTGCGTGCCGATGGGACTCGCGACAGTGACTTCGCGGCCCTCGCCCATGGACTCGATCGAGTCGCTGACATCGCTGCCGCTCACGGTCTCGAGTCGAGTTATCATCCGCACCTGGGCACTCTCGTGGAGACGCCGGACGCACTCGAGCGCCTGATGCAGTTGTCGCGGATCAATTTCTGCCCGGATACCGCGCACCTCGCTGCGGGTGGCGGGGACCCAGCCGAAATCATCCGGCGGTATTCCGACAGGCTCGCCCACGTCCACCTCAAGGACCTCGATCGCTCGACCGGCCGTTTTCTGCCCCTGGGCGAGGGCGACCTGGATTTCCCGAAGATAATTCGTGAGATTCACGCCGCCAACTACGACAGCTGGCTCATGGTGGAGCTCGATTATTACGACGGAGATCCGAGAGAGGCGGCAGAGATAAGCAAGCGCTTCCTGGACACTCTCCTCGAGAACTGACCGAAACAACACCCGCATCCCTTCAATCACAGGAGCACTCAATGAAAACCATCAATGTCGGCCTCATCGGCGGCGGATTCATGGGAAAGGCCCACTCGCTCGCTTACTCCGCCGTCCCAATGTTCTTCTGGCCGACCGACCTCATCCCCGTGAAGAAGACCATCGCCGAGGCGAGCGAGGACTTGGCGGCGGATGCTGCCGCACGGTTCGGATTCGAGAATTCGACGAGCGATTGGCGCAGCATCGTCGACGACCCCGACATCGACGTGGTCGACATCGCAACACCCAACCACCTTCACGCCGAGATCGCGATCGCTGCCCTCCAGGCGGGCAAGAATGTGATCTGCGAGAAGCCGCTTGCACGCACTGTCGAGGAGGCGGGAGCCATGTATGCGGCGGCACGCGCCACCGACAAGGTACATATGGTGGCGTTCAACTACCGGCGCACACCAGCCGTCGCGTTGGCCAAGCGATACGTCGACGAGGGAGCGATCGGTGAGATTCTGAACTTCCGGGCGACCTACCTGCAGGACTGGAGCGCGGATCCCTCCGCGCCGCTCTCGTGGCGGTTCCAGAAGAAAATTGCAGGGTCGGGTGCAGTAGGGGACATCGCGACGCACATCATCGACATTGCACGCTACCTCGCAGGCGAAATCTCCTCCGTCACTGCTCTGACCTCGACGTTCATCAAGGAGCGCCCGGTGCAGGGCGCCGGCGCGGACTCGCTCGGAAACACCAAGGGCGGTTCGAGCGAGATGGCCCCCGTCGACGTCGACGACGAGGTGATGACCCTGGTCAAGTTCGCGAGCGGCGCGGTCGGCTCACTCGAGGCGACACGCAATGCGTGGGGTCGTAACAACTTCATCACCTTCGAGATTCATGGCACTGAAGGTTCCATCTTCTTCAACTATGAAAACCGCGACGAGCTTCAGGTGTGCTTTAAAGCCGACGGCGACGACCGACGCGGGTTCCGCACGGTGTACACCGGGCCGAACCATCCGAACGGTGCGAACCTCTGGCCGATTCCGGCCCTCGGGATCGGTTACGGCGAGACGAAGATCATCGAAGCGCATGATTTCTTCACCGCCATCGCCGGTGGAGAACCGGTACGCCCGGATTTTGGTGACGGCTATCAAGCGGCGCTCATCGACCACGCCATTCTCATGTCCGCGGAGACGGGTGCTTGGACGGACGTTCCCCTGCTCGACCGCGAGACCGGGTTGCTCCGGGCCGCCGTATGACTGGCGATGGTGGCGCCCCCGTCGTCGAGATGCGCGGCATCTCGAAGTCGTTCGGCGGAGTGAAGGTGCTCAAGGAGGTGAACTTCTCTCTCGGCCGGGGAGAGGTGCACGCCCTTGCGGGCGAGAACGGTGCCGGCAAGTCCACCCTCATGAAAATCCTGCAAGGCGTTTACTCGTCGGATTCGGGTGAGATTCTCGTTGATGGCGAGGTCGTGAAGATCACCGACACCTTTGCGGCTCGCGCGGCCGGGGTCGGCATGGTGTTTCAAGAGTTCAGTCTGATCTCTACGCTGACCGTCGCGCAGAACATCTTCCTCGCCGCGGAGCCGCTAACGCGGGGAGGCCTCATTGCCGACCGTCGCGCGCGGGCCATGGCGGCCGAGATTTTCGCCGACATGGGAGTCGAGGTCGATCCTGGTGCGCCGATCTCGGCGCTGAGCACCGCGTACTGGCAGCTCACCGAGATCGCCAAGGCGATAGCGCAGGACGCGAAGGTGCTCATCATGGACGAGCCCACGGCGAGCCTTGCCAAGCACGAGGCAGAAGCGCTCTTCGAGCTCATCGGAAGACTCAAGGCGCGCGGCATCTCCATCATCTATATTTCCCACCGGATGGATGAGATTTACAGAATCGCCGACCACATCACCGTTCTCCGCGACGGCGCGAAGGTGCTCACCAGTGCCCTCACAGACGTCACGCCGGCAGGGATCGTCGAAGCGATAGTCGGTCGAAGCATCAACGCCAATCTGGAGTGGCGCGAGCGACCTGCGCGGAAAGACCTCGTGCCCGTCCTCAAGGTGGAGAACCTCACCAGCGGTGCGCGCGTCCGGGATATCAGCTTCACCTTGCACGAGGGCGAGATCATCGGTCTCGCGGGCTTGATGGGTAGTGGGCGCAGCGAACTCGTGCGGGCGTTGTTCGGAATCGATTCAATCGAGGCCGGCTCGATCACCGTAGCGGGCCGTGCTGTCACCATCCGAAATCCACGCCAGGCCATGAATCAGGGCATCGCTCTGATTCCCGAAGACCGGCGGCTTCAGGGGCTTGTCCTGGAGCATTCAGTGCGCGACAACCTCACCCTGCCGTTGCTGAAGCGGGTTCGATCGGGTCTGCTTCTCAGCGCGAGAAGGGTGACAGAGCTCACCGCCGAGCTCACGAAGCAGTTCTCCGTGAAGGTCGCTAACCCGGCGATGCCGGTCGGTCGACTATCGGGAGGGAATCAGCAAAAGGTGGTGATTGCCAAATGGCTCGGCACCGCTCCGAAGGTCTTGCTGATGGACGAACCCACGGCGGGTGTCGACATCGGGACCAAGTCAGAGATTCTCGACATGGTCCGGGCGATCGCGGATGAGGGCAAGGGAGTGGTGTTCATCTCCTCAGAGCTGCCTGAGTTGCTCGCCGTGAGCGACAGGATCCTCGTGCTCCGCGACGGCGCCGTAGTTAAAAACCTAACAAGATCCGAGATTCCCAACGAGGAATACCTTCAACTCGCAGTGCAGGGAGCATAGTGTCCACTTCATCCACCTTTTTCGCCGGCGCCTGGTCGACGGTCCGCCGTGTCGACTGGCGTCAGAACGTCATCTACGTCGGTTTCGTCGTGGTGTTCATCTTTTTCGCTCTCACGCTCGGAGACAGCGGGTTCACGAGCCCGAATAATCTGCTGAACATTGTGCGCCAGACCGCGAGTATTTCGGTCATGGCGGTTGCGATGACGTACGTCATCGCGACCGCGGAGATCGACTTGAGTATCGGCAGCGTCGCGGGGCTTTCCAGCGTCGTGGCCGCGATGGCGATCTCGCAGTACGGTACCGTGGTGGGCATCCTCGCTGGTCTGGGGGTCGGCTTGCTCGTGGGAGCAATCAACGGCGGGCTCGTGGCCGGGCTGAAGGTGCCATCGTTCCTCGTCACGCTCGGGATGCTCGGACTCGTCGTCGGCGTCGCACGGTGGATCACCGACTCGGCGCCCATCCCCATTTCGGACAACTTCTTCAATACCGTGTTCGGCGGCGGGGACATCGGCATCATCCCGGGGCTCCTTGTCTGGGCGCTCGTTTTCGTGGCCGTCGGTGCCCTGGTGATGAATAAGACGAAGTTCGGCCGGCAGGTGCTCGCCACGGGAGGCAATGAGACGGCTGCTCGCTTCACTGGTGTCAATACGGCACGCATCAAGTTCACCGTGCTCGTGCTCTCGGCTGTCGCCGCGAGCGTCGCCGGCATGCTCTACGCAGGGCGTCTGCAGTCCGGCCGCTTTCAATGGGGCACCGGTGATGAGCTCTCCGTGATCGCTGCGGTAATCCTCGGCGGGACCAGCCTGTTCGGGGGGCGAGGAGCGGTCATCGGCAGTTTGTTCGGAGCGCTTTTCATCGGTCTCGTGAACAACGGCCTCATTCTCGCCGGCCTGGACGTCAGCCAGCAGCAGGTCGTCCGCGGAGCGATAATCATTGCCGCTGTCGCTCTGTCGAGGCGCAAGTAGATGACCGACGGAAACACGCTTAGAGCCGGCATCGTCGGTGCGGGGTTCATGGCGGACGTGCATGCGCGGGCGATACGAGCGGCCGGGCATGAGGTTGTCGGGATCAGTGCTTCGACGCCGACTCGTTCCCAGGATGCGGCGGCGCGGATGCACGTGCGCACGGGTTTTTCCACCTGGAGCGAGCTCGTCAACTCGCCAGATGTGGACGTCGTTCACGTCTGCACGCCCAATAACCTGCACGTCGACCTGTCGCTCGCGGCGATGGCGGCGGGCAAGGCGGTTGTGTGCGAGAAGCCGCTCGCGACGACCCTTGCCGATGCGTCCGCGCTGCTCGAGCAGGCGGGGAAAGCGAGGACGCCGACGGCGGTACCGTTCATCTACCGCTACTACCCGGCCGTGCAGGAGATCAAATCCCGGATCGAGCAGGGGGAGGCGGGTGATCTCCTCCTGCTCCACGGCTCATATCTACAGGATTGGCTTGCGACGCAGACCGCCACAAACTGGCGGGTCGATTCAGTTCAGGGGGGAATCTCTCGGACATTCGCCGACATCGGGGTGCACTGGTGCGACCTCATGGAGTTCGTGACCGGCCACCGCATAACCCGTCTTGCCGCTAATTTCACGACTTCCTTCGGCAAGCGGGGCTCCTCGGGGTCGCCGACGAGCGTGGGGACGGAGGACGCGGCGATGATCCTATTCGAAACCGACCGCGCCGCGGCCGGTTCGTTGACGGTGAGCCAAGTCTCCCGCGGGCGAAAGAATCGGCTCTGGTTTTCCTTCGACGGGAACAAGGGCTCCTACGAGTTCAATCAGGAGAGCCCTGATTCTTTCTGGATAGGCGGCCTGAACGAGAACCGAACGATCATGAGCGGGACGGGCGCCATCACGGGGGAGGACGCGCGCCGACACGCCTTCCTTCCGGCTGGGCACCCTCAGGGTTATCAGGACGCGTTCAACGCCTTCGTTGCGGATGCCTATGCGTCGTTTCAGGGCAGGGTCCCGAGCGGTCTGCCGACCTTCGTCGACGGGTACCGCGCAGCGGCGATCACCGACGCTGTGATCGCCTCTGCCCGTTCGAAGACCTGGGTCGACGTCGTTCCCGTCGTTCCGCAGGCCTCAAAAGAATCCTCCTCGCTATTGGCATTCGACAAGCATGCAACTTTCGTCTGATCAACGCGCAGAAGTCGCCTGTTATCTGTCATACTGTCCCCGAACCAAGCAGCAGTAGGGGCGACCCGCTGCGCCGCAAACACCGTCAAAGGAGACTTCATTCATGAACAAAACTCTCGCTGTCATAACGGCGGGCATCGTCGTGGCCCTTGGGGCGACGGGTTGCTCGAGTGCCGCAACCAGTAGCTCCGTCGAGGATCCGAAGATCACGGCCCAGGTCGAAACGGCCCTCGCTTCTCTGGAGGGAACGATCAACGGCACCGATCCGAATGGGGTAACCCCGTCGTCATTCAGTGACACGGAACTCACGGATTCAGAGATTGCCGAGATCAAGAGCATGGGCTTGAGTGCGGGAGTTGCGATGCACAGCATGAGCGACGCCTGGTCGGTCCAGCTCGTGGCGGGTCTCGAGGAGGAATTCGCAAATCTTGGCATCGAGCTCGTCGGCGTGACCGATGCTGAAAACGACCCTGCGAAGCAGACGACGCAAATCGAGTCGCTGCTCGCTGCGTCTCCGGACTTCATCGTTTCGCTCCCCACCGACCCGGTGGCAATGGTCGATGCGTTCACCAAGGCGAAGGACGCGGGCGTGAAGCTCGTCTTCTCGACCCTCGTGCCGAACGGCTTCGTGGGCGGAGAAGATTACGTTTCGATGGTTTCGGACGACCGGTTCACCGCCGGGCTCGTCTCGGGCTACCAGCTCGCGCAAGCGGTCGGTGGCAAGGGCAAGGTCGGCGTAGTTTTCCACGACGCTGACAACTTCACGACGAAGCAGAGCTACCTTGGAGTCCTGGAGGCGCTCGCAGAGTTTCCGGAGATCACCGTAGTCGAGCAGGGGGTCATCGGGCCGGACTTTGCAGGGGACGCCCAGGCTGCCGTGAACGCCATGCTCACCAAGAACCCCGACCTCGCCGGTGCTTGGGGCGTGTGGGATCTGCCAGCCGAGGGAATCATGGCAGCGGCGCGTTCCGCTGGCCGCGATGACTTGAAGATCACCACTATCGGATTCGGCCCCAACGTCGCGCTCGCCCTCGCGAAGAACGATCTCGTCTACGGACTGTCGGCTATCGACTCCTTCTCCGAGGGGAAGGCGGAGGCCCGGCTCGGAGCTGCGGCCATGCTCGGTAAGGCGAACCTGCCGATATACGTGGCCAGCCAGCCCGCGCAGGTGAATCACGACAACGTGCTCGAATCGTGGGAGACCATCTACCACGAGGATGCGCCGAAGGACCTCGCCGCTGCCTATGTGAAGTAGCCGCAACCTTCCAGGTCGTGGGACAGCCCGGCGCGTCCGAGCTGTCCCACGACGACCAGGCAGGTCAAAGTGCCCCATTGACGAAGCAGAAAGCGAAATCGCATGCCTCTCCACCCCCAAGTAGTAGAACTGCTCGATGTGCTTGCGCGACAAGGTGGCAAGCCGATGGAAGAATCCACGCCGGCGGAGGCTAGAGCCGGCGACTGGTCCAGAGATTTCGTGGGAGCCACCGAGCCCGTCGCGTCGGTGACGCACACGTTCATCCCAGGACCGACCGCCGATCTGCCGACGCGAATCTATCGGCCAGAGGGCGAAGGCCCGTTACCTGCGATCGTTTACTTCCATGGAAGTGCCTTCACGGTCTCGAATATCGGCTTGGCCGATAGCCCGCACCGTGCCATCGCCAACCGAACGGGCTGCGTGGTAGTAGCCGTCAATTATCAGAAGGCGCCGGAACACCCGTTTCCGACGCCGATGGACGACGCATACGCGGCCACCCGTTGGGTCGTGGAGAATGCTGCCGCACTCAACCTTGATCCCACGAGGATCGGAGTCGGAGGCGATAGCGCGGGCGGCAACCTGGCTGCGGCGGTTTGCATTCGCGCCCGCGATGAGAATGGTCCCTCGATAGCGTTCCAACTTCTCCTCTATCCGGCCGTGGAGCACGAATCGACTTTTCCGTCCATGACCGAAAACGCAGAGGGATATCTGCTTTCTACCGGCGGTGTGCGCTGGGCCTGGAACAACTATCTCGCTTCCCCGGAAGACGGGGAGAACCCGCTCGCGTCGCCCTTGAAGGCACAGGATCTGTCGAGGCTGCCCGCCGCGATCGTCGCGACGGCAGAATTCGACCCGCTGCGCGACGAGGGTGAGGCGTATGCGGCGCGGCTGGATGCCGCCGGGGTTCCGGTGATTCGCCGCCGATACAGCGGAATGATTCACGGGTTCCTTTGGACGGCAGGCGTGATCGACGGGAGCAGGGAACTCCTCAACGACCTCGGCACCGACGTGCGTTCGATAATCGCCGGCTGAGCGCGGTCAGGCACTGACGGCCATTGCCGTAATGCGCTCCGGTGAGAGCGCTTCCTCGATGGCGAGCATCGATGCTCCTATCAGCGCGGAGTCTTCTCCCACGCGCGACTGTACGATCAGCAAGTGCTCGGTCGCGAGGGGCATCGAACGGGTGTAGACCGCTTCACGGATTCCGGCGATGAGGTGTTCGCCGGCCTGGGCCATGGCACCTCCGATCGCGATGACGGCGGGGTTCACCAGGCTGACGCAGGTAGCGAGCACTTCGCCAATGTCTCGCCCAGCTTGACGAACCGCTTGGATAGCTTCAACATCTCCCTGCTTGACAAGGGAGATGACAGCGTGGCTATCAGCAACGGAACGCCCCGCCGCGGTCAACGCTTCGGCGATGGCGGGGCCTGCCGCGATCGCTTCAAGGCAACCTCTGTTGCCGCAACGGCAGGCGATGTCCAGACCCCTCGCGACTTGCACGTGACCGATGTCTCCAGCTACACCGACTGCTCCGCGTTGGAGCGTCCCGCTTGAAATGACGCCGGCACCAATACCCGTCGCGACCTTGACGAAAATCAGGTCGTCGATACCCGGGAAGGCCACCGCCCGTTCGCCGAGTGCCATGATGTTGACGTCGTTGTCGACGAGCACCGGAACATCGAGCTGCTGCTGCACCCAGCCCGGCGCGTCGAACCCGTCCCAGCCCGGCATTAGTGGCGGATTGACGGCGCGACCTGAACTGCGCTCGACCGGGCCGGGCAAGCCGATTCCGACCGCGATCACTTCGGCTCGCTCACGTCCGATGGATTTCAGCTGCCTGACGCACTCTTCGACCATCCACTGCAGCACGACTTCAGGCCCAGCGTCGATGCTGGCTCGCTCGCGATGCTGGGCGAGCAATTTGCCGCTCAGATCGGCGATTCCTACGGTGGCGTGGGTTGCTCCAAGATCGGCGGCGAGCACCACTCGGGCGCCCGCGTTCAGCGTGAATTGCACGGGCGGACGACCGCCGGTCGAGACGGCGAGGTCCCCCGCCGGACTGATGAGTCCGAGCGCGAGGAGTTCGTCGAGCCGAAGGCCGATTGTCGACCTGGCGAGGCCGGTGAGCGAAGCCAGCTCAGCTCGCGTGCGGACTTGGCCGCCACGCAGCAGCTGAAACAGTTCACTGGCGCCGGGCGCGCGCCCAATCTCGTGCATGGCGATAGTCAAGCACAGGAGAAGATCACTGCAGGCGCCATTATTTCAATCATCCGTAGTCAACTTTTGCGTGATGCTCGATGAAAGTAGTACCATCGCCAACACATGCACGCCGCGCGGGTTCGACGACCGAATCTCTTCACCGCGACGCAGCGTGCCCCAGCCATCGCTTTCAAAGGAGAAACCGCAGAAATGAAGCTCACCTCCAGGCTGGCGGCCGTCACTCTAGCCGGAGCCCTCGCGCTCACGGGGTGTTCGCCCGCCGACACAGTCGCCACTGCCAAGAGCGTTGACCCGGAGATCGCCGCGAAGATTGAGGCGGGCCTTGCCGAGGTTGCGGGGACGGTTCTCAGCAAGGGTCCCAACGGCGAGGATCCCGCACCGGAGAGTGCGGCTGATCTGACCGACGCCGAAATTGAAAAGATCAAGAGTCTCGGCCTGACCGCTGCAATCGTGATGCACTATGGCGGAAATGACTGGTCGACCGCACAGATCGAGGGGTTGGAGAGCGAGTTCGACCGGCTCGGCGTCGAGGTAGTCGCCGTGACGGACGCCAATTTCGATCCCGCCCGTCAGGTGTCCGACATTGAGACGGTGCTGACGAGAGACCCCGACATCATCGTTTCGATCCCGACCGACCCGGTAGCCACGGCGGCCGCCTACGGGGCGGCCAGCGACGCGGGCGTAAAACTCGTCTTCATGGACAACATCCCGCACGGCTTCGTCGCGGGCGAGGACTACGTCTCGATGGTATCTGCCGATAATTACGGTAACGGGGTCGTCTCGGCGTACCTCATGGCGCAGGCACTCGGTGGAGCAGGCGAGATCGGGGTGATCAATCACGAGGCGGATTTCTTCGTGACCCAGCAGCGCTACGACGGATTCATGGCGACTATGGAAGATAACTTCCCCGACATCACCATCGTAGAAGAGCAGGGGATCGCCGGTCCGGACTTCGCCGGTGACGCGCAAGGTGTCGCGAATGCCATGCTCACCCAATACCCGAATCTCGACGGTATCTGGGCGGTTTGGGACGTTCCCGCGGAAGGGGTCATGGCCGCAGCGCGCTCTGCTGGCAGGGAGGACCTGAAGATCGCCACTGAGGATCTCGGCACGAACGTCGCGGTCGCCCTCGCGAAGAATGCGCTGATCGTCGGCCTCGGAGCCCAGCGTCCGTTCGACCAGGGAGTCACGGAGGCGCGCCTGGCCGCCGGATCCTTCCTCGGTAAGGAGATACCGCCATACGTGGCGCTCGCGGCCCTTCCGGTCGATCATGAGAACGTACTCGAGGCGTGGGAGCAGGTCTACCACTCCGACCCGCCGGCCAGCGTCGCGGATGCATTCGTGGAGTAGACGTCTAGTGGCCGGAAACGAGCCGGCCAACGATCGCGGGTCACTCGTCACACTCTCGCGATGAGGTACCCGCGGCGATGACCAGGCTCGGCTGATTCGGCCACAGCTGCGGCCGCGGCGAACAGATCCATAAGAAGCAAAAGGAGCAGCAATGCGAGCAGTTGTCCTACCCGGCGACAAGAAGGTTCGTGTCGAGGACCGTCCGATCCCGGTGCCCGGCCCACATGACGTCATCGTCGCCACCAAGGCTTCCGCAATCTGTCGCAGCGACATGAGCCTCTACTACGGCGCGCCGATCGTCGGCGGCGACGCGGCCGAAGCAGGAGGCGTAACGCCCGGACATGAGGCAGCAGGGGTGGTGACCGCGATAGGTAGCGCTGTCACGACAGTTTCAGTGGGGGACAGGGTAGCGAGCTACCTGGCCGTCGGCTGTGGGCATTGCGAATTCTGCGGCCAGGGCTATCTCATGCTGTGTGCGCAATGGAAGTGCTTCGGCTTCGACTTCGACGGTGGCGACGCGGAGTTCTTCATGCTTCCGGAGAAAAACTGCCTGCCGCTTCCCGACAGCATCTCCTTCCGAGCCGGCGCCGTCATGACCGACATGGTGGGCAGTCAATATCACGTGCAGAAGCAACTAGGGGTCAGTGGATCGACGACGGTCGCCATTGTCGGTCTCGGTCCGATGGGTGCTGCCGCCGTTCTCATCGCGAAAGCCCTCGGCGCGCGAGTGATTGCCGTGGACGTTCTCGACAGCCGCCTGCACCAGGCGACGTCGCTCGGCGCCGACGAGATCGTCAACAGTTCTTCCGCCGATGCCCTCAAGCTGATCCTTGAGCTCACAGGAGGCCGCGGCGTCGAGGTAGCCATCGACTGCTCCGGCAATCCGGCTGGCCAAAATCTGGCGCTTGACTCCGCGGCAAAGCTGGGCAGCGTGGCCTTGGTCGGCGAATCACGGGCGACGGAAATCAAGCCCAGCGAGCAGTTGATCCGCAAGCTCCTGACTGTCGTCGGGGGCTGGTACTTTCCGATCGGCGACTGGCCGGAAATCCTCCGTCTCGTCGAAGAGAAGCACATCGACGTCGAGAAGCTGATCAGCCACGAGTTTTCAATTGAGGAGGCCGAGCATGCGTTCGGCGCCTTCGATCGTCGCGAGACCGAAAAAGCCGTCTTCGTCTGGTGACGAGAGAAAGAGGACACATGTTCAGATACACCGCTGAAATCCTTCCATATCACGACATCGCTTTCGAGGATGCCGTGCGCGACCTCGCCGAGATGGGATTCACGGAGGTCAACCTGTGGTCGTCCTCCTCACCCCTTGCTCATCACGTGAATCCGGGGGACGATCCACGCGCGATCTCCGCAGTGCTTGAAAAGTACGGGATGAGGCCGTGTGGGCTGACCACGTATGGCAAGAATCAGTCGGAGATTCTTGAGCGGGTCGAGTTCGCCGCAGAGCTCGGGGTCGACACGCTCATCTTTGACTGTGAGGCGAACTACTCGGACTTCGTGTCCACCTTCCTGCCGCCGATCGTGGAGGCGGGACGAAAGTCCGGCGTGAGAATCGCCGTCGAAAATCACCTCACCGTGCCTTTTTCGCCGGACTTCGAGGCGGGCGGCAATGAGGACAAACGGTGGGATGAGGGAGTCGACACTCTTGCCCAGATCAAGCGGCTCGTGCGGGATGTTGACGACCCGTTCCTCGGCGTGTGCATCGCCCCACCACATCTGTGGGTCATGCAAGACACGATCAGTGAGGTGATTGCCTTCTTGGCGGAAAGAAAGCGGCTCTTCTACTACTACATCTGGGACATAGACCGCGCCTATCGCCATGGAGTCGACGGACTCAATTTCGGTCCCGGCGAGAATCAGCTCCCAAGACCGAATGGGACGCTCAATCACTCGGTATTGCTCTCTGCGCTTGCGCGGTCAGGATATGAGGGCGCCGCCAGCCTCAAAGCTCACGGGACAGGAGGATGGTCGCTCGAGCGAATCGGGCGGGAGCTTCGAGCAGCCGATTCCTATATCCGCCCGATCGTTCAGTCTCTCGACGGAACCGGCCAGTGATGAAGGAATCGTCGAACGCACAACCGGTCACCCTCTTCACCGGACAATGGGCCGACCTGACGCTGGAAGAGGTTGCGCGCTATGCGAGCGAGTGGGGCTACGACGGCCTCGAAATCGCGTGCTCCGGCGAGCATCTCGATGTGTGGCGGGCCGCGGAGGACGACGCCTACCTGCAGGGTCGTCTGGACATCCTCGACCGGTACGGACTGAAGCTGTGGGCGATTTCGAACCACCTCAAGGGGCAGGCGGTGTGCGACGACCCGATCGACTTCCGGCACCAGGCCATCGTCGGCTCGAGAGTCTGGGGTGACGGCGAGGCGGAGGGCGTCCGCCAGCGGGCCGCAGACGAGTTGAAGCTCACCGCGAAAGTCGCGCGACGGCTCGGCGTGGACACAGTGGTCGGCTTCACCGGCTCGAAGATCTGGCAGTACGTTGCGATGTTTCCGCCAGTGCCGGCCGAGGTCATTGAGGGTGGCTATCAGGATTTCGCGGACCGGTGGAATCCGATTCTCGACGTGTTCGACGGCGAAGGGGTGCGCTTTGCGCATGAGGTCCACCCGAGCGAGATCGCCTACGACTACTGGACTTCGGTTCGGTCGCTCGAGGCCATCGATCACCGGGAGGCCTTCGGGTTCAACTGGGACCCGAGCCACATGATGTGGCAGAACATCGATCCGGTCGGATTCATCGTCGACTTCAAGGACCGTATCTACCATGTGGACTGCAAGGACACGCGGATGCGCCCGAACAACGGCCGCTACGGAGCGGTCGGCTCGCATCTGCCTTGGGGCGATCCACGGCGCGGGTGGGACTTCGTGTCCACCGGGCGCGGCGACGTGCCGTGGGAGGACTGCTTCCGGGCGCTGAGGGCCATCGGCTACTCGGGACCGATTTCGGTCGAGTGGGAGGATGCGGGGATGGACCGGCTCCACGGCGCGAAGGAGGCGGTCGGCTTCATCCGCTCTCTCCTTTGGAAGCGCCCAGACCACTCCTTCGACGCGGCGTTCAGCAACCAGGACTGAGGCAGCACTCGGCAACTGGTGCGAGACTGGCCGTTCGAGTCGAGCGAGGGAATCCAGATGAGAATCGCCGTCACCGGAGCCGCCGGCAAGTTGGGCAGCGTCGTCGCGTCCGTGCTCCGCGAAGCCGGCCACACCGTCCACGCTCTCGACGTCGTCGGTGCGCGCGGCCCAGGCTTCACACGGGTCGACCTCACCGACTACGGACAGACCGTCGACGCCTTGTGCGGCATCGACGACCGGCATTCCGGGCTCGACGCCGTCGTGCACCTCGCCGCCGCGCCCGCCGGCGGCATCCTGCCGGACTCGGCCACCTTCCACAACAACATGACCGCGACCTTCAATGTCTTCCAGGCGGCGAGGCGCGCGGGTATCAAAACGATCGTGTACGCATCGAGCGAGACCCTCCTCGGCATTCCGTTCGAGACCCCACCGCCATACATTCCGCTCGATGAGGAGTATGACTCGAGGCCCGAGAGCATGTACTCCGTTACCAAGCACCTCGAGGAGGAGCTCGCAAGGAAGCTCGTGCGTTGGGACCCGGAATTGAGCATCTCAGCGATGCGGTTCTCCAATGTCATGCACGTCGAGGACTACGTCGAGTTCCCCTCCTACGATGCCGACCCGCGCAGCCGCCGCTGGAACCTCTGGGGATACATCGATGCGCGGGACGGCGCCCAGGCGGTACTGAAAGCCCTCGAGTTGAGCCTCCCTGGCTTTGCCGCCTACATCATCGCGAATGCTGACACGGTCATGAGCCGTTCGAGCGCGGAGCTCGCCGAGGAGGCGTTCCCCGGCGTCGAGATTCGGAAGGTACTGGGCAAAAACGAGACGCTGCTGTCCATCGAGAAGGCGCGGCGGATACTTGGCTACGAGCCCCAACACTCCTGGCGTGACAGCATCTGATTAGGCGCTCGCGCCCCCATCGCCTATCCTTATCGGAGCCCAAGACCGCTGGTTGTCGGCGCATCCGTAGAAGGATCGCCGATTGAAGCTTCGACCGTACCGAAAGGTGCGGAGCGAAGGCCCGCGCAGGCGTGTGAAGAGGTCTCCGCGTGTTGAAGTAAACCGTGGGTTTCAGCTCCGTGCGCATGCGCCGGAGCTTTTTTTATTGCCCGCGGCCTGGGGTGCAACCAATCGATCAAAGGAGTGCCATGGCGAACAAGGAAGCGTCAGTCGCCGAGCTCACGGAGAAATTCCAGAGCTCGAACGCTGTCATGCTCACCGAGTATCGCGGACTCACCGTCGCCCAGCTGAAGCAGCTGCGTGCGTCGATCAGTGAGCACGCAACATACGCCGTGGTGAAGAACACACTGACAAAGATTGCGGCCAACAAAGCGGGAATCACGTCGTTCGACGACGAGCTCGCCGGTCCATCCGCCATCGCTTTCGTTCACGGCGACACCGTCGCCGTTGCGAAGGGTCTGCGCGACTTCGCCAAGGCAAACCCTCTGCTCGTGGTCAAGAGCGGTTACTTCGACGGTAACCCTCTCAGCCAGGCAGAGGTTCTCAAGCTCGCCGATCTCGAAAGCCGGGAGGTGCTGCTGGCGAAGCTGGCCGGCGCCTTCAAGCAGTCGCTGTTCGGTGCGGCATATCTGTTCAACGCACCGCTGTCGAAGGCCGTTCGCACGGTCGACGCGCTGCGCGAAAAGCAGGAGTCCGCGAGCCAGTAACCCGAAAGGGCAAGGCTTTGCGGAAACGAAGTTCACTGAATCAATAGGAGAAAAATCATGGCAAAGCTGTCATCCGACGAGTTGCTCGACGCATTCAAGGAGCTCACGCTCATCGAGCTGAGCGACTTCGTCAAGAAGTTCGAGGAGACCTTCGAGGTCACCGCCGCCGCCCCGGTTGCTGTCGCGGCCGCCGGTGGATCCGCCGCCCCCGTTGAAGAGGTTGAGGAGAAGGATTCCTTCGACGTCGTCCTCGAGGCGGTCGGCGACAAGAAGATCCAGGTCATCAAGGAGGTCCGCGCGCTCACGAGCCTCGGACTCGGCGAGGCCAAGGCCGTCGTGGACGGCGCCCCCGGCGTCGTCATCGAAGGTGCGAACAAGGAGACCGCCGAGAAGGCGAAGGCTCAGCTCGAAGCTGCTGGCGCCACCGTCTCACTCAAGTAGTCCGGGCCCCGTGAGGGGCACGTACTTCTGATGCCGCTTGGGCGTCGTCCCGCACCGGGGCGGCGCCCAAGCGCTGTTAACGGCGCAAAAGGGTGGCGCGGGTCCGGACGTAACCACTCGTCCGAACCCGCGCCGCTGCCGCCTCGGTTCGGAACTCGGGATCAGGGACGAGTTTCGATCCGTCACAACGGGAAGTCCGGCGGCGTAGACGACCCACGATCAGTAAGGATTGTGTCAGCGGGGTGGTTTCCGCTGAATCAACACAACACCCACGAGGGGTGGCGGGTAAAGCCCCTCCCAGGGTTAAGGCAGGGTGATTTCGGCAGCGCCTAGCTCTGACCCGCGGCGCACCGCGTCCTGCCGGTTGTTTGCCGACAGCTTCCGATAGATGCTGCGCACGTGGGACTTCACGGTGTTAGTGGAGATGTACAAATCGGAGGCGATCTGCCCCATGGTCTTGTCCTGCGACAGATGCCGGGCGACGTCCCGCTCACGCAGACTCAGCGGTTCAAGAATGCCGGCAGTCGACCCATGGTCGGATGCGCGTAGCTGATCGATCAGGTCGAGGACGTTCACGCCTTGATGTCGATCCTTCGCGCGGGTGAGCATGCGGTGCAGATGCGCGCCGGACACCAGGAGGAACGGATTGCGAATCGTGCTGCCCACGGACAGTTGCAGGGCGCGATCCAGGGCCACGTCGGCAGCGGCCGCGTTGCCTAGCTCGTAGTTCGCCGCGGCGCGCAAAACGAGCACGTCGACCGCGGTGCGGGCCGAATGTGATTCGCCGAGTGATTCGCACTCGCTCAGCTTCTGCAGGCATCCGGAGTTGTCCCCAGCCTTGTATCGAATGCCCGCGATAAGCCGCGCAGGACACACCGTGTGGCTGCGGTCGGGCTCGACGGCCCCGAACACGGCGCGGGCGGCCGCGAACTCGCCCAAATGCATCAGCAACTCGCCGGATACCGTTTCACAGAGCCCCCGCACTGCTGGGTCGCCCTGCCAACCGCGCGAGCGCTCCAGACCGCGACGTATGTGCCCGAGCCCCCCGATGAAGTCCCCGTCCATCGCGGACGCGGATGCGCGGGCAACGTGCGCAAGCGGTTCCCAGTCGCTGCCGTGCGCTGCCACCGACATCGAGTTCACGAGTTCGCTGACGGGAGAACGGTCATTGCGGGCGATAGCGACGAGAACCTCGGCGGTCAAAGCCCCGGCTCCGAAGCAGCTCTCCATGAATCCCGAGGTTCCGGAGGTCGTTCGGGCGGTCGCCACCATTTCGGTGGAAGCGGTCAGGTCGCCGGAAAGGTAGGAGAGGACACTGAGCCCGGACAGGCACTCGATGAATTCGGGCTGGCTCAGGTGGCGGTCTCCGAAGCTCCCCGCGAGCTCGAGCATCCCCTGCGCCCCGGTGTAGTCGCCAAGCTGCAGCTGTGTGAGCCCGAGCTGAAGCGCGGCCCGAGACTGGCCGCGTACGCGAACCGTGGGGGGGCCTCTCAGGCCGTCGAGCAGAACGAACGCCGCTGCCGACTTCTCCAGCGCGGAATCGAGTCGACCGAGCGACCGAAGGGCCGCCGCGTGATGAAGCAGAACCGTCGAGATGCCCGGCACGTCGTCTCGATCGGACTGTGCCGCCTCGGCGGCACTGAACCAGAGCAGGGCGGCGGCATGATTCCTCGAATCGAGCGACCGATAGCTCGCGCCCATGGCGCCGAGAATGCGCAGGTCCGTCCCCCAGGCACTCTCGGGAATTCCCTCGATCATTGCGCGAAGCCGCGCGCCATGCGTGGGCGACACCAGCGGCCACCACGACGCGAGCATCTCGA
This sequence comes from Microbacteriaceae bacterium, assembly GCA_025465095.1. Taxonomy (GTDB): domain Bacteria; phylum Actinomycetota; class Actinomycetes; order Actinomycetales; family Microbacteriaceae; genus Marisediminicola. The sequence goes on along the minus strand of JAODME010000033.1, from coordinate 122,565 downwards.
CCGCGTCTTCGGCGCGCTCCGACTGCCCGATGGATCGCTCCATGGAGTCGATGTCGAGCGGCGGGTACACGGGACTCCATTGCCATACCAGGGAAGCCTCGGCGGCGGGGTCCACCGAGAATATGACTATCAGGAGTCCGACGTCCGACGCGCTTCGGGCAAGCGCCAACTCGGTCTCGGTCAGCGGACTCTTCGTCGAAGACTATTGCGTGATCAGGCTCGTGTCCACAATAATGAGGACTCCCCCCACCCGAGTTACAGGGCTCGTGCACCCGATTCCCATCGGACGTACCCCGCTGTCTGTTCGCGAGGTGCGCGTCTAGACAGTCTTACCCTCTGCCTAGCCTGAGTTCAATCGCACCGGATCGGGATGCTTGACCGGTGGGTGCCCGAGGCGGGCGCCCACCGAGCAGGCGATCGCCTCCTCACCCGTCGTGCGGCCAGAAGGACGATGGGTGCTGTGGTGCTGTCGCGCTTGCACCCGACGTGAATTGGACGGGCATCGCGATCGGTACCGCGGCAGCGCTGGAGCCGGTTTCAGAAGGCGGGCTTCGGGTGAATCCCCCCGTTTCGGTATCCGTAGAGCGTGACGAAACCGTTAGCCCCGCGTGGATGCCAAGCGCTTGCACATTGATCGAAAAGTACCGTAGCTTGTGACGTGGAACCGGTTCCTACCCGCGCCTCCTGGCGTTCGGCCAGGGGCTCGAGTCCGTTCACATTCCCGGATCCCGCGTTCGACTCAGGCGAGGGACTTGACCTCAACGAGGAGGAATAAATGCGATCACCCCATCGCCGTTACACAGCCCCCATCGCACTGTTCGCCGTCGCAGGCCTCACCCTCGCAGGATGCACCGGCGACATCGCCGCCGAAGAGGCCGCGGATGCCGACTGTTCCGAGTACGAGGACTACGGAACCTTCGAGGGCGAGGAAGTCACCATTCAGGGCACCATCGTCGACGTGGAAGCAGATCGCCTGATCGCCTCCTGGACCGACTTCGCCACCTGCACCGGTATCGAAATCGACTACCAGGGCAGCCGTGACTTCGAGGGAAACATCGCCCAGCTCGCGGAGGGCGGCAACGCGCCCGACATCGGCATTGTTCCGCAGCCCGGGCTTGTCCAGCTGCTCGCGGAGAACGGCTACCTCATGCCGGCCCCCGCCGAGGTCGAGGCTAACGTGGACGAATTCTGGTCCGAGGACTGGAAGGCGTACAGCGTCTTCGACGGTACCTTCTACGGTGCTCCCATGCTCGCGAGTGTCAAGGGCTACATCTGGTACTCCCCAGCGGAGTTCGAGGAGAAGGGCTACGCGATCCCGACTTCGATCCCCGAGCTGATGGAACTCAGCCAGACGATCGCCGACGAGGGTGACCACCTTCCCTGGTGCGCCGGCATGGAGTCCGGCGAGGCAACCGGGTGGCCGGGAACCGATTGGATCGAAGACTTCGTGCTTCGCCAGGCCGGTCCCGAGGTCTACGACCAGTGGGTGACCCATGAGATCCCGTTCAACGATCCTCAAATCGTCGAGGCCTTCGACGCCGCAGGCGAAATCCTAAAGAACCCGGAATTCATCGACACCGAATCGCTCATCTCCACGCCGTTCCAGGACGGCGGACTGCCCATCCTCGACGGCGAATGCTCGATGCATCACCAGGCATCCTTCTACGAGGTCAACTGGGGCGAGGGCGTCGAGGTTGGGCCTGATGGTGACGTCTTCGCCTTTTTGATGCCGCCGATGAGCGCCGACGACCCGATCGCCGTGACCGGAGGTGGGGAGACCGTCGTCTCCTTCGCCGAGGGTGATGCGATCACGGCGGTGATGGCCCACATGTCCACCGACACTTTCGCGAACCTGCGTGTAAGCGAGGGCGGATCGGTGAGCGCCAACAACGGCGTCGACTCAGCTAACGCATCGAGCCCGCTACTCGAGCAGACGATCGAGATTCTGCAGGACCCCGAGGCGACGTTCCGCTATGACGGCTCAGACCTCATGCCCGGTGCCGTCGGCGCCAACTCCTTCTGGAAGGGAATCGTCAGCTGGTTGAGTGGCGACAGCGCGCGGCAGACGGTCGACACGATTGAATCGAGCTGGCCGTCCTAGTTCCGGACAGCCGGCAATAAGGTGAGGGCGGAGCCAGCGATGGCTCCGCCCTCACTATCCCAGCCGCACATCCGTTCACTCAATGACGAACGAAGGGCAGAAAGTCCATGACCACTGCTGACCTCATCGGCAAACTCATCCAGGTCATCGGCGGCCTCGCGATCTTCGCGGCCGTCGTTGGACTGATCCTCTTCCTCGTCGATCGTGCGCCGAAGCGCGGCCGAGACTACTGGCAACTAGCCGCGTTCGTCGCCCCCGCGCTCCTGCTCCTGGTTAGCGGGCTCATCTACCCGGCGATCCGAACCACCTACCTTGCGTTCCTGAACCGCGACGGCGACTTCACCGGGTTCGACAACTTCGTCTGGGCATTCACCCAGCCGGACGCGGTCCGCACGCTGATCAACACCGTCGTCTGGGTGGTGTTCGTGCCGCTGCTCTCCACGTCCATCGGACTCGCCTACGCGATCTTCATCGACAAGTCCCGCGGCGAGAAGTTCTTCAAGGCTCTCGTATTCATGCCGATGGCGATCTCGATGGTCGGCGCCGGAATCATCTGGAAGTTCGTCTACGACTTCAAGTCGCAGGGTCGTGAGCAGATCGGCCTGCTCAACGCGATCGTCGTCGCGTTCGGCGGGGAACCGGTGCAATGGCTCCAGACGTCACCGCTGAACACCCTGCTGCTGATCGCCGTGATGATCTGGATTCAGACCGGATTCGCCATGGTCGTGCTCTCCGCCTCGATCAAGGGCATTCCGCTGGAGCAGATAGAGGCAGCAGAACTCGACGGCGCGAGCGCGTGGCAGAGGTTCACCAACGTCACCCTTCCCGGCATTCGAACCGCGCTCGTCGTCGTGGTGACCACGATCTCGATCGCCACGCTGAAGGTCTTCGATATCGTGCGCACCATGACCGCCGGGAACTTCGACACGAGCGTCGTCGCCAACGAGATGTACACCCAGGCGTTCAGAGCCAACGAAGTGGGGCGCGGTGCGGCACTGGCCGTGCTGCTCTTCCTGCTCGTGCTCCCCATCGTCATCTACAACGTGAGAGTGCTTGCCAAGCAGAGGGAGATCCGATGAGTGTTTCGCCGGTGGACCTACCCGTTTCACGGGGCACCAAGGCCAGGACGAGGGGTGCGATCGAGGTCGCGGCAGATGACAGCACGAAGACCGGGAGAGTGAAGAAACGGCTCACCTCGCGGCGCGCGACCTTCGCGGCCGTCATCATCGCGGTGCTCTGGACCACGCCGACCTTCGGGCTGCTGATCTCCTCGTTCCGGCCTGCGGAGCAGATCCGTGAGACGGGTTGGTGGACGTTCTTCGCCAACCCCGCATTCACCCTCGACAATTACCAGGACGTGCTCTTCTCGACGTCGTCGTCCTCGCCTCAGCTGGGTTCGTACTTCGTGAATTCGCTAGCAATCGCGATACCGGGCACGATCTTCCCGCTCGTGATCGCGTCCATGGCGGCATACGCATTCGCCTGGATCAAGTTCAAATTCAGCGGTCCGCTGTTCATCCTTATCTTCGCGCTACAGATCGTGCCGATTCAGATGGCGCTCATCCCGCTGCTGCAGGGGTTCGGCACGATCCTTCGCCCGGGCCAGCAGTGGCTGCACGACGTCGTGCCATTCATTCCGGAGCAAAACTACCTTCCGATCTGGATCGCGCACACGATCTTTGCGCTGCCGCTCGCGATCTTCCTGTTGCACAACTTCATCTCGGAGATCCCCTCCGAAGTGATCGAGGCTGCCAAGGTCGACGGCGCCAGCCACACGCAGCTGTTCTTCCGCATCGTCCTTCCGCTGGCGCTGCCGGCGATCGCCTCGTTCGCGATCTTCCAGTTCCTGTGGGTCTGGAACGATCTGCTGGTAGCCCTGATCTTCTCCGGCGGAACCGGCGACGTCTCTCCGCTTACGCAGAGACTCGCGGAACTCACCGGCACGAGAGGTCAGGACTGGCAGCGACTCACCGCCGCCGCCTTCGTTTCGCTCGTGGTGCCGCTCATCGTGTTCTTCAGCCTGCAGCGCTATTTCGTGCGCGGCCTGCTGGCCGGGTCGACTAAGGGGTAGCGCTGTAGCGCAGTCGCCGGTGCCACGTAAAGTGAATCTGTGAGTGGAATGCGCGGCGGCAGGGTGAGCGGTGGCGACGCCGACGCCCAGCGGGAGGAGAACGCGAACGCGCCGCGCGTGGCGCATCTTCTCCCGAGGATCGCGCACCTGTTCCGTCCGCACCGCCGAGCGCTCGTCGTCACCGTCGTGCTCGTCGTCGTCGGGGCGGGACTTGCCGTGCTGCCGCCCCTCCTCACCAAACAGGCGTTCGACCTGGGGCTCTTCGCGCCGGGCGGTCCCAACGTTCCGCTTCTTCTCGAGATCGTCACGCTGATGATCGCGATCTATGTCGCGAGCGCGGCCCTCGGCGTCTGGCAGACCTGGTTCACCGCGACGGTGGGGAACAAGGTCATGGGGAACCTGCGTATCCAACTGTTCGCCCACCTGCAGCGCATGGAGCTCGCGTTCTTCACCAAGACTAAGACCGGCATCATCCAGTCCCGCCTGCAGAACGACGTCGGCGGCGTCGCGAACGTGCTCACCAACACCGTCTCCAACGTGCTCGGCAACTCGGTCACCGTGGTCGCGGCGTTCATCTCCATGCTGATCCTGTCGTGGCAGTTGACGCTCGTCGCGGTCGTGCTGATGCCGGTGCTGGTGATCGCCCAGCGCAGGGTCGGGCAGGTGCGCGCGCGCATCGCCACCAAGACGCAGGAGTCGCTCAGCGACATGACTGCCATCACTCAGGAGGCACTGTCGGTGTCGGGCATACTGCTCGCCAAGAGCTTCAACCAACAGGCCGCGGAAACCCGGCGATACAGCGACGAAAACGACGAACAGGTGAAGTTGCAGGTCAACCTGCAGATGAGCGGGCAGTGGTTCTTCGCGATGGTGCAGATCTTTCTCGCGATCATCCCAGCCATCGTCTATCTCGTCTCGGCCTGGCTGATTCTCGGCGATGTGCCGATCACGGCGGGAACCATCGTCGCGTTCACGACGGTGCAGGCAAGGCTCATGTGGCCGCTGCTCGGGCTCATGCGGGTCGCTCTCGACCTGCAGACATCGTCGGCATTATTCGCGCGCATCTTCGAGTACCTGGACCTGCGGCCCGAAATCACCGACCACCCGGAGGCGCGCCCCGTCGATACGGCGAACCTCGGGCGGGTGAGCTTCGATGACGTCGTCTTCGCCTACCCCGACTCGGGCCCCGAGTCGCCGCCCACCCTCAGGGGCCTGACATTCGAGATCCAGCCCGGGCAGTACGCCGCGTTCGTCGGGCCTTCAGGCGCCGGAAAGACCACGATCTCCTATCTCATACCGCGATTTCATTCGGTGAGCGGCGGCCGGGTGTCGTTCGCGGGCACCGACGTTCGCGACCTGGCACAGGAATCGCTCGTCTCGCGCATCGGCATTGTGAGCCAGGAGACCTACCTCTTCCATGCGACCATCGGCGACAACCTGCGCTACGCGAAACCGGATGCGACGGCAGCCGAACTCCGGGCCGCGGCAACGGCAGCCAACATCCACGACACCATCGTCTCGTTTCCCGACGGCTACGACACCGTGGTGGGGGAGCGCGGATACCGCCTGTCCGGTGGCGAGAAACAACGCATCGCGATCGCGCGGGTGCTGCTCAAGGATCCCGCCGTGCTCATCCTCGACGAGGCGACTAGCGCGCTCGACTCAATCTCGGAACGGGTTGTGCAGGGCGCCCTCGATGCCGCGGCCAGCGGACGAACGACGATCGCGATCGCGCATCGGCTGTCGACCATCGTTGCCGCCGATGTCATCTTCGTAGTCGATGCCGGGCGCATCGTCGAGCGCGGCACGCACGACCAATTGATGGCCCTCGGCGGCGTGTACGCCGGGCTGTACCGTGAGCAGGTGCGGTCGGCGCGGAGCTAGTCAGTCCGGGCGAGCAACTCGTTCATGTAATCGATCTCGCTATCTTGAACGACGATCGTTCCCTGCGCGAGCGAGGCGACAACATCGTTCGTCGACCTGTCGAGAATAGCCTCCGCCATTTCGACTCCGCCCTCGTGGTGGGCGATCATCAGCTCGAGGAACAGACTGTCGGCAACGGCCCCCGTTGCGTTCTCGAGAGCGTCGAGCTGCTCACTCGTCGCGAACCCGGGCATCGGCTCGCCCGGCATGTGGGATGCGGTCCCGTGACCGTGAGCCGCGCCGTCGAGCGGGGGCCGGGTCATCCACGTCATCGACGGTTCCGACGCCGCCTGCGGAAGTCCCCACACGCTCAGCCACCCGAACATCTGGCCAGCCTGTTGTCCCTGCGCCGTCGCGATGTCGTAGGCGAGGCCCAGAACCGCGGGATCTCCGCTCGATTCCCGGACGATCATGGCCATCTCGACCGCTTGGAGATGGTGCTTCTGCATGTCGCGCGCGAACCCCGCCTCCGCGCTCGTGGTCACGGGCGTCTGCGGGGGGAGCGGCGACGTCAGGCGTCCGATCGCGACGCCGCCGAGCAGCAGCAGCACGGATGACACAGCCGCGGCAAGAACCAGCCGCGGTCGCGGTGATCGACCAGCTTGAGCGGCTTCGGTCATGCGACCTTTCCTGGGGCGTCGACCCCGCCGTTGCAGGCGGCGCCCCGCTCAGGCGTGGTCGGTCCCTGCCAGAACTTGTCGACGAACGGCTGGATGCGGGGGTCGTTCACGCTGTCCAGTTCGAGTTGTGCACCCCAGGCCGATAGCACGACGGGTGCCTGAAGGTCAGGGTAGGGGGACACAATCGAGTAGGTGTCCGGTACGGCGCCCTGCAATGTCGCTAGCTCGTCACCCGTGATCTCTTCCGCGTCATAGGTGACCCAGACCGCGCCGTGTTCGAGCGAGTGCACGGCGTTCTCGTTCGGCACCGGCTCCGTGTAGATGCCGCAGTTGAGCCAGAGAGGCGGTGGCGCGTGGTCGCCGCCCACCGGTGGAGACTGCTCATACACGACGGGCCCCTCGACGTGGTCGACGGAAAGGTCGCTGTAGGTCTGGAGCCCCTCAATCTCGATGTCCTCGGGGTCCTGGCGGGGGGTACCACTCGTGATCACCGCCATGATGATGAGCCCGAGCACTGCCGCGCCCGCAACGCTGGCGAGCACTATTCCGATCGTGCGCTTGCGCTTCTCCGAGGCCTGCTGCTTCTTCAGCGCGGCGACCTTCTCGGCTCGGCGCGCGTCCCGCTGCTGCTTGACGGTGAGATCTCTGCGTGCGGACGGTGGAATGGGCTGTGATTTCGGATCGCGAGGCAATGCAGTGGTCCTGTCAATCGAGCGGCATGTCAGCAATAAGGATGCCGCATTCATCTGGGTCGGATATGTGAATGAGATAGGCGACGCGGTGTCGCCGCGTGCGGGGCTACGCATCTTACGTAACAGTCTGGCGTGGATTGGTAGGCTCTTCGGGCAGGTCACGAGCCTGTCACCATTCCCGGCGAACAAGGGCTGCCCCATTGAAGTACGCGAATTCCGTTCTCGATCTCGTCGGCAACACTCCGCTCGTCAAGCTCAACAGCCTCACCGCTGGGATAGCCGCGACAGTGCTCGCCAAGGTCGAGTATCTGAACCCTGGCGGGTCATCGAAGGACCGCATCGCGACACGCATCATCGACGCAGCCGAACGCGAGGGGCTTCTGAAGCCGGGCGGCACTATCGTCGAGCCCACGTCCGGCAACACGGGAATCGGCCTCGCGCTCGTCGCGCAGCAGCGCGGCTACCGGTGTGTCTTCGTGCTGCCGGACAAGGTCGGCGAGGACAAGCGAAACGTTCTCACCGCCTATGGCGCGGAGATCGTTGTGACGCCCACCGCGGTGGCGCCCGACAGTCCCGAGTCGTACTACAGCGTCTCCGACCGGCTCACCCGTGAGATTGCTGGCGCCTTCAAGCCGAACCAGTACGCCAACCTCAATGGTCCGCTCAGCCACTACGAGACGACAGGGCCGGAGATCTGGCGCGACACCGACGGCAAGGTCACCCACTTCGTCGCCGGCGTCGGCACCGGCGGCACCATCAGCGGAGTCGGCAGGTACCTCAAGGAGGTCTCGGGCGGCGCCGTGCAAATCATCGGCGCCGACCCGGAGGGGTCCGTGTACTCCGGGGGAACCGGCCGCCCCTACCTTGTGGAGGGCGTTGGCGAGGACTTCTGGCCGTCGGCGTATGACCCCGCCGTCGTCGACCGAATCATCGCAGCCTCCGACGCCAGGTCATTCGACCTCACCCGCCGTCTCGCGAGAGAAGAGGGACTGCTCGTCGGCGGATCGAGCGGACTTGCGGTCGCTGCGGCGCTCGAGGCTGCGAGAGAGCTCGGACCGGACGACGTTGTCGTGGTGCTGCTGCCCGACGGGGGACGCGGCTATCTGGGCAAGGTCTTCAATGACAAGTGGATGGGTTCCCACGGGTTCACCAGGGCCTCCGGCGAGTCGACCGTCGCCGATGTGCTTCGCGGCAAGACCGGAACGGCTCGGGAGCTGATCTATGTGCACCCCTCAGACTCGGTGCGCGACGCCATCCGGCTGATGACCGAGCACGGCGTGTCGCAGCTGCCGGTGCTCGCCGTCGAGCCGCCCGTAGTGATGGGCGAGGTCGTCGGTGCGGTCGAGGAGCGCACGCTGCTCGAGCAGGTGTTCAGCGGTCAGGCGAAGGTGACGGACGCGGTCGGCGGTATCGTCGGTGAATCGCTCGGACTAATCGGCCTGCACGAGCCCATCGCCGTAGCGAAGGCCGCGTTCGCCTCGGTGGATGCCCTGCTCGCTACCGAGGACGGCAAGCCCGTCGCCGTGCTCACCCGGCACGATCTGCTCGCCTTTCTATCCGAGTGACACCCAGAGGACACCATGAGCCACGACTTCTCGACGCGCGCGATTCATGTCGGCCAGACTCCGGACGCCGCGACCGGCGCCGTCGTCCCGCCGATCTACCAGACGTCGACGTTCCTGCAGGACGGCGTCGGCCGGCTTCGGGGCGGCTACGAGTACGCGCGAGGCACCAACCCGACGCGCACCTCGCTCGAGACGCTCCTCGCCGACCTTGAGGGGGGGAGCCACGCGTTCAGCTTCGCGTCGGGCCTCGCTGGCGAGGACACGCTGCTTCGAGCGATCCTGCGGCCGGGCGACCGGATCGTGATGGGCAATGACGTCTACGGCGGCACCCACCGTCTCGCCAACCAGGTGTTCGTGCCCTGGGGAATCGAGCTAGAGACGACGGAGCTCAGCGACCTCGATGGCGTGCGGGCGTCCCTGCTTCCCGGCGCGAGGGTGCTATGGATCGAGACGCCGAGCAATCCGCTCATGAAGATCAGCGACATCGCGGCGCTCGCCGAGATCGGACACGCGGCCGGCGCGATCGTCGTCGTCGACAACACCTTCGCGTCGCCGTACCTGCAGAACCCGCTCGCCCTCGGCGCCGACGTCGTGGTGCACTCGACCACGAAGTACCTCGGCGGCCACTCCGACGTGCTCGGCGGCGCCGTCGTCACCAACGATCAGGACATCGCCGAGAAGGTCGGGTTTCTCCAGTTCGCGGTGGGCGCGGTATCCGGTCCCATGGACGCGTGGCTCACCGTCCGCGGCATCAAGACCCTAGCGGTGCGGGTCGAACGGCATTCCGCGAATGCGCAGGCCATCGCGGAACGGCTCGTCGGGCATCCGTCCATCGACCGCGTCTACTATCCGGGGCTTCCCGACCACCCAGGTCATGACATCGCCGCTCGTCAGATGCGCGGCTTCGGCGGAATGCTGTCGCTGGCAATGGCGGGGGGCGCCGATGCCGCGCGCCGACTGGTCGAGTCGACGAAGGTGTTCCTGCTCGCCGAATCGCTCGGCGGCGTCGAGTCGCTCATCGGCTACCCGTCGGAGATGACGCACGCGTCGGTGCGGGGCACCGCCCTCGAGGTGCCCGACAACATCGTGCGCCTATCGGTCGGTATCGAGAGCGCCGACGACCTCGTCGCAGACTTGCTGCAGGCGCTCCAGCGCTGACCGCTCGCCGGCCTTCGCCGCAACGCTCGAAGGAGCGCTGGGCGCAAGTTGCGCCGCAGCGGTGCGAAGCTGTGCCCCATAATGGGTCTGTTCGCGAATGTGAACGGACACATTGCCGATGAAGCCGGGTACGACGAGAGCCATGGAACCGACAAAGGTCCGCGCGCCGAACATCCGGGACGTCGCCCGCCTGGCCGGTGTGTCATATCAGACCGTCTCGCGGGTGCTCAACAACGCGGCGAGCATCAGGCCGAGCACGAGGCAGCGCGTACTCGAGATCATCGATCAGGTTGGCTATCGCCCCAACCAGGCGGCGCGCGCGCTCGTCACGAGCAAGTCGCGGACCATCGGCGTTCTCCTGTCGCAGACCGCCCATTACGGACCCACCACGAGCTTGCGAGCGATCGAGGACGCCGCCCGCGAGGCCGGTTATCTGATCACGACGACCAGCCTCTCGGCGAGCGACTACGAGTCCGTCGCCGGCGGCCTCGAGCACCTCATGTCGCAGGCGATCGAGGGTCTCGTCGTGATCGCGCCGCAAGTGCGCGTGTTCGACGCCTTCAAGGAACTCGCGCTGACGATTCCGCTCGTCACCCTCGATTCGACGGGAACGGATGCGCTGCGCAGCCTCTCCGTCGACCAGATCCTCGGCGCACGGCTCGCCACCCGTCACCTCATCGACCTCGGGCATCAAGAGATCCTGCACATCTCCGGGCCGCAGGACTGGATCGAGGCCGAGGCGCGGATGCGCGGATTCCTCCAGGAGATCAATGCCGCCGATCTGCCCACCCACCCGCCTATCCTTGGGGACTGGACGGCGGAGTTCGGCTACCACGTCGGCCGCGAACTGCTCGGTTCCCGCGATTTCACCGCCGTGTTCGCGGCGAACGATCAGATGGCGCTCGGCGTGTTCCATGCGATTCGGGATGCCGGCCTCGACGTTCCGCGCGACGTCAGCGTCGTAGGCTTCGACGACATCCCCGAGGCGAGGCATTTCTGGCCGCCCCTGACCACTGTGCGCCAGGATTTCGCCGAGCTCGGGCGGCGCTCTATCGCGCTGCTCTTGGGTGAACTCGAGGGCGAGACCGACCTCAACCACGACTCGATCCTGCCGGAGCTCGTCGTGCGTGATTCGGCCGGCCCCATTCGCTGAGGCGGAGCTGTGCGCTGAGGCCTCACCCGGGTGACGCTCTTGCTGGGAGAGGATGTGGCGGCGCGGCGCGCGCGGTGCCACGATATGCGGCCGTCGCGCCGGCATTCCTCGCTAGAACACGCCCGGTGCCCCGACCTGTTTGACGGGACCCGTGCTTGACAGCGCCGAGAGGGGGCGAGGTAACATAGGAACACGCAAATGTGAGCGATCACATTTCGTGCACCCGCTCGCAACCAGACGAAGGAGTCGCTCGTGGCCGACCCGCAATTCAAGACTGCACCGGACGACCGGTTCGTCATCGGTGTCGACTACGGAACTCTTTCGGGTCGCGCTCTCGTCGTGCGCGTTTCGGACGGTGCGGAGATCGCAACCGCGACGCACGACTACTCGCACGCGGTGATGGACACGCTGCTCGCCGCATCCGGCGCCTCCCTGCCGCCCGAATGGGCGCTGCAGGTGCCGTCCGATTACGTTGACGTGCTCAAAACCGCCGTGCCAGAGGCGGTGCGGATCGCCGGCATCGATCCCTCCCAGGTGGTCGGCATCGGTACCGACTTCACCGCGAGCACTCCGCTGCCGGTGCTTGCCGACGGCACCCCGCTGAATGAGCTGCCCGAGTACGCCGACCGCCCGCACGCCTACGTGAAGCTGTGGAAGCATCACGCGGCCGGCGGGCAGGCCGACCGCATCAACATGCTGGCCGCCGAGCGCGCCGAGAGCTGGCTGCCTCGCTACGGCGGATTCATCTCCAGCGAGTGGGAGTTCGCCAAGGGCCTGCAGCTTCTGGAGGAGGACCGTGAGCTGTACGACCGGATGGACCACTTCGTTGAGGCGGCGGACTGGATCGTCTGGCAGCTCACCGGGCGGTACGTGAAGAACGCTTGCACCAACGGTTACAAGGCTATTTATCAGGACGACGCGTACCCGAGCGAGGAGTTCCTAGCGGCGCTGAACCCAAACTTCGCCGGCTTCGCACGCGAGAAAATCGCGCACGAGATCGGGCAACTCGGCGCCTCCGCGGGCACCCTCACCGCGCAGGCCGCCGAATGGACGGGACTGCCCGAGGGCATCGCCGTCGCGGTCGGGAATGTCGACGCGCACGTGAGTGCTCCCGCCGCGAAGGCTGTCGAGCCCGGCCAGATGGTCGCCATCATGGGCACGTCGACCTGTCACGTGATGAATTCGGATGTCCTCACCGAGGTTCCGGGGATGTGCGGCGTCGTCGACGGCGGAATCGTCGCCGGACTCTACGGCTACGAGGCCGGACAGTCTGGTGTCGGCGACATCTTCGCCTGGTACGTCAAAAATCAGGTGCCGGCGCGATACCACGATGAGGCGGCGTCCGCAGGCCAGAGCATCCACCAGTACCTCACCGATCTCGCTGCCTCGCAGCCGGTCGGTGGGCACGGGCTGCTCGCCCTCGATTGGCACAGTGGTAACCGCTCGGTGCTCGTCGACCACGAACTCAGCGGGCTCGTGGTCGGGGCGACGCTCGCGACCCGAGCAGAGGAGGTCTACCGTGCGCTGCTCGAGGCGACCGCGTTCGGAACACGCAAGATCGTCGAGACATTCGGTGCCAGCGGGGTGCCGGTCACCGAGTTCATCGCGGCCGGGGGCCTTATCAAGAACCCGTTCCTCATGCAGACCTACAGCGACATTCTGAGAATGCCGGTGTCCACGATCGCGAGTGATCAGGGCCCGGCTCTCGGCTCCGCGATCCACGCAGCGGTCGCAGCGGGCGCCTACCCCGACGTGCGATCGGCCGGTGAGGTGATGGGCAAGCTCGACCGCGCCGTCTACACACCGAATCCGCATTCCGCGGACGCCTACGACCTGCTCTACGAGGAGTACTCGCTGCTGCACGACTACTTCGGCCGCGGAGCCAACGAGGTCATGCACCGGCTGAAGGCGAGGAAGCGGGAGGCGCTGGCTGCTGCCCTTCGAGACGGTCACGAGACGACCCTCTCGGGGACCGTGGAAGCCGACGACGCGACCAAGAGCGAGGTCGGCGCATGAGTCTTGGGGACGACATTCTGCGCGTCCGCGAGGATGTTGCGACGCTGCACGAACAGCTCACCCGCTACGGCCTCGTCATCTGGACCGGCGGTAACATCTCGGGGCGCGTGCCCGGGGCCGACCTCTTCGTAATCAAGCCGAGCGGCGTCGAGTACGACGACCTGACACCGGCCAACATGATCCTCTGCGACCTCGACGGTAACGTCATCCGGGGTTCCGAGGGCAGTGAGCGCAGCCCGTCCAGCGACATGGCCGCACACGCGTACGTCTACCGGCACATGTCTCACGTGAACGGAGTCGTGCACACGCACTCCACCTATGCGACGGCGTGGGCGGCTCGGGGCGAAGCCGTGCCTTGCGTCATCACCGGACAGGCCGACGAGTTCGGCGGTGAGATCCCGGTCGGGCCATTCGCGATCATCGGCGACGAATCGATCGGTGAGGGCATCGTCGAGACCCTCGCGGGTCACCGTTCCCGGGCGGTGCTCATGCAGAACCACGGAGTGTTCACCATCGGATCGAGCCCCCGTGACGCGGTCAAGGCGGCTGTCATGGCGGAGGATGTCGCACGCACCGTGCACATCGCCCGCCAGCTCGGCGACGTCATCCCGATACCGCAGGACAAAATCGACGCGCTTTTCGATCGGTACCAGAACGTGTATGGCCAGAGGCCTGCGACCACAACAGAAGGACAGACGTCATGACCGGCTCCATCATCCCGAACCTCGCCGACTACGAGGTGTGGTTCGTGACCGGCAGTCAAAACCTCTACGGCGAGGAGACCCTGCGCCAGGTGGCCGAACAGTCGAAGGAAATCGCGCGCTCTCTCGAGGCGGCGAGCGACATCCCAGTCACCGTCGTCTGGAAGCCCGTGCTCAAGGAGTCCGATTCGATCAAGCGGCTCGCCCTCGACGCGAATGCGCAGGACAACGTCGTCGGCGTCATCGCCTGGATGCACACCTTCAGCCCCGCGAAGATGTGGATCACCGGACTCGATCTGCTGCGTAAGCCGCTGCTTCACCTGCACACCCAGTCGAATATCGCGCTGCCGTGGTCCGAGATCGACATGGACTTCATGAACCTCAACCAGGCTGCGCACGGCGACCGTGAGTTCGGATACATCCAGACCCGCCTCGGCGTCGCCCGCAAGACGGTGGTCGGGCACGTGTCCGATCCTCGCGTCACGGCGAAGGTCGGCACGTGGAGCCGGGCCGCCGCGGGCTGGGCTGCCACCCACGAACTCAAGCTGGCGCGATTCGGCGACAACATGCGCTTCGTCGCCGTCACCGAGGGGGACAAGACCGAGGCTGAGCTCCAGTTCGGTGTTCAGGTCAACACCTGGGGGGTGAATGACCTCGTCGAGGTCGTTGACGCCACCACTGATGCGGCTGTCGACGCCCTCGTCGCCGAATACGAGGACCTCTACGAGGTCGTCCCCGAACTGCGCAAAGGGGCGGAACAGCACGAGTCGCTGCGCTATGGCGCCCGAATCGAGCTCGGCCTGCGGTCCTTCCTCGAGGCCGGCGGCTTCAGCGCGTTCACTACTAGCTTCGAGGACCTCGGCGGGCTCCGCCAGCTGCCCGGACTCGCCGTGCAGCGTCTCATGGCCGACGGATACGGTTTCGGGGCCGAGGGAGACTGGAAGACCGCTGTTCTCGTTCGAGCGGCGAAGGTCATGGGCGCAGGACTGCCGGGGGGCGCCTCCCTCATGGAGGACTACACGTACGACATGACGCCAGGGAACGAACTCATCCTCGGTGCCCACATGCTCGAGGTGTGCCCGTCGCTCACGACGTCGAGGCCGAGCCTCGAGGTCCACGCGCTCGGCATCGGCGGCAGGGAGGACCCGGTTCGCCTCGTCTTCGACACGGATGCCGGACCCGCCGTTGTCGTCGCCCTCTCCGATATGCGCGACAGATTCCGGCTCGTCGCGAACGTCGTCGAAGTAGTGCCACTGCCGGAGCCGCTGCCCAAGCTGCCGGTCGCGCGCGCCGTCTGGAAGCCGGAGCCGGACTTCGCGACGAGCGCCGCCGCGTGGCTCACCGCCGGCGCCGCGCACCACACGGTCATGAGCACCCAGGTCGGGATTGACGTTTTCGAGGATTTCGCCGAGATCGCCCGTAACGAGCTCGTAGTCATCGACAAGGACACCAACCTGCGCGACTTCGCGCGGGAACTGCGCTGGAACCAGGCCTACTACCGCCTCGCGCGCGGCCTGTAGCCGTACCACGGACCGTGGCGAACATCACCGACGTCGCGAAACTCGCGGGCGTGTCCCATCAGACCGTCTCCCGAGTGCTCAACGACGAGGGCACGGTGCGTCCCGCCACCCGTGCGCGCGTGGACGCCGCGATCCGGGAGTTGAATTACCGCCCGAGCGCCGCAGCGCGCGCGCTGGTGACCCGCAAGACCCGAATGGTCGGGCTCATAACGACGGGCGCGCCGCTATACGGTCCCGCGAGCACCACGCTGGCATTCAACGAGGCGGCCCGGGCGGCGGGATACCGGGTCAGCATCGCAAGCATGGCCTCGGCGGACCGGGCCGCGATGGTGAGCGCTGTCGACGTGCTGCTCGGACAGGACGTGGAGGCGCTCGTGCTCATCGTCTCGGATTATGCGGTGTTCGACGCTCTCAGCGGACTCGACGTCACTGTGCCGCTCGTCGCTGCAGAGAGCAGCGGCCGGGCGGGCTTCCACAGCGTCTCTATCGATCAGTACTCCGGTGCCCGGACGGCAGTGCGGCACCTGATCGACCTCGGGCACCGCGAGATCCTGCACATCGCCGGCCCCACGGGCTCCGTCGACGCCGCCGAGCGCGAGCGCGGGTGGCGGGACGAACTCGAGCTTGCCAAACTCCCCGTGCAGCGCCCGTTCGTTGGAACCTGGTTCCCCGAGAGCGGCTACACCATCGGGACCGACCTGATCCGCCGCCGCGCACTCGGCGCCTCCGCCGCCACAGCAATCTTTTCCGGCAACGACCAGATGGCGTTGGGTGTGCTGCACGCGCTAACGGATGCCGGACTCGCCGCTCCCGACGACGTGAGCATCGTCGGGTTCGACGACATCCCCGAGGCGGCTCACTTCCCGCCCCCGCTCAGCACGGTGCGGCAGGACTTCACCGACCTGGGTGCGCGGATGATGGAGACACTCCTGTCGGTCCTCGATGGTCGTCCGGCTGTCGCAGCCGAGCACAAGGCGCCCGAACTGGTGGTGCGCGCCTCGACCGCGCCACCCCGTTCTTGACCGTTACCCAACCGTGAAACATCCGCTTGACACGGGCGGCGTTTATCGGGCTAGCATGTACTCGACGATGTGACCGTTCACATTGACGCCCGTCCAGCCCGTATCCTCACCGCATGACGAAGAGGTCAAGCATTGAACGCTCTCTCCCTTGCCCCGGGTAACAGGGCCTCCCGCGCGTGCCCGCGGTTTCACGCCGACGCACCCGCCACCCGAACTCGCCGCGCGCCCGATTGATGCACTCCGCGTGAGGCAGAACGGTGCGGTCATCATGGACGAGGCCCCACCCGTTGAGTACCACAGCCGAATAAGTCCATGACTACCCTTCATCGGTACCCACGAAAGGAAACACAGTGAAGAAGAAGTCCATCCTGGCGGCGGTTGCCGCAGGTGCACTGACCCTCGGCCTCGCGGCCTGCTCGCCTGCTGGCGGCGGTGGCGAAGGCGGCGGCGGCGGAGGCGGCGGCCTCGTCGGCGTCGCGATGCCGACGAAGTCGTCCGAGCGTTGGATTCAGGACGGCGAAGCCCTGAAGAACCAGCTCGAGGACGCCGGCTACGACGTCGACCTCCAGTACGCGGAAGACGACATCGCGACCCAGGTCAGCCAGATCGAGAACATGGTCACGAAGGGCGCTGTCGCCCTCATCGTCGCCGCGATCGACGGCACGACGCTCACGAGCGTGCTCGAGGATGCCGCAGCCGGTGACGTCGCCGTCATCGCCTACGACCGCCTGCTTCGCGACACCGAGGCCGTCAGCTACTACGCCACCTTCGACAACTTCCTTGTCGGACAGCAGCAGGCGTGGTCGGTCCTGAACGGACTCGGCCTGACCGAACTCGACGGAACGCCGATCGACGGTGCC
Source organism: Microbacteriaceae bacterium (assembly GCA_025465095.1). Lineage (GTDB taxonomy): Bacteria > Actinomycetota > Actinomycetes > Actinomycetales > Microbacteriaceae > Marisediminicola. Next base: position 105,163 of record JAODME010000033.1, on the reverse strand, counting down.
CCCGCAGGACCGTTCAACATCGAGCTGTTCGCCGGTTCGCTCGACGACAACAACGCGTTCTTCTTCTTCGAAGGCGCGATGGAAGAGCTGCAACCCTTCATCGACGCGGGAACCCTCGTCGTCAAGAGCGGCCAGACCGACATCGAGCAGGTTGCCACGCTCCGCTGGGACGGCGAGACCGCGCAGAGCCGCATGGAGGACATTCTCACCGCGAACTACTCCGGCGGCGACCAGGTCGACGCCGTGCTGTCGCCGTACGACGGCATCAGCCGTGGAATCATCTCCGCGCTCGAGGGCTCGGGGTACACCACTGGTGAGGAATGGCCGATCATCTCCGGTCAGGACGCCGAGCTCGACTCCGTCAAGGCGATCAACTCTGGCGAGCAGTACGCGACGATCTTCAAGGACACCCGCGACCTCGCGGAGAAGGCCGTCGAGATGACGGTCGCCGTCCTCGAGGGTGAAGAGCCCGAGGTGAACAACACCGAGGACTACGACAACGGGGTGAAGGTCGTTCCGTCCTTCCTGCTCGACCCGGTCATCGTGGTACAGGACAACATCACCTCAGAGCTCGTCGACTCTGGCTACTGGACCGAAGAGGAAATCGGCTAACCAGCAGACTCTTCTCAGCATCTCCCCACTGCGCGGCCGATCGATTCGTTGGTTCGTTCGGGACAGGCAGAGGGGGCCCGGCGCCGGTGGGGTGTACTCAGGTACCCCCACCGGCGCACAATGTACTACCCCATCGAAGGAGCTGGAACGCCGGTGACAACAAACATCCTGGAGATGCGTTCGATCACGAAGACCTTCCCCGGCGTCAAGGCGCTGTCGGATGTCACCCTCTTCGTCGAGCGTGGTGAAGTCCACGCCATCTGCGGCGAGAACGGTGCAGGCAAGTCGACCCTCATGAACGTACTGAGCGGCGTCTACCCCCTCGGCACCTATGACGGCGACATCGTCTTCGAAGACAAGACAATGCAGTTCCGCGACATTCGCGACAGCGAGGCCAAAGGCATCGTGATCATTCACCAGGAACTCGCGCTCAGCCCGCACCTGTCGATCGCCGAGAACATCTTCCTCAACCACGAGCAACGCGGCGCGCTCGGTCTGATCGACTGGAACAAGACCAACTCCGAGGCCGCGAAGCTCCTCGCCCGGGTCGGCCTGCGTGAGAACCCGACGACCAAGATCATGGACATCGGCGTCGGCAAGCAGCAGCTCGTCGAGATCGCCAAGGCACTGTCCAAGCGTGTCAAGCTGCTCATCCTCGACGAGCCCACCGCCGCCCTGAACGATGAGGACAGCGATCATCTGCTCGACCTCATCCTGCACCTCAACGGGCAGGGCATCACGTCGATCATCATCAGCCACAAGCTCAACGAGATCAAGAAGGTCGCCGACAGCGTCACCGTCATCCGGGACGGAAAGACGATCGAGACGATCGCGAAATCGGAGGTGACCGAAGAGCGCATCATCAAGGACATGGTGGGGCGCGACCTCGAGCACCGGTATCCGGACCACACGCCGCACATCGGCGAGGAGGTGCTGCGGGTCGAGAACTGGACCGCGCACCACCCACAGGACCCGAACCGGGTGATGGTCGACAACGTCAACCTCAACGTGCGCGCCGGCGAGATCGTCGGCCTCGCGGGGCTCATGGGGGCCGGGCGCACCGAGTTCGCGATGAGTCTCTTCGGTCGCTCCTACGGAAGCAAGATCACGGGGAAGGTCTTCAAGAACGGCAAGGAGATCAAGGTCCGCGACGTCTCCGAGGCGATCCGCAACGGACTCGCCTACGCGACCGAGGACCGCAAGCATTACGGGCTCAATCTGATCGAGGACATCAAGCGCAACATCTCCGTCGCCTCACTTGGAAAGCTCTCCCGGCGTGGCCTCGTCGACGACAACGAAGAATTCAAGGTCGCCAACGACTACCGAAAGAGCATGAACATCAAGTCGCCGACGGTGCTCGCGAAGACGGGCAAACTCTCGGGCGGCAATCAGCAGAAGGTCGTGCTGAGCAAGTGGATTTTTTCCGACCCGGATGTGCTCATCCTGGACGAGCCGACGCGCGGCATCGATGTCGGGGCCAAGTACGAGATCTACACGATCATCAATCGGCTAGCCGCTTCCGGCAAGGCGATCATCGTCATCTCGTCCGAGCTGCCGGAACTCCTCGGCATCTGCGATCGTATCTACGCCATCTCTGAAGGCCGCATCACCGGCGAACTGCCGATCGAAGAGGCGAACCCGGAAGCACTCATCAAACTCATGACCATGGAGACGCCTCGCTGACGGGCGAGGTGATTGGAGCAGCAGCACAACTATGACTGACACTAAAGCGGCGGCCACCGAGACCATCGGGCCACCTCAGAACAAGTTCACCTCGTCGCTGAGTCACGTGCTCGCCGACCTCGGCAAGAACGGCATCTTCCTCGCGCTCATCGCGGTGGTCGTGCTGTTCTCCATCACCACCAACGGGATCCTGCTCCGCCCGCAGAACATCTCCAACCTCATCGTGCAGAACGGCTACATCCTGATCCTCGCGATCGGGATGGTCATGGTCATCGTCGCGGGACACATCGACCTTTCGGTCGGATCTGTCGCCGCGTTCGTCGGCGCGATCTCCGGAGTCTTCGCTGTGCAGATGGGGTTGCCTTGGTGGCTGTCCATCGTGCTCTCGCTCGGCGTCGGCGCGCTCGTAGGGGCCTGGCAGGGATTCTGGATCGCCTACGTCGGCATACCCGCGTTCATTGTGACACTCGCGGGCATGCTCATCTTCCGTGGCCTCGCCCTCGTTGTACTCGGCAACGCCAACATCGGGTCATTCCCGATCGAGTACCGCGCCCTTGGCAACGGGTTTCTCACCGACCTGCTGGGCGAATTCGAGGTCGATCCGCTGACGATCGGCGTCGCCGTGATCGCCATCGTGTTCCTCGTGGTGCAGCAGGTGCGCACCCGGCGTGGACGACAGCAGTACGCGCAAGATGTGGAACCGCTCGTTTGGTTCGTTGCCAAGCTCGTGCTCGTCACGGTCGGCATCGGCCTGTTCGCGTACGCACTCGCGACCTTCAAGGGCATTCCGATCACCCTCATCGTGCTCGCCGTGCTCGTGATGATCTACGGAATCCTCACCACCCGCAGCGTGTTCGGCCGCCACATCTACGCGATCGGTGGAAACCGCCACGCTGCCGAGCTCTCGGGAGTCAAGACCCGCCAAGTCGACTTCTGGATCTTCGTCAACATGGGCTTCCTCGCCGCTCTCGCCGGGCTTGTCTTCACGGCGCGGCTGAACCTCGCCGGCCCGAAGGCGGGCGACGGATTCGAACTAGAGGCCATCTCTGCCGCATTCATCGGCGGCGCAGCCGTCCAGGGTGGGGTCGGCACCATCGGCGGCGCCATCATCGGTGGTCTCATCATCGGCGTGCTCAACAACGGGATGTCGATCATGGGCATCGGAATCGAGTGGCAGCAGGCTGTGAAGGGCCTGGTGCTGCTGCTCGCCGTCGCCTTCGACGTGTTCAACAAGCGCCGCTCCGGCGGTCGCTGATCGTACGCCTCGGATGCCCCGGCCCGCTTCGCGCGCCGGGGCATCCGTCTGCCCTCGCCCCAAAACGGCATAATTGACTCACGCGGTACGCGGTACGCGCTGACAGCGGGGGAGCAGGACACAGCGCTGAAGGGAACCAGATGAACGGCACAGATCGATCGAGCAAACGGGAGGCTGTGCTCGCTCTCATGGTCGAGCGTGGGGCGCAGTCGCTCCTCCTGACGGGGACCGCGGTGCTCGGCTGGTATCTTGACGGCGCGAGGGTGCATATCGCGCTATCCGCCGGTCCCATCCTCTCGGTCCGGGTGACCTCCGCCTGCGACGAGGTCTATCTCACCTCGAACGAGGCGGGAAGGATGCTGCTCGAGGAGCTCCCGGCGGACGTCATCGTGCGATCGCGTGAATGGCACGAGCCGCTCACCGTCGAGGCGGACCTCGCTGAAGCCGAAATCGAGGGCGAGTTGCGCGACCTGCGCCGCACCCTCTCCAGCGTCGAGATCGAGAGGTTCAGCGCCCTCGGCGCCGACGCCGCCAGCGTCCTGACCGATGCCCTGACCGCCGCCACTCCCACGATGACGGGATTCGAGCTGGCATCGCTCGTGGCGGCCGGGATCGTCGCTCGCGGGGCCGACCCGCTGGTCGTGTTGGTCGGCGGCGAGTCGCGGGTGAGCGTGCGACATCCGCTTCCCACTCTCGAGCCGCTCGGTCGGCGCGCGATGCTCGTCGTCTGCTCACGACGCCACGGGCTCATCGCGAACGCCACCCGCTGGGTGCGATTCGGGGCGGCATCGGCTGAGGAGCAGGACGCGGATGCCCGCATCCTGGAGGTGGAAGCCGACACGTTCGCGGAGACGCGGCCGGGTGCTGCTCTGCGAGACATCCTCGCCGGCATCCAACGGTCCTACCCGGCGCACGGCTTCGCGAACGAGGAATGGCTCGGCCATCACCAGGGTGGGGCGGCGGGCTATGAGACGCGCGACCCCCTGGCCACTCCAGGCGCCGGCGACGTCGTAGCGCTCGGGCAGGCCTTCGCCTGGAACCCGACAGCTCCCGGCACGAAGGTGGAAGACACCGTCGTCGTGACGTCAGAGGGACTGCGGGTGCTCACGGTCGATCCGCGCTGGCCGACGACGATGGTGCGCGGACTCGCTCGACCGGCGGTGCTCGAGCGCTGACCTGCGGGCGGGCCGCTACGCTCGGCGAGTCCCCCGAATCGAATCAGGAGCACCCGTGGCACACTTCGACCTTCCGCTGAGCGAGCTGCGCGAGTACCGACCTGAGATTGCTACGCCGACAGATCTGGCACAGTTCTGGGCACGCACCCTCGATGAGACTCGGTCGTTCCCGCTCAACGCCGCCCTCGAGCCGATCGAGAACGGATATGCGCTCGTCGACAGCTACGACGTCACCTTCTCCGGCTTCGGAGGGCACCGCATCAAGGGCTGGCTGCATGTTCCAGCGGGCACCGCGCATCCGCTTCCCACGGTCGTCGAATACCTCGGCTACAGCCGTGGCCGCGGGCTCGTGCACCAGCATGTCGAGTTCGCACTCGCCGGATACGCCCACTTCACCATGGACACCCGCGGGCAGGGCTGGGGCGGCTCGACGGGCGACACTTCCGACCCGACTCCTGACGCTGGGCAGCGGAGCGCGCCGGGGCAAATGACGCGCGGAATCCTCGACCCGGATACGTACTACTACCGGCGGGTGTTCGCCGATGCGGTGCGCGCCGTCGAGGCCGCCCGGAGCTTCGCCCTCGTCGACTCCGACCGGGTCGTTGTCACCGGCATCAGCCAAGGTGGCGGCATCGCGATCGCGGCGGCCGCCCTCACCGAGGGGCTGCTCGGAGCGGCGGTAGACGTTCCGTTCCTGTGTCATTTCGAGCGCGCGGTCACCATCACCGATCAAGATCCATACTTTGAGATCGTGCGCTACCTGCGTCGCAATCGCGGGGACGTCGAGCAGGCGCACCGTACCCTCAGTTACTTCGACGGTGCAGCGCTCGCGCCGCTCGCCACGGCGCCGACGCTCTTCTCGGTAGCACTCATGGATGCCATCTGCCCGCCGTCAACGGTCTTCGCCGCCTACAACCATTGGGGCGGCGGGTCGACCCGCATCGAGGTCTATCCGTTCAACGAGCACGAGGGCGGCCAGGAACACCACCACGTTGCCAAGTCCGCCTGGCTGCGCGAACTGTTCGATGCCTAAGCTCACCGTGGTCGTAGCGCCAGACTCGTTCAAGGGGACCGCGAGCGCCGCGGACGCCGCTCGGGCGATCGCGAGCGGGTGGGTATCCGTTCGGCCGGGCGACCGGATCGTGCTCGCCCCGATGGCTGATGGAGGCGAGGGCACCATCGACGCGCTTGCCGCGGCGGTTCCTGGCGCGAAGCGGATGCTCGAACGCGTTCACGGTCCGACCGGCGGCAGCGTCGAGGCGGATTGGCTCCTGCTTCCGGATGTCGGGCGCGGCGCGACCGGGGTGGTCGAGCTCGCGGCATCCTCCGGCATCACGCTCCTCGACCCGCTCGCGCCGCTGGACGCGCACACGATCGGCTTCGGGCAGCTCATCCGTGCGGCGCTCGCCGCAGGCGTGGAACGGCTGATCCTCGCAATCGGCGGAAGCGCCTCCACCGACGGCGGAACCGGAGCCCTGTCCGTGCTCGGAGCAAAGTTCACCGATGGCGAAGGCGCGCTCCTCGCGCCGGGCGGTGGCAATCTGGTGTCACTCGCCGCGGTGGACTTCTCCCGGACCGTCCCGGTGCCGATCGGGGGAGCCGCGGTGCTGAGCGACGTGACCAATCCGCTCCTCGGGCCATCCGGCGCGGCATCGGTCTTCGGACCGCAGAAGGGGGCGACACCGAACGAGGTTGTGCTTCTCGAGGAGGCGCTCGGCCGACTTGCGGCGCTCTTGCCCGTCGATCCGGCGACTCCTGGTGCCGGCGCTGCTGGCGGAACCGGATTCGGCCTTCTCGCCTGGGGTGCGAAGATCGAGTCGGGGGCCGCCGCCGTCGCGGCCGCGGTCGGATTGGGGTCGCTCCTCGCCGAGGCGGACATTGTTCTCACGGGCGAGGGAAGCTTCGATGCGCAGTCCGAGGCGGGCAAGGTGCCGAGCGAGGTGGCGGCGATCGCCGCCCGCCACGATGCGTCGGTCATGGTCATCGCCGGCCGGATCACCGCGGATGTGTCGCATCTCGCGGCGGCGGTGTCGCTCATCGAGCTTGCCGGTGACGCCGCGTCAGCTCAGGAGGATGTTCTGCGCTGGCTCGAGGAGGCCGGTCGCATCGCGGCAGGTTCCATCTTGTCGTGACGCGATCGGCCGTTAGGCGGCTCTTGCCAGGTATTGCTCCAGGATGATCGGGTGATGCTCGAGCGTCGGAGCCTCGAGCGTCTCCACGCTCCAGCCAGGTCGTGAGCCCGTCAACACCCAGGTGGCCTGCAACGCAGCGCCATCGGCGACGTACTCGCCCGGCACCGGCACGACCATCGGCAGGTTGAAGATCTGGGCGGCGATGCGCCGCACGGCCCGATTCTGTGCCGCGCCGCCGATGAGGAGCAGGCGCTTCGCGTCCACCCCCGACGAGGTGACGGCTTGCACGCCGGTGGCGAGTCCGCACAGCATCCCCTCGATCGACGCCCGCGCGAAGCCCTCGCGAGTGGCCGACGCGAGCGTCAGACCGAAGAGCGTGCCGGTGGCATCCGGAAGGTTGGGGGTGCGTTCCCCCTCGAAATACGGTTTCAGCACGAGTCCGCCGGCGCCGGGCTCTGCCCCCTCGGCGAGCCGCCCGAGCTCATCGTGGCTGACGCCGAGCAGACGCGCGGCCGCGTCCAGCACGCGCGCCGCGTTGAGTGTCGCGACGAGAGGCAGGAATGCTCCGCTCGCGTCGGCGAACCCCGCCACCGTACCGGTCGGATCGGTCACCGGAGCGTCGGTGACGGCGAAGACGGTGCCGCTCGTTCCGATCGACACGACCACGTCGCCCTCTCGCGCGCCGAGTCCGAGCGCCGCCCCGGCGTTGTCACCGGCGCCCGGGCCGACGATCGCGCCCTCTAGCGTGGCACCGGCGCTCTCCGCCGGGCCGAGCACTCGCGGGAGGATGCAGTCGTGTCCGAGGGACCTCTCGAGAAGGTCCCGGTCATATTCACCGGTTGCGGGGTTCCAGTAGGCGGTTCCGCTGGCATCCGATCGGTCCGTGCAGAGTGCCTCGAGCGCCGGTCCGAGCGTGCTGTCGCCGGCAGGGCCGAAGCCGCGCAGTCGCCAACTGAGCCAGTCATGGGGGAGTGCAACGGCGGCGACCCGAGCCGCGTTCGCCGGCTCGTTGTCGCGAAGCCAGCGCAGCTTCGTGGCGGTGAACGAGGCAACAGGGATCACGCCGGCCCGCCTCGCGAAGGCCTCAGCGCCGACCTCGCCGATCAGGTCGACGGCAGCCTTGGCGCTGCGAGTGTCGTTCCATAGCAGCGCCTTCCGGATGACGCGGCCTTCCGCGTCGAGCGCCACCATGCCGTGCTGCTGGGCCGCGATGGAAATCGCCACAACATCCTCAAGCCCGCCGGCATCCTTGATCGCCCGTCCCATCGCAGTCCACCACGCGCTCGGGTCGACCTCGGTGCCGTGCGGATGGGCGGCGCGCCCCGACCGGACAATCTTCCCGGTTCCGACATCTCGAATCACCACCTTGCAGTTCTGGGTGGAGGAATCCACCCCCGCGACAAGCATCATCCGTTTGTCCGGCCTCAGCGAGCGCCGAGCAGGTGCTCGGTGGCGAGCTGCTGCAGTCGGACGAAGCCGAAGCCACGCGCCCCGAAGTAGCCGTCGGCGTCGAACTCCTCGTACGCACTGCGGTCGGCGAGAAGGTCGTCGCAGGACTCGCCGGGGGACAGCGTCGGCTGCGACAGTTCGGGCACTCGCGACGCCTCGAGGGCAGCGAGCACCTCTGGATCGGCGCGGAATGCCGCCGCGCGCTCCTTGAACAGCAGGTAGTTGCGCATGTTCGCTGAGACGGATGCCCACACGCCGTCAAGGTCCTCGGTGCGCGACGGCTTGTAGTCGAAGTGGCGCGGACCGTCGTAGGAAGGCCCGCCGTCAGGTCCGCCGTTCTCCAGCAGGTCGACGAGCGCGAAGGCGTTGTACAGGTCACCGTGGCCGAAGACGAGGTCCTGGTCGTACTTGATCCCACGCTGCCCGTTGAGATCGATGTGGAAGAGCTTGCCCTGGTAGAGCGCCTGCGCGATGCCGGCGGCGAAGTTCAGTCCGGCCATCTGCTCATGCCCGACCTCGGGGTTCACGCCGACGAGTTCGGGTCGCTCCAGGGTCTCGATGAAGGCCATCGCGTGCCCGAGCGTCGGCAGCAGGATGTCGCCGCGTGGCTCGTTCGGCTTCGGCTCGATCGCAAACCGGATGTCGTAGCCCTTGTCGGTCACATAGTCGCCGAGGAGGTTGACGGCTTCGCGGTAGCGCTCGAGGGCCGAACGGATGTCTTTCGCCGGGTCGTACTCCGCGCCCTCGCGTCCGCCCCACATGACAAAGGTCTTGGCGCCGAGTTCCGCGGCGAGGTCGAGGTTGCGCAGCACCTTGCGCAGCGCGAACCGGCGCACGGCGCGGTCGTTCGAGGTGAAGCCGCCGTCCTTGAAGATGGGAGCGCTGAACAAGTTCGTGGTGACCATTGGGACGATCAGGCCGGTGTCCGCGAGTGCCTGCTTCAGGCGGTCGATCTCACTCTGGCGGGCGGCATTCGTCGATCCGAAGGCGAAAAGGTCGTCGTCATGAAAGGTGAGCCCGTATGCGCCGGCCTCGGCGAGACCCGCAACGGCTTCTACGACGTCGAGATGGGGCCGGGTGGGGCCACCGAACGGGTCCGTGCCGTTGTAGCCGATAGTCCACAGCCCGAAGGAGAACTTATCGTCGCGAGAAGGCAGCGTTGCCATCGAAGTGCTCCAGTTGAGTCAGGAGAGGAATTGTTATGGCTGCCAACATATTGCGCCGGTGCCGAGAAGTCAAAGAATTCGGCAGGTCTACGATTGATCAACGACGACTGGAAGGGAGGTCAAGGCAGATGCCCGAAGGCGCTCCCGACTACCGTGACTCCGGTCTCCAGTTTCCCCCCGACTTCGTCTTCGGAGCGGCCACGGCGGCCTACCAGATCGAGGGCGCCGTGAAAGAAGACGGGCGTGGACCGTCGATCTGGGACACCTTCAGTCACACCACAGGACGCGTCTGGAACGGCGACACCGGAGACGTGGCCGACGACCACTACCACCGGCTTGACGAAGACCTGGACCTCATGGGGTCATTCGGCCTCGACGCGTACCGTTTCTCGATCTCGTGGCCGCGCATCCAACCTGCTGGCCGGGGTGAGGCCAACCAAAAGGCCCTCGAGTTCTACGACCGCCTTGTCGACGGACTGCGTGCGCGCGGCATCGTTCCCGTCGCGACGCTCTACCACTGGGACCTGCCGCAAGCGCTCGAGGACGAGGGCGGGTGGACCAATCGCGAGACGGCGTATGCCTTCGCTGAGTATGCACGGCTCATGGGCGAGTCGCTAGGCGACCGGATCGACACCTGGACCACCCTCAACGAACCGTGGTGCTCGGCCTATCTGGGCTACGGATCGGGCGCGCACGCTCCAGGGGTCATGGATGGCGCGGCGGCGCTCACCGCCGTGCATCACCTGAACCTCGCCCACGGGCTCGCCACCACCGCCCTCCGCGGTGTCGTTAGGAACGACCCGAAGTTCTCCATCACGCTGAACCTGCATGTTATCCGCGGGCAGGGCGCGACCGGCCAGGAGGCCGTGCGTCAGATCGACGCACTCGCTAACCGGGCGTTCACTCATCCGATCCTGAAGGGCGAATACCCGAGCGACCTCTTCGACGACACGAGGGGGATCACCGACTGGTCGTTCGTTCTGCCGGGCGACCTCGGCCTCATCCATCAGCCACTCGACGTGCTCGGCGTGAACTACTACTCCACCACACTGGTGCAGCTCCGGAACGGCGAAAGCCCGCGCGAGAACGCCGACGGGCACAAGGACGTAGGCGGGTCGCCGTGGCCGGGAGCCGACCGGGTGGAGTTTTTGCAACAGCCGGGGCCCTACACGGCGATGGGCTGGAACATCGAGCCCTCAGGGCTGCAGGAACTGCTCGAGGGCCTGCGCGACGAGTTCCCCGACCAGCCGCTCATGGTCACCGAGAACGGCGCAGCGTTCGACGACGTCGTCGTCGAGGAGAACGGGATGCGCGCGGTGCACGACGCCCCGCGGATCGATTATCTGCGCCGTCACGTCACCGCGGCATACCGGGCGATGCAGAACGGCGTCGACCTCCGCGGCTACGTCGTCTGGTCCCTGCTGGACAATTTCGAGTGGGGCTACGGATACTCCAAGCGCTTCGGAATCGTGCGCGTGGACTACGACACTCTCACACGTCTTCCCAAGGACAGCGCGCACTGGTACGCGAAGCTCGCTACGACGCATCGCATTCCAGAGTAGGCAGGCATCCATGAGCGCAATCGAGACGACCGCCCGCTCGCTCGGCAACAACGTCGACAACCTTCGCCGACACAACCTGTCGACGCTTCTCGGGATCGTGCACCGCGACGGTCCCGCCTCCCGTTCCCGTCTGACGAAGCTCACCGAACTGAATCGGTCCACAATCGCGGCCCTCGTCGGGGAGTTGGTCACCCTCGGGCTCGCGCGGGAGGTGCAACCCGAGGGATCGCGGACGGCCGGGCGTCCGAGCCCGATCGTGGTGGCGAACGAGAAGGTCGTCGCCTTCGCGGTGAACCCCGAGATCAACGCCATCACGGTAGGAGCGGTGGGTCTGGGGGGCGTCGTCCTAGACCGAGTGCGGATGCACACCGGGAACACTCCCTCTGTCGTGGAAGCCGTCGCGCTCGCAACAACCGAGATCAAGCGAATGCGCTCCCGGCTCCGGAAAGACGTGCGCGTCGTCGGCGTCGGCGTCGCCCTGCCGGGACTCGTGCGGCGCGAGGACGGCGTCGTGCGGCTCGCACCGCACCTCGGCTGGATCGACGAGCCGTTCTCCGGACGACTGTCGGACGCCGTCGGGCTGCCGGTCTCCACTGCCAATGATGCGAGCGTCGGCGCCACGGCGGAGAGCAGGTTCGGTGCTGGACGCGGTGTGCGCGACCTCGTCTACCTGAACGGCGGTGCAAGCGGCATCGGCGGGGGAGTCATCGTCGAGGGACGACCGTTAACGGGGGTCACCGGATACGCCGGAGAGCTCGGACACACACTCGTGAACAGTGCGGGGATTCTGTGCCACTGCGGAGCCACCGGATGTCTCGAGACCGAAGTCACGCAGTCCCGACTTCTGGACGTCCTCGGGCTCGACGACCCCGAGATGGACGAACTGGACCACGCGATCGCGGTGTCCGAGTCTCCCGAGGTCCGCGACGAGATTGATCGGCAGTTGACCTTCCTCGCCGTGACCCTCCGGAACGCGGTCAACATCTTCAACCCTCGGCTGATCGTGCTCGGTGGATTTCTCGGTGCACTGTTCGAAGCCTCTCCTGGCACCATCGAACGCGCGATCGCCGAGCAGACCCTCGCCGGTCCAGGCGATTGCGTGGAGGTGGTCAGGGCTCAGTTGCGCAGCCGGCTGCTCATGATCGGCGCCGCAGAACTCGCGTTCGCCGCGTTGCTCGCGGACCCGGCCTCGTCGGCAACATGACCAATGGGGGAATGTTCTACGGTCCCGCGTGTTAAGAGAACGTAGCGCGACGACGTAGACGGCTGCCCTGACCGCTTCCATCGAGGATCTCTGTTGACCACGACCGACACCCCCACTTCACCAGCACCGATCATTCACCGCGGCGACACGCTCAGCCGCCGGCAGCGTCTGGTCTACATCGTGCTCCTCGGAGCGCTCGTCGCCCTCGGCCCGTTCACCATCGACCTGTACCTCCCGGCGTTCCCGGTGATCGAAGGCGACCTCGCCGTCTCCCAGGCGGCCATCCAGCTCACCCTCACGGCCACAACGATAGGTTTCGGAATCGGCCAGCTTCTCGTCGGTCCGTGGAGCGACAGGGTGGGCCGCCGCCTTCCGCTGATCATCGCAACCGTCGTCCACATCGGAGCGAGTGTCGGCGTCGCGATGGCTCCCGACATCGTCTGGGTCGGCGTGTTCCGCGTGCTGCAGGGTGTCGGTGCGGCGGGCGGCGCGGTCGTGGCGATGGCGATGGTTCGTGACCTGTTCGGCGGGCAGCCGCTCGTTCGGATGCTCTCCCGCCTCGCGCTCGTCACCGGACTGGCACCCATCCTCGCCCCCGTAATCGGTTCCCAGCTGCTGCTCGTGCTCGACTGGCGTGGCGTGTTCTACTTCCTCACCGCCTACGGGGTGCTCGTCGTGATCGCGGCGATGTTCTTCATCGTCGAGACCCTGCCGCCAGAGCGTCGCGCGGAGGCGGGGCACAGCACCGTCGGCCAACGCTACAAGGCGATCTTCACCGACCGCGTCTTCCTCGGCGTCGCCCTCATCGCAGGCATGTCGTTCTCGGGCCTCTTCGCCTACCTGAGCGCCTCGCCATTCCTGTTCCAGGATGTCTTCGGGCTCGACGCCCAGCAGTACGGGTTGCTCTTCGCCGTCAACTCGATAGGTATCGTGATCGGCACGCAGGCGAGCGCCAGGCTCGCGAGAGTCGTCGGCCCGCAATGGATTCTCGCGTTCTCGACGGCGGTGATGTTCATCGCTGCGATGAGCATCGTCCTGTTCGATCTCGCCGGATTCGGCCTGCTCGGCATTCTCGTGCCGCTCTGGTTCTTCATCACCGCGGTCGGCTTCGGCTTCCCGATGGTGCAGGTGCTCGCGCTTGCCAACCACGCCCGCGAGGCGGGCACCGCGGCATCCGTCCTCGGCGCACTCAACTTCGGTCTCGCCGGCCTCATCTCGCCGATCGTGGGCCTCTACGGCATCGAAAACGCGGTGCCGATGGGGTCGGTCATGGCCGTTACGGCGGCGGTGTCGGTTCTCGCGCTGTGGTTCGTCGTGCGACCGAAGACGGTGCCTGCGCTGTCTCACTGACGGCCCGGCCGCGCGGTTTTCTGCCCTGCCCATTCGCGCGCTCGGCAGGTAGCGTGGACGAATGACGGACGACAGACCGAAAACTCGCTACGACGCCGACAGGAGACGCAAGGAGGCGCGGCAGGCCGCGAAGGTGAGCCACCGCTGGCCGCTCATCAGCGCCGTCGTCGCAGTCCTCCTCGCGGTCGGGCTTGGTGCGATCATCGCTTACCGCGGCGGTAACCTGCCGTACTCGTTCGACACCGAGTGGATGTCGGAGGTCGTTGAGCATCGCGGCGCGGCCTGGGATGTTCCCGCTCAGCTGATGAACACGATCGGTGGAGGAGTGGTCGGGGTGGTCGTGGTGCCCATCGGCATCGTCGTGCTGCTGTGCCTGCTTCGGCGATTCTGGGCGGCGCTCTACTTCGCGGTCTCGAGCGTGCTGAGCGCGGTGCTCGTGCAACTGCTCAAGGGCACCTTCGCGCGCCCACGCCCGGAAGACATGCTCGTTGCCGCGGATCTCGGATCGTTCCCCTCTGGTCACGTGGCCAATGCCGCAACGATGGCCGTCGTCCTCGGTTTCATCGTGTGGCGCAGGTGGGTCTGGGTGGCGGGTGCCGTCTACACCGTCCTGATGATGATCAGTCGGACCTACCTCGGTGCGCACTGGGTGAGCGATACCATCGGCGGGCTCGTGCTTGGCGCGGGAGTCGCGGTGATCATCTGGGCGCCACTCGCTCAGCGGCTGCATCGCGAGAGGCAGAAGCATCGAAACCCGAGCGGATAGCTTGGAGTCATGAGAATCCTTCTGGTAGGTGCCGGCGGCGTCGGTGATGCCATCGCAAAGATCGCGGCACGTCGGACCTTCTTCGAACAGATCGTCGTCAGCGACTTCGACCGTTCGCGGGCAGAGCGCACGATCGCCTGGATCGAAGCCAGGCATGGCCCTCAGGGCGATCGCTTTCTGGCGGAGAGTATCGACGCATCGGACCCGGACAACGTCGAGGTGGTCGCGAGAAGGCACGGTTCCACGCATGTCATGAACGCGGTGGAGCCCAAGTTCGTGCCGACCATCTTCGCCGGCGCGCTCGCCGCGGGCGCCGACTACCTCGACATGGCGATGAGCCTGAGCGAGCCGCATCCGACGAGACCGCACGAGGAATCCGGCGTGAAGCTCGGCGACGACCAGTTCGCACAGGCGCCGGACTGGGAGAAGGCCGGTCGGCTCGCTCTCGTCGGCATGGGAGTCGAGCCAGGGCTTAGCGACGTCTTCGCACGATATGCGGCCGACCACCTTTTCCGCGAGATCGATGAGATCGGAACCCGGGACGGGGCCAATCTCATCGTCACCGACGAGGCGGGCAATGAGATCTTCGCGCCGTCGTTCAGTATCTGGACCACGATCGAGGAGTGTCTCAATCCGCCCGTCATCTGGGAGAAGGAGAGAGGCTGGTACACGACGGAGCCGTTCTCGGAACCGGAGGTGTTCGACTTTCCGGAGGGCATCGGCCCCGTCGAGTGTGTCAACGTCGAGCATGAGGAGGTGCTCCTGATGCCTCGTTGGCTGAATGCGAAGCGCGTGACCTTCAAGTACGGGCTCGGCAACGAATTCATCGGCATTCTCAAAACACTGCATCAGCTCGGGCTCGATTCCACGGATCCGGTGCGTGTGCGCTCGGAGGAGGGACCCGTGATGGTCGCGCCCCGCGACGTTGTCGCGGCGGGCCTGCCGGACCCGGCTTCCCTGGGGCCGCGGATGACCGGCAAGACCTGCGCGGGGGTCTGGGTCACCGGGCTCGGCGTCGACGGTTTCGAACGCGAGGTCTACCTGTACCACGTGAGCGACAACGCGTGGACGATGGCCGAATACGAGGCGCAGTGCGTCGTATGGCAAACCGCGATGAATCCGGTCATCGCCCTCGAGATGCTCGCCACTGGCGCGTGGAAGGGGATCGGTGTGCTCGGGCCGGAGGCGTTTGACGCGAAGGTGTTCCTCGACCTGATGGCGCTGCCGCTCGAGGAGGGCGGCTACGGCCAGCGGTGGGGGCTTGAGGATCGACTGGCGTGAGAGACCGGTCGTACTCGCCAATGTGCTGCCCCGAGCCGTCCGGCGGAGAAGTACGCTGGACGGGAGCGGCAATCGACGCTCAAATCAACGTTTCGGAGGTTCAGCATGGGCATCAACGACGACGACATCACGACGACCGGCGCATCGAGCGAAGAGGGTATGGCCGACGGCGGCGCCAACTTCGAGGGCCATGACGGAGGTGCCGACGGGTCGGCCGACATCGGAGAGGGCGTCGCTGATGGCGGAGCCGATGAGGAAGGCCATGACGGCGGTGCCGACGGGTCGGCGGACGCCGGAGAGGGCACCTCCGACGGCGGGGCCAACCCGGACGGTCACGACGGCGGTGCCGACGGATCCGCTTGATGCCCGACGTGGAGCGCAGGCTGGGGAACCGGCCCGCGCTTTCGCGCTGCATCAGCGTGCCGGTCGAGGCTTTCGCCGCCGAGAACTGGGGCCGAGTACCGCTGCTCTCTCGGGCAGCTGACCTGCCGGAGCCGTTTTCCGACCTTTTCAGCTCGGACGCCGTCGACGAACTCGTGTCCGCGCGTGGCCTGCGAACCCCCTTCGTGCGGATGGCGAAAGAGGGAACGGTCCTGGCGCCCGCGAGGTACACGTCCCCGGGAGGATTCGGCGCCGAGGTCGCCGACCAGCTCAACTCGGAGAAGGTGCTCGCCGAGTTCTCGGGCGGATCAACCCTCGTGCTGCAGGGGCTGCACCGCACCTGGGCGCCGCTCGCCGAGTTCACGCGGCAACTCATCTCCGACGTCGGCCATCCGTGCCAGGTCAACGCCTACGTGACGCCCGCGTCGTCGCGCGGCTTCGACCCCCACTACGACGTCCACGACGTGTTCGTGATACAGATCGACGGCGAGAAGCGCTGGACGATTCATGAGCCGGTACATCCGGACCCGCTCACAACACAACCGTGGACGGATCACCGGCAGGCGGTTGCCGACCGTGCGGCCCTGCCCCCTTCGCTCGACGAGACGCTCCGCCCAGGCGACGTGCTCTACCTTCCCCGCGGGTGGCTGCATTCGGCGACCGCGCTCGGCGGCACATCGGTTCACCTCACGGTCGGCATCGCCGCGCTCACCAGGTTCGACATCGTCGAGCAGCTCACAGCCGGCTCCGCGAAGGCGACGGAGCTGCGGAGATCCCTGCCCCTCGGACTGGACCTGTCGAACACCGAGGAGCTGCGCTCGATAGTCGAGACCGCAATCGATGACCTCACGACGCACCTGCGCTCGGCCAGTCAGGCGACCGACATCGGGGATCGGCTCGCGCGTTCGCTTCGCGAGGCGACCCGGCCGGAACAGCTTCGGCCGCTCGCGACCGTCGACGCCCTCGCAGCGCTCGATGAGTGGTCCGAGGTGAGCCTCCGGCGCGGGCTCGACGTTCGTCTCTCGTCGGACGACGAGACGGTGAGCATCCGACTTCCCGCTTCCACGGTGACGCTGCCGGGCCAAGCAACCGACGCCGTCTCGTTCCTGCTGTCCGGGCAGCCCGCGAGAGCCGGGGCCCTCCCGGGGCTCGACCCTGCGTCATCTCTCGTCGTCGCTCGCCGCCTCGTGCGGGAAGGGGTGGTGATCGTGCGATGACGCGGCCACCAGAGGGATGGATGCCGTGCAGCGACCGGTCGCTCGAGCGCGACGACCCCCTGGCAGGCACCGCCGGCCACGGCGACCGATGGTTTCTCGTGGAAATCGAGGGAGCATGGGGAACGCACGCGTTCCTGCAGTCACGACTGGAGCCGACACTGTCACGGCTGCTCGTGAAACGCATCGAGAGTGCGGGGATGCGCCCGCTCGCAATCCGAAGGACGGGGCGTCGCGCCGACGAACGGCGGAACCAGACGAGCTGGCGTTGGGCATCCGTAGACGCGAGGCCAGGCCAGGAGTCGGTCAAGTGGGGGTCGGTGGACGACCCCGAGGAACTTCTGACCGTGCCGCTCGACGGCTCAACCGGGGTGGCGTCGAAGGAACCGGTGATCTGTGTCTGCACGCATGCCCGGCACGACCAGTGCTGCGCCGTCAAGGGACGACCCGTCGTCACCGCGCTCGCGAAGGCGTTTCCGGAGCAGACCTGGGAGTGTTCGCACCTCGGTGGCGACCGGTTCGCGGCGACCATGATCGTCTTCCCGCACGGACTGTACTTCGGTCGGGTGCTCGCTCGCGACGCCGTCGAGATCGTCGAGCGCTACCGGTCAGGCGCGATCGATTCCCGGTACTTCCGTGGCCGCAGCTCGCTGCCAAACGTCGTGCAGGCCGCGCAGGCATTCGCGCGAAACGCGACGGATGACCATCGGATCGCCGGATTCTCCCATCGATCGACGGAGCACGACGGTGAGGTCTTCACTGTCACTCTCGACCACGACGGCTTCCCCGTCACAGTCGACCTGATCGAGGCCCGGTCTGAGCCGCTGCTCAGCACGTGCGCTGCGACCAGGGCGGTCGCGGTGAGGGAATTCGCGCTGCGTTCGATCGCCGCCATCCCCCACGACGGTGCCGCTCAGTTGCCCCCGGTGATCGGGATTCCCGCGAGCGACATGAGCCCCAGCACGACCCCTAGTGAGGCGACGGATGTTATGACGACGAAGAGCGCCGTGACGGACGGACGATTCTCGAACCAGTAGGCGGCGCTCGGATAGGTGTCGAAGAATTCCTTCTTCGTGACCGGCTCCGCTGCATGGACGAGCGGGCGCTCGATGACGCCCGCGATCGTCCGCATGCTCTTCTCGGTCCAGAAGGTCCCGCGCATCCTGAGTATCCTTTTGCCGTCCCTGTCACGAAGCAGGAGTTGGGGCGTCGAATCGGTGGCGTGCGCACGATAGGTCTCGACGAGCACGACCGACTCGACACTCGAGAGCGGCGCCGAGCGGGCGAGGCTGAGAAAGCCGCGCCCGGTCAGCTGGTCACCGGTGACACCGATGAACGTCATGCGATAACGGATGTACGCGAACGCGGCGACCGCGAGGCTGACAAGTTCGGCGGTGAGCACCAGGGCACCCATGCCTTTCGGTATCCCCAAGACGTGAAGGGATCCGAAGACCGGGAGCCAGATCAGCACGAGCGATAGGACCGCGTTGTGCACCAGGATCTTCTTGGGAACGACGCGCACGCGCCATTTCGCATGTTCCTCGACTATTGCCATCTGCTTACCCCCGGGTGCACCGCTGCGCGGACGCTCGCGGAGGGTGAGCTTCGGGCAGATCGCGCGTGAGGCCAAGGCTATCGGTAACCGGCACCCGGGGGGTGGCCAAATATCGTCGACAGGAGCATTTTTTGGACAGCTGTCGTGGGTGCGGCGTTAGGGGATTGGAACCCCGGTTGCGGGTGTTGTGCTTGGCCCCAACGTTCAGTACTGGCGGAGGATGGGGGATTCGAACCCCCGAGGGCTTGCACCCAACACGCTTTCCAAGCGTGCGCCATAGGCCACTAGGCGAATCCTCCTGGCGGTCCGGCCAGGTGATGCGCCGGAACCATAAAGCATCCTAACGTGATGCGTCTGCCGATTCGCACCACACAAGCCGCCGCCGGTGCGGGTGAATAGGCTGTAGGAGTGTCGACTCGCATCTACATCACCTCAGCGGAAGGCCAGGCCGGGAAGTCCTCAGTCGCGCTCGGGGTGCTCGCGGCGCTGCGCCAGCACGTCGAGCGCGTCGGCGTCTTCCGTCCCATCGCACGTTCGACAAGGGAACGCGACTACGTGCTCGAGATGCTGCTCGCTCACGATAGCGTCGGCCTCGACTACGACGACTGCGTCGGCGTCGGCTATGACCTCGTGCACAGCGATCCGGATGCCGCCCTCGCCGAGATCGTCGCCAGGTTCGCGGCGGTCGAGCGGCAGTGCAACGCGGTGGTCATCCTCGGTTCGGACTACACCGACGTGGGAAGCCCCACCGAGCTGTCGTACAACGCGCGCATCGCCGCGAACCTCGGCGCCCCGGTGCTCCTCGTCCTCGGCGGCCGCCGGGCAGACGGAACGGGATCACGCTCTCCGGACGAGATGCGGCAGATTGCCGAATTGACCACGGCGGAACTGCGAAACGCTCACGCTGGGCTTCTCGCGATCGTCGCCAACCGTGCCGCCGCTGCCGAACTCTCGAGCATTGAGCAGGCCATCCGCGATTCCCTGGATTCTCCCGTGCGATCCGCGCCGGTATGGGTGATCCCCGAGGATCCTTTCCTCGTCGCACCGACCGTCGCCGCGCTCCTCGCGGCGACCGAGTCGACACTCATTTCGGGCGACCCTGCGCTGCTCGACCGCGAGGCGCTCGGAGTGGTCGTCGCCGCGATGTCGATGGAGAACGTCCTGCCGCGACTGATCGATGGTTCCATCGTCGTCGTACCAGGGGACCGCTCGGACGTGCTGCTCGCGGCACTGCTCGCGCATGCCTCAGCGACGTTCCCGTCGCTGGCCGGCATCATATTGAACGGCGGGTTCGAACTTCCACCCCAAATCGAACGACTGATCGAAGGGCTGCATTCGAACCTTCCGATCGCGCGAAACGGCCTCGGCACCTACGAGACCGCGTTGCGCATCACGCGGACCCGGGGCAGGCTCGCCGCCGATTCGCAACGCAAGTACGACACAGCTCTCGCCCTGTTCGAGACGCACGTCGATGTCGAGCGGCTGCGCGAGCTGCTCCGGTTGCGCCCATCAGAGGTCGTGACTCCCCTTATGTTCGAGTACGGGCTGCTGGAGCGGGCCCGCGCGAACCGCAAGCACATCGTTCTGCCGGAGGGCGACGACGATCGCATCCTGCGGGCCGCGAGCACGCTGTTGCAGCGCAAGGTCGCCGAGCTCACGATTCTCGGGCAGGAGGTCCCCATCCGGGCGCGGGCGGCGGAACTCGGCCTGGAGATCGGCGAAGCCCGCATCCTCGATCCGTTCGATGAGCAGTTACACAACCGCTTCGCCGAGGAGTACGCCAGAGCGCGCGCCCACAAGGGCATCTCTATCGTTCAGGCGGGCGACACGGTCACCGACGTGTCGTACTTCGGCACGATGATGGTGCACCTCGGGCTCGCCGACGGCATGGTCTCCGGTGCGCAGCATACGACGGCGCACACTATTCGACCCGCGTTCGAGATCATCAAGACGAAACCGGATGTCTCCGTCGTCTCGAGCGTGTTCCTGATGGCGCTCGCCGACCGCGTCCTCGTATACGGCGACTGCGCGGTCATTCCCGACCCGACCGCGGAACAGCTCGCCGACATCGCGATCTCCTCCGCCGCCACTGCAGAACAGTTCGGAATCGAGCCGCGCATCGCGATGCTCAGTTATTCGACCGGCGACTCCGGGACGGGTGCGGATGTCGAGAAGGTGCGTTCGGCCACCGCTCTCGTCCGTTCTCGAAGGCCCGATCTGCTCGTCGAGGGGCCGATCCAGTACGACGCGGCGGCGGACCCCACGGTCGCCGCCGCGAAGATGCCGGACTCGGAGGTAGCTGGCCGGGCGACGGTGTTCATCTTCCCCGACCTCAACACGGGCAACAACACCTACAAGGCCGTTCAGCGCTCGGCGGGCGCGGTCGCGATCGGTCCCGTGCTACAGGGTCTCAACAAACCGATCAACGACCTTTCCCGCGGCGCGCTCGTGCAGGACATCGTCAACACGGTGGCCATCACCGCGATCCAGGCGGCGATGTCGTGACCGAGATCTTCGTAGTCAATTCCGGATCGTCTTCGATCAAATACCAGCTCGTCGACCTTGAGGCTGAGGAGTCCGTGCTCGGTGGGCTCGTTGAACGTGTCGGTGAGCCGGGCTCGGGCGTGCCAGACCATGCGACGGGGCTGCGCAGGATCCTCGATGACCTCGGCACCGGCCACGCTATCGCCGCGGTAGGGCATCGGGTCGTTCACGGCGGACAAAGCTTCACCGAACCGACCGTCATCACCGACGGAGTCGAGAGGGGTATCCACGAACTCTCCTCTCTCGCGCCGCTGCACAACCCGGCGAACCTGCAGGGCATCCGTGCGGCACGCGCAGCGCTGCCCGACCTGCCGCATGTGGCCGTGTTCGACACGGCGTTCCATCACACGCTCCCGCCCGCCGCGTACACCTATGCGATCGACCGGGCTCTCGCGGCCGAGCACGGCGTCCGCCGCTACGGGTTTCATGGAACGTCGCACAAGTACGTTTCTGAGCAGGCAGCCGCATTCCTCGGGCGTCCGCTCCAATCGCTCAAGACCATCGTGTTGCACCTTGGCAACGGCGCATCCGTCACCGCTGTCGACGGGGGAGTCTCCATCGAGACGAGCATGGGAATGACGCCCCTCGAGGGACTCGTGATGGGGACGCGATCCGGTGACATCGACGCGGCGGTACTCATCCACCTGCACCGGCAGGCGGGCCTCGACTTCGACGAGCTCGACATGATGCTCAATCGCCGTAGCGGACTGCTCGGCCTCACGGGCAATGGGGACATGCGTGACGTGCAGGCCGCGGCCGCTGCCGGCGACGAGACGGCCGAGGCAGCGCTCGCCGTGTACCGGCACCGTATCCGTCGCTACCTCGGCGCCTACATCGCGCACCTCGGCGGTCTCGATGCGATCGTGTTCACCGCGGGCGTCGGGGAGAACAACAGCCTGCTGCGCCGGAGGACCCTCGCGGGCCTCGAGTTTCTCGGTATCTCGGTGGACCCCGATCGCAACGAGGTCCGCTCGAAGCACGCTCGGTACATTTCGCCGGACGATTCGCCGGTGGCGGTGCTGGTCATCCCCACCAACGAGGAACTCGAGATTGCGCGGCAGACGGCCCAGGTCGCGCTCTGATCCGCGCCGCCGTAATTCGTTCCGCGGGTTTGTCAGGCGTGTCGTTTCATATGACGCGCAACGTCGCGCCTCACGTGGGACGAAGCCGATCATCGCTCCTAAATGCGCGCCCGAAGCCGCTCGACCGAGATGAGGCCGCCGGCCCTAAAGCGAGTCGAGCGCCTCCGCGATCGGGGTGTTCCCTGACACGACCTCGAACTGGGCGCGAATCGCGCGCCTGTTTCCGAGCGCCGATGCGATGAGAGCCGCGACGTCAGCCCGGGGGATGGACGCCCGCTGCACCGACGCGCCCACCCGAACGAGTCCGGTCGGCGCGTCGTCGGTCAGGACGCCTGGCCGCACTATGGTCCAGTCCAGGTCACGTTCGCGCACCTCGGCATCCGCTTCGGACTTCGCCCGCAAATAGACCTGGAATGCGTCATCGGAGGACGCGTCGTAGTCATCCGCTCCGATCGAGGAGACCACGACCATCCGCCGGACTCCCGCGGCCACCGCGGCGTCGGCGAGCAGGATCGCTCCATCCCGATCGACCGTTTGCTTTCGCGCGGGCCCGCTGTTCGGCCCCGCGCCCGCGGCAAACACGACGGCGTCGGCACCCATCAGCACCGACGACAGGTACGACACGGCGGCGTGCTCCAGGTCGAGTACGAGTGGTTCCGCCGCCGCAGCGCGCACGTCGTCGGAGTGGTCGGCGTTCCGGATGAGCGCGATCGGTTCGTGGCCGGCATCGGCCAGCTGACGCGACAGAAGTCGGGCGATCTTTCCGTGGCCTCCGGCGATGATGATGCGCATGGTCAAAGCGTAGCCCCGGGTGCTGCCCGTCGACAGGTGAGTCTGGGCTGCCGCGAGTGGTGGCTAAACTAGGTGGCGGCTCCTCGCGTGGCGCCATCCAGGCCAACTCCCCCAGGACGGAAACGTAGCAAGGGTAACCGGGCTCTGGCGGGTGCGCGAGGGGTCCTTTTCGCTTCGCGGGCCTGCGGTAACCAGGGTGTGTCGCTCCGCAGTGCGGGTTGTGATGGGTGTCGTCGCACTTGAGGCGCGACGTCGCCACTCACATGCGACAACACCCGTCCGAAAAGCGGCGCCACGGATGCTGGCGGCGACGACACCACGGAAACGGGCGCCGAACGAACGCTCCCATCCACAGCGAACGCCGCCGCGTCCGGGGGTGTCAGCGGCCACGGGTACTCTTGAATTCGTGGTAACCGCCCTGTATCGCCGCTATCGGCCAGAGAATTTCGCTGAACTCATCGGGCAGACGCAAGTGACCGATCCGCTGCGCACTGCCCTGCGCTCCGACCGCGTCAACCATGCGTACCTGTTCAGCGGCCCGCGCGGCTGCGGCAAGACGACATCCGCACGCATCCTCGCACGATGCCTGAACTGCGCGGAAGGCCCGACCGACACTCCGTGCGGAACCTGCGCGAGCTGCATCGAGCTCAGCCGCGACGGCGGGGGATCGCTTGACGTTGTCGAGATCGACGCCGCCAGCCACAATGGCGTCGACGACGCCCGCGACCTGCGCGAGCGCGCCGTCTTCGCTCCGGCCAGGGATCGCTACAAGATATTCATCCTCGATGAGGCGCACATGGTCACGCCGCAGGGCTTCAACGCGCTGCTCAAGATCGTCGAGGAACCGCCGGAGCACGTCAAGTTCATCTTCGCGACGACCGAGCCCGAGAAGGTGATCGGCACCATCCGTTCGCGCACCCACCACTATCCGTTCCGGCTCGTGCCGCCGGCGCAGATGCTCGAATATGTGCATCGACTTTCGGACAGCGAGCGGGTGTCGGTCGAGCCGGGCGTGCTTCCCCTCGTCGTGCGGGCCGGCGGCGGAAGCGTGCGTGACACGTTGTCGCTGCTCGACCAGCTCATCGCCGGATCTGAGGGATCGACTGTGCAGTACGAGCGTGCCGTCGCGCTCCTCGGCTTCACCCATGGCACTCTGCTGAGCGAATCGGTCGACGCCCTCGGCGCCCGTGACCCGGCAGCGGCCTTCGCGGTCGTCGACCGGGTCATACAGACCGGGCAGGACCCGCGCCGCTTCGTCGAAGACCTGCTCGAGCGCCTCCGCGACCTCATAATCGTCAGCGCGGTGAGGGCGGGCAGGAACGACGGCGGCTCAGCCGAGGCCGCCGCTGCAGTGCTGCGCGGCATTCAGCCAGACGAGCTCGAGCAGATGGCGGGGCAGGCCGCGACCTTCGGCGCTGCCGAACTCAGCCGCGCTGCGGACGTCGTGAATGCAGCGCTCACCGAGATGACGGGCGCGACATCGCCGCGCCTGCACCTCGAGCTGATGATCGCTCGTGTGCTCATCCCTGCGAGCGACGACACCGAGCGAGGTGCTCTCGTGCGGGTGGAACGGCTCGAGCGTCGAGTGGGCGTCGAGACTCGCGGCGCTGAGGACAGCCGCGATCCCGGCAACGGCGCTTTCGACAACGCGGGAATCGGTACGAGAGATCCAGCTGCCGCGGGTGCCTCCCATCCCGCCAGCCCGAGCCTGCCGGCGGAACCGGCGCAGCCGGCATCCGTTCCGGAAGTTCACTCTGCACCGCCTGCACCGGTCGCCACCCCGCCAGCTGCGACGGCGTCCCCCCGATCGACCACGGCAGCCTCAGCCGTCACTGCGCAACAGATGAGGGATGCCTGGCCGGAGATTCTCGACGTTGTCGAGAAGGCCAAGCGCACCGCCTGGATGGTGGTCTACACGTCGAAGGTGCTCGACCTCGCCGGCGACGTGCTTTACCTCTCTTTCGTGAGCGAGAACGACGTCGCGAGCTTCAAGCAGCAGGGTGTCGGTGACGGCGTGAGCGAGTACCTGCGCCGGGCGATCGTCGAGGTGCTCGGCATCCGCGTCAAGTTCGTTGCGAGAGTGGATGCCGCTGCCCACGCCGATTCGGCACCCGCAGTAGCGGCCTCCCGCGTCCACACGCCGGCACCGACGACAACCGCTCGGACCGCGACCGCTCCGACGACGCCCGCGCCGACGACAACCGCGCCACCCGTGACCGGTCCGACCACGACGTGGGCAACCGTCTCAGTGCCTGACGCGGTCGCGCCCGGGCAGGCCAGCGTCGCGCAGGCCGACTTCGCGCCGCGCCATGACGGTCCACCCGACATCGAGCCGCCGGCCGAGGCCGACCGCGAACCCGAGCCGGAGTTCGAGCCTGCGCCGCCGGCCGCCCTCCGGAGCGATTCGGAACGGCCATCCGCAGCTCCGAGGCAGACGCGACCGGTCCGCGAGTCTCCCTCCGCGCCGGTGAGGCCAGAGCTCGACAAGCGCCGATACGGCGAATCCGTCGTGCGGGAGATCCTCGGGGCGAGCTTCATCGAGGAGCTCGCCGTTCAGCCCCGCGTCACCCCGAGAGGCGACTAGCCCGTGTACGAGGGAATCGTGCAGGAGCTGATCGACGAGCTCGGCCGGCTGCCCGGGGTGGGGCCGAAGTCAGCCCAACGCATCGCCTTCCATATCCTGCAGACCGAGACCTTCGACGTGACGCGCCTCGCCGAGATCCTCATGGAGGTGAAGGAGAAGGTGCGCTTCTGTGAGATCTGCGGAAACGTTTCCGAGCAGGCGACCTGCGGCATCTGCCGCGACCCTCGCCGCTCGCCCGCAAGCATCTGCGTTGTCGAGGAGGCTAAGGACGTGGTGGCGATCGAGCGCACGCGCGAGTTCCGCGGGCTCTACCACGTGCTCGGTGGCGCAATTTCGCCGATCGACGGCATCGGACCGGACGACCTGCGCATTCGACAGTTGATGCAACGCCTCGCCGACGGCACTGTGACTGAGGTCATCATCGCCACCGACCCGAATCTCGAGGGCGAAGCAACCGCGACCTACATCTCGCGACTGCTCATGCACCTCGAACTGCGCGTCACCCGCCTGGCCTCCGGTCTCCCAGTGGGCGGAGACCTCGAATACGCCGACGAGGTGACCCTGGGACGAGCGTTTGAGGGACGCCGCGTCGTCGAACACTAGAATCGTTTTTTGGGTTTGGCCAGTCAGGTCAAGCCGCAACCCCAGGAGTCAACGTGAGTTTGATCGTGCAGAAGTACGGTGGCTCGTCCGTCGCCGATGCCGAGGGAATCAAGCGTGTTGCCAAGCGGATCGTGGAGACCCGAAAGGCGGGCAACGAGGTTGTCGTCGTGGTGTCGGCAATGGGCGACACCACCGACGAACTGCTTGAACTCGCCGACAGCGTCTCGCCGCTTCCCGCCGGCCGCGAACTCGACATGCTGCTCACAGCGGGTGAGCGCATCTCGATGGCCTTGCTGGCCATGGCGATCAAGGGACTCGGGATCGAGGCCCGCAGCTACACCGGCAGCCAGGCCGGGATGATCACGGATGCCCGCCACGGGAGCGCCAGAATCGTCGACGTCACCCCGGGGCGAGTTCGTGAGGCACTCGACGTCGGAGCTGTCGCGATCGTCGCAGGGTTCCAGGGCGTCAATAGAGGAACGGGCGACATCACCACTCTCGGCCGAGGCGGATCCGACACGACGGCAGTGGCACTCGCCGCCGCCCTCGACGCGGATGTCTGTGAGATTTACACGGACGTGGATGGCATCTTCACCGCCGACCCCCGCGTAGTGCCGACGGCGAGGAAGATTGAGCGGATCACCAGCGAGGAGATGCTCGAACTCGCGGCGAACGGGGCCAAGGTCTTGTACATCCGTGCGGTGGAATATGCCCGGCGTCACGGCGTTACCCTTCACGTGCGCTCGTCGTTCAACAACAACGAGGGCACCCTTGTGGTTGACCCGGGAAATGGAGAACCGATGGAAGAGCCAATCATTGCGGGCATCGCCGCAGACCTCAGCGAGGCGAAGATCACCGTGGTCGGGGTGCCGGACATTCCGGGCAAGGCCGCGCAGATCTTCACGATCGTGGCATCCACCGACGCAAACATCGACATGATCGTGCAGAACGTTTCGGTCGCCGCCACCGGTCTCGCAGACATCTCGTTCACCCTTCCGAAGTCCGACGGCACCAAGGTGTTGCACGCGCTCGAAGCCGCGAGGTCACAGGTCGGCTTCGACTCCCTGCAATACGACGACCAGATCGGCAAGCTCGCGCTGGTCGGCGCCGGCATGCGAACCAACGCCGGTGTGTCCGCGAAGTTGTTCACCGCCCTGTTCGAGGCGGGCATCAACATCGAGATGATCTCGACGAGCGAGATCCGCATCTCGGTGGTCACCCGCGCCGACACCATCAACGACGCGGTGCGCGTCGTGCACAGCGCCTTCGAGCTCGACAGCGACGTCGAGGCGCTCGTCCACGGAGGTACGGGACGATGAGCGATTCAACCGGGCGTGGTGTACGGATTGGTGTTGTCGGCGCCACCGGCCAAGTGGGAGCCGTCGTGCGGCGTCTGCTCGAGGAGCGCCACTTTCCCGTCGCCGAGATCCGCTACTTCGCATCATCCCGATCCGCTGGCAGCACCCTCCCCTGGAGGGGAGCGGACGTCACGGTCGAGAACGCAGAGACGGCCGACCCGGCCGGGCTCGACATTGCGATCTTCTCGGCGGGAGCGACGACCTCGAAGGCCCAAGCGCCCCGCTTCGCGGCGGCCGGAGTGCTCGTGATCGACAACTCCTCCGGCTTCCGCATGGACCCGGACGTGCCGCTGGTCGTTAGCGAGGTCAACCCGCATGCGATCGCGCAGGCTCACAAGGGCATCATCGCGAACCCGAACTGCACGACCATGGCCGCCATGCCCGTGCTGAAGGTGCTGCACGCGGAGGCTGGTCTCGAGCGCCTGATCGTCAGCACTTACCAGGCGGTGTCCGGCGCGGGGCTTGCCGGCGGCGAAGAACTGCTCGAGCAGGCGCGGGCCGCGCTCACCCAAGACACGATCCAGCTGGTGCAGGACGGCAGCGCCGTCGAGTTTCCGGTAGCGAACAAGTTTCCGCGCACGATCGCGTTCGACGTCATCCCCCTCGCCGGGTCGATCGTCGATGACGGCGAGTATGAGACCGACGAAGAGAAGAAGCTGCGCAATGAGAGCCGCAAGATTCTGGAGTTGCCGAACCTCCTTGTCAGCGGAACCTGCGTGCGTGTGCCCGTCTTCACCGGTCACTCGCTCTCCATCAACGCCGAGTTCGCGTCATCCATCTCCGTCGCGCGAGCGAAGGAGCTGTTGTCGGACGCTCCGGGCGTGGTTCTGACTGATGTCCCGACCCCCCTCGAGGCGGCGGGCAAGGACCCCAGCTACGTCGGGCGCATCAGACGGGATGAGGGAGTGCCAGACGGCCGCGGCCTCGCTCTGTTCATCAGTAACGACAATCTGCGCAAGGGCGCTGCGCTCAACGCCGTGCAGATTGCGGAGCTGGTCGCCGCGGAGCTCGTCGCGCGGTAATCGACGCGCCCGAAATGCATTCCGTGAGGTCGCGACCTGACTGGTGCTGCACGGTGCGAACTAGTCTCGCCCGCCGGGCGAGTGCGAAGACACCGGCTCCGCCCCTGCAGATGCCCGGGACCGAAAGATGAGCAGACGGGGTCTGCTAGCCGGATCTGTCGGGGCAGCGCTTGTCGTTGCAGTCATCGGTGCCGTCGTGGCCCTCGGCGTGAACAGCAGTGCCCCGCATTCGCAGGCGCCAGCAGCATCCGTGCCGGACGGTCCGGTCGCCGCCTTCTACGGCGACTCGTTCACGCTCGGCACCGGGGCGGGCGACCCATCGAAGCGCTGGTCGACACGCATCTCCGCGGAGCGCGGTTGGAGCGAGTACAACCCGAGCGTCAACGGCCTCGGCTTCGTGAACAATCGGGACGTCTTCGGCGATGGCGACCTGCCTGCTCTCATCATCGAGCAGGACCCCGACATCGTCTTCATTACGATGGGCCTCAACGACAACTTCTCCTACGACTTCGCCGCTGACGAGATCGAGGCGCAGATAACGAGCGACCTCGAACGCATCTCGAGCGCCCTTCCCGATGCTCGCTTCATTGTCGTCGAGCCGTTCTGGTACGCCAGGGAACGCCCCGAGTCGGTGGATGTCATTATCGGCTGGGTGCGGTCGGCGGCGGGAAAGATCGGTGCCGACTATATTGCCGGCGCCTCCCGTTGGATCGAGGGCGAGGAGGAATGGATGGCGTTGGACGGACTGCACCCGAACGACGAGGGCTACGCGGAGATGACCAGGCGGATGGATGGCGAACTCCAGAAGCTCGGCCTCTAGGGACGCCTCCCCGGGTCGGCGAGGACCACATGGCCGCCCACCTAAACTGGAGTCGTGAGCAAACCCATCGACGTCGCCCTCATCGGCGGCGGTGTCATGAGCGCTACGCTCGGCGCCATCCTCAAACAGCTGCAGCCGGACTGGAGCATCACCATCTTCGAGCGGCTGAGCGACGTCGCCCGGGAGTCGTCCAACCCCTGGAACAACGCCGGCACAGGGCACTCGGCCCTGTGCGAGCTCAACTACACGCCGGAGAAGTCCGACGGAACGATCGATATCTCGAGCGCCGTGAAGGTCAATGAGCAGTTCCAGATCTCGCGGCAGTTCTGGTCGCACCTCATCGGGCGAGGCCTCCTCCCCGACCCGCGGGCGTTCATCAATCCGGTGCCGCACATGAGTTTTGTGTGGGGCGAGTCGAACGTCGACTACCTGCGGAAGCGGTACGAGGCGCTTAAGGACCACCCGCTTTTCGCCGGCATGCAGTACAGCGAAGACCCCTCCGTCATCCGGTCGTGGACACCGGTGATGATCCCGGGGCGAGCCAAGGCGCAGAAAATTGCGGCCACCCGGATGGACGCCGGCACCGACGTCGACTTCGGAGCGCTCACCCACGGGCTGATCGACTACCTCACCGACAACGGTGCCGCACTGAAGACGGAGCACACCGTCACCGGACTGAAGCAGCAGCCAGACGGCACCTGGAAGATCCGAGTGAAGAAAGTAGTGGGGATGACGCCCCTCACCGTCCGGGCGAGATTCGTGTTCGTCGGAGCAGGCGGCGGTGCGCTCAGCCTGTTGCAGAAGTCCGGAATCCCTGAGATCCGCGGGTTTGGGGGGTTCCCGGTGAGCGGGCAGTTCCTGCGAACCGACAACCCCGAGATCGTCGCTCGGCACCGAGCGAAGGTGTATGGGAAGGCCGCGGTCGGTTCGCCCCCGATGTCGGTGCCGCACCTCGACACCCGAATCGTCGGGGGTGAGGCGAGTCTGATGTTCGGGCCGTACGCGGGCTTCAGCCCAAAGTTCCTGAAGACGGGGTCGATGCTCGATCTTGCGCTGTCCATCCGGCCACACAACCTCTGGCCCATGCTCGCGGTCGGCAAGGACAACCTCGACCTCACCTGGTACCTGGTGACCCAGGTGCTGGCCAGCCGCCGCACGAAGTTCGCCGCGCTTCAGGAGTTCATGCCGAATGCCAATCCTGCCGACTGGTACGAGATCACCGCCGGTCAACGGGTTCAGGTGATCAAGAAGGACGCGAAGAAGGGCGGTGTGCTGCAATTCGGCACGGAGGTCGTGGCCTCCGCCGACGGCACGATCGCCGGTCTGCTCGGCGCGTCGCCGGGAGCGTCAACGGCCGTACCGATCATGCTCAACGTGCTCGAGCGCTGCTTTCCCGACCAGATCGGGAGTTGGACCCCTTCCATCCGCAGGATGATTCCGAGCTACGGAAAGGTACTCGGCGAGAACGCCACCCTCGCGCACAACACTCTCGCCGCCACGCAGAACGCCCTCGCCATCACCTGAGCGGGGTACGGGCGGGCCCGGGCGGTAGCTGGACTGCGGAAATAGATACGCCCAGAACGGGGTACATGCTCCGGCGGAGATTTCCACTACCGTGGGCAGCGCGGTATGACCGACCGCGCCGACCGGGGGAGCGTGCTTGTCTATAGGGCCCGCAGCTCACCTCGAGCCGCTCAGCGTGAGTCGCACCTTCGTGCGCGCGATCCAGGCAACGGGCTTCACCTGCCTCGTCGGCGCCGCGGCGCTCGCGTTGGCCATGCAGCTTGCCTGGCCGGTGCTGATCGTCTGGCCGGCGATGCTCTCCCTGGTGCCCATGATCGGCGCGCTCTACCTTCTGAGTAGACGGCGGACACGATTCTTCTCCCTCGCCTACCTCATGGTCGGCGGTGCGTCGGTGTATTGGTACTGCCTGACCATCGCGGCAGAGGTCGACCTCACCGGAGGCGCCGCTCTCCTCACCGTCGCACTTCCGAAGGTCGCTCTAGTCCTCGTCGGTGGATCGGGCATCGGCGCAGTCGCCGGAATACGGTGGTGCACCGCCGGTTATCTCGTCGCAGAGGCCGCCGCGCTCGTCGCCGGTCTCGGCAGTGGCCGTGCGTTCTCGTTCGACAAGATCACAGGAGCGGCCTGGCTCATCACCGCGCTGCTGATCATCCTCGTGCACACGGGCAATCGTGTGACAACTCGCACGCTCTGGCTGCTCGACCGGGCGGCCAGGGACGACGTTGTCTCCGGGATGCGGCACCGGATCGAACTCAAGGCGGCCGCGCTGTTGCACGACACGGTTCTGAGTCACCTCGCCGCGATCTCCGGATCGGCCGGAAGCGCGTTGAATCCCAAGCTTGCGGATCAGATCGAGCGGGACCTCGCTGTGCTCGGCAGCGAGGAGTGGTTGACCGATGCGGCGCCGCACACCAGCATCGACGAGGACTCGGATTGGCGCTCGAGCGACCTCTACCAGGCGGTGCGACAAGCGAGGGCGCTCGGGCTCGATGTGGACACGACCGGCGACTCAACGGTGCTCGCACGGCTGGACGCTGCCCAGTCGAGTGCGCTCGGATTAGCGGTAAGGCAATGCCTCGTCAATGTGATCGAACATTCCGGGACGATGGACGCCGAGGTGGCCGTGCATGGGTCGGCGAGCGAGGTACTCGCGATGGTCGTGGACACCGGATGCGGGTTCACCGAGCAGGCGAGCGGGAGCGACCGGCTTGGACTCAAGAACTCCGTTCGTGGCCGAATCGAGGCGATAGGCGGCACTGTGCAGATCTGGTCCACGCCGGGACGCGGAACCTCGGTGATCATCCGGGTGCCGCTTGCGAGCGGATCGTCGGCCGATCGAAGCAGGGTGACGGAGGAGGTGACGTGACCGCTCGACAGCTCAGCAGGCAGCAACTCGATCCCCAGGGAACCCTCGGCGCGAGTATCCCGTCGATGATTCTGGTCGCGGTCTCGTTCGCCTGGGGGCTCTTCGCGACCGTCGGGTTCATGGCCGAGGGCGATTCGGTCGTGCTTTCGGTCGTCTCGCTCGTGCTGCTCGGCGGCGCCTGCGCTCTGATCATCCGGGCCATCAGATCCGCTCGAGGAGCCGTGACGGCGTCCGGCCACCTCGTCGCCCACATTCTCGTTCTTGTCGCCTTCGCAGTGTCCGCTCTGGGCGCCCCCGCCGCGAGTGTGCCGGATCGCACCGGCTGGGGCCCGTTCAGTCTCGGGCTGATCATGATCGCCCTCGCGCCATACCGCCCCGTGCGGGAACTGATCATCGTCGGAGCTGCGTCCGCAGGCATGACCGGTGTCATCACGCTCGTCGCGGCCAGCAGAAGCCTCGGTTCGCCTGCTGCGGCCATCGTGATCGCGATCTCCATAGCGCCCGTCGTCGTCGCCCTCGCTTGTGCCGTTGGCTCGGCGATCTACAGTCGCGGGATCATCGAAGTCCTCCTCCGCGGACGGCGGCGAGCAGAGGCTCGCACCGAATCGCTCGCCGGGGAACTACGCGATGACATCGTACGATCGGTACAGCTCGACCGCGTCACGATCCTGCGCCGCGACGTCGTGCCTTTCTTCGCCGAGGTCCTGTCCCGGGGGCGAATCAGCGATTCCGACCGTGATCGGGCGCTCACGATCGCGGGCGCAATCCGAGATTTGATGGTCGCCGAGGCGGACCGCAGCTGGCTGGAGAGCGTGATGCGCCAAGCAGGCGGGGCGGAGCGCGTGCACGGCACCGTGGATGACCCTGAGCACCTCGCGGCCCACATTCAGAGCTCCCAACGCACAGCGATGCGCGCGGCCATCATCGCTTTGGCGGAGGACCCCGAGGTGGCAGGGCCGCTCTCTGTCGCGCTGTCACGCAACGGCGGGCGCTACGAGGGAGTGCTCACTGTCGGCGTCGATGCGCCGGAGCACGTCATGCGCTCGAAATTCGGGCGATACTTCGCGGTGATGCGAACAGCCTTTCCAGTCTCCGATGTCCGATTCGAGCATTCCCGCCTGACCCTGAGGTTTCATTATGAGCACAGTTGACCACTCCGGTCGCCGAATACGAGTCGCCATACTCGATGACCACGAAATGCTGTTGGACAGCATGAGCAGCTGGATCCACGCGAATGCGCCGGACTTCCACCTCACACTCAGCGCCCACACCTGGCTCGAGCTGGTGCACAGCGAGAACTTCCCGACTGAACTGGTGCTCATCGACTTCCAGCTACGGGAACAGATCTCTATCGAGGCGCGGGTGAGAACGTGTCGGGCTGCCGGCGCAAAGGTCATCGTCATCAGCGGCTTGGACACTCGCGAAGCACGTCAGCGCGCCCTCGACGCCGGTTCGTCGGCGTTCCTGTCGAAGGCGTTGTCGATGAGCGAGATCATGAACGAGGCGCGCGCCATCATGGGAGCGCCGCGCGGAAGTCGCTCCTCGCACGACTGGCGCCCACCACCAGGTGCAGCCCCCGCCGCACCGCCGCGCCCTAAGCTGAGCGCCGGCGAGACGAAGGCCCTTAAGCTGTACGTGTCGGGCTACAGCACGACCGATGTCGCGCTGCGGATGAACGTGCAGTACGAGACTGCTAAGACTTACATTCGCCGGGTGCGGGAGAAGTACGCCAAGGTGGATCGACCGGCCAGCAAGAAGGCGGAACTCATCCGCCGAGCTGCCGAGGATGGATACCTGGAGTAGTGGCCAAGCTTTACTTTCGCTACGGGGCGATGAACAGCGGCAAGAGCACAGCCATGCTTCAGGCGGCGTACAACTACGAGGAACGCGGTCAGCAGGTGCTGCTCACCAAACCGCGAATCGACACAAAGGGGGACGCGTCGATTGTGTCCAGGCTGGGCGTCCGTCGACCGGTCGATTTTGTGCTCGCTCCTGATGCGGACGTCATGGCCGCATTCGCCGCGGAACGTGAGCGTGTTCGTCGAGCAACCGGTCTCGACGTGAGTTGCCTACTCGTCGACGAGGCCCAGTTCCTGACCGAGACACAGGTCGATGACCTCTTTCGCATCGCGATTCTCGAGGCGGTGCCGGTGCTGGCGTACGGCATTCGCACCGACTTCCAGACCGTCGCCTTTCCCGGCAGTCGACGGTTGCTCGAGGTGGCGCACTCCCTCGAGGAGCTCAAGACGATCTGCCGCTGCGGGCGCAAGGCGATTTTCAACGCCCGTACCATCGGCGATCGCTTCGTGTTCGACGGCGACCAGGTTGCGATCGATGGGCTGGACGTCGCGTACGAGTCGCTGTGCGGGTCCTGCTACCTCGAGGAGAGCGGCGGCGTCCTGAATAGCGGTCGCGGGCCGCGCGCGGACTTCAGCTACGGGTCTGCTCCCGACGCCGACTTCGCCTGAGCCGCGCGAAAGAAGTCCACCGCTCCGCAGCCTCCTGCGATATGGTGGGGTCCCCTCAGGTGATGTCTGCACCCACAGGCGTCGCGTTACCGACTGAGGGAACCAGACGCGTATCCGACGCGTGCCGACCATAAGGATCACCCGAAGATGCTTATCATCACCTTTGTCGCGCCCTGCGCGGCCGCGTTCACCGCCATGACCGTTCCACTCATCACGCTCTCGAGCCCTGCCGGGCTGCCCCCAGCGGATGCTACGAATGTTCCGCTCGTATTGGGAATCTCCGGTGGGGGAGCGCTTGTGTTCGCCCTCATCCTGCTGGCGGCACAGGTGCGAACCCGCCGCACCCTTCGGGAGCATGCGGAGGCGAAGAAAAGGGCCGCACGATGTGCGGCCCTTTCCAAGTGTCGGGGTAGCGGGATTTGAACCCACGACCTCTTCGTCCCGAACGAAGCGCGCTACCAAGCTGCGCCACACCCCGATTCTTCCCGAATGACCCGTACGGGTCATTCGGGTACTCAACCAGAATAGCCGATATCGCTGCCCGTCAAAGTCAGTAGTACCGCCTCCGGGCGACAAGCGAAGCGCACGGGTTGGTAGATCGACGTCCCGAGTCCGGCAGACACGTTCAGGTAAGCGGTGTTGCGTGCGTGGTGCCAGAGGCTCAGCCCCTGCGCCTGGTCCCGTGGAATATCGCAATTCGTGACGAGCGCCCCGTATCCTGGCACCCGTACCTGTCCGCCGTGGGTGTGACCGGCGAAGATGACATCGGCGCCGTGGGTCACGAGCGAGTTCAATACTCGTTTGTACGGGGCGTGGGTCAACCCGATGGTGACAGACTGTGGCCCGTTCTGCTCGCTCTGCCAGCCGACATTCTCGCGAAGCTCGTCGAGTGCGCCAGGCAGCTTGTCGAGCCGGTCGTAGCCGATGTGGGGATCGTTAACTCCGACGAATTCGAGACGGGAGCCTTTGATCGACATGGCGCGGGCGGCATTGTTGAGGCTGAGCCACCCCATTCCCTCGAAAAAGTCCTCGAGAGCTGCCGTGTCCAGCGCGGGCGCCTCCGTGCCCTGCTTCGGTGTTGTCGAGAAGTAGGTGAACGGGTTCTTCACGACGGGCCCGAAGTAGTCGTTCGACCCGTTGACGAAGACCCCGGGTACATTTCGAAACGGCTCGAGCGCGTGCTCGATGCCGGTCATGCCGTTCTCGTGCCCCAGGTTGTCCCCCGTATTGACGACGAGATCCGGCTCGAAGACGGCGAGCTCCCGAACCCACTCCTGCTTCGACTGCTGCCAGGGCGCCATGTGCAGGTCCGAGATGTGCAGCACGGTGAGAGGCCGAGCGCCAGGTTCGAGGATGTGGAGCGTCTCGCGGCGCAGGGTGAAGGCGTTGCGCTCAACGAGTGTGCCCCAGGCGAGAGCGCCGAGGCCGAGCGCGGCGACCGTCGCACCTGCGGCCATCGAATTCCGTCCGTGACTACTCACGCGCAGTCGGCGCCTTCACTCTTCGCACCACGGTTGACGGTGAGCGTGATCGTCGCCGCCTTCGAGATCGCTGAGCCAGCCGCCGGATCACTCGCGGTCACGGTGCACTCCGTCTTCGGATCACCATCGACGTACTGGTAACTCACCGAAGCGGGGTTGAAGCCGGCGGCTGCGAGCGCCTCCACGGCAGCGGACTGCGCCTTACCGGTGACGTCGGGCATCGTGGCGGCGAGCGTGCCGTCGCTCGTCATCACCTCGACGGTCGTGCCCTTCGATACCAGGGTGCCGGTGCCGGGGTTCGTGGAGACCACTCGACCAGCGGGCAGCTCCGAGGGAACCGTTCCGCCATCCCGGAAGTTGAGTCCCAAACTCTCGATGAGCGACTCCGCCTGAGCGAGGGTCTGGCCGACAACGCTCGGCACCGCTTGGCTGGACCCTCGGACCAGCGCCGCCGGAGCTTCCGGGAATTCGCCGGCGTCGACACCGTGCGGGCTTGCGTTGAGCGCGGCGAGGATCGGCTTCATGATTGCGTATCGCAAATCGCCGCCATTCATTCGGGCGACGGTAGTCTTCCGCAGATCCTGGCTGCCCTGAATGTTGCCCACCCAAACCGCGGTGGCGAGCTTCATGCTTGCGGTGGCGAGGAACGTGTGCACGGCATCCGCGGTTCCGGTCTTTCCGATCAGCGGCGTCCCGTCCAACGGGTTCGCTCTCGCCCCGGTGCCGCCGCTCCGCATGACCCCCTCCAGGGCCGTGGCGGCTCCTGCTGCGACCTCGGGAGCGATCGCCTGGCTGCATTCAGAGGCCTGGCCGACCAGTTCCGTGCCATCCGGTGCTACGAACTTGTCCACGGCGATCGGCTGGCACAGGATGCCGCCGCCCGCCACCGTCGCGTAGGCGTTTGCCACAGACAGCGGGGCGACTTCGTCCGTGCCGAGGATCATCGTCGGGTTGACCTGCAACTCCCGGCCGTCCGCCCGATGCATGCCCATCGAGGCCGCGGTGTCGCGGATGTCGCACAGGTCGAGCTTCGAGGCCATGTTCGCGAACGCGGCGTTGACCGACGCGGAGGTCGCA
Organism: Microbacteriaceae bacterium; assembly: GCA_025465095.1. Lineage (GTDB taxonomy): Bacteria > Actinomycetota > Actinomycetes > Actinomycetales > Microbacteriaceae > Marisediminicola. The sequence goes on along the minus strand of JAODME010000033.1, from coordinate 67,657 downwards.
CGCATAACGTCCACCCGGCCCGGGTTGGTGTTTCTGTCGTTCTTGAAGAGGTACGACTTGCTCCCGTAGCAGTCGGCGGGGAGTGTGTAGCTGCGAGGAGAACCGTCCACGATCTCCCTCAACCCGTGCCCGTTCTGCAGCCAGTTGACGAGGGTGAAGAGCTTGTAGGCGGACCCCGACTGGAACCCGGTCGATGCGCCGTACTCCTGATCGGTGTTGAAGTTCACCGAGGTGCCCGTCGGATCGCTGGCGTCGACGTTGTAGTTCTTGTTCTGAGCCATTACCCTGATCTGCCCAGTGCCGACCTGCACCGTCGATGCCGCCGCTCCAAGCTGAAAACGGGCCTCGTCGGCTGGCGCGTATTTCGCGAGCTGCGCCTCGGCGTTGGCCTGCTGGTCGAGGTCTATCGTCGTGTACACGTCGTACCCGCCCTTCTTCCAGTTCTCGGCGCGCTCCTCCTCGTTATCGCCGAGCGCCTCGAAATTCGGTACGTTGCGCACCACGTAGTCGCAGAAGAATCTTGCAGCGCTCGCGTAGAGGCAACCGCTGTTCGGTGTGCTCAACACGATGGTCGTCTCATTCACCGGGGTGGCGATGGCCTCGTCGTACTGTTCCTGAGTGAGCATCTTCTGCTCGAGCATGTTGCCGAGGATGGCGTCGCGACGCACCTGGTTGCGTTCCCAGTTCTCTGGATAGCCCGGGTTGTTCGCGTTCGGGCTCTGCACGATGGCGATCAGGCTCGCGGACTGAGCAGGGGTGAGACTCGCGGCGTTCGTCGAGTAATACTGCTGCGCCGCTGACTCGATGCCATAGGTGTTGCCACCGAAACCGGCGATGTTCAGGTAGCCGAGCAGGATCTCCTGCTTGGTGTAGCGCTTCTCGAGCCCGATCGCGAGCTTCGCCTCCCTGAGCTTGCGGTCGAGGGTGGGAGCCTGCGCTTCCGCGTAGGCCTCATCCTGCTCCTCTTTGGTCGGCTTGTTGAGAGCGTCCATGATGAGGAGATTCTTGACCAGCTGTTGGGAAAGGGTCGACGCGCCCTGGGTGTCGTCCGAGGTCACATTAGTCACTGCGGCGCGGACGATTCCTGCGAGATCAACCCCGCCGTGCTCGTAGAAGCGCTCGTCCTCCGCGGCGATCGCGGCGTCCTTCACATGCTGCGAGACGGACTCCCACGGAACCTCTTCGCGGTTCTGGTTGTACACCTGTGCGAAGGGAACCTGCGCGCCGCCCTGAAGCCCGTACAGGGTGTTGCGTTGCGACTGCTGGTTGATCGTCACGTAGTCGGGGAGATCCTCGAAGATTCCGACCGTGCTGTTGGCCGTCATGCTGGTCACGGCGAGAGCGGGCGCGACCATAGCTGTCACGAGCACACCAGCGAGTGCGCTGAAGCCGACCAGGCCGGCGAGAGCCCCGAGCACGCCGGCTGACTTCGAATTTTGGGCAGACATATGATCAAGGGTAAGGGATCCACCCCGCTTTCGACTGAATGGACGCCGTGATGCCAACCTGGGAGTATCTGACGACCCCCCTCATGATTCACAACACCGCTGCGATCCTGAACAACTGGGGATCCGACGGCTGGGAACTCGTGCAGGTCGTTCCCGGTCCGGAGGGCGGCCTAGTGGCCTACCTCAAGCGCCAGAAGGTCGCCTGATGTCGGCCCTTGAAGCCCGCCTCGCGTCCCTCGGGCTGCGGATTCCGGAGGTAGCGGCGCCGGTCGCGGCTTACATCCCGGCTGTCGCCAGCGGCAACCTTGTCTACACGTCGGGCCAGCTCCCCTTCGTCGACGGTTCGCTCGTCGAGACGGGGAAGGTCGGAGCGACCGTCTCTGCCGAGCGTGCGAAGGAGCTCGCCGCCATCTGCGTACTCAACGCCCTTGCGGCGGCGCACACGGCAATCGGGTCGCTCGACCGGGTCACGCGGGTCGTCAAGGTCGTCGGCTTCGTGGCATCCGATCCCTCCTTCACCGGGCAGCCGGGTGTGATCAACGGTGCATCCGAACTGCTCAGCGAGCTGTTTGGTGACGCCGGTCGGCACGCACGCAGCGCGGTCGGCGTCGCGGTCCTGCCGCTGGATTCGCCCGTGGAGATCGAACTCGTGCTCGAGTTCGCGTAGTCCCTTCGCCGCGTAACGCTTTGCGGCGTGCTCCCGGTTCAGAGTGAGGGGCGGGCTACTTCAGCTTGTCGCTGATGAGTTGCATGACCGAGGTGTCTGCGAGCGTCGTTGTGTCCCCGATCTCCCGACCCTCAGCGACATCCTGCAGCAGCCGACGCATGATCTTGCCCGATCGGGTCTTCGGCAGCTCGGTCACGATGAAGATCTCGCGGGGTCTCGCGATCGCACCGATCTGCTGTGCCACGTGGGAGCGGAGCAGAGCGGATGCCTCGTCCGACGTCTGCTTGTCCGCCTGCTTCGAGCGCAGAATGACGAACGCGACAACCGCCTGGCCGGTTGTCGCGTCGGCGGCACCTACCACGGCGGCCTCCGCGACGATCGGATGGGACACGAGCGCGGATTCGATCTCCGCCGTCGACAGCCGGTGACCGGAGATGTTCATGACGTCGTCGACCCGGCCGAGCAGCCAGATGTCGCCGTCCGCGTCGACGTGGGCGCCGTCCCCGGCGAAGTACGTGGAGTCGCCGAGGGCGGCGAAACGAGACCAGTACGTTTCCTTGAACCGTTCCGGGTCGCCCCAGATGCCGCGCAACATCGCGGGCCACGGCTCGGACACCACGAGCAGCCCCCCGTTCGGCGGATCCACGCGAGTGCCGTCCTCCCCGAGGATGACGATCGAGATGCCGGGGATCGGCACCTGCGCGGAGCCCGGTTTCAGCGTCGCGATACCCGGCAGCGCGGAGATCATTATCGCGCCCGTCTCGGTCTGCCACCATGTGTCGACGACGGGCGTGCTGCCGCCGCCGATGACTTCGCGATACCAGACCCACGCCTCGGGGTTGATTGGCTCGCCGACAGAACCGAGCAGCCGGAGGCTCGACAGGTCCGACGCCTGCGGAATCTCTCTTCCGAGCTTCATAAACGTGCGGATGGCGGTCGGCGCGGCGTAGAGGATGCTCACGCCGTACTTCTCGATGATCTTCCACCAGCGACCGGGCGCCGGTGCATCCGGGACTCCCTCGTACATGACCTGTGTCGCGCCGTTCGCGAGCGGCCCGTAGACGACATAGCTGTGCCCCGTGACCCAGCCGACGTCGGCCGTGCACCAGAACACGTCGGTCTCGGGGTGCAGGTCGAAGACGTTCTTGTGAGTGAAGGCGACCTGGGTGAGGTAGCCGCCACTCGTGTGCAGGATCCCCTTCGGCCTGCCCGTCGTGCCAGAGGTGTACAGGATGAAGAGCGGATGTTCGGCTTCGAACCCTTCCGCCACATGCTCGGCCGGGGCGTCGGCGAGCGCGTCGTGCCACCAGAGGTCGCGGCCCTCTGCCCACGCGATCTCATTCTCGCCTCGCTTTACGACGAGCACGTTCGTGACCGGATGTTCGCCGGACTTGGCGAGCGCCGCGTCCACCGTCGGCTTGAGGGGCAGTACGGTGCCCTTGCGCCAGCCGCCGTCCGCGGTGATCACGAGCTTTGCCTGGGCGTCGTCGATGCGGGCTCGCAGGCTCTCAGCGCTGAAGCCACCGAACACGACCGAGTGGATGGCCCCGATGCGGGCAACGGCGAGCATCGCCACGATCGCCTCGGGAATCATCGGAAGATAGATGGCGACCCGATCGCCGGCGGTGATTCCGAGGGTGATCATCGCGTTGGCTGCCCGCTTCACCTCGGCGGTGAGGTCGGAATAGGTGAGTGAGCGGCTGTCGCCGGGCTCTCCCTCCCAATGGATCGCTACGCGATCTCCGTTGCCCGCCTCGACGTGCCGGTCGAGGCAGTTGTAGGCGACATTGAGCTTGCCGTCGGCGAACCATCGCGCGAACGGCGGGTTCGACCAGTCCAGCGTCTCGGTGAAGTCCTGGTGCCAGTGGAGCGATCTCGCCTGCTTCGCCCAGAACGCGAGGCGGTCATCCGCTGCCTCCTCGTAGAGCGACCGGGTGGCGACGGCATTGCCGGCGAACTCCTCCGTCGGCGGAAAGCGCCGCTCTTCCTGGAGCAGGCTGTCAATCGAGTTGATGGGCATTCGTGGATCCTCTTCGACCTCTGGGCACCGTGCGCGGCGCTCCGGCGTGCAATCGCACAATACTAGTTGTGGGACGGGGTCGCCCCAGCGAGGAGTGTCGCCGGGGGAGGTGTTCCGTCGGACGCCGCGGCATTTCGCGCCGGGCATTTGCGGCGCGGTGTGGCGCACCTCTACCCTCGATATCGACTTCTTCGCGCGGTGGAGATCGACGCTTCCGACAGATCCAAATTCGAGGCCTTGCCCCCTTGCGCGCGGGTGCTTCCGGGCTAAACTTGTCTTCGTCAGAATTCAATTTTGACGAGCGACGTCTAACGATTCCCCCCAATCGCGCGTCGCTGTGGCGGCACCTGTTCCCCCCAACCGGTGCCGCCCCTCTTCGTTAACCCGTCGGCTTCCGCTGCATGTGCACGTCACGTCACATCCGGGCGATGACCGCTCCTGCACAAGCGCCCGCCCGTCCGCTTTCCGCCGGGTGACCGCTCTCCTAGACACGTCCCCACCCGCTGGGAACACACTGGCGGGATGACGCAAGCGCAAGCGGCGGGCAGCGAGTGACGGACGAGCTGCTGTCTCACCCCCCGGCAGGCCGATTCGTTGCGAGGCGCACCGGCCGAGCCGCGGTGCCGAGCGTCGGCGAGGAGCCGGCGGTTGCCGCGCAGGCGCTTCGCCGTTCGGATCGGCGGCCGTACGAGGACGCGCGCCCAAGGAAGAATCCCGACGACGGCACTCGCACCAGCTCCATGATGAGCGCGGACGAGGCGCTCGGGGACGCGCGGGTTGGCAGTGGTGGGGCGGACTTGAGCGAGTTCGGCGTTCTGAGCAGCTACGTCGTCGATCCGAGAGTCACGGATGTCTTCCTCAACGGGGCCGGACGATTATGGGTCGATCGAGGCAGCGGGCTCGCCCTCGCGCCGGAGCCGGGACTGGACGAGGCTGAGCTCCGTGCGCTCGCGATCCGATTGATCGCCTGCGGGGGGCGTCACATCGACGAAGCGACGCCGTGCGTCGATGTGAGACTGCACGACGGCATCCGCGTCCACGCGGTGCTACCACCGGTATCACCGATCGGCACGCTCCTTTCTATACGCCTTCCGCGAGTGGCGCGCATCACGGTCGATCAACTCGAGCGCCAGGGATTCTTCGAGCTTGTACCCGCGCAACCGGTGCGCGAACTGGTCGCTCGTCGACGCAACATCCTGCTCACAGGAGCCGGCGGGAGCGGCAAGACCACGGCCCTGTCCGCGCTCCTCGCGCTGGCCGAACCATCCGATCGGATCGTGGCGATCGAAGACGTTGCGGAGCTGCGCGTCGACCACCCACATTTCGTCTCGCTTGAGGCGAGGCAGGCGAACCTCGAGGGTGCAGGCGCAATCGGCCTCGAACGATTGGTGCGCGAGGCGCTGCGGATGCGCCCGGACCGGCTCGTGCTCGGCGAATGTCGCGGCGGCGAGGTGCGGGAACTGCTCGCAGCCCTCAACACCGGCCACGACGGAGGGGCAGGCACCCTGCACGCCAATTCCCTCGCCGACGTTCCTGCCCGTCTCGAGGCGCTCGGCGCGCTCGCAGGAATGTCACCGACCGCGGTCGCACGCCAGACGGTCAGCGCAATCCACACCGTCCTGCACATCGAACGGAACAGGCAATCCCGCCGGCTGGTCCAGATGGGCCGATTCGCACTCGACGCCGGCGACCGTCTGCGCATGGTCGAAGGGAGCACGGATGGTTGAGCAGCGGCCGCCGGTGCTCGATCCCGTGGCGTCGATCGTACAGAAATTGGCGGTGCTGCTTGCGGCCGGCGTGACTCCGGCGTCGAGCTGGCTATATCTCGCGGAGCAGTCGACCGGTTCGGTGACAAAGATGCTTGCCCTCGTGGGGAAGCGAGCCAGGGCAGGCGAACCGGTATCGGACAGCATCATGGAGGGGCTGTCGACCATCGCGGCGGCCGACGCACCCGCGTGGCGCGGGCTCGCGGCCGCGTGGAGGATCGCGACCGAGGCCGGCGCCCCTCTTTCGTCGACGCTTCGTGAATTCGCTGCATCGCTGCGCTCGCTGGCTCAGCTGGAGCGCGATCTGGAGGTAGCGCTCGCCGGATCGGTTTCGACCGCGCGCCTCGTGATGGTGCTGCCCGTCCTCGGCGTGCTGCTGGGTCTCGCCCTCGGCTTCGACACGATCGGGACATTGTTCGCCACAGGGCCGGGACTGCTCTGTCTCCTGCTCGGACTCGCGCTCATGGCGACCGCCCGCCTGTGGAGCAGGGGACTCGTCGCACGCGCTCGGCCGAAGACGCTCACTCCCGGGCTAACGCTCGATCTGATGGCGATCGCGCTTTCCGGCGGCGCGTCGATTCCGCGTGCCGTCGCCGCGGTCGACGAGGCGAAGGCGTCCTGTGCGCTCGGCGGCGACACCGACGACACGGCGCTCGCCGAGGTGCTCGAGCTTTCGCAGCGGGCGGGTGTTCCCGCGGCCGCGCTGTTGAGGAGCGAGGCGGACGAGCAGCGCCGCGTCGCGCGAAGTGACGGCGACCGGCGCGCGGCCATCCTCGCGGTGACCCTCATGCTGCCGCTCGGAGTGTGCGTGCTTCCCGCATTCATGCTGCTCGGCGTCGCGCCACTGCTCATTTCTGTCATCTCGTCCACAGTCGACACCTTCTGAAGGTTTCCGCACCATTACGGGCTCCGGCCCCCGTGGACGGTCGGTGCCGGCGACACTTGCGGGGAGCCGACCGACGGAGGAGAAACACAATGCGGAATCGAACGCGATCGGCGCTGACGCTGATGAAACGAGAGGAGGGCGCGGCGACCGCCGAATACGCGATCGCAACCATGGCCGCCGTTGGATTTGCGGGACTGCTGGTCGTGATCATGCGCAGCGACGAGGTGCGGGGCATCCTGACCGATCTGGTCCAACGTGCGCTCGCCTTCTCAGGGTGACCGTTCCCGACCGGAACGCGGCAGTGTGACGGCAGAGTTCGCGATGGCCATGCCAGTTGTCATCCTTCTGCTGGCGCTCTGCCTCTCGGCGGTGCAGTTGTCTGGTCGCCAACTGCAGCTGCAGGACGCCGCCGCCGACGCAGCACGGATCGTCGCGCGAGGAGAGGGCGCCGGTGCCGCAACGCGGCGAGCATCCGAACTGCTGAGCGGCGTCACGTTCGAAATGCACTCGCGAGGGGATCTGGTCTGCGTTCGACTTCACGGGACCGGAGCCCCAGGACTGTTCGGCGCCGTGTCGCTCAGGGCGAGCAGTTGCGCGCTTGGAGACGGCCGATGACCGGCAGCGACCCGACCGCGGAGGTCGATGGAATCGTCGCGGATCGGGGTGCGGGGTCGATACTCGCGCTCGCGCTCGTCGCCGTGATCCTCGCGGTGCTCTCGATGCTGCTGCCCCTTGTCATAGTGCTGGACGCGAAGCAGCGTGCATCCGGCGCTGCGGATTCCGCCGCCCTGGCCGCCGCGGACACCGCGGTCGGCATCCGCGGTGGTTTTCCCTGCCCGGTAGCCGAATCGGTGGCCGCCGCGAACGAGGCAACCGTGACCGAATGTCAGGTGGACGGCCTGGTCGTGACGGTGCGGGTCAGCGTTCCGGCGGCCGGTTTCTTGATTCCGTCCGCAGCCACGGCGGGGCCACCCGATTCGGGAACGGATTAGGGGCGCTGACTGTTTGTGTGTGTATGGTGTGCGTGTCGGACCGTTCAACCGGCACCCGTTGTGGTGCGCAGTCCGTTCCATGTCGCTCACCGTAGCGTGAGGATCAATCCCTCCCATTTCGTCATCATCATCGGCAGTTCAAGCAAGGAGTCACGTGCCAGGCACGAAAAAGCTGGTAATCGTCGAGTCGCCCGCGAAGGCGAAGACGATTGCCCAGTACCTCGGGGACGGCTATGAGGTGCAGGCCTCAGTCGGCCACATCCGTGACCTGATTGAGCCGAAAAACCTCCCGCCGGAGCTCAAAAAGGGTTCGCTCGGCAAGTTCTCGGTCGACGTAGAGAACGGCTTCGAGCCGTACTACGTGGTATCCGATCAGAAGAAGAAAACCGTCGCGGAACTTCGCCGTGCCCTGAAGAACGCCGATGAGCTCTACCTCGCGACTGATGAGGACCGCGAGGGCGAGGCCATCGCGTGGCACCTGCTGCAGGAGCTCAAGCCCAAGGTGCCCGTCAAGCGTATGGTGTTCCACGAGATCACGAAGGAGGCGATCGAGCGAGCCCGGGAGAACACGCGTGACATCGACACTGCTCTCGTCGACGCCCAGGAAACCCGCCGAATCCTCGACCGCCTCTACGGGTTCGAGGTCTCGCCCGTGCTGTGGCGAAAGGTCGGGCCCGGACTCTCCGCCGGGCGCGTGCAATCCGCTGCCACGCGACTCGTCGTTGATCGCGAACGCGAGCGGCTCGCCTTCACGGCAGCAAGCTACTGGGATTTGGCCGCGCGCCTCGCGCCTTCCACCGGCACGAGTTTCGAGTCGCGACTAGCCCGCATCAACGGTGCCCGCATCGCGCAGGGTAAAGATTTCGACGACCGCGGACAGCTCAAGTCCGACACCACCGTGCTCGAGGAGGCAGCCGCCGAATCTCTCGCGTCGGCGCTTCGGAATCCGGACGTCACGGTGTCGGTGGCATCCGTGGACTCGAAGCCGTACACGCGCCGCCCCGCTGCACCGTTCACGACGTCGACCCTCCAGCAGGAGGCCGCCCGTAAGTTGCGTTTCTCCGCTCGACAGACGATGAGCGTCGCTCAGGGACTGTATGAGAATGGCCACATCACGTACATGCGTACCGATTCGCCCAACCTGTCGCAGCAGGCAATCACCGCGGCACGTGCGCAGGCGTCCTCCCTCTACGGTCCGGACACCGTCCCGGACAAGCCGAGGCTGTACAGCGGCAAGAACAAGAACGCGCAAGAGGCGCACGAAGCAATCCGTCCGGCAGGCGATACATTCCGCACCCCTAGCCAGCTCGAGGGAACGCTGCGTGGCAACGACTGGAAACTGTACGACCTGATCTGGAAGCGCACCGTCGCGTCCCAAATGGCGGATGCCAAGGGGTCCACCGCATCCGTCGTCATCTCAGCGACCGTCACCGAGCCGCTCGACGGCTTTCCCGGCAACGGTCCTACGATCGCTGAATTCACGGCGAGTGGCACCGTCATCACCTTCCGGGGGTTCCTGCAGGCGTACGAGGAGTCCCGCGACGAGGAACGCAACGAATCCGCGGAGCCGGCCGAGGCGAAGCTGCCCCCGCTGACCGTCGGCCAAGTGCTCACGATCGCAGCGGTGGAGGCGAAGGGCCACGAGACCAGCGCTCCTCCCCGTTACACCGAGGCGAGCCTGGTCAAGACCCTTGAGGAGCTGGGAATCGGGCGTCCGTCGACCTATGCGTCGATCATCTCCACGATCATCGACCGCGGCTACGTCACCCCGCGTGGTCAGTCGCTCGTGCCGAACTGGGTCGCATTCTCCGTCGTACGCCTGCTCGAGGAGTTCTTCGGCGACCTCGTACAGTACGACTTCACAGCGGGTATGGAAGACGATCTCGACCGCATTGCAGGAGGAGTGGAGGATCGAGTCGCGTGGCTCACGAGCTTCTACTTCGGCAGCGACAAGCATCGCGGGCTCCGCAATGTGATCGACAACCTCGGCGACATCGACGCGAAGACGATCAACTCGATCGTGCTGACCGACCGGATCACGCTGCGAATCGGCAAGTACGGCCCCTACCTCGAGGTGGCGCCGGATGACGCCGCGAACACGACGGGGGAGACCCCAGCAACGCCGAGACGGGTGAATCTACCACTCGACCTCGCGCCGGACGAACTGACCGCGGCGAAGGCCCAGGAGCTCGTCGACGCGCCGGTCGTCGTGGACCGGATCATCGGGATCAACCCGGAGAACGGAAAGCAGGTGGTTGCGAAGGACGGTCGATTCGGCCCCTACGTCACGGAACTCGAGCCCGAAGCGGCGACCTCCGAAGCCGAATCGCCGGATTCCGTCGACGCGGCGACCGGTGAGGTCACCGCGGTCGTGGTGAAGAAGAAGCCGGCCGCGAAGAAGCCGGCTGTCGTCAAGGCGCGCACCGCATCCATCTTCAAGTCGATGGATCTCGCTACGGTCGACCTCCAGACCGCGTTGCGGCTGCTCGCTCTCCCGCGCGTTGTCGGGCAGGACCCGGAGACCGGAGAGGACATCCTCGCTCAAAACGGCAAGTTCGGGCCCTACCTGAAGAAGGGCGCCGACACGCGATCGCTCACCGATGAGGACCAGATATTCGAGATCGAGCTGACCGGCGCCCTTGAGCTGTACGCGCAGCCGAAGTACGGTGCCCGCAAGGCGTCGAGCGCGCTCAAGGAATTCGAGGCCGACCCCGAGAGCGGCAAACCGATCCGGATCAAGGACGGTCGTTTCGGCGCCTACGTGACCGACGGAGTCACGAACGCGACCATTCCACGCGGTGAGACCGTCGAGGAGATCGACTTCGATCGTGCCGTGCAGCTGTTGGCCGACAAGCGGGCGAAGGGGCCGGCGCCCAAGAAGGCGACGGCGCGGAAGGCGCCCGCGAAGAAGCCGGTGGCGAAGAAGCCGGCCGCGTCGAAGGCCGTGAAGTCGGTGGCGCCCGCCCGCAAGGCGGCGCCGAAGAAGCCGGCTGCCGAATAGTCGTGGCCGGGCTGTTCATAACGCTCGAGGGCGGTGACGGATCGGGCAAGTCGACACAGTCGGCTCTGCTCGCCGAGTGGCTCGTCGGCGAGGGCAGGACCGTGGTCCATTCCCGGGAGCCGGGCGGCACGGAGCTCGGGGTCGAGCTTCGCGAGATCATCCTGCACCGTCGCGGGTACATCACTCCGCGCGCGGAGGCCCTTCTTTACGCGGCGGACCGCGCCCAGAACATCGCGACGCGGGTCCGTCCGGCGATCGATCGCGGTGAGATCGTGATTCAGGACCGCTACCTCGATTCCTCGGTTGCCTACCAGGGCGCCGGACGCGTCCTCGGTGGCGCGGAGGTACGCGAACTGTCGCTATGGGCGACAGACGGACTGCTCCCCGATCTCACGGTGCTACTGGACCTCGACGTCGCGTCCGGCCGCGCGAGGCTCGACGCCGACGACAAAGTCTTCGACCGGTTGGAGGCGGAGAAGGTCGACTTCCACTCACGCGTGCGTGACGCCTACCTCGAGCTCGCCGCATCCGAACCCTCTCGGTTCCTCGTGATCGATGGGGCGCTGCCGGTCGGGGAGATCGCGCGCGCCATCATGGAGCGCGTCGCCCGGCTCCTGTAGCTGCCGCTCATGGGAACCGGCGCCCGCCGCGCCGGGTGCTGTCGGCGGCTCGAGTTAGGCTTGCCGCATGTCCGTATGGGATGAGTTGACCGGCCAAGCGGGCGCAATCGAGACGATCCGTGCCGCTGCCGAGCAGTCCGCGGACGGCGAGGCGAGCCGCTCGATGACCCACGCCTGGCTCATCACCGGACCGCCTGGTTCTGGTCGATCGAACCTCGCCTTCGCCTTCGCCACCGCGCTGCTCAGTCCCGGCGATCCTGCCGGGGATGAGGCGACCCAGCGTCAGGTCGAGGCGCGATCGCATCCGGACCTCGGGGTCCTGAGCACCGAACGCGTGATCATCACGATCAGCGAGGTTCGCGACCTGGTGAAGAGCTCGAACTACTCCCCATCCGTCGCCCGCTACCGTGTGATGGTCATCGAAGACGCCGACCGGATGCGCGAAGCCGCATCGAATGTGCTGCTGAAGGCGCTCGAGGAGCCGCCGCCCCGCACGGTCTGGATTCTGTGCGCCCCGAGCGAGGCCGACCTCCTGCCCACGATCCGGTCCCGGGTTCGCGGCGTGCGGCTCCGCGTGCCGAGTGTCGAGGATGTGGCGGAGCTGATCGTCCGAAGGGACGGGGTGGACCTGCCGACGGCGATCCGCGCCGCCAGGGAGGCTCAAAGTCACATCGGCATGGCGCACCGGCTCGCGACGAACGAGCACGCGCGGAGCCGCCGGGAGCAGACGTTGCAGGCCGCGCTCGGCATCCGGTCGGCCTCGGATGCCGTGCTCGCCGCCGCCACCCTGCTCGAGCTGGCCGGTGAAGATGCAAAGGTGATCACCGAGGAGCGGGACGCTCAGGAGAGAGAAAGCGCGCTCCGCTCGCTCGGCGTCGAACCCGGCGGAACCGTGCCCGCCGCGCTGCGCGGGCAACTCAAAGGGCTCGAAGAGGACCAGAAACGTCGGGCCACCCGGAGCCTGCGCGACGGCCTCGACCGCATCATGGTCGACCTGCTTTCGCTGTATCGGGACGTGCTGCTTACGCAGTTGGGAGTCGGAGGCGAACTCATCAACGCGAGCATCCGCCCCGACATCCTCGCTGCGAGCCGCGCCGCGACACCCGAGCAGACCTTGGCGACGCTCGACGCGATCACAAGCACCCGTAACCGCATCGAGGGAAACGTCGCGCCCGCGCTCGCTCTCGAGGCGATGCTGATCTCGGCGGTCCGAAGGCCGCACGAATGAGACGCGCCCGCGTAGCTGCCGTTTCCGTCGGGCTGGCCGTCGTGATGGCGTTAACGGGTTGCGTCTCGCTGTTCCTGCCGGAGAAGACCACGTCGACTCCTACCGGCGAACCGGTTTCAGCGGAACTCGAACCCTTCTACTCTCAGGTGCTCGAATGGTCAACCTGCGAGGTGAACTTCCAGTGTGCCACTGCCGAAGCGCCTATGGACTGGAACGACCCGGGTCGCCGTACCATCGAGCTCGCCCTCATCCGCTCGGAGGGCGGCGATCTGGGTTCGCTGCTCGTCAATCCGGGCGGGCCGGGAGCATCCGGGTACAATCTCGTTCGCGACAGCATCGACTTCGCCGTCTCATCGACCGTTCAGGCTCACTACGACATTGTCGGCTTCGACCCGCGTGGGGTGAACCGCTCGTCCGCGGTGTCTTGCTACGACGACCCCGCCGAGTTGGATGCGTTCCTGTTCGACGTCTCGCAGAACGAGACCGGGTCAGCCGAGTCGATTGCCGAGATCGAGGCGCAATTCAAGGCGTTCGGGCAGGCGTGCCTCGAGCACACGGGCGAATTACTCGGCTTCGTCGACACCGAGAGCGCCGCACGTGACCTGGACCTCCTCCGAGCAGTGCTGGGTGACAACAAGCTCAACTACCTCGGCTACTCCTATGGAACCCTGCTGGGCGCGACCTACGCCGAGCTCTACCCGGACAAGACCGGCCGGCTCGTCCTCGACGGCGCTGTCGACCCCGCGACCACCGACTTTGAGGTCTCCGCCACTCAGGCGCAGGGCTTCGAAGCTGCGCTTCGGGCGTTCCTGAGGGACTGTCTGACCGCGACGGACTGCCCGTTCACGGGCACTTTGGAGGAGGCGGTGACCGATGTCCAAGCGCTTTTCGAGAGCCTTGACGCGAGCCCCATCCGTGCGACCGACGGTCGCGAGCTCGGCAGGGGGTCGATGTTCAGGGCGGTTATCACGCCGCTTTACAGCCCTGACAACTGGGTGTACCTGAGGGACCTCTTCACCAGCGTGATGTCGGGTGACGCCGACTACGCGTTCCTGCTAGCCGATGACTACTACGCTCGTTCCCCAGACGGGACGTATTCCGACAACTCGACGGAGGCGTTCGTTTCGATCAACTGCCTCGACTACCGCACGACCAGCACGACCGAGTCCCTTCCGGTGGAGGCGGCGGAGCTCGTGCGCCTTGCGCCCGTCTTCGGCCCCTCCATGTCTTATGGAGGAACTGGATGCGCGGACTGGCCGTATCAGGCGACAAGGGAGCGCGCAGCGATCGACGCAGCGGGATCCGCCCCGATCCTGGTGGTCGGCACCACCAACGACCCGGCGACACCGTACGTCTGGGCGCAGAATCTCGCGTCTCAACTGGACAGCGGCCACCTGGTCACCTACCACGGTGAGGGCCACACGGCCTACAACAAGTCCAACGCTTGCGTCAACGATACTGTCGACGACTACATCATCGACGGAAAAGTTCCCGCGACCGATCCACAGTGCTAGCACGTCCGCATCTTTGTGCAAAATTGCACAAACTGCAAGAATGGTGGCTGTGAGTATCGAAATCGTGGGATTGCGTGAGCGCAAGCGTCACGCCACCCGCAGGGCGATCCGGCTCGCGGTGCTGTCGCTCATAGCGGAAAGGGGCTTCGACCGCGTCACGGTCGAAGAGATCAGCAACCGGGCCGATGTCTCCCCGCGCACCTTTTTCAACTACTTCGCTTCGAAGGAGGTCGCTGCGATCGGGGACGGCCCGACCCTTCCGAGCGAATCGGACGTCCTCGTGTTCGTCAATGCGGGACCGGCATCGGACCTCCTCGCCGACCTCGCCGGACTTCTCGTGAAGTCGGTCGAAGCGGCAGAGGACGACGTCGATCTGCTCCAGGTGCAGCGCAGCATCCTCAAGGATCACCCGCAGTTGTTCGCGTTGCGGATGGCGACGATGCGCAGCTTCGAGGACGAACTGGCCGCGGTCGTGGCACGCCGTCTCGGCCGTGACGACGTTGAGCTCGCCGGGGATCCGGTCGCCCTGAACGACCGGGCGCGCCTGATCACCCTCGTCGCGTTCGGGGCGATGCGGCACGCTTGGTCGAGCTGGGCCGACGATCTCGAACGGGAGCGTTCCCTCGGCGACCGTCTTCGTGCCTCATTCGCGCAGCTCGGACAGGTTCTCGGCACAGCTTCCGTGTAATGATCGGCTAAGCTTTCATGCTGTGCCTGTCGGCGTACGTCGACCGTCACGCCGCCTTAGCTCAGTCGGTAGAGCATCTCACTCGTAATGAGAAGGTCGTCAGTTCGATTCTGACAGGCGGCTCGAATCGGGAAGCCCGTTACTGCCCCCGGCAACTGCCGCCGGGTGGGCCGAGACGCCGTTCGGGTTCCATGGCCACGGCCACTCCTCGGGAGGTTCTTCGGTCACGTCCCGCTCGCCGTCCCAGACCCGCTCCCATGGCGGTGCGATCCCCGCTGCGCGGTAGAGGTGAGCCACCGGTACCACGACGCGTTCCGGTGCCTGGAACCACGGAGGAACAGCGGCTTCTGCGGATACGGTTCGTGCTCGAACGTCCAGGAGCTCCGCAACCGTCGGCGTGATATGGGTTGCCCACTTCCGGTATGTGCTGGAGCTCCTGTAGCGGTCCGGATCGGGCTCGCTAGGTGGAGCGAACGGCAGGTAGGCGACATTGGCGTAGCCGGACGCCGCCGTCCGTAACTCTCGGTTGAGGAGCACCGCATGCTGCCGGGCATAGAACGCCGACCGCCCCCTCAGGATCGGCATGCGGGAGATCGGCGCGATCGCGACCAGCACCACTTGAACCCCGCCCGGCGCGTCGCGGTTGACTCGTCGGATGAACCTGTGGAGGTATTCTCGCCAGGTTCGGAGGGCGGTGAGACGCATGGAGTCAGAAACGCCAAGCATGACGACCACGGCGTCGCACCGCTCCGGCTGACCGGCGGCGAACCTGGCCTCCACATTGCGCACATCCAAGCCCTCGTCGGCGACGACATGCACGCAGGCGCCGCGGCCGGTCAGGCTCGACAGCTGGCGTGCAATATGCCCGGGCAGAGCGATGTTGTGGCTGGTGACCCCAAACCCCATCGCCGGTCCGTCCCCGATCAGAAGAATGTTGTCCGGATCCGCCCCCGGTGAGAAGACGCGGGGCGCGTCGGTCGGTGCCGGGATATCAGACCAGCCGAACTTGCTCCCGGCGAACCGCGCGCGTATGTAGGGGCGTAAGAGTGCCTTCGCTGTCGGCCAAGACATATTCACGATACCTCTCAGGATTGGGCCGATGACTACGATGTGCTATCGAACACCTATGGACGTTACGAGTGCGCTCACGCAACACGTGTGGAACGACTTCCCGTGTCCAGCATATGGGGTTCGTGTGAATGTGCAGCCGTGGATATCAACTGCTCATAAGCCGCTCGTGCAGGACGGTATCACCGTCATCGAAACGGCTTCTGCTCAACTCGCGTTCCTGCTGCCGTGGTCGTCGGGTGGTAGCTTGCGCCGCTTGATGAGCCCGATAAGCAGCATCGTCAGACCGGCACCAGTGGCGACCGCGCTGCCGATAGTCACGCCCGCCTGCCACAACCCGTCGATTTGAGGATCGCCGCCGACGACGTCGCTCGGCCTCGGGAAGGCGAAGACGACGACGCCGATGAGCCCGACGAGAAGCAGGATGGCGCCCATCACGAGCCAGCGCTTGCCTGTCGACGGCCGGTGGATGTTGTTGAGGTTCGACATGGGTCGACACTAGGTGGCGTGGAGCGCCCAGTTCGACGGGTTGACGTTGCGTCCCCATTGCTCGACGGACGAGCGCTGAATGCTACATTCGCTGGTGGACCGCGCGGTCCACGCGGAAGGAACCCATGCCAGGAACACTCCGTTGGGGCATTCTCGGCCCCGGCTTCATCTCGACGCTCCAGGTGGCGGACCTGCTGGGGAGCGGATTCGCGGTCACCGCCGTTGGGTCCCGCTCGGTGACAGCCGCTCGGGTATTCGCCGACCGCTTCGGTATCGCGAAGGCGTACGGCAGCTACAGCGAGCTGGTCGACGACGCCGAGGTCGACGTGATCTATGTCGGAACGCCCCACTCGCACCACTACGAACACGCGCGCCTCGCCCTTGAGGCCGGAAAGCATGTGCTCCTCGAGAAGGCGTTCACCGTCACGTCCGAGCAGGCGGCGATTCTCGTCGATCTCGCCGACCGTTCGGGACTCGTGCTACTCGAGGCCATGTGGACACGGTTCCTGCCGCACATGGTCCGGCTGCGCGAGATCGTAGCGGCCGGCGAGATCGGCGAGGTGCGAACGCTCATCGCCGACCATAACCAGAAGCTACCGGCCGACCCGAAGCACCGGCTGAACGACCCGGCGCTCGCAGGCGGGGCGCTGCTCGACCTCGGCGTCTACCCGGTCTCGTTCGCCTGGGACCTGTTCGGCGAGCCGACGTCCGTGCTGGCGCATGCCGCGATGACCGCGACCGGCGTGGACCGGCAGACGGCGATCATCCTCGGTTACGAAGGCGGACGCCAGGCCTTGCTGCACACCTCCCTCGACGCGCTTGGACCCAATACTGCGACGATCATCGGGACCGGTGGCTGGATCTCGGTCGAGGGCGTCTGGTACTCGCCTACATCGTTCAGCGTGTTCGAGAGCTCGGGGCAGGTGATAGAGCGATTCGAGGAGACCGTCGAGGGTCGCGGCATGCAGTTCCAGGCCGCCGAATTGGAACGACTCGTCGAGGCGGGATCGACCGCGGGCACGATCCTGCCCCCGTCGGAGAGCGTCGCGATCATGGCGACCTTGGATGAGATCAGGCGCCAGGTGGGGCTCGAGTATCCTGCCGATATCATGAGATTGTGAACGATCAGGGCGTGCCGCCGCGCAGGGCGCTGTTCGTCATCGATGTGCAGAATGACTTCACCGAGGGTGGTGCGCTCGAGGTGACCGGGGGAGCGGCAGTGGCCGCGCGGATCAGCGATCTTCTGACGCGTGATCCGGATGCCTATGAACATGTCTTCGCGTCACGCGACTGGCATGACGGGGCCGGCGACAACGGCGGACACTTCGCCTCGGACGGCGCGCCCGACTTCGTCGTGACCTGGCCGGTGCATTGCGTCGCAGGCACCGCTGGCGCCGAGTATCACCCGGCTTTGGACACGGCGCGGGTGACGGTGCACGTTCTCAAGGGGCAGGGCAAGCCCGCCTATTCGATCTTCGAAGGAGTGACCGACGACGGTTCGACTGTCTATGACAAGCTCAAGCAGCTTGGGATCACGCACATAGACCTCGCGGGGATCGCCACCGACCACTGCGTGCTCGCTTCGGCCCGGGACGCCATCCACTCGGGCCGCACCGTTCGCGTCTTCCGCGACCTCGTCGCGGGTGTCGCCGCAGAATCCAGCGAGAAGGCGCTGGCGGCTCTCGCGGACGCCGGCGCCACGATCACCGATTCGGCATGACCGTGCCGCGCTGGCTGAGGGCGGTCATCCCCGTGATGCTCATCCTCGGCTGGCTGGCGGCGGCGAGTGTGGGCGGACCATACTTGGGCCGGATCGACGAGGTGTCTTCGAACGACCAGACGAGCTTCCTGCCGGCGAGCGCGGAAGCCGCCCGGGTGCAGAACGTCCTCCGCGACTTCCGGGATGGCGACACTGTCCCTGCGGTTGTCGTGTTCCAACGAGAGGGAGGTCTCCACCCCACCGACCGTCTCTTCGGTGCGGACGTCGCCGCGAGCATCGCCGGGTTCGATGGAGTCGCCGAGGGGGTGTCGCCATCACTCGAATCCGATGACGGCGAGGCGCTCGAGATCATCGTGCCGGTGACGATGGAGGGTTCCCTCGAGACGGTCAAGGCTCTGCGGGCATTCCTCGCGGAGCAGACGCCCGATGGGCTTGAGCATTATCTCACCGGCCCCGCCGGCTTCACCGCTGATCTCGTCGCGGCGTTCGCCGGCACCGACGGGGTGCTGCTGATCGTCGCACTGAGCTCAGTGCTGCTGATCCTGCTCATCGTCTACAGGTCGCCACTGCTGCCGATCCTCGTGCTCGGCACGGCGCTGATCGCGCTGTCCGCGAGCATTCTGATTGTCTGGCGGCTCGCAAAATCCGGCCTGGTATCACTCGACGGCCAGGCGCAGGGCATCTTGTTCATTCTCGTGATCGGAGCCGCGACGGACTATTCGCTGCTCTACGTGTCCCGGTATCGCGAAGCTTTGCGTGATCATCAGAAGCGCTGGAACGCGACGCTCGCCGCCCTGCGTGGCAGCCTTGAGCCGATCCTCGCCTCGGGCGGCACCGTGATCGTCGCCCTGCTCTGCCTCTTGCTCTCCGACCTCAACTCGAACAAGGCGCTCGGGCCGGTCGCGGCGATCGGGGTCGCGCTCTCGGTGTGTGCCGCGCTCACCCTGCTTCCCGCCCTGCTCCTCGCCTGCGGGCGGGCGTCCTTCTGGCCGCTGCGACCCCGGTTCAATCCGAATCCGGTGACTCTGCGACGCCACCCGATGGACCGCCTGTGGGGGCGCGTCGGCCGGCTCGTGTCCGGGCATTCGCGGATGCTCTGGGTCTCCTCGACTGTTCTACTGCTCATCGCTACCGGGGGCGTGCTGCAACTCAAGGCCGCAGGAGTGCCGCAGAGCGACCTGATCCTGAGTTCATCCCAAGCGCGCAGCGGTCAGGCCGTTCTCGGTGAGCACTTCCCCGCGGGAACGGGAAGCCCCGCCCTGATCCTCGGCGACGAAGATCTGATTGACGAGCTAGCGAATGCGTCGGCCGAGGTGCGCGGAATCGACTCCGTCGTCGCCGTCTCGAATGAGGAGCCGAAGGTCGTAAACGGTCGCATCCTGCTGCAGGCCACGCTGACGGACGCTGCCGACTCGGCCGCCGCGGGCCGGACCATCGGGGACCTCCGTGAGGAAGTGCGAGGAGTCGACCCGGATGCGCTCGTCGGAGGTGTGACCGCGATCGCCATCGACACCGACCGGACCTCGATCGAGGACCGCAACCGGATCATTCCTCTCGTTCTCGCGGTGATCCTCCTGATCCTCACGCTTCTGCTGCGCTCGATCGTGGCTCCCGTGCTACTGATCCTGAGCGTCATCGTGTCCTTCGGAGCAGCCCTCGGCGTCGCCGCCCTGGTCTTCAATGGTGTCTTCCGGTTCCCGGGAGCCGATCCTTCGGTCCCGCTGTTCGGGTTCGTGTTCCTCGTCGCGCTCGGCATCGACTACAACATCTTCCTGATGACTAGGGTGCGGGAGGAGAGCCTGCTGCACGGTACCCGCGAGGGTATCGTGCGCGGACTCGCCGTCACCGGCGGGGTGATCACCTCGGCCGGGATAGTACTGGCTGCAACGTTCGCTGCACTCAGCGTCATCCCGGTCCTGTTCCTCGTGCAGATCGCATTCATCGTCGCGTTCGGCGTGCTCCTCGACACCCTGATCGTGCGCTCGCTCCTCGTGCCCGCAGCTGCGTACGACATCGGGCGGCGGATCTGGTGGCCGTCGAAGCTTGGCAGAACGGATGCGGGAAACGGCGGTCCGCGCGGCTCACGTGCCCGCCGAGGCGAGTATCGGTGAATCGGAGGTGACGGCGCTGCCCGAGCGTCCGCCGCGCACCCACGTTGCCGGCTCCGACTGACCCGCATTGGCCGAGATCGATACCATGGGAAAGCACGCCACGAAGAAGGAGGGTCGTCGATGACCGCCGCGTCTGAAGCCGAACTGCTCGCGAAGGTTCCCGACCGCCTGTACGTCGGCGGCGAATGGGTCGGATCGACCTCCGGCCGCTCGATTGAGGTGACCGATCCGGCGACCGGCGAGGTGCTCAAGACGATCGCTGATGCATCTGTCGAGGACGGTGCGAGAGCCCTTGACGCCGCAGTGGCGGCACAGGGGGAGTGGGGCGCGACCCCGGCCCGGGTGCGCGGGGAGATCCTACGCAGGGCCTTCGACCTGATGCAGGAGCGTAAGGACGAGTTCGCTCTGCTGATGACCCTCGAGATGGGAAAGCCGCTCGCCGAGGCCGCCGGAGAGGTGGCCTATGGGGGCGAGTTCCTTCGCTGGTTCGGGGAGGAGGCCGTGCGCATCTCCGGCCACTACGGCAGCAACCCGGAGGGTAGCGGAACGATGATCGTGACGCACCGCCCCGTCGGCCCGTCGTTCCTCATCACCCCGTGGAACTTTCCGCTCGCCATGGCTACGCGCAAGATCGCGCCGGCGATCGCCGCCGGCTGCACGTCGGTGATAAAGCCGGCGGAGCTCACCCCCCTCACGACCCTGTACTTCGCGAAGCTGCTCGAGGATGTGGGACTCCCGCCGGGGGTCGTGAACGTGATCACCACGTCGAAGTCGCGTGACGTCAGTGAGCCCATCATCGCCGATCCGCGACTGCGCAAGCTCAGCTTCACCGGCTCGACACCGGTCGGCGTCTCGCTGCTCAAGCAAGCCGCCGGCGGGGTTCTGCGCACGTCGATGGAACTCGGCGGCAACGCGCCCTTCCTCGTGTTCGAGGACGCCGATCTCGACCGCGCCATCGAAGGTGCACTGCTGGCGAAATTTCGGAACATCGGCGAGGCGTGTACGGCCGCGAATCGGTTTATCGTGCACGAGTCGATCGCCGAGGAGTTCGCGACCCGCATCACCGCGGCGGTGAAGGAGTTCAAGGTCGGGCGGGGAACCGATGACGGCGTGCGCATCGGTCCGCTCATCAACGCCGGCGCGGTGCAGAAGGCTAGCGACCTTGTCGAGGACGCGGTAGCGCGCGGCGCCACCGTGCGCACCGGAGGTTCACGAGTCGCGGGGGCCGGAACGTTCTACGAGCCGACGGTGATCAGTGGTGTCGCTGCGGGAAGTGACATCCTGCGCGAGGAGATCTTCGGCCCTGTCCTGTCAATCATCACCTTCACCGATGAGGCGGATGCCGTAGCAAAGGCCAACGACACCCAGTACGGTCTCGTGAGCTATGTATTCACGCGCGATTTCGCGCGCGGCCAGCGGATGATCGAGAGCCTTGAGACGGGCATGATGGGGCTCAACGTCGGCGTCATCTCGAACGCTGCGGCCCCGTTCGGCGGGATCAAGCAGTCGGGGCTCGGGCGCGAGGGCGGCTCGGCGGGGATCCACGAGTACCTCGAGACGAAATACACGCTCACGCCGAATCCGTTCGCGTGAACGCGCAGGGGTTGCACCGATGCCGGTGATCGGGATCACGTCGCTCGAGGACCCGCGCCTCGTCGACTACGCGCACCAGACGGATGTCGCTTTGAAGAAGGCACGCGGCAGCGAGCACGGGCTCTACATCGCCGAGTCGCTGCTCGTTCTGCAGCGCGCCCTCGCCGCCGGCCATGAACCGCGGTCGGTGCTCGCGCTCGGCGCGTCGGTGGTCGACGCGCTCTCGGCGCTCGGCGACCACGACGTACCGGTGTTCTCCGGCCCGCCGGAGCTGCTCGAGCAACTGACCGGGTATCTGCTGCACCGCGGGCTCATCGCGTCGATGCACCGGCCGGCCCTGCCGACGCCCGCATCGCTCCTTGCCACCGCGCGTCGCGTAGTGATCCTCGAGAACATCGCCGACCCCACCAATGTGGGCGCGATTTTCCGATCGGTGGGCGCGATCGGAGCCGATGCCGTGCTCGTCACCCCGCGTTGCTCCGACCCGTTCTACCGGCGCGCGATCCGGGTCAGCATGGGCACGGTCCTGCAGGTGCCTTGGGCGCGCGTCGGCGACTGGCCGTCGACGAAGGCACTGCTCGCGGCGTCCGGGTTCGAGGTCGCGGCGCTCGCGCTGACCGACGACGCGCTCAGCCTCCGGGAGTTCGCCGCGACCGCGCCGGCGAAGGTGGCCCTCGTTCTCGGGGCGGAAGGCCATGGGCTGACGGCTGAGGCGCTCGCCGCCGCGGACACGGTCGTGCAGATACCGATGCGGCATGGAATCGACAGCCTCAACGTCGCGGCGACCGCGGCGGTCGCGATGTACGCGCTGGCCTGAGTTACACGAGCAGCTGGTGCTTCGCGAGCTCCCGATACAACGGCGTCGACTTCACGAGCTCCGAGTGGGTGCCGACCCCGACGACGCCACCGTTGTCGAGTACCACGATCTGATCGGAATCGACGACTGTCGACAGTCGGTGTGCGATGACGATGAGCGTGCGGCCGAGAGCGACCGCATCGATGGCCTCGCGCAGCATCTGCTCGTTGAGCCCGTCGAGCGAGGAGGTGGACTCGTCGAGCAGCAGGATGGGCGGCGCCGCGAGTAGAGTGCGCGCGATCGCGAGCCGCTGGCGCTCCCCGCCGGAGAGCATGACGCCGTCCTCGCCGACGGGAGCGCCGAGCCCGAGGGCGTTACGGTCGAGCACCTCGGTGAGATTCACCTCGCGCAGAACCTGAACGCATTCCTCGTCGGTCGCCTGCGGCGCCCCGAGCTTGAGGTTCTCGCGCAGGCTGCCGGCGAGCACGGGGGCATCCTGCTCGACGTAACCGATCTGTGCCCTGAGCGATTCGCGGTCCAGGGCCCGAAGGTCGACGCCGCCGAGACGGATGACGCCGCCGGTCGGGTCGTAGAACCTCTCGATGAGTGCGAAGATCGTGCTTTTCCCGGCTCCGGACGGGCCGACCAGGGCTGTCCGCTGCCCCCTCGGTGCGGAGAAGGACACCCCGCGGAGCACCGTGCGGTCGCGCGGCTGCTCTTCGACGGTCTCCTCGGGCACCGAGCGCTGGTGCGCGGCGTCATCCTTCTCCGGCAGCGCGGCGTAGTGAAACTGCACGTCATCGAAGGTGATCGCATCATCCGTGCGCACAGGGGCGACGGCGGAATCGGCGATTTCGTGGTCTCGTTCGGTCTCGGTGGGGAGGGAGATGATCTCCTGGATGCGTCCGAGGGCGCCCAACGCGGAGTTGACCGAAGTGATCGCGCCGAACGTCTGACCGAGCGGCATGATCAAGAGGAAGAGGAAGAGGATGAATGCGACCAGGTCGGCGACCGTGATCGAGCCGTCCGCGACCCGGAAGCCGCCGACGCCGAGGACGACCAGGAACGAGACCTGCATCGAGATTCCGGCGATCGGAACCACGAGCGCAGAGACCTTCGCGACGCTGATGCCCATCTGCCACGCACCCTCGGCTTCCTTCTGCACGGCGGCGATCTCACGGTCGGCGGCGTTCGAAGCACGGATGGTGCGGACCGCGCTGATCGAGCGCTCAACCGAGGCGGCGAGATCCCCGACCTTCTCTTGCGCTCTGCGGCTCGCGACGCGGATTCGTGCACTCAGCAGGATGACGGTTGTGACGGAGACGCCGATCACCAGCACGGTGAGCCCGAGGAGGATCGGGTCGATGATCGCCATCGCGATGAGCGCACCGATGAAGGTGAGCGAGCCTCCGATCGCCTCGACGAGTCCCTGGGTGAGCACGGCACGCAGGAGGGTCGTGTCCGAACCGACGCGCGAGACGAGGTCGCCGGTGCGGCGGATGTCGAACTCGCTGATCGGGAGTTTCAGCATGCGCGCGACGAGCTGACGCCTGCTCGAGAGCACGACGCCTTCCCCGGTGCGCTGGAGGAGGTAGTGCTGGTAGCCGCTGATGAGTGCGGATGCGACGACGAGTCCCACGAGCAGCCAGACGAGCCCTTCGAGCGATTCGCCGGCCTCGACGACCGTGATGACGCTAGACACGAGCAGCGGCTGAGCGAGTGACGCCGCTGCCCCGAGCACGCTGAGGACGACGACGACGGAGAGGACCCTCCGATGTTCCAGCAGGTACGGGAGAAGCTGACCGAAGGTGGCGCGGGGGCCGACGTCCGCGTCTGACTTTCCGAAGCCCATCCGCCTTGGGCGCGCCTGTTTCGTGGTGGTGCTCATGAGCTGTTCCTCTGCATGGTGCTCAGCGACGGTCGAGCGTCGACGTGCGCGGCCGATCGGTCACTTTCGGCCGTACTTCTGGTGAACGGCCTGACGAGACACGCCGCGAGCACTGGCGATCATTCGCCAGCCGCAACCGAGGTTGCGTGCCCTGCGAACCAGCGTAGCTTCGTGACGGTCGAGTTCCCTGCGCAATTCGCTCACGGCGCGGATCGCCTTGAGCGGGCCTTCGTCGTCGCACGCGCTGCAGGTTGCGACGAGAGCTCTGCCGGGCGTCAGCTCGTGTGCGAGTTGTAGTCGAGGTCGCGCGTCTCCTTGCTGATGAGAAGCGCGACGAGAGTGATCGCTCCCATGGCGCTGAGGTAGACGCCGACGAGAACCGGGCTGCCGTTCGCGGCCTCCCAGAGGGCCACCGCGATGAACGGTGCCACCGCAGCGCCGAGAATGCTGGCAACGTTGTAGCTGACCGCGGAGCCGGTGTACCGCACATTGGTGGGAAAAAGTTCGGGCAGCAGCGCGCCCATCGGCCCGAAGGTGAGACCCATGAGGGTGAAGCCGATGATCAGCAAGGCGTACACGCCGACGGTGCCGGCGCTGAAGAGGGGCACGAACAGGGCACCGAAGATGATGATCGCGACCGTCGTGACGATGAGGTGCGCTCGGCGGCCGAACTTCTCGGCGAGCGGTCCCGACACGAGGGTGAAGATGCCGAAGAACACGACCCCGATGATGAGCATGATGAGGAAGTCGTCACGGTTGTAGCCGAGCCCGGCGACGGGCGCGTCGGTCGGGGTGGTTCCGTAGGTGAGGGTGTACGTAGTCATGAGGTAGAAGAGCGTGTAGGTCGCGAGCATGATGAACGTGCCCAGGATGAGCTCGCGCCAGCTGTACTTGAACACGCGCGCGAGGGGCACCTTGACGACTTCGCCGCTCTCGACAACCTTCTGGAACGCGGGAGTCTCGATGAGCTTGAACCGCACGTAGAGGCCGATGATGACGAGGATGGCGCTCGCGAGGAACGGCACACGCCACCCCCAGGTCAGGAATGCGTCCTCCGACATGGTGGAAGCGAGGATGAGGAACACGCCGTTCGCGACGATGAAACCGATCGGGGCACCGAGCTGGGGAAAGGTGCCGTAGATGGCGCGCTTGCCCTCCGGAGCGTTCTCGGTCGCGAGCAGGGCAGCGCCGCTCCATTCGCCGCCGAGGCCCAGACCCTGCGCGAATCGCATGAGCACAAGGAGGGCGGGCGCGAGGATTTCCCAGCCCGGCGTGAGTGCGGTAGGAAGGCAGCCGATGAGGATAGTGGCAATGCCCATCGTCAGCAGCGACGCGACGAGGGTGCCTTTACGGCCGATCCTGTCACCGAAGTGGCCGAACACGATGGAGCCGATCGGTCGTGCGACGAAGGCTGCGCCGAACGCCGCGAAGGACTTGAGCAGTGACAGCGTCGGGTCGTCGCCGGGAAAGAACAGGGCGGGGAACACGAGCACGGCGGCCGTCGCGTAGACGTAGAAGTCGTAGAACTCGATCGAGGTGCCGATGAGGCTGGCGAAGATGACACGTGACCTAGGGTTGGTCTTCGCCTGGTCGTCGACAGTGCTGGGGGAAGTTGACATACGGGAACTCCGAAGCTGGGAGGTGGAATTTGCAGGACTCACCTTACGCCGGAAAGTGTGCCGTTCCGACGGGTTGCGATCCGATACGGGGGCGGACTACGCCTTGATCGACCGCAGAAGCAGTGCCGTCGATAGCGCAGCGTCCGCCGCCTCTGCGCCCTTGTCCTCCTTCGACCCCTCCAGCCCGGCCCGGTCGAGACCCTGCTGCTCGTTCTCGATCGTGAGCACGCCGAAACCGATCGGCTTTCCGGTGAGGATGCTCACCTGGGTCAGCCCGGAGGTCGCCGCATCCGCCACATATTCGAAGTGCGGCGTGCCGCCACGGATGATGACCCCCAGCGCCACCACGGCGTCCGCTCCCGCCTCGAGTGCCACTCTGCTGACGACCGGCAGCTCGAAGCTGCCGGCGACCCGCACCTCGGTGACCTCCGCGCCCGCCTCCGCTAGGTAGCGGCGTGCGCCTTCGATGAGGCCGTTGCTGATCGCCTCGTGCCACTGGCCGGCGACGATGGTCACCTTGATGCCGCTGCCGTCGACCGGCGTGATGTCCCGTGCTCCTGAACCGCTCACAGTTCCTGCTCCTTGAGTGTTTGGGCGGCCGCCGCGGCGACCACCTGGTCGAGAATGTCATCGCTTGGAAGGAGGTGCCCCATCCGGTCGCGCTTCGCGCCGAGGTAGGCCTCGTTGAAGCCGTCGACACCCACGACGAGCGGCACCTGCTCGAGGACGGTGATCCCGCGATCGCTCAGCTGCTTCAGTTTGTCGGGATTGTTGGTGATGACGCGAACCGCGTCGAGGCCCAGGTCATGGAGGATCGCGACCGCGGCGCCGTAGTCGCGCCCGTCCGCGGGGAAGCCGAGCGCGATATTCGCATCGAGTGTGTCGAGGCCATCCTCCTGCAGACGGTACGCCTTCAGCTTGTTGATCAGGCCGATGCCGCGCCCCTCGTGACCGCGCATGTAAATGACGACGCCGCCGTTGTCCTGGATCGCCTCGAGCGCGGAGTCGAGCTGCGGACCGCACTCGCACTTGAGCGAACCGAGTACCTCACCCGTGAGGCACTCGGAGTGCACGCGAACGATGGCGCCGTTGGTGGGGCTGCCGGCGATGATCGCGAGGTGGTCGGCTCCCGTCATCCGGTCCCGGTAGGCGCGGATCCGGAAGGCGCCGTGCGTGGTCGGGACAACCGTCTCGACCTCGAAGATGACCCTGGATGTTTCGGGGATCGGCACGACGACCGGTACCGCGACGTCACAGTGCACCTCCTGCAGGTAGTCGATGAGTGCGGCGATAGTGATGACCGGGATGTCGTCGCGCTCGCCGAGCGTGATGAGGCCGGGCAGGCGCATCATCTCGCCGTCGTCGGCGACGATCTCGGCGATCGCCGCCACGGGCGTCAGGCCCGCGAGCTTGAGTAGATCGACGGCGGCCTCCGTGTGGCCATCGCGCTCTCGCACCCCGCCGTCCGCGGCGCGAAGGGGAAGGATGTGACCTGGCCGGTTGAGGCTCGCCGGTGTCGAGTCCATGTCGGCGAGGACCCGAAGGGTGTGCGCCCGGTCAGCCGCGCTGATGCCCGTGCTCAAGCGGTCGGCCGCGTCAACCGTGATCGTGTAGTTGGTGCCGCGAGGGTCCTCGTTGTGCACCACCATCACCGGTAGCTCGAGGCGGTCGGCGATGTCGTTCGGCATCGGCGCGCAGATGAACCCGGATGAGTTGCGCACCGTCCACGCGATCCACTCCTGGGTCGCGAGTTCGGCCGCGAGGATCACGTCGCCCTCGTTCTCGCGTCCCTCGTCGTCCGCGACGATGACCGGTCGTCCTGCGCGCAGCGCCTCTAGGGCGGTGGGGATGCTGGCGAGGCTCATGAGTTACTCCTTGAACTGAGTTGAAGCATGCGGGCGACGTGGCGCGCGAGGATGTCTGTCTCGATGTTCACGTGGTCGCCGACCGCCCTGAGTCCGAGGGTCGTCATCGCGAGGGTCTCGGGAATCAACGACACCTCGAACCACTCGAGTCCGTCGCCGTCCGTCCCCACCGCGCTGACGGTGAGCGACACCCCGTCGACCGCGATCGAGCCCTTGCCGGTGACCAGAGCCGCGACGTCCGGGGCCAGGCTGAATCGGAGAACACGCCAGGCGCTGCCGTCGGTGATGCTCAGCAGGGTACTCGTGCCGTCGATGTGGCCCTGCACGATGTGCCCGCCGAGCCGGTCGCCCACCTGGGCGGCGCGTTCGAGGTTGACTCGGTCGCCGGTCGCCGGGGCGGTGAGGGTGCTCATGGCGATGGTCTGTGCCATGACGTCTGCGGTGAACCAGTCGTCACCCTGATCGACGACGGTGAGGCACACGCCGCTGACCGAGATGGAGTCGCCGCGCTTGGCGTCGCTCACGGCGATCGGACCGCGGACGGTCAGCCGCGCCGCGTCGCCGCTCATGTGCCAGGCAATCACTTCGCCGAGCTCTTCGATGATTCCGGTGAACACTATGCGTTCCTCTCCGTCGTGCTTCGTGCGCCCGGGCGTAGTGCCGCGGGGGCCGCTTCTGGTCGTGCCGTGATCAGCAGGTCGTCGCCGAGGGTCTCCACGCCGTCAATCCGCAGCTTCTTGGTCTCGCCGAGCGTGCCGACGCCGATGTCGCCGATCGCGAGCCGGTCGCCGCCGAGGAGGGAGGGTGCGAGATAGATCAGGTACTCGTCGACGAGGTTCTGCGCGACGAAGGCGCTCGCGAGCGCGGGCCCGCCCTCGACGAGAACAGATCGGATGCCGCGGTCGAACAGTGTCGCGAGGGCAGCCACGAGATCACGGCTGCCGGTGGCGACCACCCGCTGCGGATGGTCGAGGATTTTCGCGCCGTCCGGAATCGCACGCTCGCCGATCACGACCGGAATCGGTTGGTGCGCAGTGAGCTCTCCCGCCTCGCCACGGGCGGTGAGGGCTGGATCGTCGGCGAGCACCGTGCCCGTACCGACGAGGATGGCGTCAGATGCCGCCCGCTGTTCGTGCACACGCTGACGGGAGGCCGCGCCCGTGATCCACTGGCTCGTTCCGTCTGCCGCGGCTGCGCGTCCGTCGAGGGTCGACGCCCACTTGAGGGTCACGAACGGGCGCCCCAACCGCATTGCGGTGAGCCATACGCGAAGGGCGCTCGCCGCTTCATCTGCCAGCACACCGCCGTCAACGGCGATGCCGGCCTCGCGCAGCCGGTCGCCGCCGCCGCGTGAGCGGTCGCCTGGGTCGGCGACGGCGTAGACAACCCGGTCGACGCCGGCCGCGATCAGCACCTCGCTGCATGGCCCGGTGAGTCCGGTGTGATTGCACGGTTCGAGGGTGACGACCGCGGTGGTGCCGCGGGCGTCGTCGAGCTTCGACAGGGCATCCACTTCCGCGTGCGGCGTTCCGGCGCCTCGGTGCCAGCCCTCGGCGATGATCTCACCCGCGGGAGAGAGGATGACGCAGCCGACGCGTGGGTTGGGGCCGCTGGCCGGCCCGCGGGAGGCGAGCGACAGTGCGCGGCGCATCGCCGACTCGACAACTGGGGTGGCGCTCATCCGGTTCCTGACATCTCGACATTCGCGAGACGGACTCCGGGGGTATTCGCCGCAGGTGCCGCTTGCAACCGGCGACTTCTGCGTTCGCAGCCGCCGCGAGACGACTGCGCGTGCTGCCTTCCATCCAGACTGAGAGACCTCGCGGTCTCATTACTGTCGGTCCCGGAATTCCACCGGCTCAACCGGGCTTCCTCTTGCGAGGTCCCTCGGGTCGCGGACTGTCACCGCCGGTTCGGACTCACACCGACCCCGGAGCACGTACTTATTTACTTCGATCTGAGTGTAGTCAACGCGGCCGCCGCCCGCGTATTCCCGTGATCATTGCCACCGACGAGCCGTCACCGGCGACAGCCTCTAACCCGTCAACAGCGCCGCCAGCTCGTCGAGACCGCAAACCATTGCAACCCCGGATGCTGCGGCCGCAGCCACCTCGGCCGGCACGGGGTGTTGAACCACGCGTCGGCCGCGTCGTCGGGCGTCAGGTCGAGGTCGTCCGGCGGCACGAAATCGCGGGCGCGGCGCTGCTCAAGGAGTTGTCTCACCACCAAGGTAGTGGTGGTAGTGGTGCTCCTCGAGCTCCTGCCAGCGCGCGAACTCCCGATGCTCAGCGCCGCGGCAGCAGACCGATGCGGTCGTACACCGCCGCGAGTGTCGCCTCCGCGATCTCGTTCGCCCGCGCCGCGTTCACCGCGAGGATACGGTCCAACTCGGCCGGGTCCGCGAGCAGTTCGAGCGCGCGCTCCCGGATCGGGCCGAAGATCTCGACGACGGCCTCGGAGACATCCTTTTTCAGGTCGCCGTAACCCCGACCCGCGTAGCGTGCCTCGAGGTCGGGGATCCGCTCACCGCCGAACGACGACAGGATCGTCAGCAGGTTCGACACCCCTGCCTTCTCGGCCCGGTCGAATCGAACCTCGCGGCCGGTATCCGTCACTGCTGATTTGATCTTCTTCGCCGTCTTCGAGGGTTCGTCGAGCAGCCAGATCACGCCGTTGTCGGACGCCGCGGACTTGCTCATCTTCACCACCGGATTCTGCAGGTCGTAGATGCGCGCGCCCTCGGCCAGAATGACAGGCTCCGGCACCACGAGGGTCTGCCCGAAGCGGGCGTTGAAGCGGGTAGCGAGGTCACGGGTGAGTTCGACGTGCTGCTTCTGGTCGTCGCCAACGGGAACATGGTCGGTGCCGTACAGCAGGATGTCTGCCGCCATGAGGGTCGGGTAGGCGAAGAGGCCCAGCGACGCGGCATCCGTTCCCTGCCTGGTGGCCTTGTCCTTGAATTGGGTCATCCGGCTTGCCTCGCCGAACCCGGTGATGGTGTTGAGCACCCACGCCAGCTGCGCGTGCGCCGGCACATGCGACTGCACGAACAGCGTCGACTCCGTCGGATCGATACCGGCGGCAATGTACTGCGCGGCCGTGCGGCGGATCTGCTCGCGCAGCACCGACGGTTCCTGCGGCACCGTGATCGCGTGCAAGTCGACGACGCAGAAGATGGCGTCGTGGCTGGACTGCATGTCCCGCCACTGCACGAGAGCCCCGACATAGTTGCCGATGTGGAGCGAGTCCGCGGACGGCTGCATGCCGGAGAAGAGCCGGGGTCTAGGAGTCATTGCTCGATTCTCTCAGTTGCTGAAAGCTGTCACGCTTCATCCGAAGAAGCGTTACGGCCGGGCTAGATGGCGTAGTCGACCACGACGGGAGCGTGGTCGGACCAGCGGCTGTCCCAGGCGGATGCCCGATCGATCGAGTAGTCCGTCACGGTAGCGGCGAGCGCGGGTGTGGCGACGTGATAGTCGAGCCGCCACCCGGTGTCCGTGTCGAAGGCCTTGCCGCGCTGCGACCACCACGTGTATGGGCCGTCGACCTCGCCCGCCCATCGACGGCCGACGTCCACCCAGCCAAGCCCGGGCCCGGTCGACCCGTCGACACCCGTGACGGTCTCGCCGAGCGGGCCGAAGAAACGGTCGAAGTAGGCGCGCTCCTCCGGCAGGAAGCCGGCGCTCTTGCGATTGCCCCTCCAGTTGCGGATGTCGAGCTCGCGATGACCGACGTTCAGGTCACCGACGACGAGCGCGAGCTCACTGTGCGCCGCGAGTTCGGGAAAGCGCGCAGTCATCGCGTCGAGGAACTTCCATTTCTCGTCCTGTTTGGGGGTGCCTACCTCGCCGGAGTGCACGTAGGTACTGACGACCGTGACGATCTTGTCCCCGACCTCGTAGTCGGCCTCGAGCCAGCGCCCCGCGCTGTCGAAGTCGTCCGCGCCGAGGCTGACCCGGTGAATCGACGGGCCACGTCGGCCGCGTGCGCGGCTGGCGATGGCCACCCCCGCTCGACCCTTCGCCGTCGCGGCGTCGTGCAGCACGTCCCATTCCGGCCCGAGTAGACCCTGGAGGTCCTCCGTCGATGCCCGGACCTCCTGCAGGGCGAGGATGTCCACGTTGCGCCCGTCGAGCCAGTCGCCCATGCCCTTTCGGTAGGCGGCTCGGATGCCGTTCACGTTGACGGACGCTATGCGGAGGGCAGGAGGCATCCGTTCATCCTATTTCGGAGCGCTGGCCTTCTGACCACCGCGGGCACGTCCTCTGAGACGCTGGAAAAGCTGGGCAAGCCGTCGTGGGCGCCGCGCTTCGGCGGCCTCACGCGCGAGCCGTTCCTGCTCGAGCCGGGCCGCCTCGGCTTTCGGGTCCGCGGGAATGCCGTCGTCCTTCATGCCGATCGCGATCCATGCCGCGCTGATCAGAATCACCTGGCAGACCAGGTTGAAGAAGATGAGGAGCCCGGCGATCACCGCGAACGAGGCGATCAGCGGATTGTTGCTCGCCCCGCCGAGGAGCAGACCTCCCAGGGCCTTGAGCGCGCCGAGGGCCACACCGCCGAGAAGTGACCCGAAGACGAGGCGCGGAAACGGGATATGCACGCCCGACAGGAGCCGGTACAGCGCCACGAGGACGAAGGTGTCCAGCGTGAGTGCGACCGCGAGCCCGACGATGCGGCCGAGTACGGTCGCAACCAGGGACTCCGACCCGATCCCGGTGAAATCGAGCACGGCACCGAGCAGGTTCGTGCTGACGCTCGACAGTACGACGGAGATGATGAGTGCGGCACCCAACACGATCGCGACACCGAGGTCCCTGAGCTTGAGCAACAGAAGATTGGTGGTGGGGCCGGGAAGTTCGAAGATCGCACGCACCGCCTCGCGCGCGGACGCGAGCCAGTTCAGGGCGGTCGCGAACAGGATGACGAGCGCGAACGCGGCGCTCCAAGTGAGCGCGCCCGCCTCGAGGAGCACCGACGCGTCGACGGCGCCCGATCCGTCACCACTGTCGATGAGGCCGGGCACCGCCTCCGCCAGGGTCTCGATCAGGGACGTCCGCAGTCCAATGTCGCCCTGAATGACGAAGCCGACGATCGAGAAGCCGACCCAGAGCGCGGAGAACACGGCGAACAGCGCCTGGAACGCCAATCCGGATCCCATGAGAGGCCCCCGCTCGGAGGCGAAGTGCAGCATGACGCGGACGAGCTTGAGCTTCACCGCCTTAGCTAGAATCGCGGCGAATCCGGTCGGCGTTTGGGTCTCCACCGTGTCGTCCGCCTTGTTCGTCATGGGCCCAGCTTAACTACGCGCGGCTAGGCTGGCGGGAGCAGCGATTACGGTGCGTTGGCCAGTCGGGAGGAAGTATCCATGCAATTCAAGGGCGTCGGAGTCGGTCGAGGTCTGGCCGTTGGCCCCATCCTCCGGATGCCGGATCCACTGCCGGACCCCGAGCCCGGCCGGCACGCCGGGAATGCCGACGCCGAGTATGCGACAGCGACCGCGGCGTTGCACGCCGTCGCCGCCGAGCTCGTCGCCCGGGGTGCTAAGGCTGGCGGCGAAGCCAAGGACGTGCTCGAGGCCGCCGCGATGATGGCGGGGGACCCGAGCCTCGCCGAGGACGTCAAGTCGAGGATCGAGTCTGGTACCACCGGCGAACGTGCGGTCTACGAGGCGTTCGCGGCCTTCCAGGACATCC
The DNA here is from genome assembly GCA_025465095.1 of Microbacteriaceae bacterium. Classification (GTDB taxonomy): domain Bacteria; phylum Actinomycetota; class Actinomycetes; order Actinomycetales; family Microbacteriaceae; genus Marisediminicola. The sequence continues at coordinate 33,985 of JAODME010000033.1, read as the reverse complement.
TCACCGGCATGGGCGGGTACATGGCCGAGCGTGCGACAGACCTCGGCGACGTGGCTCAGCGCGTCATCGCGAGGTTGCGAGGCGTGCCGGCGCCGGGCGTGCCGACGAGCGACGAGCCTTTCATTCTCGTCGCGAAAGACCTTGCTCCGGCCGACACCGCACTGCTCGACCTCGCCAAGGTGCTCGCGCTCATCACCCGCGACGGAGGCCCTACGAGCCACACGGCGATTCTCGCCCGATCGAAGTCCATTCCGGCGATTGTGGGAGTGACCGGGGCGCTCGAGCTCACGGACGGCACCATCGTCGTCGCGGATGCGTCCTCCGGCGTCGTCACGACCGACCCAACCGAGGACGAGGTCTCCGCTGTCCGCGCCCGGATCGAGGAGCGGTCGTCGGCGGCCGCCGCGCCCATCACCGACGGTGTGCTCGCGGATGGCACCCGGGTGCCGCTTCTGGCGAACCTCGGGTCGCCCGCCGACGCGGCCGAGGCGGTCGCGCTCGGAGCGGAAGGAGTGGGGCTCTTCCGTACCGAGTTCCTGTTCCTCGACGCGAAGACCGCGCCGACGGTCGAGGAACAGCAGGCGAAGTACAGCGAGCTGCTCTCCCATTTCCCCGGCAGGAAGGTTGTCGTGCGCGCGCTCGACGCCGGCGCCGACAAGCCTCTGAGCTTCCTCAATGACGCCCATGAGGAGAACCCGGCCCTCGGGCTGCGGGGCCTGCGCGCCTTGCGGGCGAGCGAACAGATCCTGCGCGACCAGCTCACCGCCCTCGCGAACGCGCAAGCGGCGACGGGCGCCGAGCTGTGGGTGATGGCGCCGATGGTGTCCGACGCCGAAGAGACGGAATACTTCGTCGCGCTCGGGCGGGAGCTCGGCCTGACGACCGTCGGCGTGATGGCCGAGGTGCCGTCACTCGCCGTCGTCGCCGACCAGGTCCTGGAGTCCGCGGACTTCGTCAGCATCGGCACCAACGACCTCACCCAGTACACGCTCGCGGCCGACCGGATGCTCGGGAGCGTCGCGTCCTATCAGGACCCGTGGCATCCGGCGGTCCTCCGCCTGGTCAAGATGCTGGGTGACGCCGGGGCGGCGGCGGGGAAACCCGTCGGCATCTGTGGTGAGGCCGCCGCGGATCCTCAGTTGGCGGTTGTGCTTGTTGGGCTCGGTGCCACCACGTTGTCGATGACGCCGGCAGCGCTCGCCGACGTGCGCGCGGAGTTGCTCGGGGTCACCCTCGCGGAGGCTCGGGAGCGCGCCACGAGGGCGCTCGCGGCCCGCACCGCCGCAGAGGCGCGCACGGCGGCATCCGCCTGAGCGCGGCGCCCCGCGAAGTCGCGCGGTAAGCGCTTCACCGGTTCTGCTTTTGGCACGCGTAACTGCTTGTGAGGGGTGTCGTCGCAGATGACACGCGACGTCACCCCTCACCTGCAATGACACGCCTCCGAGGGTCGCCCGAGCGTCGCTCGAGCGGTACGGGGATGGCACCGTCGGGCGCGGATAAGCCTTAGGGCTTGCCCCGCATGATTGCCTGCTTGACCTCGGCGATTGCCTGCGTCACCTGAATGCCGCGGGGGCACGCCTCGGTGCAGTTGAAAGTCGTGCGGCAGCGCCACACGCCCTCCTTGTCGTTGAGGATATCGAGGCGCACCTGCGAGCCCTCATCGCGGGAGTCGAAGATGAAGCGGTGCGCATTGACGATCGCGGCTGGACCGAAGTACTGGCCGTCGGTCCAGAAGATCGGGCAGCTCGACGTGCAAGCCGCGCACAGGATGCACTTGGTGGTGTCGTCGAACCGCTCACGTTCGGCCGGGCTCTGCCGACGCTCCTTGTCCGGCTTGCTCGAGGCGATGAGGAACGGCTGCACCTCGGCGAAGCTCTCGAAGAACGGGTCCATGTTGACGATGAGGTCTTTTTCGAGGGGCAGGCCCTTGATCGCCTCGACGTAGATCGGCTTGGAGATGTCCAGGTCCTTGATCAGCGTCTTGCAGGCGAGCCGGTTGCGTCCGTTGATACGCATCGCGTCCGAGCCGCACACGCCGTGGGCGCAGGAGCGACGGAACGTGAGCGAGCCATCCTGCTCCCACTTGATTTTGTGCAGCGCGTCGAGCACCCGGTCGGTGCCGTACAGTTCCACGTCGAAGTCCTGCCAGCGAGGCTCGTCGTCCACCTCCGGGTCGAAGCGGCGGATGATGAGCGTGGCCGTGAACGTGGGGATGACCTCCGCAGCCGCGGGCTCGCGTTCGAGAATTGTGCTCATCAGTATTTTCTTTCCATCGGCTGGTAATTGGTGATCACGACGGGCTTCCAGTCGAGGGTGATGTGGCTGCCGGCGTCGCCGGAGTCCAGGTCGCCGGTGAGATACGCCATCGTGTGCTTCATGAGGTTCACGTCGTCGCGCTTCGTGTAGTCCTCCCGCATGTGAGCCCCACGGCTCTCCTTGCGGTTGCGCGCGGAGTAAACGACGACCTCTGCCAGATCGAGCAGGAAGCCGAGTTCGACGGCCTCGAGCAGGTCGGTGTTGTACCGTTTTCCCTTGTCCTGCACAGCGATGTTCTTGTAGCGGGCGCGTAGCCCCTGGATCACCGTGGTCACCTCCAGCAACGACTCTTCGGTGCGGAACACCTGCGCGTTGCGGTCCATCGACTCCTGCAGTTCCCGACGGATGACCGCGATCCGCTCGGTTCCATCTCCTCCGCGCACCCCGTCGAGGAGGGCGCGGACTTCAGCGGCCGGGTTCGGGGGCAGCGGCACGAACTCTGCGGTCTTGACGTACTCGACCGCGTTCTTGCCTGCCCGCTTGCCGAACACGTTGATGTCGAGCAGAGAGTTGGTGCCGAGGCGGTTGGAGCCGTGCACCGACACGCAGGCGCACTCGCCGGCAGCGTAGAGGCCGGGAACGACCGTCGTGTTGTTGCTCAGCACCTCGGCGTTGACGTTCGTCGGGATGCCGCCCATCGCGTAGTGCGCCGTCGGCAGCACCGGCACCGGTTCGTAGTACGGTTCCACCCCGAGATAGGTGCGGGCGAACTCGGTGATGTCGGGCAGTTTCGCGTCGATCACGGCGGGCTCGAGGTGGGTGATGTCGAGGTAGACGTAGTCCTTGTTCGGACCGCCGCCGCGCCCCTCGCGAATCTCGGTCGCCATGCATCTGGCGACGATGTCACGCGGGGCAAGGTCCTTGATGGTGGGTGCGTACCGCTCCATGAAACGCTCGCCCTCGCTGTTGCGCAGGATCGCGCCCTCGCCGCGGGCAGCCTCGGAGAGCAGGATGCCCAGCCCGGCCAGTCCGGTCGGGTGGAACTGGAAGAACTCCATGTCCTCGAGCGGGAGGCCCTTGCGCCAGACGATGCCGACACCGTCACCGGTGAGGGTGTGCGCATTGGATGTCGTCTTGTAGATCTTGCCGTAGCCGCCGGTCGCGAAGATGATCGCCTTCGCCTGGAAGACGTGGATGTCGCCGGTCGAGAGTTCGTACGCGACCACTCCGGATGGTCGCTTGACCTTCTTGCCGCCCTCCTCGACCTCGGTCATCAACAGGTCGAGTACATAGAACTCGTTGAAGAAGTTGATGCCGTGCTTGACGCAGTTCTGGTACAGGGTCTGCAGGATCATATGGCCGGTGCGGTCAGCCGCGTAACAGGCGCGACGCACCGGCGACTTGCCGTGCTCGGCGGTGTGGCCACCGAACCTGCGCTGGTCAATCTTTCCGTCGGGAGTCCTGTTGAACGGCAGGCCCATGTTCTCAAGGTCGATGACCGCTTCGATGGCCTCCTTCGCCAGGATCTCGGCGGCATCCTGGTCGACGAGGTAGTCGCCTCCCTTGACCGTGTCGAAGGTGTGCCACTCCCAGTTGTCTTCCTCGACGTTCGCGAGCGCCGCCGCCATGCCGCCCTGCGCTGCTCCGGTGTGGGAGCGGGTCGGGTACAGCTTCGAGATCACGGCCGTGCTCGCGTTCGGCCCCGCCTCGATCGCGGCGCGCATGCCCGCGCCGCCGGCACCGACGATGACGACGTCGTGCTGGTGATAGTGGATCCCGTCGACGATCGTGCCGCCCTGGCCCTCCTCGGTACCCCGCTCAGCAGCCACTACTTGGCCGCGCAGATTTCTTGCAGGCCGGAGCTCTGCGGGTCGCCGAGGCACGGGTCGAAGGTATAGATCACGAGAGTTCCCAAGATGAGGAGGATGACGGTGGACGCGAGTAACGCACCCTTGAAGATGGTGGAGAGCGAGACGTTCTTCTTGAACAAGGTGAAGTAGGGGCGGGTGCTCGCGTAGTCGTTGACTATCGTGCGCATGCCGTTTGCTCCGTGGATGAGGGCCAGCCAGAGCAGCAGCGTGTCCCACACGATGTAGAACGGGTCGGCCCACTTGCCGGCCACGAAGGCGAAATCGATGGCGTTGACGCCTTCGCCGGAGACAAGGTTCACGAAGAGGTGTCCGAAGATCAGGACGACGAGGATCACACCGCTCACGCGCATGTAGATCCAGCCCCACTTTTCCCAGTTGATGCCGCGCCCGGAGGAGCGTGCCGCGCGGGCGCTCCTCGGCGCCTCGATACGTTCGGTGGTCATCCGCTCAGCCTCCGAAGACGTGCATCAGGTGACGTGGCACGAAGCCCGCCAGCAGAACGATCAAGAGCAGGATCACGACGACGAACATGAGCTTGTGGTACTTCGGCCCGACTCCCCAGAAATCGATCAGGATGATGCGCAGCCCGTTGAGCGCGTGGAATCCGATCGCGACGACAAGTCCGAGCTCACCGAGGCCCATGATCGGCGTCTTATAGGTGTTGATGACCGCGTTGTATGCCTCGGGGCTGACCCGAACCAACGCGGTGTCGAGGATGTGCACGAGGAGGAAGAAGAAGATCGCCACCCCGGTGATGCGGTGCAGGACCCACGACCACATACCGGTGTTCCCGCGATAGAGCGTGCCGGCCGGAGCCCGTGGCGCACCGATTCTCGGTGACCGTCCCCGCTTCTTCGACGCTGGCTGTCCCGGCCCGGAAGCGGCGAGGGTACCCGCGGATTTCTCTGACACGAGTAATCCTCCCTGCGGATGATTGTGGCCCCGGTGCCCGGGGCAGGCATTCGTTCGGTCTTCGAACGAATTCGAGTCTATTCGAGGGTTCGAGGAACCGCCTGCAAGGCCAACCTAAATGGCTCGACGTCGAGATACTTCGAGGGGCGATCGGCAAATGGGTCTGCGATTAGGGTGAGGGAATGACTCAGCACGTCGACGGACTCGAGAAGTTCTACGGGATCATCCCGGCCGGCGGCATTGGATCGCGGCTCTGGCCGCTGTCGCGCGCCGACGCTCCCAAGTTTCTGCACGACCTCACCGGCTCCGGCAGCACCCTCCTGCGTGCCACCTGGGACCGACTGGCGCCGCTCGTGGGCGACGACCGCATCATGGTCGTGACCGGTCGAGCGCACCGCGCCGCCGTCGAGGAGCAGTTGCCCGACCTGAGCGACCCGAACATCGTGCTGGAGAGCGAGCCGCGGGAGTCGTCCGCTGCGATCGGGCTAGCCGCCGCGATCCTCGAGCGCCGCGAGCCGGGCGTCATCATCGGGTCCTTCGCGGCCGACCACGTGATCACGGATCAGCACGGTTTCCGGCGCGCGGTCGTCGAGGCGGTCGCCGCTGCCGAGGCGGGTTACATCGCCACGATCGGCATCACTCCGAGTGAGCCGGCGATCGGTTTCGGATACATTCACTGCCACGGCCGACTGGACATCGACTCGTCGCCGAGTGCCCTGAAGGCCGATGCCTTCGTCGAAAAGCCCGACATCGCCACGGCGACGAAGTACCTTGAAAGCGGTAACTACCTTTGGAACGGTGGGATGTTCATCGCGAGGGCATCCGTTCTGCTGAAGCAGCTCGGGGAGTCGGAGCCGGAACTCCTCGCGGGCCTCACCGAGCTCGCCGAGTCGTGGGACACCCCGAACAGGGGAGCGGTTGTCGACCGCGTCTGGCCGGGCCTCAAGAAGATCGCAATTGACTACACCGTCGCGGAACCCGCTGCGGCCGCCGGACGTCTCGCCGTGATCCCAGGCGACTTCGGCTGGGATGATGTCGGCGACTTCGCTGCGATCGCGAAGATCCTCTCCGGCGGACGGCGATCAGACCTCGCAATCCTCGGCGAGAACGCGCGCGTGCTCGCCGACTCGTCGAGCGGCGTGGTGGTCAGCCAGACGAGCCGGCTCATCTCGCTGATCGGGGTCACCGACATCGTCGTCGTCGACACCGAGGACGCCCTCCTCGTCACGACTAGCGCGAACGCCCAGCGGGTCAAGTCGGTGGTCGACGCGCTGAAGCTGTCCGGGCAGGGCGACGTACTCTAGGCGGCCTTGCTATACGCGCGTTGCGCAAGCTTTTCAGGAAGCGTGCGTCGACCGGTCACGAATGGGTAACGAAGCCACCTTCGGGTCGTCCTGGCCCGATGCCGTGCCCGCCGGCCCAACTACCGTTCGAGTCATGTCGAAAATCCTCGCACTTCGCCCGATCGCCCTCGCTGCCGCTTCGCTCGTGCTCCTGTCCGGCTGCGCGACACCGCCTGCGGACGACGGTTCTGCCGGCACCGACTTCTGTGCCGTGATGGTCACCAACTCCGGGGGGCTCGAGGACCGTTCCTTCAACCAGTCCAGCTGGGCCGGGCTTCAGGACGCGGAGGAGTCTCTCGGCATCGACGCGGAGGTGCTCGTCTCCACGACTGAGACCGACCTCGCGCCGAACGTGCAGGAGGCGGTGAACACCGGCTGCGGCTTCGTCCTGACCGTCGGTTACGAGCTCGCCCCGGCGACCGCGGAACAGGGCGAGCTGAATCCCGACGTCGACTTCGCCATCGTGGACGAACAGGTCGACGGGGAGAACATCAAGCCGATCGTGTTCGACACCGCCCAAGCCGCCTTCCTCGCGGGTTACCTCGCCGCGGGCGTGACGAAGACCGGCACTGTAGCTACCTTCGGCGGAGGCAACCAGCCGCCGGTGACTCTCTTCATGGACGGGTTCGTCGACGGCGTCGCGAAGTACAACGAAGTGCACGGCTCCGCGGTGAAGGCGCTCGGCTGGGACAAGGAGCTGCAGGACGGCGTGTTCACCGGCGACTTCGAGGACACCGGCAAGGGACTCACAACAGCGCAGGCCTTCATCGACCAGGGAGCCGACGTCATCCTTCCCGTCGCCGGACAGGTCGGCGAGGGGGCTGCCGCCGCTGCCCAGGAGGCGGGCGACGTGTCAATCATCTGGGTCGACAACGACGGCTACGACACCCTCCCCGCCGAGTATCGCGGCATCGTGCTCACCTCGGTGCTGAAGAACACCGGGGCCGCGGTGCTGGAGATCACTCGGCAGAGCAGGGACGACGAGTTCACCAACGACCCCTTCGTCGGAACGCTCGAGAACGGGGGAGTCGACATCGCGCCGTTCCACGACCTCGAGTCGGCCGTCTCCTCCGAGCTGTCCAGGGAGATCGAGGGACTTCGTGCCGCGATCATCGACGGGAGCCTCGAGGTCACCTCGCCGAGTGCACCCTAGTAGAGGCGCCCTGGTGGCTTTGTAACCATTGAGCGACGGCTTGCCGTTTCGCGCGTTCCTTCGCCCGGCTTTGGGTAAGTTATGGCTCTACCGGCCCGGCATCCGAGTTTCGGGCAGCACCTTGGAGGACATCTTGAGAATCACCACGCGCAGAGGCGCATACAGCGCTCTCGCTATCGTCGGCATCAGCGCCCTGCTGGCCGGTTGTGCCGCAGCTCCCGAGGAGGAGGAAGGCGGCGCTGCTGCCCCCGAATCCGACTTCCTCCCCTGCATGGTCTCCGATGCGGGCGGATTCGATGACAAGTCCTTCAACCAGCTTGGCAAGGCCGGCCTCGACGAGGCTTCCGCCGAGCTCGGCGTCGAGCCCAACGCGGTCGAGTCGGCCGACGAGTCGGCCTACGGGCCGAACGTCGACAACCTCATTGCCGAGGGCTGCAACCTCGTCGTCACGGTCGGCTTCCTGCTGGCCGAAGCAACGATCGCCGGCGCGGAAGCCAACCCCGACGTGAACTTCGCGATCATCGATGACCAGCTCGACGCTGACTTCGACGGCACCCCCGACGTCGAGAACGGCAAGCCCATCGTCTTCGACACCGCGCAGGCCGCGTTCCTCGCCGGCTACGCGAGCGCCAGCTACTCGAAGAGCGGCGTCGTCGGAACCTTCGGCGGCATCCAGATTCCGCCGGTCACCATCTTCATGGACGGTTTCGCCGAGGGCGTCGACTACTACAACGAGCAGAAGGGCGCCGACGTCCAGGTTCTCGGTTGGGATGTCGCGTCGCAGACCGGTTCCTTCACCGGGGGCTTCGCTCCCGGGACAGAGGCCAAGCAGGCCGCGCAGACGCTCATCGATCAGGGAGCCGACGTCATCCTGCCTGTCGGTGGACCGATCTTTCTAAGCGCGGGAGAAGCGATCCGCGACTCCGGCAAGGAGATCGTGCTCATCGGAGTCGACGCCGACGCGTACGAGACGGCACCCGATCTCGCTGACCTCTTCCTCACCTCGATCCAGAAGGGCGTCGATGTCGGCGTCTACGAGGTCGTCATTGCCGCCTCGAAGGACGAGTTCGACAACAGCCCGTTCGTCGGCACGCTCGAGAACGGCGGAGTCGGACTGGCGCCATTCCACGACTTCGAGGACCTCGTGTCGCCGGATCTCGCGGCCGAGCTCGAAGCGATCGAGGCGGACATCGTCTCCGGAACGCTCGTGGTCGAATCGCCCGCTTCTCCCAAGTAGCATTTGAGGTAACGGCTCGGGGAGGCCAGCATCGCTGGCCTCCCCGTTTCGCATGAATCCCTTGAAACACGTACCCGTCAGTGCCGACGCTCGACGATTCCTGCTCGGGCGCTCCTCTAGGTTGGTTCCCATGAAGCTCGAACTACGCGGCATCACGAAGCGATTCGGTGCCCTGGTCGCAAACGACCACATCGACCTCACGGTTGAAGCAGGTGAGATCCACTGCCTTCTCGGTGAGAACGGTGCCGGCAAGTCCACTCTCATGAACGTCCTGTACGGCCTGTATCGTGCCGACGAGGGCGAGATCCTGCTCGACGACGAGGTTCAGCGCTTCTCCGGTCCCGGTGACGCGATGGCCGCCGGCATCGGCATGGTTCACCAGCACTTCATGCTCATCCCCGTGTTCACGGTGGCCGAGAACGTCATGCTCGGGCATGAGGACACGAAATTCGGCGGACGCCTCGATCTCGCGGGTGCGCGCAGCAAGGTGCGCGAGATCTCCGAGCGCTTCGGCTTCGACGTCGATCCCGATGCGCTCGTCGATGACCTTCCCGTCGGTGTGCAGCAGCGGGTCGAGATCATCAAGGCCCTGAGCCGGGACGCCCGCGTCCTGGTCTTCGACGAGCCGACAGCGGTCCTGACGCCTCAGGAGACGGACGAGCTGATGGCGATCATGCGTCAGCTGAGGTCCGCGGGAACCTCCATCGTGTTCATCACCCACAAGCTGCGCGAGGTGCGTGAGGTAGCCGACCGGATCACCGTCATCCGGCTCGGCAAGGTCGTCGGCGAGGCGCAACCCACGGCGACTAACACCGAACTAGCCTCCCTCATGGTCGGCCGGTCGGTCGAGCTGACAGTGCGGAAGAGCCCGGCGAAGCCTGGAGCCGCGGCGCTCGTGGTCGAGAATCTCTCTGTGATCGATGCCCGCAACCAACTCGTGGTGAACGAGGTGAGCTTCGAGGTCCGGGCCGGAGAAGTGCTCGCGATCGCCGGTGTGCAGGGAAACGGTCAGACGGAACTCACCGAGGCCATCATGGGGCTCCAGCACAGGGTCACCGGCGAGATCATGCTCGACGGCGCCTCCCTCCGCGGACTCAGCGTCCGCCGCGTGCTCAACACGGGTGTCGGCTTCATACCGGAGGATCGCACGCAGGACGGTCTGGTCGCCGATTTCACGATCGCTGAGAACCTCATGCTCGACCGCGCGGACTCCGCGCCCTTCGTCAAGGCAGGCAACCTCCAGCTTGGCTATCTCGCAGAATTCGCCGAGGCCAAGGTCAAGGAGTTCGACATCCGTGCCCAGGGGATCGAAACCCACGTCGGACGCCTCTCCGGGGGGAACCAACAGAAAGTCGTACTCGCCCGCGAGCTCAGTCGTGATCTGCGACTCTTCGTCGCGGCCCAGCCGACGCGCGGGCTCGACGTCGGCTCCATCGAGTTCGTGCACAGCAGGATTATCGCGGCGCGGGACGCGGGCACACCAGTGATCGTGGTCTCGACCGAGCTCGACGAGGTCGTCGCGCTCGCCGACCGGATAGCGGTCATGTACCGGGGCACGATCGTCGGTATCGTGCCGGGGAATACCCCGCGAGAGATCCTCGGTCTCATGATGGCCGGAGAAGTCCCGTCAGGAGTTGCGGCATGACCGACGAACAGATTCCCACGAAGGGCCAGAAGCCCGACACGATCGAACCCGTGGAGCCGAGCGGGGGATCTAACGTGACGGCACCACCTCGCTCGAACACGATCCTGAACGAGATCCTCAGCGGCAACGCGCTCATCTCCGTGCTCGCGATCGTGCTGGCGCTCCTCTCCGGCGGCGTGCTCATCGCCCTGACAGATGAGGATGTCCAGGCAGCAGCCGGCTACTTCTTTTCACGACCGACCGACACGCTCTCTGCCATCTGGAGCTCGGTGTCCGGCGCGTACACCGCCTTGTTCCAGGGTTCGGTGTATGACTTTCGGCGCCCGGAATTCGCCGATGGCATTCGTCCGCTCACTCAGACGCTCAACTTCGCGACCCCGCTCATCGCGGCCGGCCTCGGCGTCGCGCTCGCATTCCGGGTCGGGTTGTTCAACATCGGCGGTCGGGGGCAAATGCTCGTGGCTTCCGCCGCAGCCGGCTGGGTCGGATTCACGCTCGACCTGCCCGTCATCGTGCACATGCTCATCGCCCTCGTCGCCGGAGTGGTCGCCGGTGCGATCTGGGGTGGAGTAGTCGGTTTGCTGAAGGCCAGGACAGGGGCCCACGAGGTGATCGTGACGATCATGCTCAACTACGTCGCCTTCTACCTGATCGCCTACCTGCTGCGCACTCCTGGAGCGCTTCAGGCGCCCGGACAGAACAACCCGAAGTCGCCGCCGATGGCGGATACGGCCGTGTTCCCCGACCTGCTCGGTCCCGGATACAACCTCCACCTCGGGTTCGTGCTCGTTATCCTCGCGACCCTCTATGTGTGGCACCTGCTGAACAGGTCCAATCTCGGATTCCAGTTCCGCGCGGTCGGGGCCAACCCGAACGCCGCGCTCGTCGCGGGAATCAACGTCAAGAACACCTACGTCTACGCGATGTTGATCTCTGGCGGTCTCGTCGGGCTCGCCGGTGTATCGCAGGTGCTCGGCACCATCACCACCGGGTTCGCCTCCGGAATCGATGCCGGCATCGGCTTCGACGCGATCACCGTCGCGCTGCTCGGCCGGTCGAGGCCGTGGGGGGTGTTCTTCGCGGGGCTGTTGTTCGGTGCTCTCAAGGCGGGTGGCTACTCGATGCAGGCGTCGGAGGGAGTGCCGATCGACATAGTGCTCGTCGTGCAGTCCCTGATCGTGCTATTCATCGCGGCACCCCCGCTCGTGCGAGCGATCTTCCGGTTGCCGCAACCGGCCGGTGACGCGGTCCGTTCGGTCAGGATCTTCGAGAAGAAGGCGGTCAGCAAGTGAGCGCCGTGACCACTGACGCGAGGTCCGCTGAGGGTTCGGCGACGCTCGCGACCGCGCAGGTGAAGAGCTGGAAGGCACCGATCGCGTTCGCGATATTCGTGCTGCTGGCGTTCGTGCTCTTTGTCGCCGGCGGGCGCGACGGCGTCAGCAATTTCCGGCTCTCGACGAGCACAGATCTCATTCAGCTTCCGGATGTCGGGCTGCCGACGAGACCGGCCGGTGTGGCTGTCGTGCTGCTGCTGCTGCTCCTCACCGGCGTCGCCGCATATCTCATTCACCGGGCGCGACGTGTGCCGCTCTGGCTCACGAGCGTCTTCGCCGTCGTGTTCCTGATCGGGTTCCTGACCTGGGCATCCGCCGGCGCCACCATCCCCGTGCCGGGTCTGCTGGTCGGAACGCTCGCGCTGAGCTCCCCGCTCATCTTCGGCGCCCTCGGCGGCGTCATCTCCGAGCGGGTGGGCGTCATCAACGTCGCGATCGAGGGGCAGTTGCTAGCGGGTGCGTTCACGTCCGCGATGATCGCGTCGCTCACCGGGCTGCCGCTCGTAGGACTCCTGGGCGCGATGGTCGCCGGAGTGCTCGTGAGCTTCGTGCTCGCGGCATTCTCGATCAAATACCTCGTCGACCAGGTGATCGTCGGCGTCGTGCTCAACGTGCTCATAACGGGTCTCACGAGCTTCCTGTACTCTCAGCTGCTGGCCCCGAACGCGGCGCTGCTGAACCAGCCGCCACGGTTCGAGCGCATCCCGATCCCCCTACTCAGCGAGATCCCGATCCTCGGGCCGGTGTTGTTCCAGCAGACGATCATCGTCTACATCATGTACGTCGCCGTGTTCCTGGCCTGGTTCGGCCTGTTCAAAACCAAGTGGGGCCTTCGTGTTCGCGCGGTCGGTGAGCATCCGACGGCAGCCGACACCGTAGGCATCCGAGTGACGGGCACCCGATTCTGGACCGTGTCGCTCGCCGGGGCCATCGCGGGGCTCGGCGGTGCGTTCATCACGCTGGGTTCGGTCGGGTCCTTCAACAAGGAGATGACGGCCGGCGCAGGGTTCATCGCTCTCGCCGCCGTGATCTTCGGCCGCTGGGACCCGATCCGTGCGACGCTCGCCGCCCTGCTGTTCGGTTTCGCCACCAACCTGCAGAACGTGCTCGGAGTGATCGGCTCGCCCGTGCCGAGCGAGTTCATGCTCATGCTTCCGTACATCGTGACGATCTTCGCCGTCGCCGGGCTCGTCGGACAGGTCCGCGGGCCCGCCGCCGCAGGCAAACCATACGTGAAAGCATGACCGACGCCGTGATCGACTGGGATTTCCTCCGAGCCGTCGCGCTCGAGGCGATGCAGAAGGCCTACGTGCCCTACTCGAGGTTTCCGGTAGGCGTGGCCGCGATCGTCGACGACGGCCGCGTGATCTCCGGCTGCAACGTGGAGAACGCCTCGTACGGGCTCACTCTCTGCGCGGAGTGCACCCTCGTGTCGACGCTCCACATGACCGGCGGCGGAAAGCTCGTCGCGTTCACCTGTGTGGACGGCAACGGTGGAGCGCTCATGCCGTGCGGCCGGTGTCGCCAGCTGCTCTTCGAACACTCCGCCCCGGGCATGCTGCTCGAAACGGTGTCTGGAATCCGCACGATCGACGAGGTCATTCCCGACGCCTTCGGGCCTCGCACTCTCGAGGACTTTCGCTCATGACCGAGCCGTACGACACCGTCGACCTCATCCGCATCAAACGCGACCACGGCGAGCTTTCGACCGCGCAGATCGACTGGATGATCGACGCCTACACGCGCGGGTACATCGCCGACGAGCAGATGGCCGCCATGAGCATGGCGATCTTCCTCAACGGCATGGAACGGCAGGAGATTCGCGATCTCACTCTCGCGATGATCGCGAGCGGCGAGCGGATGAACTTCGACTCGCTGCCCAAGCGCACCGTCGACAAGCACTCCACCGGCGGGGTCGGCGACAAGATCACCCTCCCTCTCGCCCCTCTCGTCGCGTCCTTCGGCATCGCGGTACCGCAGCTGTCCGGTCGCGGCCTCGGGCACACCGGTGGCACGCTCGACAAGCTCGAGTCGATCCCCGGCTGGCAGGCGTCCATCTCCAACGCGCGGATGTCCGCGATTCTCGCCGAAGTCGGCGCGGTCATCTGCGCCGCCGGCGCTGGTCTCGCACCGGCGGACGGCAAGCTGTACTCCCTGCGCGACATCACCTCCACTGTCGAGTCCATCCCGCTCATCGCGTCGTCGATCATGAGCAAGAAGATCGCCGAGGGGACCTCCGCGCTCGTACTCGACGTGAAGTTCGGGTCCGGCGCCTTCCTTAAGGACATCGAGCACAGCCGCGAGTTGGCGCGCACGATGGTCGCGCTCGGTGAAGACGCTGGCGTCGCGACATCCGCTCTCCTCACAAACATGAACGTGCCGCTCGGGCTCGCCATCGGAAATGCGAACGAGGTGCGCGAGTCGATCGAGGTGCTCGCCGGTGGGGGACCGGCGGATGTCGTCGAACTCACCGTCGCGCTCGCCCGCGAGATGCTCGCTCTCGCCGGCCAACCCGACGCCGACGTTGCTGCGGCGCTCGCCGACGGTTCGGCGATGGATACCTGGCGTGCCATGATCTGCGCACAGGGAGGGGATCCCGATGCCGCACTGCCTGCCGCCCGTGAACGCCACGTGGTGACCGCGGCCCGTTCCGGCGTCCTCGTGGAACAGCTCGCGCTGCCGTTCGGGGTCGCCGCGTGGCGGCTCGGAGCGGGGCGCGCGCGCAAGCAGGATCCGGTGCAGCACGCCGCCGGGATCGACCTGCACGCGAAGCCCGGCGATGCGGTGTACGAGGGACAGCCGCTGTTCACGCTGAGCGCCGACGAGCCGGAGCGATTCGCCCGGGCCCTCGAGTCGCTCGAGGGTGCCTATCGCATCGGCGACGTGGGAGACGAGATCCTCACCGGCGGCCCGCTCGTGGTGGAGCGCATCCGCGCTTGAACGGGCGGCCAGGTGCCGGTTCGTGATCGGATTCACGCGGGCCCGCGGGTGACGGAACGGGCCTCTGGCGGGGAACGCCGCCGATTAGACGCGCACGTCCCCGATCCGCTCGAGGGCGTCCACGATCAGCGCCCAGAAGCGTCCGTGGTCGAGATCCGTCGCCGCGAACGTCGTGCAGCTCTCGGGTGCGGGGGAGCGGAAGTCGGCCACGGTCATCCCAAGCGTCAGGGTCCCCGCGAGCTCGATGTCGAGCGGCACCCGTACGACGGTCATGACCGACGGGTCGATCACAAGGGCGACGGCGCACGGATCGTGTACGGGGGGATACTCGAACCCCTGTGACTCGTTGTAGGTGCGCCCGAAGAACTCGAGTAGTTCGAGCACGAATCGCGCCGGCCCGGTGTCCACGGCGGCGATCGCGGCGACGGCATCCGGGGTCGCTATGGCCTGATGGGTGAGGTCGAGTCCGACCATTGTGAGCTTCCACGGCTCGTTGAACACGATATGCGCGGCCTCCGGGTCGATCACGATGTTGAATTCGGATGCCGCGCTCCAGTTGCCTCCGTGATAGCCGCCCCCCATCAGCACGACCTCCTTCACGCGCTCGGCGATCCGCGGCTCCTTGCGGACGGCAAGGGCGATGTTCGTGAGCGCTCCTGTCGGCACGAGGGTGATCGTGCCCGGCGCCGCGGACATCACGGTGTCGATGATCAGGTCGACGGCGTGCCGAGCATCCGGAACTATGGTCGGCTCTGGCAGCACGGGCCCGTCGAGCCCGGACTCGCCGTGAATCGACTCGGCGACCTCCGCCGCTCGCACGAGCGGGCGGTGCGCGCCCGCGGCGAACGGCACACCCGTGATCCCGGCGATACGAGCGACGGCGAGTGCGTTCCGGGTCACCTTCTCAATCGTCTGGTTGCCGTGCACGGTCGTGACCGCGACTAGCTCGATGTCGGGGTTGCCGTGCGCGAGCAACAATGCGATCGCATCGTCGTGCCCCGGGTCGCAGTCAAGAATTATCTTCGTCGGCATGTCCCAAGCATATATGAAAGTGATATTTACAGGGGTAAGGTGAGGCTCATGAGTGATGCAGCGCAGGAATTGGTTGAGAGCGGCCGCCGACGAATCGATTGGATCCGGTCGAGAATGCCGCTGCTCGCCGCGGCACGTGCCGAGTTCGCCGGAACGAGGCCGTTCGCGGGCCGCCGCATCGGAATGTCACTGCACCTCGAGCCGAAGACGGCCGTGCTGCTCGAGACGCTCGCGGCGGGCGGCGCCGAGATCGTCGCAACCGGAAATCACGGCTCCACCCAGGACGACATCGTCGCCGTGCTTCGCGCAGACGGGATAACCGTGTTCGGGAGCCGCGCCGACAGCCTCGAACAGCACCACGCCAATGTCGGGGGAGTGCTCGACGCGCGCCCGGACATCCTGCTCGACAACGGGGGCGACCTCGTCGCAGGGGTTCTCGGCAGGGGCGTGCAGAACACCATCCTCGGTGGCACGGAGGAGACCACCTCCGGCGGGGACCGCCTGCGCGGCGAGCTCGCCGGACGCGTGCCGTTCCCCGTGATCGTCATCAACGACAGTCTGCTCAAGGCGATCGGCGAGAACCGGCACGCGGTCGGCCAATCCGTGGTCGAGAGCTTCATGCGCCTCACCAACCTCATGATTCCGGGGCGCCGCTTCGTGGTCGTGGGCTACGGATGGTGCGGACGTGGGGTGGCGCAGTACCTGCGCGCCCTCGGCGGAAGGGTCGCCGTGGCCGAGATCGATGAGATCAGGGCGTTTGAGGCCGCGCTCGACGGCTATCGGGTCGACACTGTCGAGAACCTCGCGCCGTGGGGTGACGTGTTCATCACCGCGACGGGGCGGCCTGATGTCCTCGGTGCCACCGTCTTTCCGCGGCTGAGGGACGGCGCGGTGCTCGCGAACTGCGGACACTTCCCGTGGGAGATCGACGTCGAGTCGCTCAAGGCCCAAGCCACGACGGTGCACGCGCTCGACGACGCGATCGAGCGCATCGACCTCGGGAACGGGCGCCACGTGATCCTGCTCGCAAACGGTCGGATGATGAACCTTGCCGGCCGGGAACCCAAGGGCAACTCGCTCGAATCGATGGACCTCGGCTTCCTGCTGCAGGTGCTGTCCCTCGAGCGTGTCGCCGCAGCATCCGCTTCCCTGAACCCGGGCGCGCAGCCGGTGCCCGAGGACATCGACCGGGAGATCGCCAGGCGGATGCTCGCCGCGATGGAAGCGCACCGCTGACCGTGACCGCCCCGATCGGAAAGGAGCAGCCGGAGTACGCCGTCCCCGCGCTCGACAAGGCACTCGACGTTCTCGAGCTGCTGGCAGACCAGCCGGGAGGGCTCACCCAGGGTGCGATCGCCGATGCGGTCGACCGCTCGGTCGGCCAGATCTTCCGCGTGCTGCAGCGCCTCGAGCGGCGTGGCTGGATATTTCGGGAGAAGCAGTCCG
The DNA here is from genome assembly GCA_025465095.1 of Microbacteriaceae bacterium. Classification (GTDB taxonomy): domain Bacteria; phylum Actinomycetota; class Actinomycetes; order Actinomycetales; family Microbacteriaceae; genus Marisediminicola. The sequence continues at coordinate 16,816 of JAODME010000033.1, read as the reverse complement.
GCCTCTACGTCCTGTCGACGAGGATGCTCGACCTGGCGAATCGGCACCCGCCGCTTCGCGGCCTCGTCGAAATGGCGCTCGGTCCGATGCGTGAACTCGCGGAGTCGGTGCGGCAGTCCTGCAACCTGAGCGTGCTCGAGTCGGACCGGGTGCGCGTGATCGCGCAGGTCGAGAGCCCGTCGGACTTCGGGTTCCGCGTGCGCGTGGGGGCGGCATTCCCCGTCGCCACGCCGGCCGGACTCGTGCTCAGCGCTGGGGAGCGGCATGAATATCTTCGTCAGGACGACGCCATTCAGCCGGGAATCACCGATCTCGTCGTCCCCGTTCTCGGCGCGGGTGGCGAACCGGTGGCCGCACTCACCGTGCCATACGTCGCGACGAGCTACAGCGGGTTGGGTGCCGATGCCGTGCTCCAGCAGCTCCGTTCGGCCGGGGACATCATCTCCGCTCGACTGCAGGGTTTTCCCGACCAACCCAACCGGTAGATTTGTCTCATGAACACTCCCCCTGAGGACTACCGCCTCCGAGGTGGCGCGAGTATCGGTGCCCTCCCCAAGGTGTCCCTGCATGATCACCTGGACGGCGGCCTGCGCCCGGCGACCATCATCGAGCTCGCCGATGCCATCGGTCTCGAACTGCCGGCCACGGATGCGGCGAGCCTCGGCGCGTGGTTCGCCGACCAGGCCGACTCCGGCTCGCTCGTGGACTACCTCAAAACCTTCGACGTGACTACGGCCGTCATGCAGACGAGGGAGGGTCTGGCTCGATGTGCTCGCGAATTCGTACAGGATCTCGCCGCGGACGGCGTGATCTACGGGGAGGTGCGCTGGGCGCCCGAACAGCACCTCGAACGTGGACTCGATCTCGACGCCGCCGTGGAGGCCGTGCAGGAGGGTATCGAGGCGGGGGTCGAGGAAGCCCGCCACGCCGGATCACGCATCGACGTCGGCCAGATCCTGTCCGCGATGCGGCACGCCGATCGTGGCCTCGAGATCGCCGAACTCGCCGTGCGCCACCGCGACCGCGGCGTCGTCGGCTTCGATATCGCCGGCGCCGAGTCGGGCTTCCCCGCCAGCAATCTCCGGGTCGCGTTCGACTACCTAGCGGTGCACCTGTTCCCGGTGACCGTCCACGCCGGCGAGGCAGAGGGCATCGACAGCATCCGGGGCGCCCTGTTCGACGGGCGCGCACTGCGGCTCGGTCACGGCGTGCGGATCGCCGAGGACATCGAGTTCGAGAGCGAGGACGCGGAGAACGCCTACGTCACACTCGGGTCCGTTGCCCAGTGGGTGAAGGATCGCGCGATCCCGCTCGAGCTCAGCCCGTCATCGAACCTGCAGACCGGCGCGGTCGCGGCATGGGGCGACGACATCATCGACCACCCGTTCGACCTGCTCTACCAGCTCGGATTCCAAGTCACCGTGAACGCGGACAACCGCCTGATGAGCAACACGACGCTCACCAAGGAGCTGGGGCTGCTGAGCGAGGCGTTCGGGTACGACCTCGACGACCTCGAGGCGTTCCAGCTCAACGCGGCCGCGGCGGCCTTCCTCCCCGCGGAGGACCGCGAAGAGCTCGCCGAGCGCATCAGTGCCGGCTTCGAGCGAGCCTGAGGATGACGCTTCCGCCGCTTCCGGAATCCGCCATCGTCCTCCGCGGCGAGGCCGCGACCTGGCGCGACGCCGTGCGGCTCGCGGGGGCCGCGCTCGCCACCTCCGGTGCCGCCCGCCCCGGCTATTCCGACGAGATGATCCGCATGATCGACGAACACGGTCCGTACGTCGTCATCGCGCCGGGGCTCGCGCTCGCGCACGCCCGCCCCGGGCCGGACGTGCTCACGGACGGGCTCGCCGTGGTCACCCTGCGAGAACCCGTCTCGTTCGGGCATCCGCACAACGATCCCGTCAGTGTTGTCCTCGGCCTGGCCATCAGCTCCCGTGAGCGTCACCTCGAGTCGATCGCGGATCTCGCCAACGTGTTCAACGACCAGGCGGCCATTCCGGCGATCGCCGCGGCCGAGGACGCCGCCACCGTCATCGCCATTCTGAAGAGGAACCAGTGAAAATCGTCGCGATCTGCGGTGCCGGCATCGGCAGCTCGGGCATCCTCAAGGTCAACGCCGAGCGGGTGCTGTTGAGGCTCGGACTGGAGGCGGATGTCACGGCGACCGACATCGGGTCGGTGCAGCGGGACGCCGCCGACGCTCAGGTCATCCTCACGTCGGCCGAGTTCGTCGAGGCGATCGGCAAGACCTACGCCGACGTCATCGTGATCGAGAATTACTTCGACCAGCAGGAGCTCGCCGAAAAGCTCGAGAAGTCGCTCGGGTAGCGTCGCGCGGTCGTGAGCCGTGTCGTCGCGGATGACGGGCAACGTCGCGCTTCACCTGAAACAAGGCCCCCCACGAGTTGCGCGGCCCGGCTGACATCCGCGGTCTGGCGGAGGCTCGACTAGGGCAGTCAGCCGAGGAGCGACCGGATGCCGGCGTCCAGCCGGTCCACGACGGACTGCGCCGCCTCCTGCCTTTGCGCGCCCGTCCCCTGGGTACTGGACGCGTCGATGTACACCTTGACCTTCGGCTCGGTGCCGCTCGGCCGGATGATGACGCGGGATCCGTCCTCCATCCAGATGCGCAGGATGTCGCTCGCCGGAAACCCGTCGAATCCGTCGCGGAAGTCCTCGAAGCGATCGACGCGCGCGTCACCGATCGTGCGCGGCGGAGCCTGCCGCAGGCGTGCCATGGAATGGGCGATCTCGGCGACATCCGTCACTCGCACGGAGATCTGACCCGACGCGAACGCGCCGAACCTCTCGGCGAAGGCGAGCAGGTGGTCCTCCACCGTGCGGCCTGCCGCCTTCAGCTCCGAGACGAGGACCAGGAAGTCGACAGCAGCGGAGATGCCGTCCTTGTCGCGGACCTTGTCGGGATCTACGAGGTAGCCGAGGGCCTCCTCGTAGCCGTAGGCGAGGCCTCCGGCGCGGGAGATCCACTTGAAGCCGGTGAGAGTCTCGGCGAAGCCGAGACCGTAGTCGCGCGCGATCTCGCGCAGCGCGGGCGAGCTCACCAACGAGCAGGCGAGCGTCCCTTCCCGGGCGGTCGCCGACAGACGCTCCGCCGCCCTCCAGCCGAGCAGGAAGCCGACCTCGTTGCCGCTCAAGCGGCGCCAACCACCGGATGTAGTGGGGATTGCGACGGCGAGCCGGTCGGCATCCGGATCGTTGGCGATGACCAGTTCCGCCCCGGCACCCGTCGCGGTCCGATAGGAGACGTCGAGCGCTCCCGGCTCCTCCGGGTTGGGAAACACGACGGTCGGAAATGCGGCATCCGGTTCCTGCTGCTCGGCAACCGACACCGGCTCGCCGAATCCGGCCTCGGCGAAGACACGTCGCGCGGTCTCCCAGCCGACCCCGTGCAGTGCCGTGTAGACGAAGCGGACGGCAGCGGACGCATGCCCGGCGAGCGCAGCGGTGCGTCGCACGTACTCGTCGAGGATCTCATCGCCCGCAACCTCGAAGTCGCGAGAACGGGGAAGCTCCGCAGCGCTCGCCTCCGCTGCGACCCTGTGGATGTGGGCGGCGATGTCCGCGTCAGCCGGCGAGACGATCTGCGACCCGTTGTCCTCGCCGCCCAAGTACACCTTGTAGCCGTTGTCGGAAGCGGGATTGTGACTCGCCGTCACCATCACGCCAGCGCTCACGGCGAAGTGACGAACGGCGAACGCGAGGACCGGGGTCGGCAGCATTCGGGGGAGCAGGATCGCTCGAATGCCCGCGCCGGCCATGATCTCGGCCGTGTCCGACGCGAAGATGCTCGAGTTCTTGCGTCCGTCGTAGCCGATCACCACGCTCTGACCGGTGCTGCCGGAATCCGGTCCGCGCGAAAGCAACCAGGAGGCAAAACCGGCGGCGGCCTGCGCGACGAGCACCCGGTTCATTCGATTCGGACCGGCGCCCAAGGCACCGCGCAGCCCGGCGGTGCCGAACTCGAGCCGGGTATCGAAGCGGTCGTGCAGGGCGCCGAGCGCGGTCTCGCAGCCTGCCGCGGCATCCGAGATAAGGGTTTCCAGTTCGGTTCGCGTCTCCTCGTCCGGGTCCTGGGCGAGCCAGGCACGTGCCGCGTCGAGGACCCCCGCTGGTTGAGCGGGGCACACAGAGCCGGTATCGAACGCCCCGTCACCGTCGGTCGCTCGCGACGTCACAGTGCCCCCACGATCCTCGCCAACAGCGCGCTGATCACGGGCTCGGCAACCTGACCGGCCTCGAGCACCTCCGCGTGACTGAGCGGCGTCGTCTGGATGCCGGCGGCGAGGTTGGTGATGAGAGACATCCCGAGCACCTCCATGCCTGCCTGCCGCGCCGCGATCGCCTCGAGCGCCGTCGACATGCCGACGATGTGTCCCCCGATGGATTTGACCATCTGTACCTCGGCGGGCGTCTCGTAGTGTGGTCCGCGGAACTGCGTGTACACGCCCTCGTCGAGGCCGGGCTCGATCGATTTTGCGATGCCGCGCAGCCGAGCCGAGTACAGGTCGGTCAAATCGACGAACGTCGCGCCCTCGAGCGGCGAGTCGGCTGTCAGATTGAGGTGGTCGCTGATCAGGACAGGGGTGCCGGGCATCCAGTTCGGTTTGATGCCACCGGCGCCGTTGGTGAGGATCATGATCGTGGCGCCCGTCGCGGCCGCGGTCCGCACACTATGCACGACCCTGCGCACGCCGTGGCCTTCGTAATAATGGGTGCGTGCGCCGATCACGAGGGCCCGCTTGCCGCTCGGCAGCAGGATCGATCGGAGCGAGCCGACGTGACCTGCCAGTGCGGGCTTGCTGAAGCCCGTGACATCCGTCGCCGGAATGTTCGCAACAGTCTCCCCGATGAGGTCCGCGGCCTTCGCCCAGCCCGATCCGAGGGTGAGGGCGATGTCGTGGCGCTCGACCCCGGTCCTCTCGGCGATGTCCGCGGCCGCGGCGGCGGCGACCTCGAACGGGTCGGCGCGGGGGTCGTCTAGGGGGTGCTGCAGCGTCGTCGACATCCGCCCAGCTTATTCAGTCGCACCCGGGGCAGAGGCCATTCGTTTGGGTGGGCGCCGGCAGTAGGCGAGAATGAGCACATGCCCTACCAGTTCGAGCGCAAGCAGCGCATCGCGATCCTCGGCGGAGGGCCAGGCGGATACGAAGCCGCGCTCGCCGGCGCACAGCTCGGCGCCGACGTGACCCTCGTCGAACGAGTCGGAGTCGGCGGCTCAGCGGTGCTCACCGATGTCGTGCCCTCGAAGACCCTGATCGCGACGGCGGCAGCCGCCGGCTCGATTGGGGAGGCTGCGGAGCTCGGGGTGCAGTTCTTCGCGCGCGGCGAGTCCGGACGATCGGTCCGGCCTGAGATCGCGGTCAACCTCGCGGCGGTCAACGCGCGGCTGCTGCGGCTCGCCCGGCAGCAGTCCGAGGACATGAAGTCGCAGCTCATCAAGGCCGGCGTGCGCATCGTGCACGGCGACGGGCGGCTCGATGGACCGCAGAGGCTCATCGTCGCGACCGGCCGCGGCAGGGGCGCGACCGACTTCGACGAGATCGACGCCGACACCCTCGTCGTCTCGGTCGGGTCGAGCCCGCGCATCCTTCCATCCGCCGTGCCCGACGGTGAGCGGATTTTCACCTGGACCCAGCTCTACGCCCTCGAGGCCATCCCCGAGCATCTCATCGTCGTCGGCTCTGGCGTCACCGGCGCCGAGTTCGCGTCCGCCTACCGAGCGCTCGGCTCCAGGGTTACGCTCATCTCTTCGCGGGACCAGGTGCTGCCGGGAGAAGACGCCGACGCTGCTCGCGTCATCGAGGACGTCTTCAAGCGAAACGGGATGACCGTGCTCGCCAAGTCGAGGGCCGAGTCGGTCACGCGCACCGAACACGGCGTCATCGCGAACCTCGCCGACGGCCGGACCGTCGAGGGCAGCCACTGCCTCCTGGCGGTCGGTTCCATTCCGAACACCGCGAACATCGGGCTCGAGGAGGCGGGTGTGCAGCTCACCGACTCGGGTCACATCCGGGTCAACCGCGTCGCCCGCACCTCGATGCCGTCGATCTATGCCGCTGGGGACTGCTCCGACTTCCTGCCGCTCGCGTCCGTCGCCGCCATGCAGGGCCGCGCGGGCGTGTTCCATGCGATGGGTGACGCGGTCAACCCGACCGAGCTGCGGAACGTGACCTCCAACATCTTCACGCAGCCCGAGATCGCGACGGTCGGCTGGACGCAGAAGCAGATCGAGGACGGCGTCGCGCAGGGCGACATCTACAAGCTGCCGCTCGCGTCGAACCCGCGCGCGAAAATGCAGGGAATCAAGGAGGGCTTCGTCAAGCTCTTCGCCCGCACCGGTTCCGGCACCGTCATCGGCGGCGTGATCGTCGCGCCTAACGCGTCCGAACTCATTCTGCCGATCGCGATCGCGGTCGAGCATCGGCTCACGGTAGACCAGGTGGCGCGGGCCTTCGCGGTCTATCCGTCGCTGTCGAGCAGCATCACCGATGCTGCGCGCGCGATGCACATCGTCGCCTGAGGAATCCCGCGCCGCCGCGGCGCACCGGCTTTGAGGGGTGTCGTCGCAAATGAGGTGCAACGTCACGGGTCATCCGGCGCGACACCCGTCACAACTGCGCGCAGGAGAGTTGCCGGTCGGGCGACGCGTCCGCTCCTGCACGGGCAGGAGCCGACTCGAGTACTCCACCGAGCAGCCGTCTCGGCCCGTCCGGAGGGCACGCCGGCTCACCATGTCCGAGTGGACTATTCGTCGGCTCCCGGCTGGAGAAATGACTTCGTGCTCGCCTCGCGAGTCGCCAGCGCCGGAACGCGAGCAGCCTTTTATCGTGCAGCCAAAGCCGGCCACTACCAGCAGCTGGCACGGGGTGTTTGGCTGCCGACAGCTGCCTGGAAAGAGATGTCTCAGGATGACCGGTATCTCGCCAAGGTGCAGGCGGTGGCGATACGGCACGAGCTGACCCTGGTGTTCTCCCACTTCTCCGCCGCGGCACTGTGGCATCTGCCGATGGTCGGATCGCGGCCGGCGAGACCCGAGGTGCGCAGGGAGCCGGGCGGCGGCGGGCGCTCGGCCACTGCCTTCCTCGCGCATACCCATGGCCTTCCGTTCGACCTCGACCTCGACCGCATCGATGAATTGACGGTCACGACGTTGGCCAGAACGGTCGTTGACGTAGCGCGCACCGCGAGCCTTGGCACCGCCGTCGCGATGGCGGATCACGCACTCGGGGTGAAGTCACCGCGAGCGATGGGCGTGGACGCGGCGATGGTGACGTCGAAAGAGTTGGCTGAGACCCTCGTCCGTCATCCCGCCGCTCACGGCGTGACGAGCGGGGACTGATGATCGTCGACTTCTGGTGGCCGGAGTTCAATCTTGCTGGGGAGTTCGACGGCAAGGGGAAGTACCTGCGGGACGAAATGCTCGCGGGAAGAACAACCGCCGAGGTGCTCCTCGCGGAGAAGGACAGGGAGAACCGCATCCGTGCGCTCGGACCGACGATGGTCCGGTGGGACTGGGATATAGCGCGGTCACTTCCATTGCTCGACGCCCGGCTGCGCGCGGCCGGACTGCGCTGAACGGAACGAGCAGGGCGTCGGCGAGCGGCTGCGGGCGCGAGGCGGGAGCCGCTCGTGGGCTGCACGGTTGTGAGCCTTGTCATCGCATATGGGGCGCGACGTCACGCCGCTTCTGCAACGACAGCCGTCATCACTGCGAAGCGGGAACGCGGTATGCAACGACGGCCCTCCCTGCTGCGGAGCGGGCACCCGATCTGCGACGATGTGTTTCGCCGCGGGCAACGAAGCCGCCGCGACCCGGGTCAGTCCCGGATATCGAGCAGCAGGTGCCCGGATGACACGGTGGCACCCACGGCGGCATTGATGTTCGCGATCACTCCGTCCTTGTGTGCGGTGATCGGCTGCTCCATCTTCATCGCCTCGAGCACGAGGATCAGGTCGCCCTTGACCACGGTGGCTCCATCGACGACCGCGAGCTTGACGATCGTCGCCTGCATGGGAGCCTTCACCGAGTCACCGGTCGCCGTGACGACGGTGCCGCCGCTCGCGTGCCTCCGGGGCGCCGGCACGAGCGAGGGCGCAGCGGTCGAGGCGGTCAGGCGTGCGGGAAGCGCCACCTCGATCCGCTTGCCCCCGACTTCGACCACGACGCTCGTGCGTGCCGCCGCGGGAGTCGAGTCGGCGAGGGATCCACTCCACGGCTCGATCTCGTTCACGAACTCCGTCTCGATCCAGCGCGTGTAGATACTGAACGGCGAGGACGTGAAGGCGGGATCCCGGACGATCGCCCGGTGGAAGGGGAGCACGGTGGGCAGCCCGGCGACCTCGAACTCGTCGAGGGCGCGCCTGGAGCGCTCGAGCGCGTCCTCACGCGTCGAGCCGGTGACGATGAGCTTCGCGAGCAGGGAGTCGAACGCGCCACTGATGACGTCGCCCGTCGTGACGCCACTGTCGACGCGCACCCCCGGTCCGCCGGGGAAACGCAGCACGTGCACGGGGCCGGGCGACGGCATGAAATTCAGCCCGGCGTCCTCCCCGTTGATGCGGAACTCGAACGAGTGGCCCTTCGGTAAAGGGTCGTCGTAGCCGATCGCCTCACCTTCGGCCAGACGGAACTGCTCCCGCACCAGGTCGATGCCGGTGACCTCTTCGGAGACCGGATGCTCCACCTGCAGTCGCGTGTTGACCTCGAGGAACGAGATGGTGCCGTCCTTCGCGACGAGGAACTCGCAGGTGCCGGCGCCCAGATAGCCAACCTCCCGCAGGATCGCCTTCGACGCGGTGTACAGCAGTTCATTCTGCTCAGGGCTGAGGAACGGGGCGGGCGCCTCCTCGACGAGCTTCTGGTGTCGACGCTGGAGGGAGCAGTCGCGGGTGGAGACGACGACGACGGTGCCGAACGCATCGGCGAGGCACTGGGTCTCGACGTGGCGCGGCTCGTCGAGGTACTTCTCGACGAAACACTCCCCACGACCGAACGCGGCGACGGCTTCGCGAGTCGCCGAGTCGAACAGTTCCGGGATCTCCTCGCGCGTGCGGGCGACCTTGAGTCCGCGTCCGCCGCCGCCGAATGCGGCTTTGATCGCGACGGGAAGGCCGTGCTGGTCGACGAAGTCGAGGACTTCGCTCGCTCCGGAGACCGGGTTGAGCGTGCCGGGGGCGAGGGGCGCCCCGACGCGCTCGGCGATGTGACGCGCCGAGACCTTGTCGCCGAGCTGCTCGATCGCCTCGGGAGACGGGCCGATCCAGACGAGCCCGGCGTCGATGACTGCTCGCGCGAATCCGGCGTTCTCGGCGAGGAAGCCGTAGCCGGGATGCACCGCATCCGCTCCCGAACGCCTCGCGATGGACAGGATCTTATCGATGCGCAGGTATGTCTCCGCGGAGGTCGCCCCGTCGAGCGCGTAAGCCTCGTCGGCGAGTTTGACGTGCCGGGCGTCCCGGTCCTGGTCGGCGTAGACGGCGACCGAGCCGATTCCGCCGTCCCGCGCCGCCCGGATCACCCTCACCGCGATCTCTCCACGATTCGCGATCAAGACCTTGGTTATCCGGGGCATAATGACCTAGCTTATTGCCGCCGCTATCCGTGGAATTGGACCAGAGCGACAAAAATGCCGGCTGTCTCGGTGTGACGTTCTACAAAGAGCACGAACCCGCTACCGGTTCCAAAGCTCCGGCCAGCTCACGTCGAAGCTGAGGAAGAGCTCCCGCAGGGCGGCGAGCGACAGACCGACAACGGCGTGCGGGTCGCCGTCCACCGAGGTGATGAATGGCGCGCCGAGGGAGTCGATCGTGAACGCGCCCGCCACCTTGAGCGGCTCGCCGGTGGCGATGTACGCGTCGATCTCCTGTTCGCTGATGTTCGACGCGAAGGTCACGCCGGTGGTGGTGACCGAGCCGATGCCCCTCGTGTCGTCGCCGGGGAAAGCGCCCAGAACCTCGGCGCGGCGGTCGATGAGCCAGTGCCCTGAGTGCAGGTGGCCGGTGCGCCCGCGCTGTAGCAGCCAGCGCTCGCGTGCGACCGCCGGAAGGTGTGGCTTGCCGTAGATGACGCCGTCGAGCTCGAAGGCGGAGTCCCCGCCGAGGATGAACCCGTCGAGGGCGGCGGAGTCTCGCGATGCCACCGCCTCCGCCTTCGCCCTGGCCAGCAGTTCGACCATGGCTTCGGCCCCGATGGTCCCGTGCTCGGCGACCCACCCCTGCACCACGGCCTCCTCGTCCACCTCGGGATCGACGACGATCGGCTCGATTCCGGCTGCGCGCAGCGTCGCGAGCCTTGCGGGCGAGGTGGAGGCCAGATACAGGCGCACGATGCTCCTATGCTCGAAGGATGGGCGACATGCAGGGCACACGCGTCGAGGTCGAGATTACAGGCGTGGCGCACGGGGGCGTCTTCGTCGCCCGTCATGAGGGGCGGGTGATCTTCGTGAGCGACGCCATCCCCGGCGAAACCGTCCTCGCCGAGATCACCGACGACGCGAAGCCGAAGTTCTGGCGCGCTGAAACGGTGAAGGTGCTCACGCCGTCCGAGCATCGTCGGCCGCATGTGTGGGACGCCGCTTCGATCGAGCGCGAGCCCGCCGACCGCGCAGGAGGAGCCGAATTCGGTCACATCGCCCTCCCGCACCAGCGGGAGCTGAAGCGCCAGGTGCTTGCGGACGCCCTCTCCCGGATGGCGAAGCAGGAAACGGATGTCACGGTCGAACCGCTTCCGTCGGGGAACGGTGGGGGGGTCGACAGTGACGGCACCGGTTGGCGCACCCGAATCCGCCTGCACGTCGCCGAGGACGGAACGCCGGGACCGTATGCTTCACGTTCGCACCGGGTGGTCCCCGTCACCGACGTTCCGCTCGCGGTCGCGGAGGCGCAGGCCATCCTGCCCCTCGACGAGAGATTTCCCGGGGCGGAGTTCGTGGACGTGGTCGTGCCGTCCGTCGGCAACGCTTTCGTCCTCGTAGGCGACCGGAAGAACACTCGCAGGGCGAGTCGGATCCTCGAACGGGTGGGCGACCGGGAGTTCCGTCTCGAGGCCCGCGGGTTCTGGCAGGTGCATCGGCATGCGGCGACCACCCTCACCGAGGCCGTGCAGTCGGCGGTCGACGAGGCGCTGTTCGACCCTCGCGCGGCCAACCTCGACCTCTACGGAGGAGTCGGGCTGCTCGCCGCCGCCGTCGGCGACCGATTCGGCGACACCGTGCAGATCACGACAGTCGAGAGCGACCCGACCGCCACCACGCACGCGGCGGCGAACCTGACGCAGTGGCCGGGAGCTTCCGCCGTCACCGGTCGGGTCGAGCGGTATCTGCAGAAACTTCGGGCGAGTGCGGGAGCCGGCGAGAAGGAGCGGTTGGCTCGAGCGACGGTGGTGCTCGATCCGCCCCGCGCCGGTGCGGGGAAGGCGGTCGTGAACGAGCTCGCGGCGCTTTCCCCCGCTCAACTGGTCTACGTCGCCTGCGACCCGGTCGCCCTCGCCCGCGACGTCGCACTACTCGCCGGTCACGGGTATGCGCTCAGCACTCTGCGTGCGTTCGACCTTTTTCCGAACACGCACCACGTAGAGGCGGTTGCGACTTTCGTGCGCCGTTGACCTCGCCGAACGGCGCCCGACGCTAGCCCGCCCGTTAAGCTGGGTGGTTAGATCGTCGAGACGACGGTTGGCAGGAGACAGGATGACGATGGCGCAGCCCACAACGCAAGTCCCCGACAGCGGAACCACGGCGAAGACCGTGCGTGTGTCCGTGGTGGACGACCACGAATCGGTGCGGCTCGGACTCAAGGCCGCGTGCGTCGAAGCGGGTTTCGAGTTCGTCGTCGCGGCGGCATCCGTCGACGACTTCGTCACAAGCCTCGGCGCTCGGGAATGCGACGTCGTCGTGCTGGACCTCTCCCTCGGAGACGGATCAACGGTTACCGAGAATGTCAAGCGCGTTCAGGCAATCGGCGCCGCGGTCCTGATCCACAGCATCGCGGACCGGGTTGCATCCGTGCGCGAGGCGTTGGCCGCGGGAGCCGCCGGCGTCATCCCCAAGTCGTCGGCGACCAAGACCGTGATCTCCGCCGTCGAGACCGTGGCGAGGGGCGAGGTGCTCAACAACCTCGAATGGGCGACCGCCATCGACGCGGACAGCGAATTCGCGAAGGCGCAGCTGGGTCGCCGTGAGCGCGAGATTCTGCATTTGTACGCCTCCGGGTTCCCGCTCAAGCTCGCGGCCCAACAACTCGGCATCGGCTACTCCACGGCAAGGGAGTACCTCGACCGCATCCGTGTGAAGTACGTCGAGGTCGGGCGTCCCGCGCCGACGAAGGTCGACCTGCTCCGTCGTGCGGTGGAAGACGGCATTCTCCCGGGCCTCGACCCGGATGCCGGCGATGGTCGCTGACGACCCGCCTCACAGAGAATCGGCGGGCCCGAGGGTTCCGCGCAACCCGACCAGCCGGCGCCGGATCGAGACGGCCGTCTCACGATCATCCGGGGTCTTCGGGCTCGTCTTCGGTGCTCAGACACTCCCCGTCCTGCTAGGTCAGGCCGATCAGCTCGCGCCGGTATGGTTCCTTCTCTCCAGCGCCGCCGTGTATGGCGGACTTCTCGCGGCGATGGTGGCGTCGGTGAGCAAGCGTGGAGTGCGCGCCGTGAACAGCGCGGTCGTGGTCGCCTGGATTGTGGTCATGATGACGTGGCCGCTCGCAGTCACCGGCTCGGAGCTCGTCGAGGATGGGCGGCCGTGGCCCTGGTTTCTGCTGACGGTCGCGACAGCGGCCGCTGCGGTGGCCTGGCCCGTCTGGGCGGCCACGATCGCCCTCGTCGCCGCGTCCCTGACCTATGGGATCGTTCGGGTCACCCCGTCAGGAGGTGGGGCGGGGGTCGAACTCGTGGCACTCGATGTCGTGTACGCCCTGATCCTCGGCGGAACGGTGCTCATCATCATGACCCTGTTGAGGCACGCCGCGGTATCGGTCGACCTCGCGCAGGCGACCGCGCTCGACCGCTATTCGACTGCCGTCGGGCAGCACGCGACCGAGGTCGAACGCGTGCAGGTCGACGCGATCGTGCACGACAGCGTGCTCACCACGCTCATCTCCGCCGCACGTGCGACCACGCCGGAGTCGGAATCGCTCGCCGCCCGGATGGCGGCAGACGCGATGGGATATCTCCGTGAGGCGGCGTCGTCTCCGCCTGACAATGCGACAGTACCCGTGTCGGAGTTGGCTCATCGCATCAGGACCGTTGCGCCGACCCTCGCCGCTGCCTTCGAGATCCGCGACGGACGCGTCGAAGGCGCCGACCTGTCTGCCCAGGCGGCAGAGGCGGTTTATTCGGCAGCCGTGCAGGCGATGGTGAACAGCACTCAACATGCGGGGGCGGGGGCGGACGTGGCTCGTTGGCTCAGCATCCGCGGCACAGAAGCCGGCGGAATCACGGTGGAGGTGGGTGACACCGGAGTGGGCTTCGACGTGCACGCCGTCCCTGTCGCGCGGATAGGCCTGCGCGTGTCGATCATCGAACGAGTGATTCAGGTCGGCGGAAACGTGGAAGTCGATTCGGCCCCGGGTGAGGGCGCGGTGATCAGTATCACCTGGCCCGGTCCGCTGGTGCCCGATGACGGCCCGCGCGAGCAGCAGCGCAGCTCAACCCCCGACTCGAAGGCCGGTGCAGCGCTACCGGCGATGGTCACCGACGGTCAGGGCGGGACGCCGTGATCATCGCGATACCCCGCTCGCTTATCGTCGCCCTCGCCGCTCTGTTCTCCGCATATCACCTAGTGCTCGCGGCAGTCTCAATCGATGTGCCAGTTCGCACGGGACCGTATATCGGGGCGATGGCGATCTATGCGGTGGCGACGATCGCGAGCCTGTGGCCGTCGAAGCGGTCACGGATGGAGATCTGGCTCGCCGCGTTCAACGTCGCGGCGGCGGTCGCGATGTCGTTGCTCGTGACAAGTCAGCTGCCAGACGGCGCCGTCGGGAGCTACGCCGCATGGCATACCGCCGCGGTAGGCACGCTCATGGTGATCACCTCGACCAAGATGCGCCAGTCCTTCGCATGGTTGGGCGTCGGCATCCTCGGCGTGCAGACTGTCGCCTGGCAGGGTGTGGGCGGGTTGGTCCTGTACGGGGTGGTCGGCAGCATCGCGTGGATCGGCATCTCCCACGCTCTGGCCTACTCGCTGTCCTCCGCAGGGCGCGACACCCGGCAGTATGCGCTGGCCGAGCGGGAGGCGGCCCAGTGGCGCGCCGCCCAGGAGGCGCACGTGTTCGAACGACAGTTCCGGCTGGGACAGACAAGTCGGATGTCACTGCCCATGCTGAGGCAGATTGTGGTCACGGGCGGTCACCTCACGGACGAGCAACGCCGGGAGTGCGTGTACCTCGAGGGCGCGATCCGCGACGAGATCCGCGGACGCGAGCTGCTCAACGACCGGGTGCGGGAGGAGGTCATGGCCGCGAGGCGACGAGGCGTCACCGTCACCCTGCTCGACGAGGGCGGCATCGACGATCTGCCGCAGGCGGATCTCGATCGGGTGCTCAATCAATTAGCTGCGGCTATCGGTGACACGCGCGGTACCTCCACTGACCGCATCATCGCCCGCACCGTTCCGCACGGCTCTCCCATCGCGGTCACCGTCGTCGGCCTCAGCTCGGGCGCGGGCGAACCGGCCTGGCCTGCCCGGAACTCGGACGAGGATGGCGAGGACGAGATCGACCTCTGGCTCGAGATCCCGCGCTCCGTCACGGATGCCGCAACGCCATAGACGCGAGCAAGGAGACAAAGCGCGAGCAAGGAGACAAAGAGAATGGGACCGGCACGTGTGCCGGTCCCATTGCCTTTTCCGAGTCAGGGCAATAACCCGAATATCGCCCTGACTCGCCCCCAATGCATTGGCCCGCTTACCCTAGTCGGCCAATGATTGGTAGTGGACTCTTTCGAGTAACACTTGGCATTATCAATAATGCGGTGCAAAGAGCCTAGCCGAAAGTCGCATCTTTAGAGGACTTTCGGGGTACATTTCCTCGCCGTCCAGCCAATTCGCAGGCGCTGCTGCCTCGACGATTTCTTCGACCACCGAAATTCCGGGGTACGACGGCAGGGTGCCTAACCGGCGAACCCGCGCCACGTGTTCATGCCGCGAGTGAGCGGACCGCGAATCGGGGCCTGACTGCGCTGCCATGCGCTGAGCCCTCGTGGCGGCGCCTCGCCCGCCGCGTCCGACTGCTCCTCCGCCATGCCCGCGATCACCGCGGTCACGGCAGCGAGTTCGGCCGAGCTGGGATCGCCCGACAGCACGCGGATCTCGGTCGCCGCGGCATCCGGTTCCGAGCGTTCCGAGCTCATAGCGGAATGTTCCCGTGCTTCTTGGGGGGAAGGCTGGCGCGCTTAGTGCGGAGCGCGCGTAGCGCCTTGGTCACCGCCACGCGCGTGGCGGCCGGCTCGATCACCCCGTCGAGTTCCCCTCGTTCGGCGGCGAGGAATGGCGAGGCGACGTTGTAGGTGTATTCGCTGGCCAGGCGAGCGCGCACCTCCGCGACGTTTTCGCCGCCGGCCTCGGCGGCCCTGATCTCGTTGCGATACAGGATATTGACAGCTCCCTGACCGCCCATCACGGCGATCTCCGCGGTGGGCCAGGCGTAGTTGATGTCGGCGCCGAGTTGCTTCGACCCCATCACGATGTAGGCGCCGCCGTACGCCTTGCGGGTGATGACGGTGACGAGCGGCACCGTCGCCTCCGCGTAGGCGTAGAGCAGTTTGGCGCCGCGACGGATCACCCCTGTCCATTCCTGGTCGGTGCCCGGGAGGTAGCCCGGCACGTCCACGAGTGTGACGATCGGCAGCGAGAACGCGTCGCAGAAGCGTACAAAGCGCGCCGCCTTCTCACCGGCCTCGATATTCAGGGTTCCCGCCATCGCATTCGGCTGATTGGCGATGATGCCGACGGCGCGGCCCTCGACCCGACCGAAGCCGACGACGATGTTCGGTGCGAATAGAGGTTGCGTCTCGAGGAAGTCGCCGTTGTCGACGATGTGCTCGATGATGAACTTGACGTCGTACGGCTGGTTCGGGCTGTCGGGGATGATCGTGTTGAGGCGGCGGTCCTCGTCGGTGATCTCAAGCTCGACCTCGCTCGCGAACACGGGATGCTCGGCGAGGTTGTTGTCCGGCAGGTAGCTCAGCAGCGTCCGCACGTAGTCGAGCGCGTCGTCCTCGTCGCTCGCCAGGTAGTGCGAGACACCGGACTTCTGATTGTGGGTGAGCGCTCCGCCGAGCTCTTCCATGCCGACGTCCTCGCCGGTGACCGTTTTGATCACGTCGGGGCCCGTGACGAACATCTGGCTCGTCTTGTCGACCATGATCACGAAGTCGGTGAGGGCGGGGGAGTACACGGCGCCGCCGGCGGCCGGGCCCATGATGATCGAGATCTGCGGGATGACCCCGGACGACTGGGTGTTGCGCCGGAAGATCTCCCCGTACTTGCCGAGCGCGACGACACCCTCCTGGATGCGGGCGCCACCGGAATCGAGCATGCCGATGATCGGTACCCCGGTCTTGAGAGCGAAGTCCATCACCTTGATGATCTTCTCGCCGGCTACCTCGCCGAGGGACCCGCCGAAGATCGTGAAGTCCTGCGAGTAGACGGCGACCTGGCGACCGTGGATGGTGCCGGTGCCGGTGACGACGGCGTCGCCGTATGGGCGGCTCTTGTCCATGCCGAACGCGTGGGTGCGGTGCCGCACGAACTCATCGAGCTCGACGAAGGAGCCGTGGTCGAGCAGCTGGTCGATG
>JAODME010000024.1 GCA_025465095.1 Microbacteriaceae bacterium | reverse complement strand
ACGGGCCGCCGCACGCCCGGTGGTCCCCGATCCGTAGACTCGAATGCATGCGTGTTGCCACCTGGAATGTGAACTCGATCAGAACCCGTGTCGGCCGAGTCGTCGACTGGCTCGTGCGCGAAGACGTCGACGTGCTCGGCATGCAGGAGATCAAGTGCAAGCCGGAGCAGTTTCCGTACGAGGCCTTCGAGGCGGCCGGCTACGAGATCCAGCTGCACGGGCTCAACCAGTGGAACGGCGTCGCCTTCGCGAGCCGCCTGCCGATCGAGAACGTACAACACGGCTTCTCGAGCGCCCCCGGATTCGGAAAGCCGGATGACGCGGGTCGGCTTCCGCGCGAGGCTCGCTCGCTCGGGGTCACCGTAAACGGGGTGCGACTGTGGAGCCTGTACGTGCCGAACGGACGCGAGGTGGGAGACCCGCACTACCTCTACAAGCTCGATTGGCTCGCGAGCCTGGCCACCGAGACGGCCGAATGGCTGGCCGCCGAGCCCGACCTGCCGCTCGCACTCATGGGCGACTTCAACATCGCGCCGTTCGATCATGACGTCTGGGACATCACCCTCTTCGAGGGGCGTACACACGTGAGCCAGCCGGAGCGGGACGCGTTCGACGCCCTCGAACGGGCGGGACTGACCGACGTCGTCCGGGCGCAGGGTGTGGAGGGCTACACCTACTGGGACTACCAGCGACTGCGTTTCCCCCGCAACGAGGGCATGCGGATCGACTTCGTCCTCGGTTCGGGGCCGTTCAGCGAGCTCGTGACCGGGGCGAGCATCCATCGGAATGAACGCAAGGGCGATGCGCCCAGCGACCACGTGCCCGTCGTCGTCGACCTCGAGCTGGAAACCGCCGACGACGACGATCGGCCGATGATCTTCTGATCGACGGGCTCGTCAACCGGGACCGAGCAGCGCAGCCACGACGAGCAGCACCGGCACGGATCCGACAGTCGTGATAAGCACGGTGTCGCGCGCGACGATCCCGCCGCGGTCGTACCGTTGTGCGTAGTTGAAAACGTTCTGTGCCGTCGGCAGCGCCGCCATGACGACCACGGCGAACAACTGCTCGTCCTCGAGGCCGAAGGCGAACCGTCCGACGAGCCAGGCGACAACGGGCATGACCGCCAGTTTTATCGCGGACGCGAGCACGACGTCCTTCCGTTCGGCGCCAGGGGCAAGTGCCCGCCTGCCGTGCAGAGACATCCCGAAGCCGATGAGCACGACGGGCACGGCGGCCGCGCCGACGAGCCGGAACGGCTCCATCACGGCGTCGGGCAACTCGATCTGCGTCACCGAGAGGATCGCGCCGAGAGCCGACCCGATGATGATCGGGTTCCGCACGGGCTGGGAAAGGATGCGCCCGAGCGAGGTGCGGCCGCGCGTCCGCAGGTCGAGGATCGTCAGCAGGATCGGCGTGAACACGATGAGTTGAATCAGGATGACCGGCGCGACATACGCCGGATCGCCGATGACATATACGGCTACCGGAATACCTATGTTGTTCGCGTTGACCCAGCCCGAGGAGGCGACTCCGATCGCGCCGTCGGCAAGCGGGCGCCGCCACAGCCCGAAGACGATAACGCCGTACGCGAGAAAGCAGACGAGCGCGGTGATGGCCGACACGACGAGGAGCGAGGAGAAGAGCACATGCACGTCCGCATCCGCCAGCACGGTGAACAGCAGGCACGGTGCGAGCACGAAGAAGACGATGCGACTCAGCACGAAGCGCGCGTGCTCACCGAGGATGCCGAGTCGGCCGACCAGATAGCCGGCGGCGATCACCGAACCGATGATCGCGAAGCCCGTCAACACGCCGCCCATGGTCCCCCTGCCGCTCGGCCGCTTTCTGTTCGCCCAGTCTGGCGCAGCCGGGGCCCGCTCCCGTGACACACCTTGCCCCCCTGTTACATTTCCTCCGCTCGCGCTTTCGCAATTCAGGAACCTCGGGTGACAGCTGGGGCGGATGTGTCGGGTGTCGGGCACATCGCGTCGCGTCGCAGCATCCCCGTCCACGCGTTCCTGAATTGCGCCCCCTGAGGCCAGGTGTCGCCCGCCGTTAGCCTCGCACCATGCCTCAGCTCTAGCTGAATGAAGCGTCGCCTTCAGAAGACGGCCGGATCGGTGTCGATGCCGGCGCACGCACAACAACTGCGGCGTCGCACCCTCTGACGCAATTATCCGCCGAGACCCGCATGCAACATCCGCGAATCTCTCGCTACGCTCGAGGAGGGCGCCAATTCGTTGCGCATCAGCCCCTCACCCCAAGGATCGGAGGTCCGCCCATGTTAGAACGCACCAGCGCCACAGCCGCTGCGATTGTCGGGGAACCCGAGGTCCTCGATGAGGGAACCTCCGACGAGGTGTTGTCGGCGGACCTCGTGGCGCACCCGGCCTGGCGAGCCCTCAAGACCGCCGCGACCGCCCTGCAGGCGCATCAGGCGAAGGATGGCAGCGTCGCGGATGCCGCGGCTCGCGACTCGGCCGGGCAGCTGGTGTCCACGATCCGGGGCAGCTTGACCGCACTAGCGCCCCACTTTCCACACGACGCCGGCTACCTCTCCGCCCTCGACACCGACTTCGAGCGCTGGACCGCGGAAGGTTTTGGGGTTCCGGATTTTCTCGATTCTCTGAACGCGTTCCAACCGCAACGCGCCCGCATCAACGGGCTGCGCCATCTCGTCGTCTTCCCGATGCTCACTCAGAACGGAAGCACCAGTCGCCTCGTCGAGGCCCTTCTCATTGAGGTGCTGTGGCCGGAGTTCGTCGCCCATCTCGAGGCCGATGGCTATTCGAATGCGTTGTTCGTTCCGGTGCGCTTGCTCGATTTCACCCCTGGCTATCACACCAACTCGGCTGTCCTGTTTCCGGAGACCGTCGCGATGCGAGAGATTCCGACCTTCACCTGGGGCGCAATCTTCGCCGATCGCGAGGCGGCGAGATTCCGCCGGGTGGTGCGGGAGGCGGCCTCCGTCACCGCGCTCGATCTTCCAGCCGATGCCGCCGCGCTCCTCGACGACCAGCGACTGGCTGAGGAGACCTTCGTGATGTGGGATCTCATCCACGACCGCACGCACATGCGAGGCGAGCTGCCGTTCGACCCGTTCATGATCAAGCAGCGGATGCCGTTCTTCCTCTATTCCCTCGAGGAGCTGCGGTGTGACCTGACGGCGTACCGCGAGGCCGTGCGCCTCGCCCGCGCCGACGACACGGATGATGTGACGCGCGAGCGGGCACGCCTCGTGCAGTACGCGGTGATCTTCGACCGGATCTTCCGATTCGCACTCACCGGCAATCGGGTGCGCAACTACGACGGACTCGGCGGGCAGTTGCTGTTCGCCTGGCTGCACCAGCACAAGGTGTTGCACTGGACCGACACCCGCCTGTCGATCGACTGGGATGAAGTTCCGGATGTCGTACTCGCGCTCGGCCTGGAGATCGAGGAACTCTATTGGCGGTCGATCGACCGCCCGAAGGCTGCCCACTGGCTTGCGGCCTACGAGCTCGTCGCCTCTACGGTGACGCCCCATCCCGCTTCCGCGTGGGCGCGCCGGGATCTTCCCCTCGACGGCCCACCGCGCGGGTTGACCGATGCCGTGCTCGACGACGAGTTCCCGCTGTCGATGTTCTACGAGGCCCTCGCGAAGAAGATGAGCGACGTGATCAAGTCGACGGCAGGGATCACGGCGACGACCGCCTGACGCTACCGGTTGCCGCGTCTGGCCGTGGAAGGTAGTCACAGCTAGACCGTCGCACGGCGCGCGTTCTGGGGGGTGTTGTCGCGGATGATCTGCGACGTCGCGCGTCATCTGCAACGACACCCCGCACGACCGCGCCGACGCTGGTCCCGGGCATCCACCGCTGACCGTCGATACGAGAGACTGGACGGATGGCGCAACTACACGACACCGACGACCGCGGATTCGCGTCCGACAACTACGCGGGCGCGCACCCCGAGATCCTCACGGCGATCGCCGAGGCGAACGCCGGCCACCAGGTCTCCTACGGCGAAGACGTGTACACCGTGAGGCTGCAGGAGGTCATGAAGCAGCACTTCGGCGAGCAGGCGGAGGCATTTCCGGTGTTCAACGGCACGGGGGCCAACGTCCTCAGCCTGCAGTCGATCCTTCCGCGCTGGGGTGCTGTGATCTGCTCGGGAAACGCCCATATCCACCTCGACGAGAACGCCGCTCCGGAACGCATCGCCGGCCTCAAGCTGCTCACCGTTCCGGTGCCGGACGGCAAGCTCACTCCCGCGCACATCGACACCGAGGCATGGGGGTGGGGAGACGAGCACCGCGCCCAGCCGCTCGCCGTGAGCATCACGCAGTCGACTGAGCTCGGTACCGCATACACGGTCGAAGAGGTGCGCGCGATCGCCGACCACGTGCACGAGCGCGGCATGAAGCTGCACATGGACGGTGCGCGGCTCGCCAACGCCGCTGCGAGCCTCGGCGTTCCTTTCCGCGACTTCACCACCGATGCCGGCGTCGACATCCTGAGCTTCGGCGGCACCAAGAACGGGTTGCTGTTCGGCGAGGCGGTCGTGGTGTTGAACCCCGCCGCATCCGAGGGCCTGAACTTCCTGCGCAAGATCGACATGCAGCTCGCGTCGAAGATGCGTTTCGTGTCCGCGCAACTCGTGGCACTGCTCGAGGGCGACCTCTGGTCGCGCTCGGCACATCACGCCAACGCCATGGCCCGTCGGCTGCGGTCGGCGGTCGAGGGAATCGACGGCGTCACCCTCACCCAGGCGACCGAGGCCAACGCCGTGTTCGCGATCCTCCCCGCCGGCGTCGCCGCTCGTCTACGCGAGTCGTTCCGCTTCTACGACTGGGACGCCGCGCGCCGCGAGGTGCGGTGGATGTGCGCCTGGGACACCACCGAGACCGACGTTGACGAGTTCGCCGCTGCGGTTCGCCTCGAACTCCTGGGCACCCCGGTCGACTCTCCCCGCTGAGGGCCGGACTAGCGGGCGAGTGCGCTCTTTATCGCATCGCCGATGAACGGGGCCATCGTGCCGGCGAACGTCACCGTGAGGTGGTCCTGGTCGCGGTAGACGTTCGCCCCGCCGATCACGGCGAAGCACTCCTCCGCCGAGCAGAAGGTGTCACTGAAGTCGAGCAGCGTGACATCCTCGGCTGATGCGGCTGCAAGAGCGACCGGGTCCTCGGACGCCAGCACATCGTCGCGGGGCACCGTGCACTCGCTCGCCGCGTTCAGTCGGAGGCACTTGTTCGGGTCGTCGTCGAGGTCAGGGTTGTCGACGATCGTGACCACCGGCGCCCCTTGCGCCTGGGTGGCCCATGCCTCGGCGAATCCGTCGACGGCCGCCTGCATCTCGTCGCCGGCGACGATCGGCGTCGCCGCGAGCGCCGCGGTGAAGATCGCGTCATAGGGCGTCTGCGCCGCCAGCTCGGCGGCGAGGTTCCGTTGGAAAGCCGCGCAGGAATCGGTGAACGCTGCGCTCGGCCCGCCTACCTGGGCGGTCGTCCACGGGCAGGCCCCCTTGAGGTAGGTGGTCAGCGCCCAGCCGTTCTGCTCGGCGAGGTCGATCATCGCCTCGAGGTACTGATAGGCGTGACTGTCGCCGACGAGCGCGACGCGGGGTGCGGCGTCATCCGTCGATCCGAACTGGCAGGGGTTCACCGTGGAGTCGTTGAGTTGAACGAAGCATTCGGTGTGGCCGGGCTTGTCTGCGTTGCCGAAGCCCGCGCTCGGAATGACGGATGACTCGAGCTCCGGGTTCTCGCATCCGGCAGACGCTGCCGCCCCGAAGCAATCCGGCGGGGTCTCGGTGATGTGCTGCAACTCGCTGGCCGCGGTCTGGTAGCGCGGGTTCTGGATGGCGAAGGTGCCGGCGACGAGAAGGGCCGTCAGCGCCATCGCGCCGATCGCCCAACCGTAGGTGACGCGGGGGCGGCGACGGGTGAGATAGGTCCAGCTTCGGGCGGGGTCCTCGACGAACTTCTTCGTCAGCCATCCGAGCACGAAGCAGGCGAGGAAGAGTGCGATGCGGTTGATCGTGCCGAGCCCCCAACCCGGGATGTACGGCGCGATCACGATGAGCGGCCAGTGCCACAGGTAGAGCGAGTAGGAGATGTCGCCGACGAAACGCTGGGGACGCCCGCTCAACACGCTGCCGATGTCGAACCAGCGTTCCTGCCGGCCGGACACGATTATCGCCGCGGTGCCGAGTACCGGGATGAGAGCCATGTAGCCGGGGAAGGGCGTCTCACGGTCGAAGAAGTAGCCGGCGCCGAGTACCGCGGCGAGTCCCGCGTAGCCGATCACGTTGGTGAGCACGGCGCCGCGCGGCCTGAGCGCGGGCAGCAGCGCGAGCACCGCGCCGACACCGAACTCCCAGATTCGCGTGAAGGTCGAGAAGTACGCCTCAGACGGGTTCGTCGCGGTGTACAGAACGGATGTCGCGAGCGAGAGCACACTCACCGCGACGACGAGCGCGATCAGGAATGCCCACCGGCGTCGTGCGAAGAACTTGGCCCCAAGCCAGGTGCCGGCAAGCAGCAGGAGTGGCCAGAGGATGTAGAACTGCTCCTCCAGCGACAGGGACCAGTAGTGCTGCACGAGCGACTCGTCGCTTGATCCCAGGTAGTCGACAGAGCCGGCGGCGAGCGCCCAGTTCTCGACGTAGAAGGTGGACGCGAGGATCTCGCGCAGGGACGCGAGCATCCCGGACAGGGGAAGCAGGAACAGGGTCGCGAGCGTCGAGAAGATCAGGACGACGATGGACGCGGGCAGCAGTCGACGCGCCCGCTTCGCCCAGAATCCGGGGAGGGCGATCCGGCCGGTGCTTCGGAGTTCACGCGCGAGCTGGCCGGTGATGAGGAAACCGGAGATGACGAAGAAGATGTCGACGCCGATGTAGCCGCCGCTGAGCCGCCCAGGCCAGAAGTGGTAGACGACGACGAGCAGCACGGCGATCGCGCGCAGGCCCTGAATGTGCGATTGGAAGTGGACGGGCGGCGTGACGGGTACCGTCTTCGCGGCTTCAGGGGGACGAGTGAGGAGAACGGACATTGCTGGTCAGGCTATCCCACGATTCCTCCGCTTCCGGGCGCGGAACCGCCGTGTCCGCCTCCGCGTATTGACTACCCGGCCAGTGGTTCTGTCTCGGTCTCCTCCGGCATGGACTCCGCCCGGGCGACTGCGAGCTCATCGCCGACGAGGGTCACGAGCACCGTGTCGCCGTCGTGCACCTCTCCGGCGAGCAGTGCCCGGGCGAGCCGGTCGTCGATCTCGTGCTGCATCAGCCGTCGGAGCGGTCGCGCCCCGTAGATCGGGTCGTAGCCGCGCTCGGCGAGCCAGGCGCGGGCGTCCGGGGTCACCGCGAGGTCGAGCCTGCGCTCGGCGAGTCGCTTGCTCAGTCGGTCGATGTACAGCTCGACGATCTGGCCGAGGTCCTCGTTCGTCAGCGAGGAGAAGATAACGATGTCATCGAGCCGGTTGACGAACTCGGGCTTGAAGGCCTTTCGCACCATCGCATTGACGGCCTCGTTCTTCTGTTCCTCGCTGAGCGACGGGTCGACGAGGTACTGGCTGCCGAGGTTGGAGGTGAGAATGAGGATGGTGTTGCGGAAGTCGACGGTGCGTCCCTGCCCGTCGGTGAGGCGACCGTCATCAAGAACCTGCAGGAGAACGTCGAAGACCTCCGGATGCGCCTTTTCGATCTCGTCCATCAGGACGACGGAGTACGGGCGACGACGTACCGCTTCGGTGAGCTGGCCGCCCTGCTCGTACCCGATGTAGCCGGGGGGCGCGCCGAGCAGCCTCGCGACCGAGTGCTTCTCGCCGTACTCGCTCATGTCGATCCGGATCATGGCTTTCTCGTCGTCGAGCAGGAACTCGGCGAGCGCCTTTGCGAGCTCTGTCTTGCCAACGCCGGTCGGTCCGAGGAACAGGAATGATCCGGTTGGTCGGGCCGCGTCCGAGATTCCCGCGCGAGTGCGACGAACCGCGTCGGCGACGGCGCGCACCGCTGTCTTTTGTCCGACCAGGCGCTTGCCGAGTTCGGCTTCGAGGCTCAACAGCTTCTGGGTTTCACCCTGCAGCAGTCGACCTATCGGGATGCCCGTCCATGCCGCGATGACGGCGGCGATGTCCTGCTCCGTGACCTCCTCCCCGACCATCGGCTCGTGCTCGGGAACGTAGGCCTCCGCCGCGGCGAGTTCTCGTTCGATGATGGGGATCTCTCCGTAGAGCAGGCGGCTGGCCTCGGCGAGGTTGCCTTCGCGCTGAGCACGATCGGCCTGCACCTGCAGCGCCTCGGCGCGTTTCTTCAGGTTGCCGACACGGTTGATCGCCGTCTTCTCCTTGTTCCAGCGCTCCTCCAGCTCGGTGAGTTCCGCGGCGCGGATGGCAAGGTCCACGCGCAGCTTCGCGAGGCGATCCTTCGACGCGTCGTCTTTCTCCCGCTGGAGCGCGAGTTCCTCGATGCGCAGCCGATCCACATTGCGGCGCAACTCGTCAATCTCGACCGGGGAGGAGTCGATCTCCATCCGCAACCGGCTCGCGGCCTCGTCGATGAGGTCGATCGCCTTGTCCGGCAACTGTCTGCCGGAGATGTAGCGATTGGAGAGGGATGCCGCGGCGACGAGAGCGGCGTCCGCAATAGGCACCTCGTGGTGGCTCTCGTAGCGCGGCTTGAGTCCTCGCAGGATCGCGATGGTGTCTTCAACGCTCGGTTCGCCGACGAAGACCTGCTGGAACCGGCGCTCGAGCGCGGCGTCCTTCTCCACGTACTGTCGGTATTCGTCGAGCGTCGTCGCGCCGATCAGCCGGAGCTCCCCGCGCGCGAGCATGGGCTTGAGCATGTTGGATGCCGCGACGGAGCCCTCGCCGCCGCCCGCCCCCATGAGGGTGTGCAGTTCGTCGACGAACGTGATGATCTCGCCCTGCGCCTCGTTGATCTCGGCGAGTACTGCCTTCAGTCGTTCCTCGAACTCGCCGCGGTACTTGGCTCCTGCGACGAGTGCCGCGAGGTCGAGGGTCACCAGGCGCTTGTTCTTGAGCGAGTCGGCCACATCCCCCGCGACGATGCGCTGGGCCAGCCCCTCGACGACGGCGGTCTTGCCGACGCCTGGCTCCCCGATGAGGACGGGGTTGTTCTTGGTGCGTCTGGTCAGCACCTGGCTGACGCGACGAATCTCGGCATCGCGTCCGATCACGGGGTCCAGCTTGCCCGCGCGGGCGACCTCCGTGAGGTCGATGCCGTATTGCTCGAGCGCACTGGACTGCTCGCCCTTGCTCGCGGGCGCACCTTGCATGTTCGCCATTCGATTCTCCTCAAACCTGAGTCCGTATGGCTCAAGTTTACGCGGGTAGTCGCGCTGCGCCTAGCCCGACCCGCTCGCTGATGGCGAACGGGAGCGATCGCAGGCGAACCGCCCGTCAGCGGGCGTCGAGCGGAAGCAGGATGCCCTTCGCGGACGGGTCGGTGGCAAGGAACTCTCGCACAGCCGGATCCTTGAACGCCTGCACCAGTTTTTTGACGTTCTCGGTGTCGGCGAGGTCGCTGCCGATGGTCAGCTGGTCCGCGAACTCGTCGGGTGGCCCTCGTGCGTCGCGGCGAGCCTATGGCGGCGAGCGCGCAGACCGAAACCACCGTGACGCAGTATGTCGCGGTGTTTCTCCCCGTTGCGGGCGGTCGCTCAGCGCGTGGATACCGTCACGGTGAACTTCGCGTTGCGCCCGACCTGCCGAGTGTCGCCGACCGAGCGGGTGAGCGCCGCGCGGTAGGCAAGGTGCGAGTTGAACACGGTCCACAGTTCGCCGCCCGGCTTGAGCACTCGGGCCGCCTCCTCGAAGAGCTTGAGGGCGACTCCGGGGTGCACGGCCGACCCCACGTGGAACGGCGGATTCAGCAGCACGAGGTCTGCGCATCCGTCCGGCTGGTTCGAAAGCCCATCATCTCGGGTCACCGTTATCGCGAGATCATTCGCGGCCGCGGTGGCACGAGCGGATGCGACGGCCGCCGCCGATTCGTCGGTGGCGAGGATCGCGAGGCCCGGACGGGCGCGCGCGAGGGCGCAGGCGAGGATGCCGGTGCCGCAGCCGAGGTCGACCGCGGTCACGGCATCCGCCTTCATCTGGCGCAGGAAACCGAGTAGGTACCGGGTGCCGATGTCGAGCTTCGTGCCGGCGAAGGCGGCACCGTGGGCGCACACCGTCAGGCCGAGTTCGTGATGGAATTCGCGCAGCGGATAGCGGTCGGGGCCGAGTATGGGCGCCCGCGCGACGAGGACGCGCGACTTCTGACGCCCGAGGGATGCCCGGACGTCGCCGAAGTGCCGGCCCAGCACCTCGTTCATCGCGATCGACATGTGCTTGAGACGGCCTCCCGCGACGACGGTCACGTCGGGCGCGGCGTGACGCGCGATCGCCGCCGCGATCTCGTCGAGCGCCGGCAGGCTGCGCGGCAGTTGCACCAGCACGACCCGCGCGCCGGTGAGCAGCGGCTCCCCGAGTTCGTGGTGCTCGTAGGTGCCCTCGAGCCCCGCCGCGGTCGCGTTGTGCGCGAGGGCGAGCTCGCCGGAGAGTGGGTCCTGGTGCACGCGGACGGCCGTTGCCCCGTGCTGTGCGATGGCGCCGAGCGTGAGCGCTCCATAGTGGTCGCCGATCACAACCACCTCGCCGGTGCCCGCGGCCGCGACATCCGCCGCCGACTCATCAAGAATCAGCCGGTCGCTCGCGTCGACCGCGAAAAGGTTGTCGGCCTCGACGTCGGGATATCGACGCAGGGCATCGAAGCTGAACTCGGGCACCTCACAACCCTATGGCTGCTCGCGCCCCCGTGAGCGTGGACTCGCGCTTGGGACAGCCCTTCTGGCGCCGACCGTACGTGTCCGCGGCGAAATGGTCCCCTCACAGACACGCTCTCGGCGCGATCACCCTCCACCACGAGCGCTCACTCCCCGCGCATCGGCCGCCACACGACGAGCTCGGTGTTGCGCTGGGCGCGAGTTCCGGCGCGGAGCGAGATCACGTCGCCCGATTCCTTCGCGGCGAACACCCGACGACCCGGCCGGTTGAGCATCTCGTCGGCGAGAGCCACCTCGAGTTCCCGCACCCGTGAGGCGAGCGCCAACACCTGGTTCTCCAGTTCGAGGATGCGGCGGATGCCCTCGAGATTCAGCCCCTCGGCGCTCAGTCGCGCGACCTCCCGCAGCTGGGCAACGTCGCGCATCGAGTAGCGTCGCGACTTGCCCGGGGTGCGGCCGGGGCTGACGAGGCCGAGTCTGTCGTACTGGCGCAACGTCTGCGGGTGCATTCCGGCGAGTTCGGCCGCCATCGCGATCGCGAAGATGGGGGTGCGCTCGTCCATCGCGCCGTCAGCCCTTCGCGCGGTCGATGAGCTCCAGGCGCGGGTTCTCGTCCGGCAACTCGGCGGCGAACTTCGCAAGCGCCTTCTCGGCCGCTGGGCTGAGATGTGACGGGACCGCGACCTGCACGGTCGCGAGCAGGTCGCCGGTGCCCTTGGAAGTCTCAACACCGCGCCCCTTCACCCGCAGCACACGTCCGCTCGGCGTGCCCGGTGCCACCCGCAGGCGCACCGGATCACCGCCGAGAGTCGGAACCTCGATCGTCGCACCAAGGGTCGCCTCAACGAACGTGACGGGTACATCGACCCGAAGGTTCAGCCCATCGCGTTCGAACACCGGATGCCGCCGCACCGCCACCGTCAGAACGAGGTCGCCGGGCGTACCTCCGTCGACGCTCGGTTCACCTTTGCCCCGGATCCTGATCTTCTGTCCGTCGGCAACGCCCGCGGGGATCTTCACGTTCATCGGGCGCCCCTCGGAGGGTTGCAGTCTGACCGTGTCGCCCTTGATCGCCGTCAGGAAATCGACCGTCGTCGTCGCCGTGTAGTCCCGGCCCTTCGACGGCGCGCCCGTGCCACGGAAGCCGCCGGTCGACTGCCCGAAGCCGCCTCCGCCGCCGAACATGCCACCGAAGATGTCTTCAAACCCGGCACCGCCGCTCGGCGAGTGACTGGTGCGGGGGGCGCCGCCGCCGAACATGCCACCGAAGACGTCCTCGAAGCCGCCCTGCTGACCGCCGCCGCCCGCAGTGAATCTGGCCCGACCCGCGCCCATAGCGCGCATCTGGTCGTATTCATGACGCTGCTCGTCGTCGCTCAGCACCGCGTTCGCCTCGCTGATCTCCTTGAACTTCGCTTCGGCGGCCGCATCTCCCGGGTTCGCGTCCGGATGATAGTTGCGGGCGAGCTTCCGGTAAGCCTTTTTCAGCTCCGCCGGGGTCGCATCCTTCGACACGCCGAGCACCGCGTAAAAGTCCTTATCGAACCAATCCTGGCTGGCCATTCACATCCCTCTTCGGCGGCATTTCGACGGTGACTCCGTGAGAGCTATTCTGCGGGAACGTGCACGGCGACCTTCGCCGCGCGGATGAGCCGGTCCCCGAGGGCGTAACCCGGCTCGATCACATCCGCTACCGTGTTGATCGTCACGTCCGGGGACGGCAACTGCACGAGCGCCTCGTGGAGGTTCGGGTCGAATGGCTCGCCCTTCTCCCCCACCAGCCGCAGCCCGTACTTCTCGAAACCGCCGCGCAGCTTCTGCGCGACGAGCGCGAGCGGGCCGCCCTCGAGGTCACCATGGGTCTCGGCCCGGCTCAGGTCGTCCATTGCGGGAAGCAGGGTGCGCACGACCTCGGCGATCACCGCTTCTCGGTTGGCGGCCCTGTCGCGTTCGACGCGCATCCGGAAGTTGACGAGTTCGGCCTGAGCTCGCAAAAGGTCGTTGCGCATGTCGGCGAGCAGGTCCTGCTCCGCCTCGACGAACACGTTCAGGTCGTTCTCCGAAAGCGTGGTCTCGACGTCGGCATCTTCGGCCTGGATCAGGTCGTCGACGCCGTCAACGGATGCCGTGTCGCCGTCTTCGGAGCGAGGTTCGGGAGCACTAGCTCCCGAACCTCGCGCCGCGCCGCGCTCGGGGTCGACCTTCTGGTCATCGCGATCCATCGGCTCCCTGGGCTCGGCGTTCTCCGAGTCCGGGTTGATGTTCTGGTCAGTCATTCGATCCGCCTACTTCTTGTCGGAAGGCTCGTCGTCCACCACTTCGGCGTCGACGATGTCCTCGTCGCTGCTGTCGTCGGGCGCGGGTGCCTCCGGTGCTGCCTGGTCGCCACCCTGTGCCTGCGCCTCCGAATAGATCGCCTGTCCGAGCTTCTGCTGCGACTCGTTGAGCTTGTCGAAGGCGGTCTTCACCGCTGCGTCATCCTCACCGGCGAGCGCTGTCTTGAGCGCGTCGACATCCGCCTGCACGTCGGACTTCACGTCCGCCGGCAGCTTCTCGTCGTTCTCCTTGATGAGCTTGTCGGTCGAGTACGCGAGCTGCTCCGCAATGTTGCGGGTTTCGGCGGCCTCCCGGCGCTGCTTGTCCTCCGCCGCGTGTTCCTCGGCTTCGCGCACCATGCGTTCGATGTCTTCCTTGGGCAGCGAAGAGCCGCCGGTGATCGTCATCGACTGCTCCTTGCCCGTGCCCTTGTCCTTCGCCGACACGTGCACGATGCCGTTGGCGTCGATATCGAAGGTGACCTCGACCTGCGGCACTCCGCGAGGGGCGGGGGCAATGCCCTGCAGCTCGAAGGTTCCGAGGTTCTTGTTGTCGCGGGTGAACTCACGCTCTCCCTGGAAGACCTGGATCGCCACGGACGGCTGATTGTCGTCCGCCGTCGTGAAGGTCTCGCTGCGCTTGGTCGGGATGGCGGTGTTGCGCTCGATGAGCTTCGTCATCATGCCGCCCTTGGTCTCGATTCCGAGGCTCAGGGGGGTGACGTCGATGAGCAGCACATCCTTGCGCTCACCCTTCAACACGCCGGCCTGCAGCGCTGCGCCGACGGCGACCACCTCGTCCGGGTTGACGCCCTTGTTCGCTTCCTTGCCGCCGAGCAGCTTCTTCACTAGTTCCGCGACGGCGGGCATGCGCGTCGATCCGCCGACGAGAACGACGTGTGCGACGTCGCCGACCGAGATCCCGGCCTCCTTGATGACGTCGTTGAACGGCTTCCTGGTGCGGTCGAGCAGGTCGGAGGTGAGCTCCTCGAACTTCGCGCGTGTGAGGCTTTCGTCGAGGTTCGCCGGGCCGTTCTCGGTCAGCGAGAGGTAGGGAAGCTGGATGCTCGTGCTCATCGAGGAGGACAGCTCCTTCTTCGCCTGCTCCGCGGCCTCCTTGAGGCGCTGCTTCGCGATCTTGTCGTTGGACACATCGACACCTGTGGAGTCCTTGAATCGCTTGATCAGGTAGTCCACGACCCGCTGGTCCCAGTCGTCGCCGCCGAGGCGGTTGTCGCCGGCGGTCGAGCGAACCTGAATTGTGGAGAAGTCGTCGTCCTTGCCCACCTCGAGCAGGCTCACGTCGAAGGTTCCGCCGCCGAGGTCGAAGACGAGAATGAGCTCGTCTTCCTTTCCACGGTCGAGGCCATAGGCGAGGGCGGCGGCGGTCGGCTCGTTGATGATGCGCAGCACGTTGAGTCCGGCGATCTCACCGGCGTCTTTCGTGGCCTGGCGCTCGGCGTCGTTGAAGTAGGCCGGGACGGTGACGACGGCGTCGGTCACGGGCTCACCCAGGTACTGCTCGGCGTCACGCTTGAGCTTGCCGAGGATGCGGGCCGAAATCTCCTGTGCCGAGTACTTCTTGCCGTCGATGTTGGCGTGCCAGTCGGTACCCATGTGGCGCTTGACGCTCGCGAGGGTGCGGTCGACGTTGGTGACGGCCTGGCGCTTCGCGGTCTCACCGACCAGCACCTCGCCGTCTTTGGTGAACGCGACGACGGACGGGGTGGTGCGGAAGCCCTCCGCGTTGGCGATGACCGTGGGGTCGCCACCCTCGAGCACGGCGACCACGGAGTTCGTGGTCCCGAGGTCGATTCCGACGGCACGAGCCATGGGGTGTTCTCCTTGCGTTGATGGTCTGTGGGTCACGACTTGCGTCGTGACGACTCAACTCTAGGAAGCCCCGGACGCGTTGTCCAC
>JAODME010000025.1 GCA_025465095.1 Microbacteriaceae bacterium | reverse complement strand
CTTGATCTCACCCGTGAGGTGGTTCATGAACTCGGCCTCGACGTAGAGAGGAGCGGAATAGGTCTTGCCGCGCTCCTTGCACTCGTCGATCGTGTACTTCTCCGGCTCGAGCTCGGGCTTGGCGAAGGACAGCTGCATCGTCTCGCCGATGTCCTCGATCGGGGAGATCTCCTCGAAGATCTCCTCAAGCCCGCTGCGAGTCGCGAGGTCCTGGCGTCCGGCGGCCTGCGCGTCGGTGACGCGCTGCTTCCAGATGTCGTTCCCGACGAGCCAGTCGAAGCTCTCGGTCTGCAGAGCGAGCAGATCCGGAACCGTCAGGTTGTCTGTGATCTTCGCGAACGAGAGACGCGATGCGGAGCGCCCGTTCTTGAGAGTTTTCGATGAAGCGGTGGTGGTTGCGTTTTGCGCAGCAGCCAAGGAAATAACCTCCGGTGGGCCTCGTGGCCAGTTACAGTCGGTGTGGTGAGCGCTCCACGAAATGAACCGGGCGGAATGTATCCGCACTGGTGAGGGCCGACCGCAATATGAAGGCGTGGGGGTTCGAGGAGCGCAAAGAACAAGCATAGGCCTCCAGACGCGCCTTGTCCACTCGAATCTTGACCTCATCCTGAGAATCGGCTATAAGGCTTTGCGATCGGCGCGTGCGGCGGCTGGTGCGACGTGGCTCCGTCCGCGGCGCGGTCCTGCTTCTCGGCATCGGCGGGAGGCGCGTGTGGCAGAGTCGACGGGTGAGCGAACCGCGCGAGATCATCCTGAAGCTCAGCGGGTTTCGGGCGGTCATCGCGCCTGACCGCTGGGTGCCCGGCTCGTTCACGCTCGTCGTCGACGGCACTCCGCAGTCGCACGTCAATCTTGAAGACCCGACTCACCTCTTCTTCGAATACGTGCAACGGATCGGGCACGTGATCGACCAGCTCCGGATGCCCGGTCAGCCTCTCACCGTCGTGCACCTGGGGGCGGGCGCGCTCACGCTTCCCCGTTACATCGAGGCGACAAGGCCCGGGTCCCGGCAGCAGGTGGTCGAGCTCGAGAGCGACCTCGTCGACCTCGTGCGCGCCGAGCTGCCGCTACCGCGTGGCGCGTCCATCCGGGTACGGCACGGCGATGCGCGCGAGGTGGTCGAGAAGCTGCCGTCCGGGCTGCGGGGCAGCGTCGACCTCGTCATCGTCGACGTGTTCTCCGGAGCACGCACCCCCGCCCACGTGACGAGTATCGAGTTCTACCGGTCGGTCGTGTCGCTGCTGGCGCCGGGCGGCGTCATCGCCGTCAATGTGGCGGACGGGCCGGGACTCGCCTTCGCGCGCGGGCAGGCGTCGACCCTGCAGACCGCGGTCGGGCATGTGGCCGCGCTCGCCGAGGCCCAGATCCTGAAGGGGCGCCGCTTCGGCAACGTCGTGCTCGTCGCGTCGCCCGAGGAGCTGCCGCTCGAGTGGATGCCGCGCCTGCTCGCCGGCGGTCCACATCCGTCCAAGGTCGTTGCGGGGCGGGAACTCAACGACTGGGTGGCGGGTGCGCCCGTGGTCACCGACGCCACGGCGATCCCCTCGCCTCCCCCCTCGAAGAACATCTTCCAGATCCGCGGCGGCTCCTGATGGTCTGAACCACTGCCCATTGCCCGCAATTCAGGAACTCTCGTCGTGGTTGCGGCGGCGGGTGACCGGACGGCGCGGATGGGAGGGGACGCGATCCGTGCGGGTCGACTCTGAATCCGCGTCATCCGCCCCATCCTCCTCGGATGTTCCTGAATCATGTGTAGGGCATGTAGTGGTGGAGGGGACGGACGGATGCTCGGCGAGCGGGTGACATCGTGAGGAGAATCGCGACCATCGCGTGGGGCGCAGCCGCCGTCGCCGCCCTGCTGCCCGCACCGTCACCGTCACCGAGCGAGACCACGGATCCGGATGCCGGACCGGTGCAGCCGGTCGGTGAGGCAACCTCCATCGCGTCCGGACTCACAACCCCATGGTCGATCGTCTTCGTCGAGAACGGCTCGGCGCTCATCAGCGAGCGGGACACGGCGCTCGTCAAGGAGCGGACTGCGGCGGGCGGCATCCGCGAGGTGGGGCGGGTGGCGGACGTCGTGCCGGGCGGCGAGGGAGGTCTGCTCGGGCTGACGATTCTGGCGGACGGCGGCACCAGCGCCAACGCCAGCGACGGGCCCGGGCATCCCTGGCTCTACGCCTACTTCACGGCATCCGGCGACAACCGGATCGTGCGGATGCCCCTTCGGGGCGAGGCGGGCGGCTACACGCTCGGGCCCGCCGAGACGGTGCTCACTGGGCTGGCGAAGGCGGGCACTCACAACGGCGGCCGAATCGACTTCGGGCCGGACGGCATGCTCTACGCGACCGTCGGCGACGCCGGCCGGCCGGAGCGCTCCCAGGATCCGGGATCCCTCAACGGCAAGATCCTCCGCATGACGCCGACCGGCGCGGCGCCGGTCGACAACCCGATCCCCGGCTCGGTCGTGTACTCACTCGGCCATCGCAACCCGCAGGGCATTGCATGGGATGCGGACGGGCAACTGTGGGCATCCGAGTTCGGCCAGAACACCTGGGATGAGCTCAATCGCATCCACGCCGGCGCGAACTACGGCTGGCCTCTCATCGAGGGCGTCGGCGACTCGCCCGGCTTCGTGAACCCGGAATACCAGTGGTCCACCGCGGAGGCGAGCCCGAGCGGACTCGAATTCACCCGCGGCACCTTCCTCCTAGCGTCATTGCGCGGGCAGCGGGTCTGGGCGATCTACGACCGGCAGCAGGTGGAGGCGGTACCGCACTTTGAGGGACAGTTCGGACGCATCCGGGATGTGGCGGCCGCTCCGGACGGCACGCTGTGGATACTCACCAGCAATACCGACCGCGGAATCCCGCGCGAGGGCGACGATCAGATTATTCAGGTGCAACTCGCGCCGATCACGGCAGGCTGAAGGCCCCAGTCAGGGCTACCCTCGTAACAATGAGCAGCAACAGTCTTCGCGAAACGACGGATGCACGCGCCGCCCAGGCGCGTCTCGACGCACTGGGCACGGCGAGGAGCACTGACGCGATCGCCGAGCGCGCCGAACTGCTGCGGGTGCTCGGTCGGATCGACGAGGCCTTCGCCACGGCAGAGGAGAGCTACCGCCTCGCGTTCTTCACAGGCGATCGGGAGCAGGTGACCCTCGCACGACTGCGGCGAGCGCGGGTCCTGCAGGACAAGGGCAATCTCGAGCGTGCCCTCGCCGATGTGAAGGCGTGCCGGCAGGCGGCCCACACCGAGGGGTGGGGCGAGGTCGAAGCATCCGCTCTCTACCAGCAGGCGAGCGTGCTCGTCGACATGGGCAAGCTCGAGGACGCCCGCGTCGCCGTCTCGGAGCTCATCCAGCTGCGCGTCGCACAGGATGCGCCCGCGGAACAGCTCGCCCTGCTCAACAGCGCGCTAGAGGACATCATGCGCCGCATGCTCATCGAACCGTCCTGACCGCTGGCTCGACAAGCAGCCGCCCGCCGCGCATTGTCGGCGGCGCGGGTTAGATTCTGATTGTGGCTGAACTTGATCGTGTGCGTCGGTGGGCGGATGCCCTGATCGCGATGCATCTCGACGCCGGGTGGAGTTTCGGCTTCGACACTGCGAAGACCCGCGCGGGCCTCTGCAACTACACGTCCAAGCGGATCACCGTGTCGAGATACCTCGCAGCGCGCTATGAGGACGACGAGATCCACCAGGTGCTGCTGCACGAGGTCGCGCACGCTCTTGCGGGGCCTCGAGCCGCACACGGCCCGGGATGGAGGACCGTCGCCGCTGGCCTCGGCTACGAGGGCAAGCGGCTGCACGATGGCGCGATCGCGAACGAGCTCGCCCCGTGGGTGGGAACGTGTCCGGGCGGTCACACCCATTACCGCTACCGCAAGCCGATTCGCAATCTCGCCTGCGGCCGATGCTCGAAGCGCTTCGACCCCGCCCACTTGATCACCTGGTCGGAGCGGGTGGTCACGCGGGCGGCCAGGCAGGCGGCGAGCGCTACTCGGTGACCTTGACCTCTTTCCAGAAGGCGACATATCCGCTGTAGTCCTGACCCACGCGATCGAACGACGCGGGATACGGGGTGGGGTAGCTCCAGGCGCGATCCTGCAGCAGGTCGTTCCCCGACTTCACGAAAAAATACTTCGCGTCACCCTTCCACGGGCAGTTGTACTGGGTAGGACTGTCCTCGAAGTGCTCCTCCTTTATGCTCGAGGGAGGGAAGTACCAGTTGCCCTCGATCTTGATGAGGTCTTCTTTCGGCGCCTCCGCGATGACGGTTCCGTTGACTGTTGCCTTCATGGTGTTGCCTCCAGACGCGAGGGCACGGTGCCCACCACTCGGGGGAACCCCATCAGGCGTGCGGGAATTCCCGGAGGATCGGCACTTCGGAGGAAACGTCCAGATCTGTCGCCTCGTCGACCTCTCCCCGGCGACCCGCACGGGTCAGCTCCTGGCCGCTGCCCGATGACCCGATCAGGTGGGCGGTGGCGTTGCGCAGGCCGGTGAAGGATGCGGATGCGGCCGCGGCCTCGGGCGAGCAGTAGTCGATGCCGAGGTCGGCGAGCGCGTCGATGATGGCCCCCGCCGCGAGCAGGTCTTCAAGCGCGAACCGGGGGCTCGCGTCATACTGCAGCTCGCCGACGGCGACCACCGCGACGGTGAACCGGTCCCCCTTGTCCCCCTGGCGTGCGAGCACCCAGTCCGCGACTGCGCGCCGATTGTTCAGCGAGCCGGCGATCACGATGGCGTCGACCTCTGGCGGGTCCCATGCCGCCCCTGCGAGCACGTCGACCCAGACGACGACATCTGCTCCGTCGCCTACGACACGAGCGCCGGTCGTCCCCCAGTCGAATCGGACCTGGTACTGGTGCTGAGAATGCGGTGATTTCACTCTTCGAGGCTAACGGAGCGCCTGCGACACTGGGCACATGCGCGTACTCCTGAAGCTGACACTCGATTGCGAGCCGGATGACGCGTGGCGCGCCATCCGCTCTCCCGCAGTTCTGCAGCGCGTGTCTGCGCCGCTCATGACCTTCGCCTCGCTCGGTCCGATCGGCTTCCCGGAGCTCTGGGAGGAGGGCGAGCATGCGGTGCAGATCTCCGGCGGCGTGTTGCCGCTTGGTGAGCAGGTGATCGCGATCAGCTTCCCACCCGCTCGCGGCGACGCGCGGATCATGCGTGACTCCGGCTACGGAGTGCGCGGCGTGTTCACCCTCGTTGAGCGATGGGAGCACACGATGGCTGTGAGCTCTGCCGAGGGCGGCGGCACCCTCTACCGGGATCAGCTTTCGTTCGATGCCGGCCCGCTCACTCCCGTGCTCTGGCCGATGTATTGGTCGTTTTGGCAGTGGCGAGGGTTTCGCCTGAAGCGGCTTGCGAGGTACTGGGCGCCGGGTGGGTCGCTTTCTCAGTAGTCGCCGCTCAGGTACGACTCGCAGTCTTCAGGGATACCGCTGTCGTAGCCCCGCATGAGTGCCGCGCTGCGCTGGTCGGGTGTCCCGTGGTGATTGAGGTTGTCGTACTCGAAGTCTCCGATGTCGAGCGTCGTCTGGACGGCCTCCTCGATGTCCCCGGCATCGAGAATCCCCTGGTTGAATGCGGACTTCGCCCAGACGCCCGCCCAACAGTCCGCGTGCAGTTCCGTCTTATAGACGGGATGCACCAGGCTGTACGGCTGCAGGATGCCCAGCTCCGCCTGGAGCGAGTGCGCGTACTCGTGCGCAACTATGTAGGCGACCGAGAAGTCGCCTGTGGCGTACAACCGGACTCCGTCCGCGTTCGCCCGGTAGGTGCCCTCCAGAATCTGCGCCGCAACGACCTGGGAGAGCACGATTTGATCGTCTACGGTGCAGTAGAACGCATTCGAGTCATCCGTGAAGCCGCTGGCCGTGCACGAGGTCCGCTGCGCCTCGCCCGCTGCCGGAAACGCGTATTGCACGTCCTGGGCTGGGCGGCCGGCCTCCTCCCACACGCCGGTCCAGAACGCGTCGGCGTCCTCGACCACGAAGATCATGAGTTCGTGCAGCGTGGCGGCCTCGGCAGCCGGAATGATGAGCTCCGGACTCTGCGGATCGAGCGCGGCACCCGGCGAGACGGCCACTGAAGTCGAAGCAGGGACGACGCTCGAGCCCTGGTCGGTTCCGGCGCCGAACCCCGTCGCGATCACCACCCCGAGCACTGCGAGCGCGTGGGTGGCGGTTCGATTCATGATGTGCATCCACCTGCCTGTCGGAGAAGGGGCTAAAGCGTATAC
This sequence comes from Microbacteriaceae bacterium, assembly GCA_025465095.1. Classification (GTDB taxonomy): domain Bacteria; phylum Actinomycetota; class Actinomycetes; order Actinomycetales; family Microbacteriaceae; genus Marisediminicola. The sequence continues at coordinate 19,939 of JAODME010000025.1, read as the reverse complement.
CCGCCGCGGACGGGGGCGTAAGGCCTTGCGGGGACGGTTCCTGCACGAATTCGGTCACGACCTCGGTGGGGCTAGCCTCGAGTCATGACCGCGCTCGAGGTCGCCGATTGGCGTCGCCAGGTGTTTGCCCTCTACGCGGAGGTTCGAGCGTCGAGCGACCTCTTCGCCGCGCACGACCTGTGGCGGCGCGGACGCGATCGATTGTTCGCCAAGCATCCGTCCAGTCCGCTGCTTGCCGACGACCTCGCGGTATTCGCGGGCCTGCCGGTGACACCGTACGACCCGCAATGGCGCTTCGAGGTGAAGGTGGAGCCGGCCACGGAGGCACGTCGGGTGGAGATCGCCACGGGAACGGATGGGGTCGTTCCGTTCGAGCTCGTCGGGATCGTCGACGTGCCGGGTGTCGGTGAACTGGATGTCTGGCGTCTCGCCTCCTACGGCGGCGGCATCTTCCTGCCGGTCAAGGATGCGCTCGCGCGCAAGCCGGGCGGCAGCTATGGCGGCGGACGGTACCTGCTCGACACCGTCAAGGGCGCGGACCTCGGAGGCAGCACCGACACTCTCGTGCTCGACTTCAACTTCGCCTACAACCCTTCGTGCGCCTACGACCCCGCGTGGGCCTGTCCGCTCGCGCAGCCGGGCAACACCGTGTCCGTCGAAATTCCCGTCGGCGAACGGTATTCCGGGCTCACCGGGCACTGAACAGGCGCCCGTGCTAGGGTCGAGGAACTTGCGAATCCGTTGACGGGTTCCTTGCGTCGTAGAACGCTTGCTCTTCTCGCTGATTCTCATCAGTTTGCAGATACTTTCTTGCGGCGAACGGATGTGGCTCTCGCCACCTTCGCCATCTCTTGTCTCGAGATGCCGCTGTGCGGCTTTTCGAGCGGTATTGCCCGAAAGGCACCATCATCTCTGAAACAACCTTCGGCGCGCTCGGCGTGCCGGCTCCCATCGTGTCGGCGCTCACCGCAGCCGGCATCGATTCGCCGTTCCCCATCCAGCAGGACACTCTGCCGGACACCCTGAACGGCCGCGATGTGCTTGGCCGCGGAAAAACCGGCTCGGGCAAGACCCTCGCGTTCTCTATTCCGATGGTGGCCCGCCTCGGCGGCAAGCTTGCCGGCGGACAGCGCCGCGCGAACCGTCCGCTCGGTCTCGTGCTGGCACCGACCCGCGAGCTGGCCACCCAAATCACGGCGGCCATGGAGCCGCTCGCATCCGCCTACGGCCTCAAGATCACGACGATCTTCGGCGGCGTCTCGCAGCAGCGCCAGGTCGCCGCTCTCCGCGCCGGTGTCGACATCGTGGTGGCGTGCCCCGGTCGCCTCGAGGACCTGATGAAGCAGGGTCTCGTGTCGCTCGACGCCATCGAGATCACGGTGCTCGACGAGGCCGACCACATGGCCGACCTCGGCTTCCTGCCCGTGGTCACCCGCATCATGGACAAGACCCCGAACAACGGACAGCGGATGCTGTTCTCCGCGACCCTCGACAACGGCGTAGACAAGCTCGTCAAGAAGTACCTCCACAACGAGGTGCTGCACTCGGTCGACGAGGCAACCTCGCACGTCTCCGCGATGACCCATCACGTCTTCGAGGTCGAGTCGGTCGAGGCCAAGCGTCTCCTCGTCGAGAAGCTGGCCTCGGGAACGGGTCGCCGCATCCTGTTCATGCGCACCAAGCACCACGCCAAGAAGCTCGCCAAGCAACTGACGGATGCGGGCATCCCCGCCGTCGACCTGCACGGCAACCTCTCGCAGGTGCAGCGTGACCGAAATCTCGCCGCGTTCTCCGCCGGCACCTCCCGCGTCCTTGTGGCAACGGATGTCGCGGCGCGGGGCGTTCACGTCGACGACATCGAGCTCGTGATCCACGTCGACCCTCCGGCAGAGCACAAGGCGTACCTGCACCGCTCCGGTCGCACCGCCCGCGCGGGCAAGGAAGGCGAGGTCGTCACCCTCGTGCTGCCGACCCAGCGCAAGGACACCGCGGCTCTGCTGCGCAAGGCGGCCATCACCGTCACGCCGCAGCAGGTCACCGCGTCGTCCGCTGCCGTCGCGTCGCTCGTGGGCGAGGTCGCGGCGTACGTCAAGCCGCTCCCCCGCGTCGAGCCGGCGCACCAGCCACGCCAATCGCAGGGCGGCCGCTCGCAGGGTGCCAACGCGCAGCGCAAGCGCGCAACCCGTGACGGAGCTCCGGCCCGTGCCGGCGGACGCTCAGGGGGCGCCTCCAGCGGTCGCTCGGGCGCCTCGGCCGGGGGCTCGCGCAGCTTCTACAGCACCGCCAGCGGTGAGGGTTCGACCGCGTCATCCGGTAGCTCGTCCGGCGCCGGCGGTCGTTCAGGCGGCACCGGCACCGCGACCCGCGCCGGCTCCGGCGGCGGCCTCATCGGCATGTCCCAGGGCGGCGGGCGGCGCAACAGCCGCTGACCGAGTGTCACTCGGAGGGCCCTCGCATTCGTGCGGGGGCCCTTCGTCGTTCGACGCGCGGCCCGGAGCGGAACTACCGACCTCTGCGCATGGAAATCAGGAGATATTCCTGCTCAGGTAACGGAACCCCCGGCCTCAGGGCAAGTGCGGCATAGGGCATCTCTTCGCGGGCGCCTCGGCCCCAGGTGACGGGAACGGGTTCGGCCCGCGCGAGAATGAGCCTGCTGTCGCTCGCTTGCGGCGCACCGCTGGCAGTTCTGCGGGGCGTCGGCGCACATGAGGCGCAACGTCACGTGTCGGCTGCGACGACACCCCTCAAGTAGCGTCGACGCGGTTCCCTTCGAGACGGATGCCGTCGCGCCGCTCGCGACTCGCGTTCACGCTCGCTAGTACAGCCGGCCGACGGATGCGAGCCCCGCGCGGAGCAGCGCCCCGCGTCCGCCCTCCATCTCGGCGGCGATCGCGTCGCTCGCGGCATCCGCGGGGCTCATCCAGGTGAGCTCGAGGGCATCCTGTCTCGGATCGCAGGACCCTGTCACCGGCACGACGTAGGCGAGGGACACCGCGTGCTGCCGAGCGTCGGAGAACTGGGAGCCGGGGAACGGAAAGTACTCTGCGACCGTGAACGGAACAGGACTGGCGGGCAGCAGCGGGAACGCCATCGGGCCGAGGTCCTTCTCGAGGTGCCTGAAGAGCGCGTCGCGGAGGGTCTCGCCGTACATGACCCGTCCGGAGACGAGCGTCCGCGTCATCGCGCCGAGGTGGTTCGCGCGCAGCAGCACGCCGACCTCGGTCACCTGCCCGAGCCCGTCGACACGAACGGGAACGGCCTCCACGTAGAGCAGCGGCAGCCTGCGGCGGGTCTCGGCGAGTTCCTCGTCGGACAGCCAGCCTGAGTTGGGGTCGGGTGTGCCTACGGAGCTCATGCTCCATTCTTACCGCACTCGCCTGCGCACGGGTGCCGCCGGTGGATGATCGCAGGCGGTGGCCGCCCATCGACGAACGGCCGTCACCGGCTCCTCGGGCTTCGCGGGCGTTCTGCGCAGATGCCCCGACCGAACGGGGTTACGCGCGAAGAGAGGCACATTCGTGCGGGGTCGGTCCGGCGTGGTGCCTCCCGGCCCGATGTCAGTGGCGTGGGCGAGGATGGAACAATGGGCTCCCCGCTCGATCTCTTCTCCCGCGCCACTCGCGAGTGGTTCACCGGGGCGTTCCCCGAGCCCACCGACGCCCAGGCGGGAGCCTGGCACGCAGTGGCGGGCGGCTCGCACGCGCTCGTCGTCGCGCCGACCGGCTCCGGCAAGACCCTCGCAGCGTTCCTCTGGTCAATCGACCGCCTCGCCTCGACGCCGACCCCGGATGACACCACCCGCCGAACTCGAGTGCTCTACATCTCGCCGCTCAAGGCGCTCGCGGTCGACGTCGAGCGCAACCTGCGTGCCCCTCTCGTCGGCGTGACGCAGACCGCGCGGCGCCTGGGGCTGACGCCTCCGAATGTCTCGGTCGGGGTGCGGTCGGGAGACACGACATCCGCCGACCGCCGCCGACTTCAGCGCACGCCGCCCGACATTCTCATCACCACGCCGGAGTCGCTGTACCTCATGCTCACCGCTTCCGCTCGGGAGACGCTGCGCGGCGTCGAGACGGTGATCGTAGACGAGGTACACGCGGTCGCCTCCACCAAGCGGGGCGCGCACCTCGCGCTCTCGCTCGAGCGCCTCGACGCGCTGCTCGAGAAGCCGGCTCAGCGCATCGGGCTGTCGGCAACCGTGCGCCCGCACGAGGAGGTCGCGCGGTTCCTCGCCGGCGACGCGCCCGTCGAGATCGTCGCGCCGGTGTCGACGAAGAAGTTCGACCTTCAGGTCGTCGTGCCGGTAGAGGACATGACCGAACTCGGCACGGCGCCGGTGCTCGAGGGCTCGGCGGCGGGTAGCACCCCCCAACAGGGCTCGATCTGGCCGCACGTCGAGGAGAACATCGTCGACCGGATCCTCGAGCACCGGTCGACGATCGTGTTCGCGAACTCGAGACGGTTGGCGGAGAGACTGACAGCGCGGCTCAACGAGATCTGGGCAGAGCGGATGCCGCAGCCGGCGGCAATCGAGGCGGAGGCGCTGGTCGCGGTGGGGGCGGATGCTGCGGGGTCGGGTTCATCCACGGTCGACGAACCTTCCGCGGAACTATGGAGGCAATCCGGCGTGGAACCTCTGCTCGCCCGCGCCCACCACGGCTCGGTGTCGAAGGATCAGCGGGCTCTCATCGAGGACGACCTCAAGAGCGGGCGACTGCGCTGCGTCGTCGCCACCTCCTCCCTCGAACTCGGCATCGACATGGGCGCCGTCGACCTCGTCATCCAGGTCGAGGCGCCGCCCTCAGTCGCGAGCGGCCTGCAACGTGTCGGCCGGGCTGGCCATCAGGTCGGCGAGGTGTCGCGCGGCATCATCTTCCCGAAGCATCGCGCCGACCTCATCCATTCCGCTGTCGCAAGCGAACGGATGACGTCGGGCCGCATCGAGGCGCTGACGATACCCGCCAATCCCCTCGATGTGCTCGCCCAGCAGACGGTCGCGGCCGTCGCCCTCGACACCATCGACGTGGAGGAATGGTTCGACACCGTGCGACGGGCGGCTCCTTTCGCGAACCTCCCCCGCAGCGCCTACGATGCCACCCTCGACCTGCTGAGCGGGCTGTATCCCTCGGACGAGTTCGCGGAACTGCGCCCTCGCATCATCTGGGATCGGGTCAAGGGCACGATCACCGGACGCCCGGGAGCGCAACGCCTTGCTGTGACGAGCGGCGGCACGATCCCCGACCGCGGCCTGTTCGGGGTGTTCATGGTGGGGTCCGACTCGACCAAGGGCTCCGGTGGCCGCGTCGGCGAACTCGACGAGGAGATGGTCTACGAGTCCCGCGTCGGCGACGTCTTCGCGCTCGGCGCGACGAGTTGGCTGATCGAGGACATCACCCACGACCGAGTGCTCGTGACCCCCGCGTTCGGTCAACCAGGCCGTGTGCCGTTCTGGAAGGGCGACGGCATCGGTCGCCCCGCCGAGCTGGGCGCTGCCATCGGCGCGTTCACCCGCGAGGTCGCATCCGGCTCCGTCGACGATGCTCGAGAACGGGTCGGCGACGGCGGCCTCGACTACCGCGCCGTCAACAATCTCCTCGCGTTCATCGATGACCAGAAGAAGGCCACGGGCCACGTGCCCTCCGATCGCACCCTCGTCGTAGAGCGGTTTCGCGACGAGCTCGGCGACTGGCGCGTGATCCTGCACTCTCCCTACGGCATGCAGGTGCACGCACCGTGGGCGCTCGCGGTGGGGGCGCGCATCCGCGATCGCTACGGGCTGGATGGCGCAGCGATGGCAAGCGACGATGGAGTCATCGCCCGCATTCCGGACACCGACAGTGACCCGCCGGGCGCCGAGCTGTTCCTGTTCGAGCCCGACGAGCTCAGCGAGATCGTGACGGAGGAGGTGGGCGGCTCTGCGCTGTTCGCCTCACGCTTCCGGGAGTGCGCCGCGAGAGCGCTGCTCCTGCCACGCTACAACCCCGGCAGGCGCTCGCCGCTGTGGCAGCAGCGCCAACGTGCCTCGCAACTGCTGTCGGTCGCGGTGAAGTATCCGAGCTTCCCGATCGTGCTCGAGGCGGTTCGGGAGGTACTGCAGGACGTGTACGATCTGCCCGCACTGACCGAGCTGGCGGGCAAGATCGAGAGCCGACGCATCCGCATCGTCGAGGCGGAGACGGAGCAGGCGTCACCGTTCGCGCGGTCGCTGCTGTTCGGCTATGTCGCCGCGTTCATGTACGAGGGCGACTCCCCGCTCGCCGAACGGCGGGCCGCGGCCCTGTCGCTCGACTCGACGCTGCTCGCCGAGCTGCTCGGCCGTGCCGAACTGCGCGAGCTGCTCGACGCGGGCGTGCTCGAACAGACCGAGCTCGAGCTGCAGCGCCTCAGCCCCGAGCGACGGGTCAAGGGGGTTGAAGGCGTGGTCGACCTGCTCCGCATTCTCGGACCATTGACGGCGCCCGAGATCGAGGCCCGAGTCCAGGATGCGTCGAGCGCGACCATCACCGGCTGGCTCGACGATCTCGCGCGCAGCAACCGGCTCTGGCGGGCCGGCGCCGTGCGCTGGGCCGCGATCGAGGACGCCGGGCGGTTACGCGACGCACTCGGCATTCCGCTTCCGATCGGCATCCCCACCGCCTTCATCGAGCCGGTCGACGACCCTCTCGGCGATCTCGTCGGCAGGTACGCGCGCACCCATGGACCGTTCACCGTCGCGGCCGCGGCCGCGCGGCTCGGCCTCGGAACAGCGGTAGTGCTCGACACCCTCCGCCGGTTGGAGAAGCAGCGGCGCGTTGTCGAGGGCGAGTTCCGTCCCGCGAGTTCCGGCAGCGAATGGTGCGAGGTCGAGGTGTTGCGGCGTTTGCGCAGCCGCTCCCTCGCCGCCCTCCGGCACGAAGTGGAACCGGTCGACGCTGCCACGCTCGGGCGATTCCTGCCTGCCTGGCAGCACGTGAGCGAGCCGTTGCGCGGCGTCGACGGCGTCGCGCAGGTGATCGACCAGCTCGCCGGGGTCGCGCTGCCCGCCTCCGCGTGGGAGAGCCTCGTGCTGCCCGCCCGCGTACGCGACTACTCGCCGGTCATGCTCGACGAGCTGACCGCGACGGGCGAGGTCGTCTGGTCTGGGGCCGGCGCCCTGCCCGGCAATGACGGCTGGATCAGTCTGCACCTGGCCGACTCCGCGGCGGTCACCATCGCCGAGCCGACTGGCGACGAGACGACGGAGCTCCAGCGCTCAATTCTCGCCGCCCTCGCTGGCGGCGGTGCCTACTTCTTCCGCCAGCTCTCAAACGCCGTCGTGAGTACTGACGATAAGCAGCTCACGACTGCCCTGTGGGATCTCGTCTGGTCCGGACTCATCACGAACGACACCTTTTCGCCCCTGCGCTCCTACCTGGGAGGAAAGGCACCGCTGCGTCGAGCCGTGCCGAGGAACCGCGCCTACCGCGGCAGGACGAGACCGGTTCTCCCCGCGCAGGGCGGTCCGCCAAGCGTCTCCGGCCGCTGGTCCCTGCTGCCGCTGGCCGAACCTGACGCGACCGTTCGGGGCTTAGCGACCGCCGAGCTGCTGCTCGAGCGGCACGGCATCGTCACCCGTGGCGCGGTGGTGAACGAGGGGGTCCGCGGCGGCTTCAGCCTCGTCTACAAGGTGCTGAGCGGCTTCGAGGAGACCGGTCGCGCTCGCCGAGGCTACTTCGTCGAGGGACTGGGTGCCGCGCAGTTCGCGACGGGCGCCACCGTCGACCGGGTGCGCTCGTTTGCAAGGGCATCGGATGCGATCGAGGCCCCGGTGGCGGTCACCCTCGCCGCCACGGACCCGGCCAATCCCTATGGCGCAGCGTTGCCCTGGCCGGCCGCTCCGCACGCATCGAAGGTCTCGGTGTCGCCCGCCGAGTCCGACAAGCGCGGGCATCGTCCCGGCCGTAAGGCCGGAGCTCTCGTGGTGCTCGTCGACGGCCGACTCGCGCTCTACGTGGAGCGCGGCGGTAAGACCGCCCTCACCTTCGGTTTGGCGGAGGCGCTGCTGACCCCAGCCGCCGCGTCTCTCGCGCAGGCGATTCGCCGGTCGGTGGGAAAACTCCGAATCGAGCGCGTCGACGGGTTGTTCGTGATCGGCACGCCGCTCGGCGCCGCGTTGACGGGAGCGGGTTTCTCCGCGACGCCGCAGGGGCTCCGGTTGAGGGCGTGAGCTGAATGCCCGAGGGCGACACCGTCTATCTCGCCGCGAAGAATCTGAACGCGGCGCTCGCGGGTCAGGTGTTGACTCGTTGCGACATCCGCGTCCCGAGGTTCGCGACCGTCGATCTCACCGGCGACACCGTGCACGAGGTGGCCAGCCGAGGCAAGCACCTGCTGATGCGGGTCGGCGAGCACACCATCCACAGTCACCTGAAGATGGAGGGATCGTGGCACCTCTACCAGCACGGCACGCGCTGGCGGCGGCCGGCGCATTCGGCGCGGGCCGTGCTCGAGACGACCGAGTGGGTCGCGGTCGGTTACTCGCTCGGCATCCTCGAGGTGGTACCGCGCAGCGAGGAGCACAGCGTCGTCGGACACCTTGGCCCCGACCTTCTCGGCGCGGACTGGGATCCGGATGAGGCCCTCCGCCGCCTGGCCGCAGATGCGTCGCGGGCCGTGGGTCTCGTCCTGCTCGACCAGCGCGTGATGGCCGGCCTCGGAAACGTGTACTGCAACGAGCTGTGCTTCCTGCGTGGAGTGCTGCCCACGCGCCCGATCGGGGAGGTGTATCGGCCGGAGCGGCTCGTCGCGCTCGCGCACAGGCTCATCGACGCGAACAAGGACCGCGTCGAACGGACGACGACCGGCTCACTGCGGGGCGGCACGGATTGGGTATACGGCCGGACGGGGCGACCTTGCCGTCGCTGCGGAACGAAGATCCTCGAGGGTCGCCTGGGAGAGAACGAACTGCAACTGCGGGAAACGTTCTGGTGTCCGCGCTGCCAAACGTAGCGGCGAATCTACCGGCGGTCGCGCTTCCTCCACCGCACCGCGTGCACGAACAGCACAGCCGTTGCCGTCGTGAGCCCGAGGGCGACCAGGATCGGCGACGCTATCAGCATCGCCTGTATGACCAGGTATCCGGAGCTCTGGCTTTGCGTTCGTAGGGACTGCTCATACCCGGGAAGGGCCTGCAGGAGGCCGATGCCGGCGGCGATGAACAGCGCGCTGATGATCCAGAGCATCACGAGGAACGGATTGGTCCCTTCGGTGGCCGACCCGTCGTCTGCTGCGGACTTCTGCGGAGGATCCGAGGTGTCGGGGGCGGCAGCCTCCGCGGCCGCGCTCGACTGCTCCGCGCTGGGAAGCGGCGGGGTCAGGCCGGTCACGGACGGCTGCGGCTGCGGCTGCGGCTGCGAAACGGTCCGTTCAACGTACGACGACCGGGGCGCCGACTTCGCGGCCCGGGCGTCTGCACCCGGGTCATTGCGCGGGTCATACCCGGGCTGAAACGCGGGGTCGAACCGCGGATCGAATCGGCTCGCTGCGCTGCCTCGGTCCGTCATCGCGGTCCCTTCCGATTGTCGCCGATTGTACTCGCCGCCCCCGATCGGCGTCGCGTCTACCTGTTAGGTTGCCTAGGTTGGGCTAGTTAGAACGTGCTGGTCCTCTTATCGAAAGGGCTCCGCAATGAGCTACATCAAGTCATCTCTCCTGGACGAGAAGGGCTACGTCATCCTGGACCGGTACGACCAGGCCGCCGACCCGCAGGAATGGAAGAACATCGAGTACGTCGACTGGAAGTCCTCCGGCGTCACCCGGTTCGCCCCCCTCGCGAGCGCGTTCGGCGAGCTCGAAGTCAACGGGTTCTGGAACCACACTCCTCCGCGCACCGACAAGGACGGCGTGTGGATCGACTCCCAGGTCGAGAAGGCCCCGCACCTCGTAGCACGTGCCAAAGCGCCGGGCGCGAACGTCGGGCGGTGCCGCGTCATCGAGTTGCAGCCGAACGAGTACGCGAGCGCGCTGTACAACCTGCACCAGGACGACAACAACCGTCTGAACCCGGATGGCGCTGGCTGGATCGTCCGCGGATTCTTCAACCTCAGTGACGACCCCGAGTCCTTCATGACGCTCCGCCAGGACCGCTTCGACCCCACGACTGAGATCCGTATCCCGCTTCCTGCCGGCGCGCAGATCATCGTCGACACGCAGCGCTTCTGGCACGCCGTCTGGCATAAGGGGCCAGAGCCCCGCTACTGCCTCATCACCTCATGGGAGTCGGGCCCAGAGCTCGACGCGTACATCGAAAGGCACCACGGCCGCAACGACCACGTGAATCCGCCGCTTGCTCAGGAGGTCATTGACGACGCCCAGGCCGAGGTGCAGCGTCGCTTCGCCGAACGTTCGGTGGTGCTTGCCGAGAAGGGCAGGGCGGAAAAGGGCCCGGTGGACCCCGAGGCGTAGCCCTCCGCACCGGATCGCCCCCTTTTCGTCACCGAGCCGTTTTCGTGTGCCGGCCCAGCACGCCGACATTTGCAGGCGGCCGGTTTTGCGCGTTCCGCGGGGGAATGCAAGCCCTAGAGCTGCGGCGGGAGCGTTACGTAGCGTGGCAGGAGGTGCACGGCCGTGGGGTCATCCGGAGTCCACACCCGAGGCCGGGCAGTCAAACCCGGAGGTCACGCATGTACTTTCACAAGCAGGAGCTGCAGCACAAGTCGACTCCAGACAAGCCAGACGCCGTGTACGCGCGCAAGCTTCAGGAGGTGCTCGGCGGCCAGTACGGCGAGATTACCGTCGCCCTGCAATACGGGTTCCAGGCTTGGAACGCGCACATCCCGGGCAAGTACCGGGACCTCCTGTTCGGTATCGGCGCCGAGGAGATGGGGCACGTCGAGATGCTCGCCGTGATGATCGCTCAACTGCTCGAAAAAGCTCCCCTCGGCATCACCGGGGACGCGGTGCAGGATGACCCGGCCGTCGCCGCCGTCGTCGGCGGAATGGACGTGCAGCACGCCATCGTCGCGGGCGCCGGCGCCCGCGCCGCGGACAGCAACGGGAACCCGTGGCAGGGCTCCTACCTGACGGCCAGCGGCAACATGCTCGCCGACTTCACGGCCAACGCGAACGCGGAGATGCAGGGGCGCCTGCAGGTGGCACGGCTCTACCACATGACCGACGACCACGGTGTTCGGGACCTGTTGTCGTTCCTGCTCGCGAGGGACACGATGCACCAGAACCAGTGGATCACCGCGGCGATCGAGCTGCGCGCGGAGGGCGCGGAGGACCTGCCGGTGCCGAGCAACTTCCCGCAGAGCAAGGAGGACACGAGCGTCTCCTACCAGTACATAAACTTCTCCGACGGCGCCGCCGCCGCCGAGGGCAGCTGGGCGAGCGGGCCCACCCCGGATGGACATGGAGAGTTCAGCTATGCAGACGCGCCCGGTGCTGCCGAGGTCGTGCCGATGCCGCCGCCGACGCATCCGGACTCGCGCTTCTACGGCACGACAGAGCTGCCGAACACAATGGAGAAGGCGGCGGGAACCATCCAGGACAAGCTCAAGAAGGAGTAGCTCCCGCCGCCTTCCCCCAGCTGCGCGTAACGCTTCCCCGGAGACACCCTCTCCGGGGGCAACGCTGCCCGCCAGAACACGAGCCGCCTCAGCAGCTACGGCAGAGGATTCCGGAGAAGTGTCACGACGCAGGCGCTCACCGGTTGCCGCGCTGCTTGCGTCGGTTTGCGGCCACCCGGTCCTGCGTTCTAGTGGGCCGCGCCTTCGACTGCTGCGCCGACTTCGGCTGCTTCGCGCGGGCGGGCTTCTCGCTCGGCGGGGTCGGCGTCTGCCGGGAGCTGCGCGCCGTCCTGCCGCGCACTATCCCGATGAATTCCTCGACCCCCTCGGTCGTGTTCGAGGTGAGCCAGGCCAGCGCAATCGTGGTTTCCGCGGCATCCGTCACCGGGCGCGCGACGACGTCTTTGCGATTGTGCAGTCGTGCGATCGACTGCGGCACGATCACCACGCCGACATTCGCCGCGACGAGTTCGATCGCGTCTTCGGCGGCACCGCCGAGGTGACGCTCATCGACGAGGTCGGCGAGCGTCACGGAGTCGAAGACGGCGATCGGATGCTCCTTCGGCACGACCACGACGGGTGCCTCGGCGTAGAGCGGGATGACGCTGAGCTGATCGTCCTCGACCGGCAGCCGCACGAAGCTCACGTCGGCCGAGCCGTCGCGCACTGCCCTCAGCTGTTCCTGCTCGGTCGTCCGGATCACCTCGAGCGGGGCATCCGCGCGCCTCTCCTGCCAGGCGCGCGTCCATTTCGTGAGTGTCACGCCGGGCACGGCGGCAATCCGGAAGGGGGTCGTCTCGTCTTGCACCTCAGCCCCTCCTGTCACCGGTCAGTGACAGGCTAGTACGCGGCGGTCGGTAGGCTGGACGCATGAGTCCGTCGAGAACGCCCCAGACGATGAAGCCCGAGACGGCAGCCAAGAAGCTCGGCATCTACTTGCCGGCGACGCCGCAGGAGTTTCGGGATGCTCCGGTATCGCGCCAACAGCTCGACGAGCTCATCGTGAACCCTCCAGCGTGGCTTACCGAGCTGCGCCAGAACGGCCCGCACCCGCGAGACGTGATCGCTCACAAGCTCGGAATTTCGAACAGCGGCCTGGCCCGCGGCGGAGTCACCGAGGCGCTGACAACCGCCGATATCTCCGCCCTGCTGCAGGACCGGCCCGAGTGGCTCGTGCAGGAGCGCGCGACCCAGGCCGAGGTGCACGAGGAGAATGCCCGCGTCAAAGCGCTGAAGGCGTACAAGCGCTCCCAGGCATCCGACTGAGCGGACATCCGACTCAGGCGACCACCGGACCGAGGCGCTTCACGACCCGGCAGCCGGCTTCGGATGCCCGGGGATCGAGTCTCCGCTGAGATTGAGGTCGCTCTCGTCCACGTCCACGTCGCCGACGTCATCGGGCCCGCCGGTGCCCGGGAGCACGTCGACCTGACTGGCATCGACGTCGTCGTCTTGCATCGCTGCACTCGACGAGACCGACGCGTCTTGCTTCGCCCCGGTGTCGGTGTCGCTTCGCGGTGAGTAGTGGGTGTCCTTCTCGAGCGACTCACGCTCGTTGAGCCCGTCCATCCCGGTCATCTGGTTCCTCTCGGTTGCCGTCTTTCCAACCTACGACTGACCGATGACTACGGCATAGGCCTCGAGCGCCGTCGAGCCGGCGGGTATCATCTGCTGTCGACTCCTCTTCAGGGCAACCGCGTCTCTTCGCGACAGCACGCTTTTCTGCGAGCTTGAAGGTCCGCGCACGGGCGCGTTCGAGTCGGACATCGCAAAACCCCCTGCTTCCCTCGTGAACAGGAGGGATACAGGGGGCTGGACGGTGGCGGTACCGGTGGGATTTGAACCCACGGTGGGCTCTCACCCACACAACTTTTCGAGAGTTGCACCTTCGGCCGCTCGGACACGGTACCGGGGACGATCTTAGTACACAGCGATCCGCGTCAAGAATCGAACGACGCGACGAAGCGTCGGGCGCGCGTCGTGATGTCCTGCCACTGACCGGACTCGACACCCGACGCCGGCACGACACTCGACCCCGCGGCCACACAGAACGCTCCCGCGGCGAGATAGTCTGCGGCGTTGCTCTCCGAGATACCCCCGGACGCCATGACCCGGAGGTCGGGGAACGGGCCGCGGAGACTCTTCAGGTAGCCGGCGCCGGCGGCATCCGCCGGGAAGATCTTCACGGCAGCAACGCCGAGATCGAGGGCACGCATGACCTCGGACGCCGTGTACGTGCCCATGATGAGCGGAATGCCGTTCTCCGCCGCCGCGGAGGCAACCCCCTCGGACAACCCGGGCGTCACGAGAAACTCTGCGCCCGCCGCGATCGCGTCGAGAGCCTGGAACCGGTCGAGCACGGTGCCGGCGCCGACGACAGCGCCGGTGTCCGCTTCGACGGCAGAGGCAATCAGCTCGAGCACACCCGGCGTCGTGAACGTCAACTCGACTCCACGGATGCCGCCGGCCGCGAGCGCCGCGGCGAGCGCCGCGGCATCGGGAATCTCCGCAGCCCTGACGACCGCGACACATCGGTCCTCGGCGATTGCGTCGAGCGGGTTCTGCACGGTTCCTCCCGGCGGATCGGTTGCGCCTCAAAGATAGCCTGCGATGCCCGCGGCACGCCGGCCGGCAACATCCGTGAGCCGACTTTCAGGGTTGCCGCCTCCGACGGGATTACAGTTTTCGCATGCCCTTCGTGCCTCGGCTGCTGATCGTCGCAACCACGTCGGTGACCCTCCTGACAGGAGCGGTGCTCACCGGTCGTCACCTTGTCATCCGTCGGCGCTCCGGCGGGATGGTGCGTCTGGCTGAGACGATTCCGGTTCATTCGGCGTACTGGCGGGAGCAGCACAAGAAGCGGGGGGAGTTGCTTTACGTCGCTCTCGGCGATTCGACGGCGCAGGGCATCGGGGCGAGCCGCCCGGGTCACAGCTACGTGGGCGTGCTCGCGCGCGCCATCCGCCGACACACGAAACGTTCGGTGCGAGTCGTCAACCTCAGTCAGTCGGGTGCTCGCGTCCGTGAGGCGGTTGAGACGTTGGTGCCCGCCTTCGCCAAGTACCGGCCCGACCTCGTGACCGTCTCGATCGGCGCGAACGATATCGTCGACTTCGAGGCCGAACGCTTCGAGCGTGAACTTCGAGAGCTGTGCGCGGCGCTTCCCCCTGCCGCGATCATCGCCGACCTGCCCAGCTTCTATTACGGTCAGAACCAGCGACGGGTGAAGGTCGCCAACGAGATCGTGCGCCGCGTCGCGGACGAGTACGGGCTCGCCGTGGCCCCGCTGCATCGCGTGACGCATCGGCGCACCGCTGCGAGAACCGCTCTGCGCGATGTCGCTTCGGACTTCTTCCACCCCAACGACCGCGGCTACCTGGTATGGGCGTCCGCCTTTGAACCGCTTCTGACCGCAGCCATCGATCGCCTCAACCAAAAGAGACTATGAGGTCTCGCCTCCCACTGACCGTCGCCCGTCCGCGGCTGCTGCGGGCCGCCAAGACAGCGCTCGCCGTCGGCATCGCCTGGTCTCTCGCCCCCTATATGCCGGGAACCGCCGATGAGTACCCTTACTACGCCCCGCTTGGCGCGCTGCTCAGCATGCATCCCACCCTGGCAAGCTCGATCAGAAACGGTCTGCAGACTCTCGCCGGGCTTGCTATCGGAATCGGCCTCGCCACAATTGTGATGCTGCTCGGCGACCCGAACGTGCTCACCATTTCGCTCGCGATCGGCGTCAGCGTGTTGATCGCGAGCGCCAGATGGCTGGGCTCCGGCGGCGAGTACGCGGCGGTCGCTGCGCTGTTCGTCCTCATCGTCGGCAGAACGGACGCCGGCGATTACTCCTTCGGATACCTCCTGCAGATGAGCATGGGAATCGCGGTCGGCCTCGCCGTCAACTTCCTGATCCTCCCTCCCCTGGCATTTCAGGCCGCCGGACAGCAGATGTCACTCTTTCGCACGACGCTGGCAAAGCAGCTCGACGATATCGGCGAAGCACTGATCGAAAGCTGGCCGCCAGAACACGAGGAGTGGGCTACGCGCAACCAGACCCTCGCGGATACGGCCGACGAGGTGCGTGAGGCGGTCCGCCACGCGGATGACACCCGCAAGGGGAACCCCCGCGCTCGCATCCATCGACGGGACCTCGACACCGACTTCGATGACCTGTCGGCTCTCGAGTCGGTCACGTTCCACCTGCGCGACGCGACCGAGGTGCTCGCCGGCGCGGTCTGGGGCAGGACCGTCCCGGTCGAGCTCGTGGCCGGGCTGCGCCCGCAGTTGAGCGGAGCAATGCACGCGGTCGCGCATGTGCTCACCGAGTGGGATTCCAGCGGCGACACGCAGAAGGCGCTTCGCCGCGCTGAGGAGGCGCTGCGCTCATTGGAGGAACGCCTGCTCGAACGTCGCGACGCCGAGGCGACATCGCTCGGCCCGGCATCCGCCATCCTGCTGGATCTGCAACGCATGCTCGCCCTCCTCCGATCTCGGATTGGAGTGGAGGCCGGAGCGGCGGCGTGACCGGGTTGTGGAGCATCAACCAGCGATGACGGATGCCTCGCCTAGGCTGATCGGATGGCTCGAACCTCCATCAACTTCCGTTGCGCCGAGTGCGGCTGGTCGTCTCTCAAGTGGGCGGGCCGATGCGGCGAATGCCAGTCGTGGGGAACCGTCGTGGAGGCGACGTCGGGCTCGACCAACGGCTCGGGTCGCGCAGTCGCCCCCATTCGGGTGAGCGAGTCCCGTGTCGCCCGTTCGATCGTGGACATCGAGTCTGACTCCGTCGCGCACTGGCCGAGCGGGATCGGCGAATTCGACCGCGTGCTCGGCGGCGGAATCGTGCCTGGTGCGACTATTCTGCTGAGCGGCGAGCCGGGGGTCGGCAAGTCGACACTTCTGTTGGAGGTCGCATCGCGGGCAGCGGCGAGCGGAGCGAAGGTGCTCTACGTCACCGCCGAGGAATCGGTGAACCAAGTGCGGCTGCGCGCCCAACGCACTGGCGCGCTGCAGCCCTCCCTCTTCCTCGCGGCCGAGACCGATCTGGCCGCGATCCTCGGTCAGATCGACCAACTCGAGCCCCACCTTGTCATCGTCGACTCGGTGCAGACCGTGTCATCGTCCCTTTCGGACGGGCTGGCGGGCGGACCATCGCAGGTGCGTGAAGTCGCGGCCACGCTCATCCGCGTGTCGAAGGATCGCAACCTGCCCATTCTGTTCGTCGGCCACGTCACGAAGGACGGCTCGATCGCCGGCCCGCGCCTTCTCGAGCACCTCGTGGACGTCGTGCTGCAGTTCGAAGGTGACCGCCAGACCGCATTGCGCTTCGTGCGGTCGCACAAGAACCGTTTCGGATCGACCGACGAGGTGGGCTGCTTCGAGATGACGGGTGACGGCATCGCGGAGGTCGCCGATCCGAGCGGACTCTTCCTCTCCCGTGGCAAAGTCGCCGTCTCGGGTACCTGCGTCACGATCGCGGTCGAGGGCCGGCGCGCCCTGCCCGTCGAGGTGCAGGCGCTCATCGTCAAGACCTCCGCCCCGCAGCCGAGGCGAGTCGTGAACGGTGTGGATTCGTCACGGGTGGCGATGCTGCTCGCGGTGCTCGAGCGGCGGGCATCCTTACAACTCAGCGGATTCGACGTGTACGTGTCAACGGTCGGTGGCATCAAGGTGACCGAACCGGGCGCGGATCTGGCGATCGCCCTCGCGATCGCCAGCGCCTACCGGGACAAGCCGTTCGCCGGCACCCTGTCCGCGGTCGGTGAGATCAGCCTCGCTGGTGAGGTGCGGCAGGCGTCATCGTCGAAGCAGCGCGCGGCCGAGGCGAAACGTCTCGGGTTCTCTACGCTGCTCGATTCCGGCGCCGGCCACATCGGTGAAGCGCTGCGGCTCGCCTTCGCGACAGCGCCCGCCGCCGTCGAGCGGGTTGAGATTCCGGAGTTCTAGGTTCCGGTGTCGCGGATGGTTCTTCTTCCCGGTACGGATCTCGCCAGGGTTGCCGGTTGAGCCAGGGGTGGGCTCTCCTGTCGCAGCAGTTACAGGGCGAGCGCGCTCAGCAGCTCCCGAGGGTCGGCCTGCATCGGGTGCGGCCCGGCGACGTCGAACCAGACCGTGTCGATCGCGTCGAGGTGTTTCTCGAGAAACTCCTGCAGTTGGGCGCGGTCGTAGGGAAGGATGCGGTGGTCATCCTCCTTGGGAACCATGCGCACATAGTTGCCCGCGGAGGAGAAGAGCAGGAGCGTATTGGTCTCGGCCCCCGGCGCTCGAAAGACACGTACCTGCGCCGGACCGTCGACCGGCAGCAGAGGCACGATCACGATGTCGTTGCGGAGCGCGAACGCTACCGCGGCGGAATCTTGGGCCTCGAGGGCGGCGGCGAGTTGCGTCGCCTCGGAAAGGGAGTGTGCGGGTTTTTCGACCATGCCTCTAGTACAGCAGGAACGACTTCTCGGCGGGGTCGGCTCCGCCGACGGAGACCGTGAAGTTGAAGGTGGCTTCGCCACCGGGAGCAGCCGGGCGCTCCTGCTCACACGTTTCTGGTGCCGAGCGGGTGCGATCCCAGGTAATCGGGTCGGACGTCACGGTGACATTCGGTTCGAGCTGCAGTAGGGCGTCGACGGGAGCGCTCTCACAGTCCTTGGACGACCAGTACAGGTCGTCGCCGCTGGAGACTCGGAACGTCTGCTGGGTTGTCCCGACATTGTATTCGCACGAGACAGCACTCGTGTTCGTGATACTGAAGGACAGCCGAGGCAGCTCGCCAGGAGCATATCCGGCCTTGTCGGTGACCGCTTCTACGATCACCTTGCCGGGCTCGCACGGCGCACCCTCGATAGGATCAGCCTTCGGCTCCTCGGCCGCGATGTCATCCTCGGCTTTCGCCGTCGCGCCACTCGACGTGGTCTCGGTTCCACTGCTGGAACTGCCCGCCCCAGGTTGCACCACGATGAGAACGATCGCCACGATGACGGCAATGAGACCAAGCAGCACGAGAAGGCGTCGCCGCCAGTAGACACTACTGGGCTGCGGGCCGACCGGGTTTCGAAACGTCGACATGCTGACAGGGTAACTACAGATGCTTGAGCATCCGGGTATTGCCGAGGGTGTTTGGTTTTACCCGCGCAAGATCGAGAAACTCGGCGACGCCCTCATCCGTGCTCCGCAGCAGCTGCTCGTACACCGCGGGGTCGACCGTCTCCTCGCCCATCGGCGCGAAACCGTGCTTCTCGAAGAAGTCGACCTCGAATGTGAGGCAGAACAGGCGGCTCAAGCCGAGATCGCGGGCGTCCTGCTCGAGCTGGTTGAGCAGAGCGTGACCCACCCCGCGGCGCAGCCACCCGGAGGCGACGGCGAGAGTGCGCACCTCGCCCAAGTCTTCCCACATGACGTGCAGCGCACCGCATCCGATGGGCACGCCTTTCTCGTCCTCGGCTATCCGGAACTCCTGGACGTCGCCGTACAGGGTCACGACGTCCTTGCCGAGCAGCACCCGGGTGTCGACGTGCGGCTCGACGAGCTGCTGGATGCGGGGCACGTCGCTCGTGCGCGCCGCTCGCACCGTGAACGTTGCGTCAGTCACTGCACCCCCACTGTCCCGTGTAACGCTTCTCCGGAGAAACTCGCTCTTTCGCCGGGATTCAAGCCCGGTACGAGCCTACCGAGGAGAAAGCCTGGAAAAGCGTCACGGAGGAGGGCGGATGCCTCCGAGGGCACGGGAAAGGGCCGGGAGCGTGATGCTCCCGGCCCTTTCGTTCCGCTGCGGCTGCGCGCGGCCACCGAACAGGTGCTTTACGCCTCGACGGCCGCGACGGGCTCCTCGATCGCCTCGCGACCCGGCTGGCGGGAGGTCGCGAACGAGAACTCTCCGTCTGCGAAGTCGACGACAACGTGGTCACCGGCGTTGAGTTCGCCCTGCAGGATTCGCTCGCTCAGTCGGTCTTCGATCTCGTGCTGGATCGCCCGGCGCAACGGCCTGGCCCCCAGCGACGGGTCGAAACCGACCTTGATGAGTTGCTCCTTGGCGGGCAGCTCGAGCTTGACGGTCATGTCGCGGTCGAGCAGACGCTCGCTCAGTCGCTTGATGAACAGGTCGACGATCTGCAGCAACTCTGCCGGGTTGAGCTGCGGGAACACGATGGTCTCGTCCACGCGGTTCAGGAACTCCGGCTTGAAGTGCTTCTTCAGCTCCTCGACGACCTTGCCGCGCATCCGCTCGTAGCCGGTGGCGGTGTCGCCCTCGATCTGGAATCCGACGGGGCCGGCCGTGATGTCCTTCGTGCCGAGGTTCGTCGTCATGATGATGACCGTGTTCTTGAAGTCGACGACGCGACCCTGGCCATCCGTCAGGCGTCCCTCTTCCAGGATCTGGAGGAGAGAGTTGAAGATGTCGGGGTGTGCCTTCTCGATCTCGTCGA
>JAODME010000022.1 GCA_025465095.1 Microbacteriaceae bacterium | reverse complement strand
CGCCCGGAAGACGGCTCCGACGTTGGTGTGGTCGACGATGTCCTCGAGGATCACGACGCGGCGGGCGCCCGCGCGTAACTGATCGGCCGGCACCCGCTCCGGGCGGTGCATCGCCGCGAGGGCACCGCGGTGCAGGTTGTAGCCTGTGAGGCTCTCGAGCACCCCCGCGTCACCGACGTAGACAGGAATGTCGAACGGGTCGAGCAGGGGCCGCAGCGCGTCGAGCCACTGCTCCTGCAGTAGCACAGAGCGGGGTAGGTGCCCCGCCGCGATGGCACGCCCCATGACCTTGCTCGACTCCGCGATGTACAGTCCGCCGGCCGGCTCGGACACCCGTCTGAGGCTGACATCGGTCAGCCGCGCGTAATCGGCGAGGCCGGGGTCGCCCGGAAGTGTCGGATCGTTCAGATCGGTGACGCGGATTACGCGCATGCCGCTCCCCCGTTCCTCGATGCAGTTCGACAACTCGAAATCTATCGGACTCTCCGATTGTTTATCCTGAGGGGAGATACGACGCGAGGGAGGACCGGATGGCCACGGCGAACGCAGTCCCGGTCGAGCCGCTCGCCGTTCCGGAACTCGATGCGGCGGTCGAGGCCCTCACCGGGCGCAGCATCGCCGTGTTGACGGGTGCGGGGCTGAGCACGGACTCCGGGATTCCCGACTACCGAGGCGCAGGTGCCCAACCGCGCAGTCCCATGACGTTCCAGCAGTTCCTGTCCGATCCGACCTACCGCAGACGATATTGGGCCGGCAGCCACCTCGGTTGGCGCCGATTCGACAGCGCCCGCCCGAACGCGGGGCACCTGGCGCTCGCCGCTCTCGAGAGCGCGGGAGTGGTCAACGGCGTCATGACGCAGAACGTCGACGGTCTGCACGTGCGCGCAGGTTCGCAGCGGGTCGTCGACCTGCACGGCACGATGGACCGGGTCCGCTGCCTGAACTGCGGCCAGAGCTTCGCGCGCACCGACGTCGCGACCAGGATCGCCATGGCGAACCCATGGCTCGACGAGCCGGAGGCGGTCGAACTCGCCCCCGACGGCGACGTCGAGGTCACCCGGATCGACGACTTTGTGACGCCGGAGTGCACCGTCTGCGGAGGCCTGCTGAAGCCGGACATCGTGTTCTTCGGCGAATTCATCCCCACCGAGAAGTTCGCGGAAGCGAGCGCTCTCCTGCAGTCCGCCGACGCCTTGCTTATCGCAGGTTCCTCGCTCGTGGTCAATTCGGGCATCCGGCTCCTCGACCAAGCCGCCAAACGCAGATTCCCGATCGTCATCGTCAACCGGGGCGAGACCCGCGGCGACGCGCGCGCGACCGTGAAGATCGACGGCGGTGCATCGGAGCATCTCACGGCGCTCGTGGAGCGGCTCAGTGCCTGACCGAGCCGGGAGAGGTTGATCGGATGACGGAGCTGTACCTCGTTCGTCATGGGGAGACCGACTGGAATGCGGCACGGCGTATTCAGGGCAGCACTGACATTCCGCTCAACGACACGGGTCGAGCCCAGGCGAGGCACACCGGCAGACTGCTCGCATCCCGAACCTGGGATGCGGTGGTATCCAGCCCGCTCTCCCGCGCTCAGGAGACCGCGGAGCTGATCGCCGGCGAGATCGGCACCGAGGCGCCCGAGTTGCTCGATGCGATCGTGGAGCGCCAGTACGGGGCGGCTGAGGGGCTCGACTATCGCACGCTCGATGCGCTGTTTCCGAAGGGTGTTCCGGTTCCCGGACGGGAGAGCAGGCACGAGGTAGCGTCGCGAGTGCTTCCGGCGCTCCTCGCCCTCGCCGAGAATCGGCCAGGGCAGAGGGTTGTCGTCGTGACGCACGGCGGGGTGATCCGCACGGTGTTGAATGCGCTCGAGCCCGACAAGCGCGAGCTGCAGGGGGTGCCGATCACGAACGGCTCGGTGCACAGCTTTCGCTACGAGGAGGGTATGTTGCAGCTCGTCGAGTTCGATGACCCGATCGAGCGCGAATCGGTGGACCCGGATGCGCCCGACTTCGACGAGCAGAACCCGATGGCGGCGAGGGACGAAAGGGACGGGCGGCTGTAGTCAGCGCCGCGCGACCGCCGGCCCGCTCTCATTTGGCAGCTTCCGCTGGCACGGCTTCCACCATTTGCGATTGCGTGGCGGGAGGGTCTCGATGAGCTCCAACAGGCGGCGCGCCGATTCCTGCCAGGTGAACTGGTTCGCCTGATCGAGTGCGAGCGCGGCGAGTTGGTTCCACCGCTCCGGTTCGTCCATCGCCAGGACGGCGGCCGCGAACCCCTCGGGGCTGGTCGCGTCGAAGAAGGTCGCCGCGGCTCCGCCGACCTCGCGGAAGACGGGAATGTCGCTGATGACAAGTGGGGTCGCGGCGGCGAGGGCCTCGATCAGGGGAATGCCGAAGCCCTCGTCGAGGCATGCCGACACCATGGCGGTCGACGACCGCAGCAGTTCGAGGTACCGCTCGTCGCTCACGCCGTTCTCGAAGACGATCGCCCCGTCGGGTGCGAGAGCGGCAAGCCGAGACCTCGTTCCCTCGTCGATTCGGCTCAACAGGTGCAAGCGATAGCCCGGAAGGTGCCGCATGCCCCTCGCGAGCGTCTCGACGTTCTTGTTCGGCATGAAGGTGCCCATGTAGACGAGGGACTTGACGTCGGCGTGACGGCGAGGGGGCAGGTCGTTTGCGTCGACGCCGGGACGGATGACCGAGATCGGACGCTTCGTCAGACGAGCCTCTACCATTTCGCTATGGCAGTTGTACGATCCCGTCACCACAGCCTCGGCGCGATTGAGCGCCATCCGCTGCGGCACATAGGTGAAGTGATAGCCCCACCAGATGGCGCGGACGAACCAGCTGAACTCCCGGGGCGGTTTCCTATTGCGGTAGAACACCATGTCGTGCAAAGTCAGGATGAGCCGGAACTTGCGGTGGGCAGATCCGATTGTCTGCATCGGGCTGTACACGACGTCCGGCTCGAACCGGTTGATCGCGAGCGCCACCCACGGTTCAAGGAGGCTCCGTCCCGGACGGATCTTCAGCCATGGCAGGTCCGGCAGCATGGTGAGCTGCTCCTCGTCGCTGATCAGCATCGTCACGGGATGGAGCTTCGAGAAGGCGTCGACGAGACCTGCGGTGTACCTGCTGATTCCGTCGTGTCTTACGAGTCGCGTGTACCGACAGTCGAAGAGGACCTTCACCGCTTCCGAATCTCTTCCAGGAAGCTTGTGATGGCCTCGGCAGCACGAGCGGGAACTTCGTAGTGGATGAGATGGCCGACATTCTCGAACACGTGGAGTGTCGCGTTGGGCATCCTCCGTGCCAGCTCGTGCTGGGCGGAGACGGGGGTGATGTCGTCAAGGCTCGCCGCGACGAGAAGCGTCGGCACAGTGATCCGCTCGGCGAACGCGCTCACGTCCGTGCTGATCGACGCCTTGAATCCCTCGACGACGACGTCCCGGTTGGCGAAGCGGCTGAAGAAGGTGTGGTGCTCGTTGTTGATCCAGCGACGCAGCGCCTTGTCCTTCGTCTTCATGAGGCTGACGCTCATGAGCCGCACGATCAGCCAGTTGTTCAGGAGCCGTGCCCCCCACTTCTCGGGGAGGCGGCTCGCCAGGTCGTAATACGCCACCGTCACCTTGGTCGCAATCTGCCTCGGTCCCTTCAGGCCCGAGATGGCGATGGGGTTCACGAGGATGAGGGCGGGTGTCTCCAGACCGTCGGCGACGGCGCTCGAGGAGACTATGGATCCGAAGGAGTGGCCGAGGATAATCGCGCGGCCGGTCAGGCCGATCGCGTCGACGAACTCCTTCAGCCAGGCCGCGTAGCCTCCGATGGAGTGCGGGGCCTCCGTCAGCGGAGTGGACTCTCCGAATCCCGGCAGGTCGGGGCCGATGAACCGGATTCCGGGCAGCTGCGCGATGATCGGTTCGATGCCGTGGTGTTCGCCGCGGTAGCCGTGGGCGATGACGATGGTGACCTCCGCGTCTGCAGCACCGTACGTCCAGTACCGGGTGATGCCGCCGAGTACGGCCACCTCGTGGCGTTCGACCGGGATGGCGGCGAGCAGGGCGGCAAAGGGAGATTCAAGTGACATCAAACCCCAGCATAGGGATCTCCTAACCGGTGACGCCGCAAGACCCTCTTAGACTCGTAACGAAACGATCAACAGCTGACCGCCCGCGGTCGAGAGGAGCACGGTGAGCTTTACCGCCCCTATCCAACTGCCCGGCCTCACCCTCGACCCGCAGTGGTATCGACGGGCGGTGTTCTACGAGGTCATGGTGCGGTCGTTCGTCGACAGCAACGGCGATGGGGCCGGTGACCTTCAGGGGCTCATCGGCAAACTCGACTACCTGCAGTGGCTTGGAATAGACGCGCTCTGGGTGCCGCCGATCTACGAGTCGCCGCTTCGCGACGGCGGCTACGACGTCTCCGATTTTCGAGCGATTCTTCCCGAGTTCGGCACCCTGGATGAGTTCAAGGACCTCGTCACGAAGGCGCACGAGCGCAACATGCGCATCGTCATCGACTATCCGCTCAACCACACCTCCGACCAGCACGACTGGTTCCAGCAGTCCCGCTCCGACCCGGACGGTCCGTTCGGCGACTACTACGTGTGGAGCGACACGGACGAGAAGTACGAGAACATCCGGATCATCTTCGTCGACACGGAGGAGTCGAACTGGACCTTCGACCCGGTGCGCCGACAGTTCTTCTTCCACCGCTTCTTCTCCCACCAGCCCGACCTCAACTTCGAGAACGAGGGGGTGCGCGAGGCTGTGTTCGACACGGTCCGATTCTGGATGGATCTCGGCGTGGACGGCATCCGGCTCGACGCAATCCCGTACCTGTTCGAGTCCGACGAGGGAAACGGCGAGGGCGAGCCCCCGACCCACGAGTTCATCAAGCAGCTTCGCGAGATGGTCGACCGTGACTACCCCGGTCGCATCCTGATTGCCGAGGCCAACCAGTGGCCGCGAGAGGTAGCCGCGTTCTTCGGAACCGAGGAGGAGCCGGAATGCCACATGGCGTTCGACTTCCCGGTCATGCCGCGCATCTTCTATTCGCTTCGTTCACAGCACGCCGGCGAACTGATCAGCGTGCTCTCCGAGACCCTCGATATCCCCGACGGCGCCGGCTGGGGCGTCTTCCTGCGCAACCACGACGAACTCACCCTCGAGATGGTGTCGGAGGAGTACCGCCAGGCCATGTACGGCTGGTATGCCTACGACCCGCGGATGCGCTCGAACATCGGTATCCGGCGGCGCCTGGCTCCCCTGCTCGACAACTCGCGGGCCGAGCTCGAGCTCGCACACGCTCTTCTGTTCTCGCTGCCGGGCAGCCCCTTCCTGTACTACGGCGACGAGATCGGGATGGGAGACAACATCTGGCTGCCCGACCGGGACAGCTCGCGCACGCCCATGCAGTGGACACCGGACCGGAATGCCGGATTCTCCACAGCGGACCCCGGCAAGCTCTACCTGCCGGTCGTGCAGTCGCTCGTCTACAACTACAACCTCACGAACGTCGAATCGCAGCTTGCGCAGTCTCGGTCGCTCCTGCACTGGGTCCGCAACGTGATCCACGTGCGGAAGGCGCACCCCACCTTCGGGCTCGGCACGCTCACCGTTCTCGAGACCTCGCACGAGTCGGTGCTCGCGTTCGTGCGTTCCTACGAGGGATCCGGCACCCAGTTCGGCGATTCGCCGGAGGACGTGCTGTGCGTCTTCAGCTTCGCGCACAACCCTGTTTCGGTGACGGTGAAGGCGCCGGGTTGGGAGGGGTCGGCGACATGGGACCTCTTCGGCGGCGGAGAATTTCCGACGGTCGGTGAAGATGGTTCGATCAACCTGACCCTCGCGACACAGAGCTTCTACTGGCTCCACCTCGGTACCGCCGTCGGTGGCCGCCCGTAGGGTGAAAGCGTGACGATAGAGGATGCAGCAGCTGGGGTTCCGACGAAGAAGGCCGACAGATCTGCGCGGCTCACCGCGCAGTGGCATGAGACGCTCGGGGTATTCGACCTGGAGACGACGGGCATCGACGTCGAGACGAGTCGGATCGTCTCCGCCTATGTCGGCGTAATCGACTCGGAGGGCGTCGCGAGCGGGGTCTCGTGGCTCGCCGATCCGGGCGTCGAGATTCCTGCGCAGGCGACCGCGGTCCACGGCATCAGCACCGAGCAGGCGCGAGCGGACGGCCGTCCGGCTCCCGAGGTGGTTGCCGAGATCGTTTCGGTGCTTCGCGCGCTTCTCGCCCAGCGGGTGCCGGTCACCATCTACAACGCGCCGTATGATCTGACGCTGCTCAACCGTGAGGCGGTGCGCTACGGCATCGAGCCGCTCTCCTCGCCCTCGCCGATCATCGATCCGTTGGTGCTCGACAAGGCGATGGACACCTATCGTCGCGGCAAGCGAACCCTCGAGGTCGCGGCGGGAGTCTACGGAGTCGACCTGACGGACGCGCACAATGCCACCGCCGACGCCGTCGCCGCCGGCCGTGTCGCGCAGGCGATCGCCCGGAAGTATGCCGCGGAACTCGGTCAGGACGTCGCCGACCTGCACGGTCGACAGGGGCAGTGGTGCGCCGACCAGGCCGCGAGCTTCCAGGAGTTCAAGCGCCGAACGAACCCTGAATTCGTGTCGTCGGGAGCATGGCCGGAGCGTTAGGCGCGCACCGCGGTGGCGCTGACCAGACGAGTCAGCGGTCTCCCGCGCGGTGAACAGCTCAGTGCTGTGACTTTCGCATGCAGCTCGCCCACGGCACTGCTGCTCCAAGAAGCCCGTTAACGAGAAATGGCGACCGGGCCGAAGCCGGTCGCCATTTCTGCGAGATGGTTAGGAGCCGAAGCCCTTGTAGCGCGTGTTGAACTTCTCGACCCGGCCCGCGGAGTCGAGGATGCGCTGCTTGCCCGTGTAGAACGGGTGCGACTCGGAGGAGATTTCGACGTCGATGACGGGGTAGGTGTTTCCGTCTTCCCACTCGATCGTCTTGGCGCTGCCCACCGTTGAACGGGTGAGGAACGTGGCACCCGACGCGAGGTCGCGGAAGACGACGGGCGCGTAGGAGGGGTGGATGTCAGACTTCATGATGATTCCCTGGGGTTGACGAGTGTGGCTGAGAAGTTCTTGTGGTTCTAGGACCAACCATCGATGTTATCAGATGGCCGCCGTGTGATCAGGCCGCGCGGGCCGCGAATCGGCCTTCGCGCTCCTCGACGACGAGGTCGAGGCCGAAGGCGTTGCCGAGGGTGTCCGCGTTGATGACCTCTGCCACCGGTCCCGAGGCCAGCACTGCCCCGTCGCCGAGAACGAGCGCGTGCCCGAAACCCAGCGGAATCTCCTCCACGTGGTGGGTGACCATGATGATGGCCGGGGCGCTCGGGGCGCTCGCGTAACCGCCCAGGATCTGCAAGAGCTCCTCGCGTGCGCCGAGGTCGAGGCTCGCCGCGGGCTCGTCGAGCAACAGCATCTCCGGGTCCGTCATGATCGATCGCGCGATCTGCACGCGCTTCTGCTCGCCGTCGCTCAGATCGCCGAATCGCCGGCTGGCGAGACGGTCGAGCTTCCACTCCGCGAGCACCCGACGCGCTCTGCGGGTGTCGACGTCTTCGTAGCTCTCGTTCCAGCGCCCCGTCACGGCGTACGCGGCGGTCAGCACGACATCCAGCACAGTCTCGCTGGCGGGAATTCTGCGGGCGAGCGCCGTGGAGGCGAAGCCGATCCGCGGACGAAGTTCGAACAGATCGGTTCGCCCGATCGTGTCGTCGAGCACTTGAGCGGTGCCGGTGGTGGGATGGATCATCGCCGCGGCGATCTGCAGCAACGTCGTCTTTCCCGCCCCATTCGGGCCGAGAATCACCCAGCGTTCACTGTCCTCGACGTTCCAGGAAATCGAGTCGAGGATGGTGTTGCCGCCTCGGACGACGGAGACATCGGAAAGCTGGAGGACACGTGCCATCCTTCAACCCTAGGCCACCGCCGGAGGCTCGATGCGGCGGGCGCGACCCGGGTAAGCGGCGGAGTTCCTGAGAATTGGCCGATTCTGGGCCAGACTGTGCCGGAGGTCGATTATTGGGAGGTTCCGTGCCGACAGTTGTGGTGACAGCCGAACGTATCGCCGGCGAGCGGCGAGTCGCCGCGACCCCCGAGACGGTGGGCATGATGGTGGCCGCAGGGCTCGACGTCATCGTGGAGTCCGCCGCCGGTGCGGCGGCCGGGTTCTCCGATGCGGCCTTCCTTGCTGCGGGAGCCACCGTCGACCCGGTGGCGCCTCTTGGTTCGGCGGACGTCCTCCTGCATGTCCGGCCAGTCGCGCCCGCTGTGGCGGCGCTTCTCAAACCGGGGGCAGTGACCATCGGCCTCGCCAACCCGGGTGCTGCGCTCGCCTCCGTCGCGGCACTTCGAGACGCCGGGACAACCTCGTTCGCGCTCGAGTTGATTCCGCGCATCTCCCGGGCGCAGTCGATGGACGCGCTCACCTCCCAGTCCCTCGTGGCCGGCTATCGCTGCGCGCTCGAGGCAGCCACGAGATTGCCCCGATTCTTCCCCCTGTTCATGACGGCAGCGGGAACGGTGCCGCCTGCGACGGTCGTCGTGTTGGGTGCCGGCGTCGCTGGACTGCAGGCAATCGCCACCGCGAAACGGCTCGGCGCAAGGGTCTCGGCCTATGACGTGCGCCCGAGTTCCGCGGAGGAGGTTCGATCGATGGGCGGGACCTTCCTCGAACTGGGACTCGACAGCGTCGAAGGCGCTGGCGGGTATGCCAGGGAGTTGACCGAGGATAGGGCTGCCCTTCAGCGAGAGCAGCTCGCCCCGTTCATCGCGAAAGCCGACGTACTGATCACCACCGCGGCGCTGCCGGGTCGCCGCGCCCCGCGGCTCGTGAGTGTCGAGATGGTGGCGAGGATGCGTACAGGTTCGGTTGTCGTCGACCTGGCCGCCGAGACGGGTGGCAACGTCGAGGGCTCGATCGCGGGCGAGGTCGTAGACGTGCCGTCCGACGATGGCGCAGGGTCGGTCACCGTGCTCGGTATGAGGGATCCGGCGTCCGCCATGCCGGCGGACGCGTCCCGCCTCTACGCGAAGAATGTCGCCAACCTGTTGATGCTGATGACCCACGACGGGGCGCTCGCCTCGGACTTCACCGACGAGGTCATCGCGCAATCATGCTTCACCCATGCGGGGAAGGTTCGCCATCAGCCGACAGCCGACGCCCTCGCGGCCGGAACAGGAGAGAGGTCATGATGGATGGCGTCACCGTGCTCACCATTCTCGTGCTCGCCGTGTTCGTGGGATTCGAGATCGTGTCGAAGGTGTCCAGCATCCTGCACACCCCGCTCATGTCGGGAGCGAACGCGATCCACGGAATCATCCTCCTCGGCGCGGTGATCGTCGCCGGTCGAGCAGATGACACGGCGACGCTTCTGGTGGCTTTGGTTGCGATCGTGCTCGCCACCATCAACCTGGTCGGCGGCTTCCTCGTCACCGACCGGATGCTCCACATGTTCACGGCGCGCTCGAACGACAGCGGGCGGAAGTGACGCTCATCTCGGCGGACTGGGCGGCCGCGCTCTACCTAGCCGCAGCCGTTTGTTTCATCCTCGCGCTGAAGGGGCTGAGCTCGCCCAGGCAGGCTCGACGCGGCAACCTCCTCGGAGCCCTCGGCGCCGCCGTCGCCATGGTCACCGTCTTCCTTTCGACGGACCTCGACAACCTGGCCGCGATCCTGATCGCCATCGCCGCGGGAACCCTCATCGCCGTGCCGGTGTCCCGCCGCGTGAAGATGACGCAGATGCCGCAACTCGTCGCGCTGTTCAACGGGGTCGGTGGCGGGGCCGCTGCCCTCGTCGGGCTGCTCGAGCTCGACCACGCGGCCGAGGTCGGCAGTTCCCTCGCGATCGCCTTCACCATTCTCATCGGCGCCGTCTCCTTCGCCGGCTCTTGCGTCACGTTCGCGAAGCTTCAGGAGCTGATGACCACGCGGCCCATCGTCTTCCCCGGCGCCCGCTGGGTGATGATCCTCGTGACGGCGCTCGCCGTTACTTCCGTGGTCGCGGTCGCGGTCACCGCGTCGATGCCGCTCGCGATCACGCTCCTGGTACTCGGCCTGATTGCAGGCGCAATGCTCGTGCTGCCGGTGGGCGGCGCTGACGTGCCGATCGTGATCTCCCTGCTCAACGCCTTCACCGGTCTCGCCGTCGCCTCCTCTGGCCTCGTGCTGGGCAACATCCTGCTGCTCGTTGCCGGCACCCTCGTCGGTGCGAGCGGCACGATCCTCACGCGTGCGATGGCCGCCGCGATGGGGCGAAGCGTCGCCGGCATCCTTTTCGGCGCCTTCAAGGGCGGCTCAAGCGCCGGCTCGACGGCAATCGCGACGGACAGGCCCGTACGTTCGGCCACGGCAGAGGACGTCGCGATCCTGCTCGGCTATGCGCAGCGCCTGATTGTCATTCCCGGCTACGGTCTCGCTGTAGCTCAGGCGCAACACACCCTCGCCGAACTCACGGTGGCGCTCGAGGCGCGGGGGGTCGAGGTCCTCTACGGTATTCACCCGGTCGCCGGCCGTATGCCAGGGCACATGAACGTGCTGCTCGCCGAGGCGAACGTGCCCTACGAGTCGCTGCTCGAGCTGGACGACGCGAATTCGAGGCTGAAAACGGCGGATGTCGCGCTCATCGTCGGCGCGAACGACGTCGTCAACCCGGCCGCGAAGAACTCCCCCGGCAGCCCGATCTTCGGTATGCCGATTCTCGATGTGGCGGGGGCGAAGAGCGTGATCTTCTTGAAGCGATCGATGCGGCCGGGGTTCGCCGGTATCGAGAACGAGTTGCTGTTCGAGCCGCAGACCACGCTGCTGTTCGGCGACGCTAAGGAGACCCTATCCAAGGTTCTCAGTGCGGTGAAGAGGACCTAGACGAGGGAGTCGTAGATGCGGCGCGTCTGGACGGCTATCCTGTCCCAGCCGAACTGCTTCTCAGCGCGTTCACGGCCCGCGGCGCCGTACTTGTTCGCGGTATCCGGGTCACCGGTGACCTCGATGAGTGTCGCCGCGAGATCGGCGACGAAACGGTCGGGGTCGATCGGAGTGCCGGTGCCGTCCTGAATCTGCTCGATCGGCACGAGTCGCCCGGTCACGCCGTCATCGACGACCTCGGGGATGCCACCTGTGGCGGTGCCGACGACGGCGGCGCCGCACGCCATCGCCTCGAGGTTCACGATGCCCAACGGCTCGTACACCGACGGGCACACGAATGTGGTTGCGACGCTGAGCACCGACGACAGCTCGTGCTGGGTGAGGAGACGGTCGATCCAGACGACACCCGATCGCTCGGCGGAGAGTTCCGCCACCCCGGCCTGCACGTCGGCGAGGATCTCCGGCGTGTCGGGAGCACCCGCGCAGAGCACCAGCTGAACGTCGGGGGGAAGCTGTTTTGCGGCGCGCAACAGGTACGGCAAACCCTTCTGCCGGGTGATGCGTCCGACGAAGACGACGGAGGGCCGTGTCGGGTCGATGCCGAGCGAGCGGACCAGGTCGAGATCATTCACCGGCTTCCACCTCGTCAAGTCGATGCCGTTGTAGACCACTGAGACCTTGCTCTCGTCGAGCTTCGGGTAGCACCTCAAGATGTCTTGGCGCATGCCGTTGCTGACCGCGATGACCGCGTCGGCGCTCTCGAAGGCGACCTGCTCGATCCAACTCGACACGCGGTATCCGCCGCCCAACTGCTCGGCCTTCCACGGTCGCAGCGGCTCGAGACTGTGCGCCGTGACGACATGCGGGATGTCATGCAATAGCGAGCTGAGATGACCCGCGCCGTTCGCGTACCAGGTGTGCGAGTGCACGATGTCGGCTCCCCCGACATCCTGGGCGATCTGCAGATCCACACCGAGCGTCGCGAGCGCGGGATTGGCGTCCTTGAGTTGCGACGGAACGAGGTAGGAGAACACGTCCGGCTCGTCTCGCTGCGCTCCGAAACAACGCACGACGACGTCTAGCGTCGGCCGCAGCGCCTTCACGAGTTCTGACACGTGCACGCCGGCGCCGCCGTACACCTCCGGCGGATACTCACGCGATATTAGATCGACTCTCACGAAGTGAACGCTAGTACACGTGAACGTTGGCCTCCAGTAACTGAGCCCTCTACTGTTGGGGCATGGCATCAAAGAAGATCTTCGGCATCGTCCTTGCAGGAGGAGAAGGCAAACGGCTCATGCCGCTCACGGCCGACCGGGCGAAGCCCGCCGTGCCGTTCGGGGGCAACTATCGACTCATCGACTTCGCCCTGTCCAATCTGATCAACTCCGGTCTGCGCCAGATCGTCGTTCTCACCCAGTACAAGTCGCACAGCCTCGACCGGCACGTGTCGCAGACGTGGCGGCTGTCCGGACTCACTAACTCGTACGTGGCATCCGTTCCCGCCCAGCAGCGGCTGGGCAAGCGCTGGTTCTCCGGATCCGCGGACGCGATCCTGCAGAGCCTCAATCTCCTTCGCGACGAAAAGCCTGACATCGTCGTCGTCGTCGGCGCCGATCACGTGTACCGCATGGACTTCACGCAGATGATCGAGGCGCACATCGAGTCGGGGGCGGGAGTCACCGTAGCGGCAATTCGTCAGCCGATAGCTCTCGCCAACCAGTTCGGTGTCATCGAGATCAAACCCGACGACCCCACCAGGATCAACGCGTTCCTCGAGAAGCCCGAGAACGCGGTCGGGTTGGCGGACTCCCCCGAAGAGGTGCTCGCCTCGATGGGCAACTACGTGTTCGACGCCGACATTCTGATGGATGCGGTCATCCGGGACGGAGAGATGCCCGGGTCGAACCACGACATGGGAGGCGACATCGTCCCATGGTTCGTGAAGCGGGGGGAAGCCGCCGTGTACGACTTGAACCGCAACGAAGTGCCGGGGGCGACCAGCCGGGACCGCTACTACTGGCGCGATGTCGGAACCATCGAGTCCTTCTTCGACGCCCATCAGGACCTGATCTCGGCGCTGCCGATCTTCAACCTGTACAACACCAGGTGGCCGATCTTCAATCAGCAGCTCAATTCACCGCCTGCCAAGTTCGTGCGCGACGCGAGCGGCAATCTCGGGACGACGATCGATTCGATCGTCTCCCCCGGCTCGCTGCTGTCCGGTGCCCACATCGAACGCAGCGTGCTCGGTCCGTGGGCGACGATCGAGGGCGGAACCAGGGTCACCGACTCGATCATCTTCGACCGGGTGCGGATCGGTCCGAACGCCGAAGTGCGACGGGCTATTCTTGACAAGGAAGTCGTCGTCGAAGCCGGCGCGACGATTGGTGTGGACGCCGATGCCGACAGGGCACGCGGATTCACCGTCACCGATTCCGGGATCACCGTTGTGGGCAAAGGCGTTCACGTCACCTAATCGCTGTCGTGCGGACCGCCGCGACGCGTCTATTTCGAGGATGTAGCGCTCGCATGGCCCGATTTCTGGTAGTCCTCGACGTCGACTCGACCCTGATCGAGAACGAGGTCATCGAACTGCTCGCCGACGCGGCGGGTTCCCTTCCCGAGGTCGCTATGATCACCGATCGCGCGATGAACGGCGAGCTCGACTTCGAGGCGAGTCTGCGTGCGCGGGTCGCAACCCTCGCCGGGCTGCCCGTATCGGTGTACGACGAGGTCGCCGCGCTGATCCGCGTGACCCCCGGCGTGCCGGAGATGGTCAGCGGCGTCCATGCCGCCGGCGGATGCGTCGGCGTCGTGTCGGGCGGATTTCACGAGCTCGTGGACCCGCTCGCGGAACGACTCGGTCTGGACTACTGGCGCGCGAATCGTCTCGAGACCACCGACGGGCGACTCACTGGCGGGCTCATCGGCCCGATCGTCGACGCGGCCGCGAAGGCGACGACGCTGCGGGAGTGGGCGGAGGACTGCGGCGTTTCGCTACGGCAGACCATCGCGGTCGGCGACGGGGCGAACGATCTGCCGATGATGGCGATCACGGGCCTCTCGGTCGGATTCGACGCGAAGGCTCCGGTGCGCGATGAAGCTCACGTCATCATGGACGTGCGCGACCTCTCCCAGCTGCTGCCGTTGCTCGGTCTGCCTCGGAATCAGTGACCCATCCCGAGGCCGCCGTCGATCGGGATAACCGCCCCCGAGATGTAGGCGGCATCGCCGCTCGCAAGCCATGTCACCACTCTCGCCACCTCCTGCGCTGTAGCGAACCGGCCCGCCGGAATCGACTTCTTGTAGTCAGCCTGCTGCTCCTCCGGCAGCACGGCGGTCATCTCCGTCTCGATGAAACCCGGGGCGACGACGTTCGCGGTGATTCCGCGCGAGCCCAGCTCTCTCGTCACGGATCGGGCGAGACCAACGAGACCGCTCTTCGATGCGGAGTAGTTCACCTGGCCGGCCGAGCCGAGGAGCCCGACGACGCTCGAGACGAGGATGATGCGGCCAAACCTGCCCTTGAGCATTCCCTTCGACGCGCGTTTGACCACCCGGAACGCTCCATTGAGGTTCGTGTCGATCACGGAGGTGAAGTCGTCCTCGGACATTCGAAGCAGCAGGGTGTCCCTAGTGATGCCAGCGTTCGCGACGATCACTTCGACCGGGCCGAGCTGCGCCTCCACCTCAGTGAAGGCGGCGTCAACAGAAGCGGCATCCGTAACATCGGCGCGAACCGTGAGAGTCCCGGTCGGGCCGTTCCCCGAACGCGCGGTCACCGCCACCCTGTGCCCCTGCGCCACGAACTCCTGCGCGATCGCGAAGCCGATTCCACGGTTTCCACCGGTGACGAGCACCGTTCTGGCGACGGTCATTCGAGCCCTCATTCTTCTACGCTGAAGGCGGAGGCCTCCCGGCAAACTCCCACAAGCTTAGCCGTAGGCTTAAGGCAGTCGAAGGTGCGTATAGCCCCTCAGAACAGTGGAATCATGGCCAAGCAACAGGTGATCGCATCGATCACGGCACTCCCCCGGTCTCCTCAGGACGACCGGCGCAGGCGCATGACCAGGTATCTGATCACCATGGGCATCCGTCTGATCTGCATCGTGCTGTGCTTCGTCGTGCAGGGCTGGTGGGTCGCCGTGTTCGCGGTAGGCGCGATCGTGCTCCCCTATCTCGCCGTCGTGCTAGCGAACGTCGGACATGATCGCGAGGCGACAGTGCTGCGGCCAGGATCGATAGTGCGGGTCGTGCCGCCGCCGACGGCCGCGCCGCATGGCGCAGAGAGCAGGCCTGGCGAGCAATGATCGGATTCCCCAATCTCGAGCAGGGCCTGGATGACCCGGGTCGCCCCCCCACCTGTTCTCGCGCGAGCTGCCGCACGGCGGCCCTCTGGAACGTCAACTGGCGGAACCCCCGCATCCACTCGCCCGATCGGGTCAAGGTGTGGCTCGCCTGCGCAGAGCACGTGGACTATCTGCGCGATTATCTGGCCGCAAGGGACTTCCCGGTGCGGGTGACGTCGCTCACGGACGTCGTCGACCGGGTGGAGACCTCGTGAGGGGCTGGAGGTTCGCCCTCAGTCGGCGGTGGGCCGGCTATCTCGCCCTCACCGTCGCTTTCGCGGTGGTCTGTTCCTTGCTTGGGGCGTGGCAGTTCACGAGGCGCGCCGAGGCGCGCACGGAGATAGACCGGATCGACGCGAACTACGATGCACGACCCATGCCGGTGGCGGACGTTCTGCCGACGCTCGGCGCGTTCGACGCTGGCCAGAAGTGGACTCCTGTGCTGCTTGAGGGAATCTATCTGAGCGACGCGGAGCTGCTCGTGCGCAACCGCCCGCTCGCTGGGCGGCCCGGGTTCGAGGTGCTCACCCCGTTGCTCCTCGAGGACGGGACGGTGTTCATCGTCGATCGCGGCTGGGTGCCGACCGGATCGCGGCAGGACGCCCCGGACGTCGTTCCGCCGGCGCCGGAGGGGCCGGTGACGGTGGTCGCGCGGCTCAAGGGAGGCGAGACCGTGCTGCCCGGGCGGTCAACGGTCGAGGGTTCGGGACAGATTCCGACGGTGCATCTCCCGCAGGTCGCCGGGATGCTCGACAACCCTGTTTACACGGGGGCTTACGGACTAGTGGCGTCAGAGGATCCGGCGCCCGAGAGCGCCCCGGTCGCGGCCGGCAAGCCGGTGCGCGATGAAGGCCCCCACCTGTCCTATGCCCTGCAGTGGTTCGTGTTCGCGTTGCTCGGGTTCGTCGGGCTCGGTTGGGCGCTCCGTCAGGAGTACCGTGTCGTAAACGCGGATGACCCGGACGAACGGGAGCGTTCCGACGAGCGGGCGCGCCGCAGGGCCGCGCGTGCGCCATCCGACAGCGAGGCGGAGGACGCGCTGCTCGACAGTCGTTAGGCCAGGCTGATGAGATCCGCGTAGTCGCGGTTCCAGAAGTCTTCCGTGCCGTCCGGCAGGATCAGCACCCGCTCCGGGTTCAGCGCTTCGACGGCGCCCTCGTCGTGGCTCACGAGCACGACGGCGCCCGAGTAGTTCGACAGGGCGTCGAGAATCTCTTCTCGGCTGGCAGGGTCGAGGTTGTTGGTGGGTTCGTCGAGCAGCAGCACGTTCGCGCCTGAGACGACGATCATCGCGAGGGCGAGTCTGGTCTTCTCACCGCCGGAGAGAACGCCTGCGGACTTGTGCGAATCGTCCCCCGTGAACAGGAACGAGCCCAGAACGCGCCGCGCTTCCATCTCGGTGATCGACGGTGATGACGACACCATGTTCTCGAGCACGCTGCGCTTCACATCGATGGTTTCGTGCTCCTGCGCGTAGTAGCCGATGCGCAACCCGTGACCGGGTTCAATCTGCCCCGTATCGGGCTTGTCGACCCCTGCGAGCATCCGCAGCAGGGTCGTCTTGCCGGCGCCGTTGAAGCCGAGCACGACGACCTTCGAGCCGCGGTCGATCGCGAGGTCGACGGCGGTGAAGATCTCGAGGGAGCCGTAGCTCTTGCTGAGATTCGAGGCCATCAGCGGGGTGCGCCCACACGCCACCGGCTCGGGGAAGCGAAGCTTCGCCACCCGGTCGGTCGTGCGCACCTCGTCCAGGCCGGAAAGCATCTTCTCTGCGCGCCGCACCATCTGATGGGCCGCGGCCGCCTTCGACGCCTTCGCGCCGAACTTCGCCGCCTGCAACTGCAGAACAGATGCCTTCTTCTCGACGTTCACGCGCTCCTTCTTGCGGCGCTCCTCGTCGGCGGCGCGCTGGCGCAGGTAGTTCTTCCAGTTCATGTTGTATACGTCGATGACCGTGCGGTTCGCGTCGAGGTAGAACACCCGGTTGACTGTTTCCTCGACGAGTTCGATGTCGTGACTGATCACGATCAGTCCGCCCTGGAAGGACTTGAGGTATTCGCGAAGCCACGTCACCGAGTCGGCATCGAGGTGGTTGGTCGGCTCGTCGAGCAGCATCGTGTCCGCCCCGGAGAAGAGGATGCGGGCGAGTTCGATGCGTCGACGCTGACCTCCGGAGAGAGTCGAGAGGGGCTGGTCCAGGATCCGGTCGGGCAGACTGAGGTTGCTGGCAATAGACGCGGCCTCCGCTTCGGCCGCATATCCACCGAGCGCGAGGAAGCGGTCCTGCAGGTTGCCGTACTTCTTCATCGCCGACTCGCTCGTCGCCGCATCGGCGCTCCCCATATCGACGGCGGCGGCTTGCATGCCCAGAAGCAGCTGACCCAGCCCGCGGGCGTCGAGGATGCGGGTGCGGGCGAGATCCTCAGGGTTACCGGAGCGTGGGTCCTGCGGCAGGTAGCCGACCTCCCCCGTGCGGTCGATCCGGCCGTCAGTGGGCAGGCCCTCCCCGGCGAGGATTTTCGTCAGGGTCGTCTTGCCTGCGCCGTTCCGGCCGACGAGCCCGATCTTGTCACCACGGTCGACGCGGAAGTTGACGCCCTGCATGAGCGTGCGGGCTCCCACGCGGAGCTCGAGGTCATGCACAGAAAGCACAGGTATTGTCCAATTTGTTCAGCGGTGAGCCCCGAGCGCGAGGGCGCGCGAAAGCAACAGGATGTATGGGGGTCAGCCAGACAGTCTACTCGGCGTTGGCCTGCTTTCTGCTCTACCCCAGGTTCGCTGTATCCCGCAACTAAGAAGCCCCATGAGTTCACCCTCCCTGGCCGTCGGCGGTCCGACTCTCGCCGACCGGCTCGTTTCCCGCGGCCTCGCAACCGATATCGCCCTCGTCGGCAGCACCCTCGGTGCCGCCCGTGGTGCCCTCTCGATGGTCCTGTACGCGGTGATCGGGATCGTCGGCTTCCCGGTGTTCTCGGACGGCGCGTTGGGCTTCGGCATCATCCAGGGGCCGACCGGCGGCTACACCATCGGGTTCATACCGGGCCGGTCGAGGGATGGTCGCCGCGCCGTCATCCAGCGACGGCGGGAGAGAACTGTGCTGCGTGTACTAGATAGAGAAGCCGAGGGCGCGCATCATGTCGCGGCCGTCGTCGGTGATCTTCTCCGGACCCCACGGCGGCATCCACACCCAGTTGATCCGGAACTGGTCGACCACACCATCGAGCGACTCGGCGGTCTGCTCCTCGATGACGTCAGTGAGCGGGCATCCGGCCGAGGTGAGCGTCATGCTGATGATGAGCGCGTCGTTTTCATCGTCCCAGGTGAGGTCGTAGATGAGACCCAGATCGACGATGTTGATCCCAAGTTCGGGATCCATCACGTCTTTGAGCGCCTCCTCGACTTGATCGAAGAGCGCTGGTGCGAGTGCGACTGCCATGGGCTCAGCCTACGATCGTCGCTGAGCCGGCGGAAGCGATGGGGAGAAAGCGGTCGTAGCCCTCGTCCTCGAGGCGGTCGGCGAGTTCCGGTCCGCCCTCTTCCGCAATCCGTCCCTCCACGAAGACGTGCACGAAATCGGGCTTGATGTAACGGAGGATGCGCGTGTAGTGGGTGATGAGCAACAGCCCGAGCCCCGTGTTCGCCTTGGCGCGGTTGACTCCCTCGGAGACGACCTTGAGGGCGTCGACATCCAGTCCCGAGTCCGTCTCGTCGAGCACCGCGAACCTGGGCTTGAGCAACTCGAGCTGGAGGATCTCGTGCCGCTTCTTCTCGCCCCCGGAGAATCCCTCATTCACGTTGCGCTCGGCGAACGACTTGTCCATGCGTAGGTTCGCCATCGACTGGCGCGTCTCCTTCAACCACGGCCGCAGCGGCGGTGCCGCACCGTCAAGCGCGGTCTTGGCGGTGCGGAGGAAGTTCGACACCGTGACGCCCGGGATCTCCACCGGGTACTGCATGGCGAGGAAGAGTCCGGCGCGGGCGCGCTCGTCGACAGCCATGTCGAGCACCTCGACCCCGTCGAGCTTCACCGAGCCGCTGTCGACGTGATACTTCGGGTGCCCGGCGATGGTGTAGGCAAGGGTCGACTTGCCTGAGCCGTTGGGGCCCATGATTGCGTGGATCTCACCCTCGTTGACAGTGAGGTCGACCCCCTTGAGGATTTTTTTGTTTCCCTGTTCCGTTTCGACGCTGACGTGCAGGTCGCGGATCTCCAGTACTGACATGCGGGCTCCTTTTAAGCTTCGAGGCGCGAGGCCGGGTCGATGGCGGTGGGGTCGATGTAGACCTCGCCGTCGACGATCGTGACCGGATAGACGGGAACCGGTTCGTAGGCGGGCAGGGTGATGGGTTTGCCGGTGATCAGGGAGAACTTCGATCCGTGCGCCCAGCATTCGAGGGTGTCGTCCTCGACGAAACCCTCGGAGAGCGAGATGTCGCCGTGGGTGCAGGTGTCGCCGATTGCGTGCACGGCGCCGGCGGAGTCACGCACGAGCGCGATCGGGAGTCCGTCGATGACGACGCGCACGGCGGCGCCGACCTCGAGGTCGGCGTCGGAGCAGATCTTGATGGACGCCATCAGTTGGAGGGACCTTCCTGCGAGGGACCCGGCACGAGTGCCGCTTCGATGGCCGATTCCAACTTGGTCTCCAGATCGGGAAGTCCGATCTTCTGCACGATCTCGGCGAGGAAGCCGCGGACGACGAGTCTTCTCGCCGCCTCCTCGCTGATTCCGCGCGCCTGCAGGTAGAAGAGTTGCTCGTCGTCGAAGCGGCCCGACGCGCTCGCGTGCCCTGCGCCGGCGATGTCCCCCGTCTCGATCTCGAGGTTCGGGATCGAGTCGGCGCGAGCGCCGTCGGTGAGCAGCAGGTTTCGGTTCTGTTCGTAGCTGTCGGTGCCGACGCCGCTCTGTCGGATCAGCACATCGCCGACCCAGACGCTGCGGGCATCGCGACCCTGGAGGGCGCCCTTGTAGGCGACTCGGGAGCGCGTGTTCGCGGCGTCATGGTCAACGAACACCTGCTGTTCTATGTGCTGACCGGCGGTCGAGAAGTAGGCCCCGAATAGTTCGACGTCCGCGCCGTCGCTGACGAGGTGAACAGACGGGTTGATGCGCACGACGTCGCCGTCGAGCGATACGAGAACGTGGCGCAGGTGCGCGTCCCGACCCACTCTCGCGAAGTGACTCGCGGCGTGCACCGCGTCCGTGTCCCACTGCTGAACACTGACGACCGTGAGATGCGCGCCGTCCTCGACGACGATCTCGACGTTCTCGCTCAGCATCGCTGCGCCGGTGTTGTGCAACACGACGTGGCCGCGGCTGTGCTTCCGCGCGGTGATGATGGTGTGGGCTGCGCTCGGGACGGCGGTGAGGCTGGACCGTGTGAGCACGAGGTCCTCCGCTTCCTCTCCGGACACGGTGACCGAGAGGGCGCGTTCAAAGCTCGACCAGGCGTTGGCGGATGCCCGTTCCTCCGGCTTACCGGCCGACCCGACCCGCGCATCCGCTCGATCTATCCACTCGAGCTGCACACCCGTCGTCGCCTCCGCCTGATACGGCCATTCGCCGCCGACGAGGGAGCCGTCGATCAGGGGTCGGAGCTTGGCGACGGGGCTGAGCTTCCACTCCAGTTCGCGACCGGTGACCTCAGGGAACTCCGACACCTCTGTCGAGGAGAAGCGTTCGGAGCGGGTCTGCACTGGCACATAGACCGAGCCGCCGTCGCTGCGCGGCAACGCGCCGTGCTTCGCGTGGTCCTGGTCCGGCTGCTTGCGCATACCTGCATCGAGGTCGATTGAGCTTGCAGGAGCTGCCATCTAGCCGACACTGCCTTCCATGCCCATTTCGATGAGCTTGTTGAGTTCGAACGCGTACTCCATCGGGAGTTCGCGCGCAATAGGTTCGATGAAGCCGCGGACGATCATCGCCATGGCCTCGTCTTCAGGCATGCCACGGCTCTGCAGGTAGAACAACTGCTCGGCGCTGACGCGCGACACGGTAGCCTCGTGACCCATCTGCACGTCATCCTCGCGGATGTCCGTGGTCGGGTAGGTGTCTGATCGTGAGATCGTGTCCACCAGCAACGCGTCGCAGCGAACCGTGTTGGCGGAGTGGTGGGCGCCTTCGGCTATGCGCACCTCGCCACGGTAGCCCGTGCGTCCTCCGCCGCGGGCGATCGACTTCGAAACGATCGACGACTGGGTGTGCGGCGCCATGTGGATCATCTTCGCGCCGGCATCCTGATGCTGACCGGGGCCCGCGAAGGCGACGGAGAGCGTCTCGCCCTTTGCATGCTCGCCGACGAGGTAGATCGAGGGGTACTTCATTGTGACCTTGGAGCCGATGTTGCCGTCGATCCACTCCATCGTGGCGCCCTCGTGCGCTATGGCGCGCTTGGTGACCAGGTTGTACACGTTGTTCGACCAGTTCTGAATCGTCGTGTATCGAACGCGCGCGTTCTTTTTCACGATGATCTCGACGACAGCCGAGTGCAACGAGTCGGACTTGTAGATCGGAGCGGTGCACCCTTCGATGTAGTGCACATAGCTGCCCTCGTCGGCGATGATGAGCGTTCGCTCGAACTGGCCCATGTTCTCGGTGTTGATCCGGAAGTAGGCCTGCAGCGGGATCTCGACGTGCACGCCCGGCGGCACATAGACGAAGGACCCACCGGACCAGACGGCGGTGTTCAGCGCAGCGAACTTGTTGTCGCCCTCTGGGATCACGCTGCCGAAGTACTCGGTGAAGAATTCCGGATGCTCGCGAAGAGCAGTATCGGTGTCCATGAAGATGACGCCCTGAGCCTCGAGTTCGGCATTGATCGAGTGGAAGACGACCTCCGACTCGTACTGGGCGGCAACCCCGGAGACGAGGCGCTGGCGCTCGGCCTCGGGTATTCCGAGCTTCTCGTAAGTGTTGCGGATGTCCTCCGGGAGGTCTTCCCAGGTTTGCGCCTGCTTCTCCGTTGAGCGCACAAAGTATTTGATGTTGTCGAAGTCGATGCCCGACAGGTCAGCGCCCCAGGTCGGCATCGGTTTCTTCGAGAACAGTGCGAGACCCTTGAGGCGCTTCTTGAGCATCCACTCCGGTTCGCTCTTGAGTGCGGATATATCGGCGACGACCTCCGCAGAGATTCCGCGCTTTGCGGATGCGCCGGCGACGTCGGAGTCCGACCATCCGAACTCGTAGATGCCCAGGTTTGCGAGTTCGGGTCGTTCGATCAGCACGTCTGACATAGCTACCACGTCTCTCTCATTGATCTTGCTACCCATGACAACCATGGTGACCGCATCCGTATTCCGTGCACAGCCCCCTCCGTCCCCGTTGCCCGAGGCTTCGATGGGGCGGTCCGCTCTCGCACCATTCTCACAACGACACGGATGAAGGTGTCACGGGTACGCTGGTCATGGATGCGAGATCCGACCCGGCTTCGACGCTGACGCCCCTGTGCGGGCTGTGCTTACGGACCCGTCGATTCTACAGGGTCTCGTTCCGCAATATGGAGAGGAAGGCTGTGAAGGGCCTGTTATCACCGGTTCGTTCCGCTGGCACGCGGATTCACGCGTGGCTTCCCACGACCGTCGATCGCCGCGTTCGTGTGATCGCCTGGCTGTCGCTGCTTGCACAGATCGGGATCGTCGGCACCGGCGGCGCTGTGCGGCTCACCGGTTCGGGCCTCGGTTGCCCAACCTGGCCGCGCTGCACTGCCGACTCATTCGTCAACACCCCGGAAATGGGCATCCACGGTGTCATCGAGTTCGGCAATCGCCTGCTGACGTTCGTGCTCGCGATCATCGCAATTCTCGCCTTCCTGTACGTGCTGAGGCTGCGTCGCGATCGCCCCGAGCTGTTCCGGCTCACCCTCGTGATCGGTGCCGGCATTCCCGCGCAGGCAGTGCTCGGCGGGATCACGGTGCACACGGGACTCAACCCCTACGTCGTCGGCGCCCACTTCGTCGTGTCAATCGTGCTGATCGTGCTGTCGACGGTGCTCGTCTACCGCGTCTACTTCGGTCCATCGAGCAGGGTACCGATGGTGCCGGCGTGGTTCGCGAACACCGCGATCGTTGCGGCGATGTTCGTCGCGATCACTATCGTCGTCGGTATTCTGACCACCGGGTCCGGCCCGCACGCCGGGGATGCCGGCACCCCGCGGAACGGACTGGACCCCTCCGTGCTGCAACACTTCCACAGCTATCCCGGATACGTCACGCTCGGGCTGACCTTGGTGCTGTTGGTCGGATCGGCGCGACTGCGGCTCGGGCTCACCCAGCGCCTCGTGGGGGCGCTTCTCGCCGTCGAACTGGTGCAGATCGGTGTGGGCGTCGCCCAGGCACGGGCGGGACTGCCGGAGATTCTCGTCGGCATTCACATGGTGCTCGCCTGCGTGCTCGTCGCCGCGATGACCGCCGTCGTCTTAAGTCTTTCGCAGACTTTGTCGCCGGTGGTCGAGCATTCCCCGACCGAGCACGAGCGCTCCCGACTCTGATTCAGCACGACGCCAAGAGAATGGG
The DNA here is from genome assembly GCA_025465095.1 of Microbacteriaceae bacterium. Taxonomy (GTDB): domain Bacteria; phylum Actinomycetota; class Actinomycetes; order Actinomycetales; family Microbacteriaceae; genus Marisediminicola. Next base: position 35,534 of record JAODME010000022.1, on the reverse strand, counting down.
CTTGACCAGTCGTTGCCACTCCGCGGTGCCTACCGCGAAATAATCGGCGCCCAGTCGGTGCGTCCGGGTGCCGCAGCTAGAACGGCAGCAGCGGGTCGACGCCGACCGCGATGAACAGCAGCGTCAGGTACGAAATCGAACTGTGGAACACGCGCATCGGCTTGACCTCGTCGTGGCGGATCGCGACGCTGTACAGACGGTGCGCCTCGACGATGAACCAGCCGCCGGCGAGCACGGCGACGATCGTGTAGACGATTCCCATCCCGGCCACGGGGATCAACAGAAGCGAGCACACCACCGTCGCCCACGCGTAGAGCACGACCTGCAAACCGACCAGTGTTCGACCGCGCACCACGGCGAGCATCGGCACGTTCACCGACGCGTAGTCGGCGCGGTAGCGCATCGAGAGTGGCCAGTAGTGCGGAGGTGTCCAGAGGAAGACGACTGTGAACAGCACCACGGGTGCCCAGGTCAGGGATCCGGTGACGGCCGCCCACCCGATCAGGACGGGGAAGCATCCGGCGATTCCTCCCCAGATGATGTTCTGCGCTGTCCGGCGCTTCAACCACAGCGTGTACACGACGACGTAGAAGAAGATCGCGGCGGCCGAGAGCGCGGCGGCGAGCAGGTTCGTCGTCACGGCCAGCCAGGCGATGGAGGCGCCGCCGACAAGCCACGCGAAAACGAAGGCCTCACGGTCCGTCAGCTCTCCCGTAACCAGGGGCCGGTTCTTGGTGCGCTGCATCACCCGGTCGATGTCACGGTCGATGTAGCAGTTGAACGCACCGGCCGATCCTGCGCTGAGCGATCCGCCGATGAGCGTCGCGAGCACCAGCCAGAGATTCGGGATGCCGTTCTGGGCGAGGATCATGACCGGCGCGGTGGTCACGAGGAGTAACTCGATCACCCGCGGTTTCGTCAGCGCGAGATAGGCGCGGGCCTTGCGACCGGCGCCGAGCCTGCTGCGCGGCACGCCAGTCTGTACGGCTACGTTCATGGCTCCTCTAACGAGATTCGTTCCGCATCGAGTGTAGTTGATAGCCGACAGGGGCCCGCCCTCCACGGGACGCCGGATGGAGTAGACGACGGGCAGCGGCGCACCGCTTTCTCTATACTGGTGATGCTTGCCAGCCATGAGCTCGCTCCCCCGGACCCACCTGATGTCGGCCTGGGAGGCTGCCCACCGGAGTGCCGATGACGTCAACGGCGAGTGAAATCTCACCCGTGGGGCGATCATCAATGGTCGGACCCCTCAGCACAACGAAGGGTCTTCAAAGCCAGTGTCAGCTCTCCAGTGGGATCCCATCGACAGCAAAGCGGTCGACACCGCCCGAATCCTCGCCGCCGACTCGGTGGAGAAGGTGGGCAACGGTCACCCGGGTACGGCGATGAGTCTCGCCCCTGCCGCGTACCTCCTCTTTCAGAGGATCATGCGCCGCGACCCCAGCGACAGCGAATGGATCGGTCGCGACCGCTTCATCCTCTCGGTGGGCCACAGTTCACTCACCCAGTACGTGCAGTTCTATCTCGGCGGATACGGCCTCGAACTCGACGACCTCAAGGCGTTGCGCACCTTCGGGTCCAAGACTCCGGGACACCCCGAGTACGGTCACACCGACGGGGTGGAGATCACGACCGGTCCGCTCGGTCAGGGGCTCGCCTCGGCGGTCGGCTTCGCCTACGCCGCCCGGTTTGAGCGCGGACTGTTCGATCCGGATGCCGCGGTCGGCACGAGCCCGTTCGACCACTACGTGTACACGATTGCGGGGGACGGCGACCTGCAGGAGGGCATCACGAGCGAGGCGTCATCGCTCGCCGGTCACCAGCAGCTCGGCAACCTCATCGCGATCTATGACAGCAACCAGATCTCGATCGAGGACGACACCAACATCGCCTTCACAGAGGACGTCCGCGCGCGCTACGAGGCCTACAACTGGCACGTGCAGGTCGTCGACTGGAAGAAGACCGGTGAGTACCACGAGGACATGCAGGAGCTGAATGCCGCCATCGAGGCGGCGCAGGCCGAGACCGGCAAGCCGTCGCTCATCATTCTGCGCACCGTCATCGGTTGGCCATCGCCGAAGAAGCAGAACACCGGGAAGATCCACGGATCGGCACTCGGCGCCGAAGAGCTCGCCGCCGTCAAGGAGGTTCTCGGTTTCGATCCGGCAAAGACCTTCGAGGTCGACGACGAGGTTCTCGCGCACACCCGCAAGGCGGTCGAGCGCGGCCAGGCGGCGCATGCCGAGTGGGACGAGCGGCTTGCGGACTGGGCCGAGGCGAACCCCGACAAGAAGCAGCTTCTCGATCGGATCCTCGGCGGCGACCTCCCGGACGGAGTCGTTGACGCCCTCCCGATCTTCGAGTCGGGCAAAGAGGTCTCCACGCGGGCTGCGTCCGGCAAAGTACTCAACGCGCTCGGCCCCGTGATCCCCGAGCTGTGGGGCGGATCAGCCGACCTCGCCGAATCGAACAACACCACCCTCGAAAAGTCGGCGTCCTTCGTTCCGGCCGAGCACTCAACGAGCGAGTGGACGGGCAACCCCTACGGAAGGGTGCTGCACTTCGGTATCCGCGAGCACGCGATGGGCGCCATCCTGAACGGCATCGTGCTTCACGGGAACACCCGTCCGTTCGGGGGAACATTCCTTATCTTCAGCGACTACATGCGTCCCGCGGTGCGGCTCGCGGCGCTCATGCAAGCGCCGTCCATCTTCGTCTGGACGCATGACTCCGTCGCGCTCGGCGGTGACGGTCCCACCCATCAGCCGGTGGAACAGCTCTGGTCGCTGCGCGCAATCCCCGGCCTCGACGTCGTGCGGCCGGCGGACGCCAACGAGACGGCGCATGCCTGGCACGCTATCCTCGGCCGACGCCGCGGACCCGCGGGCATCGTGCTTTCCCGCCAGAACCTGCCGGTGTTCGAGCGAGGCGAGGACATAGCCGAAGGCGAGACGTTCGCCTCTGCGAAACACGCGGCGAAGGGTGCCTATGTGCTCGCGGAAGCGCCCGGCGGCACGCCGGACGTGATTCTCATCGCCACTGGCTCCGAGGTGCAGTTTGCCATCGAGGCGCGCGAGGTGTTGAAGTCCGAGGGAGTCAACGCGCGAGTGGTCTCCGCTCCAAGCCTCGAATGGTTCGCAGAGCAGAGCGAGGAGTACCGCGAGTCGGTGCTGCCGAAGACGGTCAGGGCGAGGGTTTCGGTCGAGGCGGGCATCGCGCTCGGTTGGCGTGCGTACGTCGGCGACGCCGGGCGCAGCGTTTCGATCGAGCACTTCGGTGCATCGGCTGACTACGAGACTCTGTACCGCGAGTTCGGCATGACCACCGAGCACGTCGTAGCCGCCGCGAGGGAATCCCTGGCCGCCGTCTGATCCGGCCGTGTCACTGACGATCCGCCACCCGAAACCGAACAATCCTTACCGAACGAAAGAGTTGTCATGACTGAGAACCTCTCCCCCACCGCTGCACTGTCCCAGCTCGGCGTCAGCATCTGGCTCGACGACCTCTCCCGCGAGCGGATCAATTCCGGCGGGCTCCAGAAGCTCATCGCCGAGAAGAACGTGGTTGGCATCACGACGAACCCGACGATCTTCGCGAGTGCCCTCGCGAAGGGTGAGGCGTATGACGCCCAGGTCGCCGAGCTCGCCGAACGAGGAACCAACGTCACCGACGCCGTGTTCGAGATCACGACGGATGACGTCGCGAACGCTGCCGACATCTTCCGACCGATCTACGACTCGACGAACGGCTACGACGGGCGAGTTTCAATCGAGGTCGAACCGAGCATGGCCCACGATGCAGCGGGCACCTTCGTAGAGGCGAAGCGCCTGTGGGCGAAGGTCGACCGACCTAACGCCATGATCAAGATCCCCGCGACCGTCGAAGGGTTGGAGGCCATCACCAACTCCATCGCCGCAGGGATCAGCGTCAACGTCACGCTGATCTTCTCCCTCGAACGCTACCGAGAGGTGATCAATGCATACCTCAGCGGCCTCGAGAAGGCCAAGGGCGCCGGACACGACCTGTCGGGCATCCACTCGGTCGCGTCCTTCTTCGTCTCCCGCGTCGACACCGAGATCGACAAGCGCCTCGAGGCGATCGGCACCGACGAGGCTCGTGCGCTCAAAAGCAAGGCAGGAATCGCCAACGCGCAACTCGCCTACCAGGCCTTTCAGCAAGCGTTCTCGACCGAGCGTGCGGCGGGACTGCTCGCCGCAGGCGCCAACCGGCAGCGTCCGCTGTGGGCCTCGACAGGTGTCAAGGACCCGAACCTCCCCGACACGCTCTATGTGACGGAGCTCGCGGTCGCCGACGTCGTCAACACCATGCCGGAGAAGACCCTCGACGCGACCTTCGACCACGCGGAGATCCACGGCGATGCGGTCACCGGCTTCTACGACTCGGCCAACGAGGTGCTCGACGCGATCGACGGACTCGGGATCTCCTACGACGAGGTCACGGCGCTGCTGGAGCGCGAAGGCCTCGACAAATTCTCCGTCTCGTGGAATGAACTGCTCGACACCGTCACCGCGGCGCTCGAGGCCGCGGCGCCCGAGGCCTCCAAGCGCAAGAAAGTGATCAGCGAGACGGCCCAGACCATCACGCCGGGTTCGCTGCGATGACCTTCGACATCGTCGTGACCGGCGCCGCCGCCGACGCGGTCGCCCGGGTGGTGCCCCAACTAGTTCGCGATGGGGTCGCCTCGGGAATCACGACGCAGAACGCCAGCCTGTGGGGACCGGAGGCAGAGGAAGAATCGTCGAAACGCCTCGGCTGGATCGAGGCGGTGGCGATCTCCGAGGGGCTCGTGCCCGAGATCATCGCCCTGCGGGACAAGCTCCGCTCCGAAGGCGTCGACCACATCGTTCTCGGCGGAATGGGTGGATCCTCACTCGCGCCGGAGGTCATCACCCGCACCGCCGGCGTCGAACTCACCGTGCTCGATTCGACCGATCCCGGCCAGGTGCTGGCCGCGCTGAACGACCGGCTCCAGTCGACAGCACTGGTGATCTCCTCGAAGTCGGGATCCACCGTCGAGACCGACAGTCAGAAGCGCGTATACGAGAAGGCGTTCCGGGAGGCCGGAATCGATCCGCGTGAGCGCATCGTCATCGTCACCGATCCCGGGTCGCCGCTCGACCAGTCCGCCCGCGCCGACGGCTACCGAGTGTTCAACGCCGACCCGAACGTGGGCGGGCGCTATTCCGCGTTGACCGCGTTCGGTCTCGTCCCGTCGGGCCTTGCCGGCGTCGACATCCAGCACCTTCTCGACGACGCCGGCTCGGTTGGGCTTCGTCTAGCACTCGACAACGCGGATAACCCGGGCCTTGTGCTCGGTGCCGCGATGGCCGGCACTGTGCCGCTCAGGGACAAGCTCGGGATCGTCGCCGATGGCACATACATCGTCGGCTTCGGCGACTGGGCGGAACAGCTCATCGCGGAGTCGACGGGCAAGCAAGGGAAGGGCATCCTGCCGATCGTGCTCGAGCCCGACGCTCCCGAGCTCAAAGCCGCTCTGCCGGACGTGCAGATCGTGCGACTCGTGCACGACGAGCGAGCGACCCACGAGGTGACCCAGGGCGAGATTGAGATCAGCGGAACGCTCGGCGCGCAGATCCTGGTCTGGGAGTTCGCCACCGCGGTCGCAGGTCGCCTGCTCGACATCAACCCGTTCGATCAGCCGGACGTCGAATCCGCGAAGATCGCCACCCGTGGGCTTCTCGACAGCCGCCCGGAGCGTTCCGAACCGGTGTTCACCGCCGACGGTATCGACGTCAGGGGAACCGCGGATGTCGTGGCTGGTGCGGACTCGATCCGGGCGGCAGTCGACAAGCTGCTCGCAACGCTCGGGCCAGACGGCTACGTATCGATCCAGGCCTACGTCGACCGGGTCGCCTACCCGCAACTGGCGGAACTTCGCTCCATCGTCGCCGCTCGTGCCGGCCGTCCTGTCACCTTCGGCTGGGGGCCGCGTTTTCTGCACTCCACCGGACAGTTTCACAAGGGCGGCCCCGCTGTGGGCGTGTTCCTGCAGATCACGGCCGACGAGCCGCGAGACCTTGATATCCCGGATCGTCCATTCACGTTCGGTCAACTCATCCAGGCCCAGGCGGACGGCGACGCGAGCGTGCTGGCCGACCATGGCCGACCCGTGCTGACGCTGACACTCGTCGACCCGGCGAACACCGTCTCGGCGCTTATCAGCGCCGTCGCTTGAACTCGAGGAGCCGTATGCCCCCGGTGGAGATCACCCCCGACTTCAACCCGTTGAGGGTCCCCAGCGACCGTCGACTCAATCGGATCGCCGGCCCGAGCGGACTCATCATCTTCGGCGTCACGGGCGACCTGTCCCGCAAGAAGCTGATGCCGGCGGTCTATGATCTGGCGAACCGGGGGCTACTTCCGCCCGGCTTCGCCCTCGTGGGGTTCGCCAGACGCGACTGGGACACCCAGGACTTCGAGCAGGTTGTTCACGACGCGGTCAAGGAGTACGCGCGCACGCCGTTCGACGACGACGTGTGGAATCAGCTCGCCCAGGGCATCCGCTTCGTGCAGGGTGAATTCGACGACGATGAGGCCTTTGCGCGCCTGAAGGAGACTGTCGAAGAGCTCGACCAGTACCGGGGCACGATGGGAAATCACGCGTTCTACCTGTCGATCCCACCGAAGGCGTTCCCCCAGGTCACGGAGCAGCTGCGCCGTTCGGGCCTCGCCGAGCAGAAGGAGGGCCAGTGGCGGCGCGTCGTCATCGAAAAACCCTTCGGCAGCGACCTGAAGACGGCTCGCGAGCTCAACGAGGTCGTCGAATCGGTGTTTCCCGCTGACTCGGTGTTCCGAATCGACCACTACCTCGGCAAGGAGACCGTCCAGAACATCCTGGCCCTCCGCTTCGCCAACCAGCTGTACGAACCGCTATGGAACTCGAACTACGTCGACCACGTGCAGATCACGATGGCCGAGGACATCGGCGTCGGCGGGCGGGCCGGATACTACGACGGAATCGGCGCTGCTCGCGACGTCATCCAGAATCACCTGCTGCAGCTTCTCGCGCTGACCGCGATGGAGGAGCCCGTCTCATTCGACGCTAGCGACCTGCGCCACGAGAAGGAGAAGGTGCTCTCCGCGGTGCGCCTGCCGAAGGACCTCGCAACCGGCACCGCCCGCGGACAGTACTCGAGCGGCTGGCAAGGCGGCGAGAAGGTGATCGGCTTCCTCGACGAGGAGGGGATGGACCCGCAGTCGCTGACCGAGACCTACGCAGCCATGCGACTTGACATCGGCACCAGGCGGTGGGCCGGTGTCCCCTTCTATCTGAGGGCGGGCAAGCGTCTCGGTCGCCGGGTGACCGAAATCGCTGTGGTGTTCAAGCGTGCTCCCCAGCAGTTGTTCGCGGAGAGCCAGACGTCAGCGCTCGGACAGAATGCGCTCGTCATCCGCGTGCAGCCTGACGAGGGTGTCACGATCCGATTCGGTTCGAAGGTGCCGGGCGTCGGGATGCAGGTGCGCGACGTGACGATGGACTTCGGATACGGGCACGCGTTCACGGAGGCCAGCCCGGAGGCGTACGAGCGGCTCATCCTCGACGTGCTGCTCGGTGACCCTCCCCTGTTCCCCCGGCAGAAGGAAGTCGAACTCAGCTGGAAGATCCTCGACCCGATCGAGGAGTTCTGGGCGACCCAGGGGCAGCCGGAACAGTACCGGCCGGGAACCTGGGGGCCGAAATCCGCCGATGAGCTGCTCGCCCGCGACGGCCGAACCTGGAGACGCCCATGATCGTTGACCTGCCAGACACCACGATCAGTCGAATCTCGAAGACGCTCGTCAAGATCCGCGAGGAGGGTGGAGCGGTCGCCCTCGGTCGGGTGCTCACCCTCATCATCTCGACCACTCTCGGCCACGAGGAGGAGGCGATCGAGGCGGCGAACGACGCCTCACGCGAGCACCCCATGCGGGTGATCGTCATCTCCACGGCCTCGATCGGGTCCCCCGTCGCGGACACCGACGCCAGCCGTCTCGACGCGCAGATCCGCGTCGGTGGTGATGCGGGTGCGAGCGAGGTCATCGTTCTGAAGGCGCACGGCGAGATGGCGTCACATGAGGAGGGTCTGGTCACCGGGCTGCTGCTGCCCGACGCGCCCGTCGTAGCCTGGTGGCCGAACGAGGCCCCGGCGGTCGTCTCCAAATCACCACTCGGCCGAATCGCGCAACGCCGGATCACGGATGCCGCTACTCAGGATGATCCTCGGGCCTTCCTCGACCATCTCACGGGCTCCTACGCCCCAGGCGACACCGACTTCTCCTGGACGCGGCTGACGCTTTGGCGCGCCCAGCTCGCCGCCGTGCTCGACCAGCCGCCGTTCGAACCGATTCTCGAGGTCGAGGTGTCCGGCGCGGCCGCGTCACCGTCGACCACGCTGCTGGCGGCATGGCTGCAACTTCAGCTCGAGCTGCCCGTCACCCACAAGGTGACGGTCTCCTCGACCGGATCGACGGGTATCCACGGCGTGAAGCTGATCCGCAAGTCCGGGACCATCGAGCTGGAACGCACTCAAATCAACATCGTGACCCTCGTGCAGCCGAATCAGCCGATCCACGACATTTCCCTGCCACGCCGCAGCATGCGCGAGTGCCTAGCCGAGGAACTGCGAAGACTCGCACCTGACGACCTTTTCGGAGCCGTTGTCAGCACCGGGCTCAGTCGCCTGGAGACGTCGATTGAACCGAACGGAGCCACGGAGCGATGACCAGCGAACGCAGGGTGCTCGTGCACCGGGACACCCCGTCACTGGCCGACGCCGTCGCCGCCCGGTTCATCACGAAGATGGTGGACCTTCTCGACGAGAAGCGCGAGGCGCACATTGTGCTCACCGGGGGCGGTGTCGGCATCGCTATCCTCACGGCGATCAATAACTCCGGGGCGCGCGAGTCGGTCGACTGGGCGCGAGTGCACGTCTGGTGGGGTGATGAGCGTTGGCTGCCGGCCGATCATGCGGATCGCAACGACCGACAGGCTCGCGAAGCGCTGCTCGACCATGTCGCGCTTCGGCCCGAGAACATCCACCCATTCCCTGCGGATGGCGAGTTCGATGATCTCGATGAGGCCGCTCGAGCGCACGCGGCGACGCTTGCTGCCGCTGCACGGGAGGGGGCGGCGCTGCCGCTGTTCGACATCACCTTCCTCGGGGTGGGGCCGGACGGGCACGTCGCGTCGCTCTTTCCGAACGCGCCGGGAATTCACGTGACGGACGACTCCGTCATCGCCGTCCGCAACGCACCCAAGCCACCGCCGGAACGCCTGAGTCTCACCATGGGTGCCATCAACTCCTCGGACCGGGTGTGGCTCGCCCTCGCCGGAGCGGACAAGGCCTCGGCCCTGTGCCTCGCCCTCGCCGGGGTCAGCCCAATCGAGGTTCCCGCTGCTGGACCCGCCGGGAAAAAACGCACGGTGTTCTTCGTTGACGCGGCAGCCGCGGCGGACATACCGGAAGACCTGATCAGCCAGGAGTACTAGCGGGCTGCCGGACCGCTTCGTGACTACTTCGAGGCGACGCGTGACCGGCGGGTGCGCAGCTGCTCGATGGCCTCGCTCAGCAACTCGGCGGCCTCCTGCTCCGTTCGGCGTTCCTTCACATAGGCCAGGTGAGTCTTGTACGGCTCCAGCTTGGCGAGACTCGGCGGGTTCTCCTTGTCCCGACCGGCGGGTAGACCCGACTGCGGGGAGTCGATCGTCGCGGGAATCTCTTCATCCGGCAGATTCGCTGAGAAGTGACGCACCGTCTCGTTGCCGTGGATGTCCCAGTAGGAGACCGCGATGCGCTCCGCGTGATAGCCGCGATCCTGTTCGCCCATCGGGCCGGCGCCCACGCGCGACCCTCGAATTGCACTTCCGCCTGATGCCATGACTTGTCCTTACTCAGCTGTCAAGAAACTTCGTTACGAGAAAGTACCGGTTTTCAGCTTGCGCCGCTGAACTTCGTGATCAGTCCCAGCACGATGATGCATGTGATCCACAGGAGACCAAGAATGACGGTGATCCGGTTCAGGTTTCGTTCCGCCACCCCCGATGCGCCGAGGTTCGACGTGACGCCGCCCCCGAACATGTCGGAGAGCCCGCCGCCGCGACCGCGGTGCAGGAGGATGAGCAAGGTCAGCAGGAGGCTCGTGATACCGAGCAACACCTGCAGGATGACCTGGAGAATTTCCACGAAGAAGAGCCTTTCAGAACTGCAGTCGACCGTTGATCAGTATAACGGTGACTCAGACGCCTACGTGGTTCTGAAAACGAATGATTTTCGAGAACTCGGCTATGTCGAGGCTGGCCCCCCCGACGAGCGCCCCGTCCACGTTCGGCTGACGCATGAACCCGGCGATGTTGCCCGACTTCACCGATCCGCCGTAGAGGATTCGGGTCGAATCGGCGGTGTCCTGCCCGACGGCGTCGGCGATCACCTGGCGCAACTGGCCGGCCACCTGCTCGGCCTGCTCGGGCGTCGCTGCCTGGCCCGATCCGATGGCCCACACTGGTTCATACGCGACAACGATGTCGACCGCACCGGTGATGCCGGCGAGTGCCGCCTTCAGCTGTGCCACGGGAACGGCGCTCTGGCCATGCTTCTCGAGATCTTCTGCGCTCTCGCCGACACAGATGACCGGTACGAGTCCGTGTCGGATCGCGGCGGCCGTCTTCGCCGCCACGTCGTCGTCGCCCTCGCCGTTGAGCATGCGACGCTCAGAGTGACCGACAAGAACGAAGTCGCAGTCGAGTGCTTTCAGGAACGCGCCGGAGATCTCGCCCGTGTAGGCACCTGAATCGTGCTCCGACAGGTTCTGCGCGCCAAACTTCAGGGGCAGCTTGTCGGCGGCGATCAGTGTCTGCACCGACCGGAGGTCGGTGTACGGGGGAAAGACCGCCACTTCCACCTCGTCGAAATCGAGACGGGCGTCCTTGAGGCTCCAGGCGAGCTTCTGTACAAACGCGATCGCCTGTAGGTGGTCGAGGTTGAGCTTCCAGTTTCCGGCAATCAGGGGAACCCTGCCCGTGGTCATGCGTGCCATCCGAGAATCTCCAGTCCCGGGAGGCTCTTGCCCTCGAGGAATTCGAGGCTTGCACCGCCGCCCGTCGATATGTGCCCAAATTGGTGATCGTGGAACCCGAGGGCTCGTACCGCGGCGGCGGAGTCGCCGCCGCCGACGACGGACAGGCCGTCGATCTCGGTTAGTGCCGCAGCGACCGTTCTGGTTCCGGCGGCGAACGGAGCGAGTTCGAACACGCCCATGGGCCCGTTCCAGAACACGGTGGAGGATTTCCGGATGACCTCCGCGAACCTCGCCGCGCTGTCCGGTCCGATGTCCAGGCCGAGGCCCGATGAACCAAACGGGGTGTCTTCGATGGAATCGGCCGGGCGCACGACGTGTTCGGCGTCCGCCCCAAATTTCGACGCCACGACGATGTCGGTCGGCAGCACGATCTCGACGCCCAACCGCTTCGCCTCGTCGAGGTAGCCGCGAACCACGTCTAGCTGGTCCTCTTCGAGGAGGCTGGCTCCGACTTTGAGTCCCTGCGCGGCGAGGAACGTGAAGAGCATGCCTCCGCCGATGAGGAGCGAGTCGACGCGCGGCAGCAGGTGTGCGATCACGCCGAGCTTGTCCGAGACCTTCGAGCCGCCGAGGACGACCGTGTAGGGCTTGGACGGGCTCTCGGTGAGTCGATCGAGCACCGCGAGTTCGTCGGCGATCAGCGTGCCCGCGGCGCTCGGCAGAAGCTTCGCCAACTCGAACACGCTCGCCTGCTTGCGATGCACGACGCCGAAACCATCCGAGACGAATGCGTCGGCGAGCGACGCGAGCTGCTCGGCGAACGCCTGGCGTTGCTGGTCCGACTTCGCGGTCTCCCCGGGGTTGAAGCGGAGATTCTCCAGCAGCGCGACGTCGCCGTCCCGCAATGCCGCCGTGGTCGTCGTAGCCGAATCGCCGACAGTGTCACTGGCGAATCGTACATCCTTGCCGAGGAGCTCGCCGAGACGCTCGGCGACGGGGCCGAGGGTGTACTTCTCCTCTACAGCACCGTCGGGCCTGCCGAGGTGCGAGATCACGATGATCCGCGCCTCGGCAGCCACGAGGGCGTTGATGGTGGCGAGCGACGCGCGGATGCGTCCGTCGTCGGTGATCACCCCGTTTTTCAACGGAACGTTGAGGTCACACCGGACGATCACCTTCCTGCCGGAGAGTGATCCGAGCGAGTCGATCGTGCGAAGGCTCATTCGCGGCGTCAGTTCAGGCGTTCCGCGACGTACTCGGTGATGTCGACCAGGCGGTTGGAGTATCCCCACTCGTTGTCGTACCAGGCCGCCACCTTGACCTGCGAACCGATGACCTTGGTGAGTCCGGCGTCGAAGATCGACGAGTGCGGGTCCGAGACGATGTCGCTCGAGACGATCGGGTCTTCCGTGTAGCTCAGGATGCCCTTGAGCGGGCCCTCCGCGGCGGCCTTGTAGGCGGCGTTGACTTCTTCGACGGTGACTTTCTGCGTCGTCTCCACCGTGAGGTCGGTGATCGAGCCGGTCGGCACCGGCACCCGGAGCGCGTATCCGTCGAGCTTGCCGACGAGTTCGGGGATGACGAGGCCGAGTGCTTTCGCGGCGCCGGTGCTCGTGGGGATGATGTTGGCGGCTGCCGCGCGGGCGCGGCGTAGGTCGCTGTGCGGGCCATCCTGCAGGTTCTGGTCCGCCGTGTATGCGTGCACGGTCGTCATCAGACCGCGCTCGATGCCGAAGTTGTCAAGCAACACCTTTGCGAGCGGCGCAAGGCAGTTCGTCGTGCAGGATGCGTTCGAGACGATGTCGTGCACGTCTGGGTCGTAGGTGCCCTCATTCACGCCGAGGACGATGGTGGCGACGCTGTCGCCCGTCGCAGGGGCGGAGATGATTACCTTCTTCGCGCCGCCGACGATGTGCTTGCGGGCATCCTCTTCCTTCGTGAAGCGTCCGGTCGACTCGATCACGATGTCGACGCCGAGCTCGCCCCAGGGGAGGTTCGCGGGGTCGCGCTCCTCGAGCACGATGATCGGCTTGCCGTTGACGATGATCCTGTCGCCTTCGAGCTCCACGGTCGCGTCGAGACGCCCGGTGATGGAGTCGTACTTCAGCAGGTGCGCGAGAGACTTGTTGTCGGTGAGGTCGTTGACCGCGACGATCTCGAGGTCACTTCCCTTCGCCAGCGCGGCGCGGAAAAAGTTACGGCCGATACGGCCGAAGCCGTTGATGCCGATCTTGACAGTCAATGGAACTCCTGTTGCTCGAGCGCTGGGCGCGCGGGGGTGGGGTGGGGTGGGGTGGGGAAGAGTGGCGGGAGGTGCCCGGGAAGACCCGGGCACACATCCGCTACGACAGTATCAGCAGGCCGTTCGTCTTTTCGCGAGCCGTCTCGAAGCGCTGTTGCACGTTCGACCAGTTCACGATGTTCCAAAATGCTTTCACATAGTCGGCCCGCACGTTCTTGTAGTCGAGGTAGTACGCGTGCTCCCAAACGTCGAGCATCAGCACCGGCACGGTGCCCGCGGCGAAGTTGCTCTGCTGATCGAAGAACTGCTGGACGATGAGGCGCTGCCCGATCGAATCCCAGACCAGTGCGGCCCAGCCGGACCCTTGCACGCCGAGCGCGGCCGCCGTGAAGTGGGCGCTGAACTTGTCGAAGGAGCCGAAGTTGTCGTCGACGGCCGCCGCGAGTTCGCCGGTCGGCTTGTCGCCACCGTCAGGTGAGAGATTCGTCCAGAAGACGGAGTGGTTGACGTGTCCGCCCAGGTTGAACGCGAGGTCTTTCTCCAGCTTGTTGACGTTCGCGAGGTTGCCACTGTCGCGAGCCTCGGCGAGCTGGGCGAGCGCGGTGTTCGCGCCTGTCACATAGGCCTGGTGGTGCTTGCCGTGATGCAACTCCATAATCGTGCCGCTGATGCTGGGCTCCAGCGCCGCGTAGTCGTACGGAAGTTCGGGAAGAGTGTATTCAGCCATGCGTCTGTCTCCTAGCCTTGAAATGCCCGGCACATCGATCGGTGTGTGCCGGGGAGCCGTTTCAGTCTAGTAACGAGGGTCGCAGGTCGCAGGTCGCAGGATTCGCTTATCAAGCATCCTCGTAGTCGGGGGGCAGGTTCGCGTCCGTGCCCGGGATGCCGGTGTCGACCGCCTTTTTGTCGGCCATTGCGAGCAGGCGACGGATACGCCCGGCTACGGCATCCTTCGTCATCGGCGGCTCGGCGTGGTGGCCGAGTTCGTCGAGACTGGAATCGCGGAAGTTGAGCCTGAGCTCTCCCGCGTAGCGGAGGTGATCTGGCACGTCGCCGTCGAGAATCTCGAGGGCGCGTTCGACCCTGGCGCAGGCAGCGACGGCGGCTTGCGCCGATCTGCGCAGGTTCGCGTCGTCGAAGTTGACGAGCCGGTTGGCGGTGGCGCGGACCTCCCGGCGCTGCCGCAGCTCCTCCCACTTCAGGACGGTCGCGTGGGCGCCCATGTGCACGAGCATCGCGCTGATCGAATCACCGTCGCGGATGACGACGCGGTGCACACCGCGCACCTCCCGGGCTTTCGCGGCGACCTTGAGCCGGCCGGCCGCTCCGACGAGGGCCATCGCAGACTCGTTGCCGGGGCAGGTGATCTCGAGGGCGGCGGAACGGCCGGGATCGGTGAGCGATCCGTGCGCGAGGAACGCTCCCCGCCAAACGGCGGCGATCTCCTCCCGGCTGCCGGTGGTGAGCTTGTTCGGAAGTCCGCGGATGGGGCGGCGCCGGGCGTCCAGAAGCCCGGTCTGTCGCGCGAGGGTCTCTCCGGCCTCGAGCACGCGCACGAGGTAATGGCTCGTGCGGCGGAGACCCGAGGCGGAGATCACGGAGATTTCGCTGCGAACCCCGTACAATTCGGCGAGATCCTTGCGCACTCGCCGCGCCAGCTGGGCGGTGTCGAGCTCTGACTCGACAGCGATGCGGCCGGAGATCATGTGCAGACCTCCGGAGAATCGCAGGATGGTGGCGAGTTCTGCCGCGCGGACCGTCGTCTTAGTGACGTCGATGCGGGCGAGTTCGTCTTTGACGTCGGCGGTAAGGGCCACTAGAGATGAATCCTTTGCTGTTTCTGTCGGCAACTTCTCCTGGTGACAGAGTCCGGTGCCGGTGCCCGTGGGGCAGATCTCACTCGCGACCGAGATCGCGGTGTTTGACGCTCACGGCTACGCCGGGCTGGTTTCGAAGCCGTGTGGCGAGCTCTTGCGCTACGGCTATCGATCGGTGCTTCCCCCCGGTGCAGCCAATGGCGATCGTAGCGTGTCTCTTGTTTTCGCGCTGATAGCCGGCGAGCACTGGAGTGATAGCCGAGACGTAGTCGCGGAGGAATTCGGGCGCGCCCTCCTGAGCGAGCACGTACTCGCTGACCTCCCGATCCAGGCCGGTGAAGGGTCGAAGGTTCGGGTTCCAGAACGGGTTGGGCAGGAAGCGCATGTCGACGACCATGTCAGCGTCTGTCGGCAGCCCGTACTTGTAGCCGAAACTCAGAACCGTGATCTGAAGCCCCGGGGTGCTCTCGCCCGAGAAACTGTTCGAGATGGTGGTGGCGAGCTGATGGATGTTCAGGTCAGAGGTGTCGATGATGAGGTCGCTTGATTCGCGCATCTCGAGCATGCGCGCCCTCTCGGCAGAGATACCGTCGAGGATGGTGCCGTCCTCCTGAAGCGGATGCGGACGGCGCACCTGCTCGAAACGTCGAACCAGAGCAGCGTCGGTCGCCTCGAGGAAGAGGACGCGCAACTTGGTGGTCTGCCGCAGGGCCTCCACGATCTGGTGCAAGTCCGAGAAGAGCTTCCCGCCGCGCACGTCGACGACCGCGGCTATTTTCGGCAGGGTCGCGCCGGCGCGTCCAGACAAATCGACCAGGGGGCGCAGCATCTGCGGGGGCAGGTTGTCGACGACGTACCAGCCGAGGTCTTCGAGGGCGTTTCCCACCGTGGATCGCCCCGCGCCGGACATCCCGGTGACGATCAAGACTTCCTGCTGATTCGAATCGTCGCTCATTGGCCCGCTCGTGTCGTGTTCCGGCAAGAAATGCCTTGGTCCAGCCTACCGAGGGTCACCGCGTAATCATCCGCCTCGCAGTTTTCGGGCGATCACCTCCGCGGTCGCCGGTCCCACGCCCTTCACCTCGCCGATTGCTGCGGGCTCCGCCGCCCTCAGCTGTTTGACGGATCCGAAGTGCCGCAGCAGCTCACGGATGCGTGAGGGGCCGAGCCCCGGAATGTCCTCGAGCACGGAAGAGATGTCGTTCTTGCGCCTTTGTCGCTGGTAGCTGATGGCGAACCGGTGCGCCTCGTCCCGGATGCGTTGGATGAGAAACAGGGCGTCGCTGTTGCGCGGCAGGATCACCGGATAGTCGGAGTCGGGCAGCCAGATCTCCTCGAGCCGCTTGGCGATTCCGCACAGCCGGATGTCGGTGACCCCCGCCTCCTCGAGCGCTCGAGCGGCCGCCGCGACCTGCGGTTGCCCGCCGTCCACGATGAGAAGGTTCGGTCGGTAGGCGAACTTCTTGACCGCTTGGTCTTCGTCCCCCGCACGAGTCGTCTCCTGATCGATGTTCGCCAACCGCCTGGTGAGGGTCTGATAGATCGATTCGGTGTCGTCCGTCGATTCCGGGATGCTGAACCGACGGTACTGGTCTTTCCGCGGCAGCCCGTCTTCGAACACCACCATCGAGGCGACGATGTTGGTTCCGCTCAAGTGTGAGACGTCGTAGCACTCCATCCGTAGCGGAGCGTCCGGCATCTTGAGTGCATCCTGGATATCCGCGAGAGCCTGGGAGCGAGCGACGAAGTCGCCGCTGCGGCGGGTCTTGTACAGGATGAGGGCGTTCTGCGCGTTCGAGGTGACGGTCTGAGCGAGCGCGGCCTTGTCGCCGCGCTGGGCGGTGCGGATAGCGACACGGCCGGCTCTCTCCCCTCGTTCGGCGCGGATGCCGCTCAGTAGCAGCTCGAGCTCGCGCGCGTCGGCGGGCAATTCCGGCACGATCACCTCCCGTGGAGGGGTCGCATCGTCGTAGGCGTTCTGGACCACGGTGTCCACGAGGGCGGCAAGGTCGAGATCGAGTTCCTTGTCGACGACCCAGCTGCGCACACCACGAATTCGTCCGCGGCGCACGATGAACTGCTGGACGGCTGCGGCAAGCTCGTCGTGAGCGATGCCGAAGATGTCGACGTCGACGTCATCCTGAAGCACGATGGTGCTCTTGGACAGCGCGGCTTCGAGTGCCCCAAGCTGGTCGCGGAACCGGGCGGCAGCCTCGTAGTCCTGATCGCCCGCCGCTTTCTTCATCTTCGCAGTCAGGTCCGCGATGTAGCGGGAGTCGTTTCCGCCCATGAAAGATGCGAAGTCGAGTGCGACGGACTTGTGCTGCTCCTTGCTCACCCGGCCCACGCAGGGAGCGACGCATTTTCCGATGTCGCCGAGGAGGCACGGTCGCCCCGTCTGCTCGGCCCGCTTATAGGTGGTGTCGCTGCAGCTGCGCATCGGGAAGGCTTTGAGCATCTGGTCGACGGTTTCGCGGATCGCCCACACCTTCGTGTACGGCCCGAAGTAGCGGGCCCCGGTGATCTTGTGGTTGCGGGTGACGAGCACGCGCGGCACGGGTTCGCCGAGGGTGATGGCCAGGTACGGGTAGCTCTTGTCGTCACGGAACTTGACGTTGAACGGCGGGTCGTACTCCTTAATCCAGGTGTATTCGAGCTGGAGTGCCTCGAACTCCGAGCCGACGACCGTCCAGTCGACCGAATCAGCGCTGAGCACCATGCGCCTGGTGCGCTCGTGCAGGCTGGCGAGCGGGGCGAAGTAGTTGCTCAGCCGGGCGCGCAGGCTGTTGGCCTTGCCGACGTACAGCACACGCCCGGTCGCGTCCCGGAATCGGTACACGCCCGGGCTGGTGGGGATCTCGCCGGCCTTCGGACGGTAATGCACGGTGTCGGCCATGGGGCGCCTATCGCACGAGTTCGACGGTTCGCACCGGCTGCGGCTCGAGTTGCTTTCGGGCGCTGCGCTTCGCCGTCGATCCATTCGTGGTTCCCGGGCGGAGCACCTCGGCGAGAAACTGGGCGGTGTGACTCTTCTTCGACTTCGACAGCTGTTCGGGGGTCCCGGTCGCGATCACGATTCCGCCGCCCGCACCACCCTCGGGGCCGAGGTCGATAAGCCAGTCCGCCGACTTGATCACGTCGAGGTTGTGCTCGATCACGATCACGGTGTTGCCCTTGTCGACCAGCCCGTTCAGCACCAGCAGAAGCTTGCGCACGTCTTCGAAGTGCAGCCCTGTCGTCGGTTCGTCGAGCACGTAGATGCTTCGGCCGTTCGAGCGCTTCTGCAGCTCGGTCGCGAGCTTCACACGCTGGGCCTCCCCGCCGGAGAGGGTCGTAGCGCTCTGGCCGAGCCGCACATATCCCAGTCCGACATCGACGAGGGTTTTCAGGAACCGGCTGATCGCTCCGATCGCCTCGAAGAACTCGGCCGCCTCGCTGATCGGCATATCGAGCACCTCGGCGATGCTCTTGCCCTTGTAATGCACGGCGAGGGTGTCGCGATTGTAGCGGGCACCGGCGCAGACCTCGCACACCACGTAGACGTCTGGCAGAAAGTTCATCTCGATCTTGATTGTGCCGTCGCCCGAACAGTTCTCGCAGCGACCGCCCTTGACGTTGAAGCTGAAGCGACCGGGCAGGTAGCCGCGAGCCTTCGCCTCGGCGGTCTCGGAGAAGAGGGAGCGGATGCGGTCGAAG
This sequence comes from Microbacteriaceae bacterium, assembly GCA_025465095.1. Taxonomy (GTDB): domain Bacteria; phylum Actinomycetota; class Actinomycetes; order Actinomycetales; family Microbacteriaceae; genus Marisediminicola. Next base: position 16,739 of record JAODME010000022.1, on the reverse strand, counting down.
ACCCCGGTGTAGGTGGCGGGATTCGAGCGCGGTGTGCGCCCGATCGGCGCCTGGTCGACGTGCACCACCTTGTCCAGGTTGTCGAGCCCGGTCACGCGTGTGTGCTTTCCGGGAATCTGGCGTGCGCCGTTGAGTTCGTTGGCGAGCACTTTGTAGAGGATGTCGTTGACGAGCGATGACTTGCCGGAGCCGCTCACGCCGGTGACCGCGACGAACACACCGAGGGGGAACTCGACCGTGACGTTTCTCAGGTTGTTGGCGCGCGCGCCGTGCACGACGAGTTGCCGATTCGTATCGATCGGCCGGCGCTGTTTCGGTGTCTCGATCTCCCGGCGCCCGGAAAGGTAATCGCCGGTCATCGAGCGCGGGTTGGCGAGCAGCGCGTCGTAGGAGCCGGAGTGCACGACCTCTCCCCCGTGCTCGCCGGCGCCGGGGCCGATATCGACGATCCAGTCCGCGGTGCGGATGGTATCCTCGTCGTGCTCGACGACGATGAGGGTGTTGCCGAGGTTCTTGAGCTTGACGAGGGTCTCGATGAGGCGCCGGTTGTCGCGTTGATGCAGCCCGATGCTCGGCTCGTCGAGCACATAGAGCACACCGGTGAGCCCGGAACCGATCTGTGTGGCGAGGCGGATGCGCTGTGCCTCACCTCCGCTGAGCGATCCGGCCGATCGCGCGAGGTTCAGGTAGTTGAGCCCCACCTGAATCAGGAAGTCGAGCCGCGCCCTGATCTCCCGCAGCACGGCGGCGGCGATGTGGGCCTCTCGCTCGGTCAGTTCGAGAAGCCGCATGAACTCGAACGCGTCGACGAGGCTGAGTTCGCTGACATCCGCGATGCTGTGATCGTGCACGGTGACGGCGAGCACCTCGGGCTTCAGCCGTTTGCCATCGCAGACGGGGCAGGGAATCTCCCGCAGGTAGCTTGCGTACCGCTGCCGCGCGGAGTCGGTTTCCGCTTCGAGGAACTTGCGTTCGATGAACGGCATGACGCCCTCGAAGCCTGTGGAGTACTTCATCTCGCGGCCGTAGCGGTTCTTCCACTTGACCGTGACCTCGAAGTTGTTGCCTTTGAGGATCGACCGCTTCACGTCGTCGTCGAGGTCTGCCCAGGGCGTGCGCAGCGAGAAGTCGAGATCGGCGGCGAGGCCCTCGAGGAGGCGTTGGAAGTAGTTGAACAGCCCCTTACCCGACTGGGTCCACGGCAGGATGACGCCGTCGGCGAGGCTGAGCTGCGGGTCGCCGAGCACCAGGTCGCTGTCGACCGACATGCGTGTGCCGAGGCCGGAGCACTCGGGGCAGGCGCCGAAAGGGGCGTTGAACGAGAAGGTTCGCGGTTCGATCTCGGTGAGTTGCACCGGATGTCCGTTCGGGCAGGACAGCTTCTCCGAGAAGTTGCGCCAGGCCGCGTCGCCGGTCTCGTCGACGTAGTTGATCGAGACGAGCCCGTCGGTGAGACGTAGCGCGGTTTCGAGCGAGTCGGTCAGGCGGGTCAGGATGTCGTCGGCCGCGACGAGTCGGTCGACGACGACCGCGATGTCGTGCTTGACCTGCTTTTTCAGGGTCGGCGGGTCGCTCAGCTGGACCTGATTGCCGTCGACGATCGCGCGCGAGTACCCGCTGGCGGCGAGTTCGCGGAACAAATCGACGAACTCGCCCTTCTTCTGCGAGATGATCGGGCTGACGACCTGATAGCGGACGCCGGGTTCGAGGCCCATGAGCTGGTCGGCAATCTGCTGCACCGTCTGGCGTTCGATTCTTTCGCCGCAGATCGCGCAGTGGGGCACGCCGATCCTCGCCCAGAGCAGACGCATGTAGTCGTAAATCTCGGTGATCGTGCCCACGGTGGACCGCGGGTTGCGGTTCGTCGACTTCTGGTCGATGGAGACGGCCGGGCTCAGTCCCTCGATGAAGTCGACGTCGGGACGATCGACCTGGCCGAGGAACTGGCGGGCGTAGGCGGAGAGCGACTCGACGTAGCGACGCTGCCCTTCCGCGAAGATGGTGTCGAACGCGAGGGACGACTTACCGGAGCCGGAGAGCCCGGTAAATACGACCAGCGAATCACGAGGAATTTCGAGGTCGACGTTCTTGAGGTTGTGGACTCTCGCCCCTCGGACACTGAGCCGTGAATCGGACTCTACTGGTGAAATAGACACTCTCTATAGTCTACGGAAGCCACTGACATCGCTCGCCCTGGGCGGGCATCCGGCGGATGCTGTGAGCGAACTCCGGTCCGCGTAGCCGCCCTGCCGGAGATCTCGTCGGCACCTCGCGCAGGTCTCGGCCCTTCGCGTCCCGGTCGCGCGGTGTGGCTAGCCCTTGACCGTGACTTTCGATCGTGTGACGCTAGCCGCCACGACCGATTCATCAGGAGGCGATGATGCGAGCGATGGTGTACCGCGGGCCTTACAAGGTGCGGGTGGAAGAGAAGGACGTTCCCCCGATCGAGCATCCGAATGACGCGATCATCCGGGTGACGCTCGCGGCCATCTGCGGGTCCGACCTGCACCTGTACCACGGGATGATGCCGGACACCCGGGTCGGAATGACCTTCGGTCACGAGTTCATCGGGGTGGTGGAGCAGGTGGGGTCGTCGGTACAGAACCTCACCCGCGGCGACCGGGTGATGGTTCCATTCAACGTCTATTGCGGATCGTGCTTCTACTGCGCGCGTGGGCTGTATTCGAACTGCCACAACGTCAATCCCAACGCAACGGCCGTTGGCGGCATCTATGGCTACTCGCACACGTGCGGCGGCTACGACGGCGGGCAGTCGGAATACGTGCGGGTTCCCTTCGCGGATGTCGGACCCTCCGTCATCCCGGAATGGCTGGACGAGGAGGATGCGCTCCTCTGCACCGACGCACTCGCCACCGGCTACTTCGGAGCTCAGCTGGGCGACATCGCCGAAGGTGACACCGTCGTAGTGTTCGGCGCAGGCCCCGTCGGGCTCTTCGCCGCCAAATCGTCGTGGCTCATGGGGGCGGGCCGGGTCATCGTCATCGATCACCTGGAGTATCGGTTGGAGATGGCGCGCGCCTTCGCCCACGCCGAAACCTACAACTTCGCCGAGTACGACGACATAGTGGTCGAGTTGAAGAAGAGCACAGGCTTCCTCGGCGCCGACGTCGCGATCGACGCGGTGGGCGCTGAGGCGGACGGCAACTTCATCCAGCATGTCACGTCAGCCAAATTCAAGCTTCAGGGCGGCTCGCCGGTGGCGCTCAACTGGGCGATCGACACCGTGCGCAAGGGCGGCACGATCTCCGTCATGGGCGCGTACGGCCCGGTCTTCAGCGCCGTGAAGTTCGGCGATGCGGTGAACAAGGGACTCACGCTCCGCATGAACCAGTGCCCGGCGAAACGACAGTGGCCGAGGCTGTTCGAGCACATTCGCGCCGGCTACCTCAAGCCGAGCGACATCGTCACCCATCGCATCCCGCTCGAACACATCGCGGAGGGGTACCACATCTTCTCGGCGAAGTTGGATGACTGCATCAAGCCGCTCATCGTTCCCAGCGCACGGTGACCGCAGGCCAGGAGAGGAGCAGGATCATGCCGTACAGGGCAGAGAAGCCGAAGCTCGCCCCGAGCAGCGACGAGCTGCGAGCACGCGTCCCCGGCTGGGGAGCGGACCTCGACCCGAAGGACCGCCCGGCCGTGCCGAGGGAGCGGTTCGATCCAGGCGCGAGCGGCGCACACTGGGACTTCCCGGATCGCCAGGAGGAGAAGTGGCCGAGGGAGCGTTCGCTCGAACATGAGTTCCTGACACCGGTCTTCGGGACCTCCACCCCACCCAAGGGTCTCTCCGGGGTGATGCGCAAGTACTCGTACGCCAGGTACAGCGAGGGGCGTGCCGCGCACTGGCTGATCCTTCTGGCGGCCGACCGGGTCGACGCGATCGAGAGCCATCTGCGTTCCTTCCTCTCGCTGCACCCGGACAACCCGGTGACCGAGACGGGCATCCGCAGCGAGCTCACCCATCACGGGATCTCCTCCCGTATCGGAAAGAAGCGCGCCGACCTGAGTCACCTGTGGATCGACCCGATCATCGTCGCGGGGCCGTGGGTGATCGCCGGATGGGTCGTCCTCTCCGCTCTCCGAGCCCGAGGAGATTCTCGGCACCTGATCTCGCGCTAGTCGCCCTGGGTCACTGCCCGTTCCCTGAACGCGACCATATTCATCCGATTCCCGCAGCGGACGCTGCAGAATCGCTTCGACCCGTTGCGCGACAGGTCGAGCAGCACGCCCTCGCAATCGGCGGCAGCGCACGGGCGCAGCCGGCCGGTCTCCGCCGTTCGGATGACGTCGACGAGCGCGAGCGACACCTCGACCCGGACCCGCTCGGCGAGGGGGGCCTGCGAGTCGGTGGCGTGGAGATGCCAGTCGAACCCGTCGTGCCGCATGAGGCGGGGCAGCGCCCGCGCGTCGGCGAGCATCGCGTTCACCTCGGCGGCAGCGTCGTCGCGACCGAGTGCCCAGATGTGGCGAAGCCGCTCCCTGGTCTGGCGCACGTCGATGAGCTCCCGCTCATTGCGATCGAAGCGCCCGGAGTAGCGGTGCGTGTCGAGGAGGGCGGTCAGCTGGGCCGGAGTGGCGAGCTCGTCGGCGCCGCTTCTCGTCGCTCTCGCGACGGTATTGCAGAGCGCGACGGCGAAATGCAGCGAAGCCTCAGTGTCAGGGGCAAAATGCAAATTGACTCCTTACGTTGTCAAAGACTAGCGTGTGACTGCCACCTTCGGCTCGTCGCAGAATCGGGTATCCGTGAAGCCTTCGTCGACCTCGTCCGGTCTCGTCATCGCGGTGATCGCCGCGGCCACCTTCGGCGCTTCTGGAGCCTTCGTCAAGCCCCTTCTAGAAGCGGGATGGAGCCCCGCCGCCGCCGTCACCGTTCGCGCGCTCGTCGGCGGACTAGTGCTCGCCCCGGTGGCGATTCTCGCTCTCCACGGGAGATGGGCGGCGCTCTGGCGGTCCCGAGGCCGGGTGCTCGCCATGGCGCTCGTCGGTGTCGCCGGCACCCAGCTTGTGTACTTCGCGGCGATTCAGCGCATCCCCGTCGGCACCGGAATCCTGATCGAGTACATGGCACCTCTGCTGCTCGTCGCGGTCGTCTGGGCCCGCACACGGCGGACGCCGAAGGCCGTCGTGCTCGTCGGATCGGTCGTCGCCCTGGTCGGCCTCGTGCTCGTGGTCTCCCCCGGCGGCGCGACGAGCTTCGACGCGCTCGGACTCGCGTTCGCCCTCGCCGCCATGGTGGGCTGCGCGATCTACTACGTCGTCGCCGCCCAGCCGAACGACGGTCTCCCGCCCGTCGCGCTCGCGGCGTTCGGCCTGCTCATCGGCGGAGCGGTGCTCGGCCTCGTCGGCCTCGTCGGAGTCGTGCCGTTCACTGCGACCTTCGGCCAGGTGCGGCTGTTCGGCGACTCCGTTCCGTGGTGGGTTCCGATGCTGGTAGTTGCCGTCGTCGCCACCGCGATCGCCTACGCCGCGAGCATCACCGCGACCGAGATGCTCGGGTCCCGACTGGCGTCGTTCGCCGGTCTGCTCGAGGTCGTCGCCGCGACCTTTTACGCGTGGCTGCTCCTCGGCGAGGCGCTCACGATCGCCCAGCTTCTCGGTGGGGCGTTCATTCTCGTGGGGATCGGCTTCGTAAGGTCGGAACGTGCGGAGGTGGCACTCGAGGTGCACCCGATCAGACCAGGTGGCCGGCGGCTTCCATCTGGCGTAGTTCCTTCTTGAGGTCGGAGACCTCGTCGCGAAGCCTTGCGGCGAGCTCGAATTTCAGCTCGCCCGCGGCCTGCAGCATCTGGTCGTTGAGATCGCGGATGATGGTCTCGAGGTCGCCGGCTCCGGCCGCCGCGAGTCCCGCCCGTTTGAGGTTCGGCGTGGGTGAGCGCTTGCGGCCGTCGCGACCCGCGAGCAGCGCCTGCGTGTCGGCCTGTTCCCGGTTCAGGATGTCGGTGATATCGGCGATGCGCTTGCGCAGCGGCTGCGGGTCTACCCCGCGCTCGAGATTGTAGGCGACCTGCTTTTCGCGGCGGCGGTTCGTCTCGTCAATCGCCTTCTTCATGGAGTCGGTGAGCACGTCGCCGTACATGTGCACGGCTCCTGAGACGTTCCGCGCCGCGCGCCCGATCGTTTGGATCAGCGAGGTGGCCGACCGCAGGAAGCCCTCCTTGTCGGCGTCGAGGATCGCGACGAGCGACACCTCCGGCAGGTCGAGTCCCTCCCGCAGCAAGTTGATGCCCACGAGCACGTCATACACCCCGGCCCGCAGCTCGGTGAGCAGTTCCACGCGGCGGAGGGTGTCGACATCCGAGTGCAGGTAACGCACCCGCACGCCCGCCTCGCCCAAGTAATCGGTGAGCTCCTCGGCCATCTTCTTCGTGAGAGTGGTCACGAGCACGCGCTCGTCTCGCGAGGACCGCAGCCGAATCTCCTCCAGCAGGTCGTCGATCTGGCCCTTCGTGGGCTTCAGCACGATCTCCGGGTCGACCAGGCCGGTCGGACGGATGATTTGCTCGACCACCGAGTCGGTGATGCCCATCTCGTACTTGCCCGGCGTCGCGGACAGATACACCTTCTGGCCGACACGGTCGAGGAACTCGTTGAACTTGAGCGGACGGTTGTCCATGGCGCTGGGGAGCCGGAAGCCGTGCTCGACAAGTGTGCGCTTGCGTGAGGCGTCCCCCTCGTACATTGCGCCGATCTGCGGAATGGTCACGTGTGACTCGTCGATGACGACGAGAAAGTCGTCGGGGAAATAGTCGATGAGGCAGTGCGGCGCCTCGCCCGGCGCGCGCTGGTCGATATGCCTGGAGTAGTTCTCGATGCCGCTGCAGAAGCCGATCTGCTCCATCATCTCGAGGTCGAAGGTCGTGCGCATGCGCAACCGCTGCGCCTCGAGCAACTTGCCCTCGCGCTCCAATTGGCCGAGGCGCTCAGCGAGTTCCTCCTTGATCGTGACCGTGGCGCGTTTCATCGCCTCTGTGCCCGCGACGTAATGGGATCCCGGGAACACTGAGACGGCGTCCATCTTCTTCACCACGTCGCCGGTGAGCGGATCCAGGCTGTAGAGCGCCTCGATCTCGTCGCCGAACATCTCGATACGGATCGCGAGTTCCTCGTACTGGGGAATGATCTCGATCGTGTCACCGCGCACTCGGAAGTTGCCGCGGGAGAAGTCGACGTCGTTGCGCTGGTACTGCATCGAGACGAACTTGCGGATGAGGGTGTCGCGGTTGATGCGCATGCCGACCTGCAGGGCAATCATCGCATCGAGATACTCTTCGGAGCTGCCGAGCCCGTAGATGCAGGACACTGTGGACACGACGACGACGTCGCGACGGCTCAACAGCGAATTGGTGGTCGAGTGCCGCAGCCGCTCGACTTCCGCGTTGACCGAGCTGTCTTTCTCGATGAAGGTGTCCGTCTGTGGAACGTAGGCCTCCGGCTGGTAGTAGTCGTAGTAGGAGACGAAGTACTCGACTGCGTTGTTTGGAAGCAGCTCGCGGAACTCGTTCGCGAGTTGCGCCGCGAGGGTCTTATTGTGAGCGAGCACGAGCGTGGGACGCTGCACCTGCTCGATGAGCCACGCGGTCGTCGCCGACTTTCCGGTGCCGGTCGCCCCGAGCAGGACGATGTCGGTCTCCCCCGCGTTGATGCGCCTGGTCAGTTCGGCGATCGCGGCAGGCTGGTCACCGCTCGGCGTGTAGTCGCTGATCACCTCGAACGGGTGCACGGAGCGAGTGGGTTCCATGCGTCCAGCTTATGCAGGGCCACCGACACACGAGTCAGTGTTTGCCAGCAGCGGAACGGGAAACCCGTTCCCACACCGCGTCAGCCTGCTCGAGGGTGTTCTCGAGGGAGCCATCGCTGTCAATGATCACGTCGGCCACGGCCCGGCGGTCGGCATCGCTGGCCTGAGCGCGGATCCTTCTTGCCGCATCCTGCGCAGCCATGCCGCGCAACTCGACGAGCCTGCACATCCGGGTGGCCTCGTCAGCCTCGACGACGACGATGAGGTCGTAGCCGTGCTTCACGTTGGCCTCGACGAGGAGGGGAACGTCGTAGACGATGATCGCTTCCGGATCGCGCGCGGCTGCATCCGACATCTGTCGCTTCGTCGCCGCCTTGACTGCGGGGTGCACGATGCTGTTGAGCGTGGCGAGCCGCTCGGCGTCACCGAATGCGATGGAACCGAGTGCCGCCCGGTTCAATCGACCGTTCTCGTCGAGCACGTCCGCGCCGAATTCGGCGGTGATCTGCTCCAGGGCGGGCGTGCCGGGCTCGACCGCTTCCCGAGCGAGCGCATCGGCGTCGATGTGCACCGCCCCGTGCTCGGCGAGTCGCCGCGCGACGACGGACTTGCCCGCCGCGATGCCCCCGGTGAGCCCTATCAAATACATCCGCTCATGCTAACCGGGCCGCCACTTGTCCGTGAGCATCACGACTGGATTCAAACCGTCGTGCGACCGACCTCGGGTGGGCTCGCGTTCGGCTCCGGGGCTCCGGGGCTCCGGGGCTACGGCGGAGACGGTCGCCGTCACCGATCCGGACCAGTTCTTCAGCTCGAACCAGTGGATTCCGATCGTGATCGGAGTGGTGCTCGCGTTGGGAGTGCACCTGGCGGAGATGGCGGCGCGGCCGGTGGTCGATTTTGCGGTGCTCATGCCGGTGCTCGTGGTGCTCGCCGTGCCTGCTTTCGTCATCGGAGGGTGGCTCGGCTTTCGGGCGTTGCGCCGCCGACAGGCGAAGCCGATGGCGCCTGGATTGCGGGTGTTCCGAACCGCAGGTAGAGGGACGGCAACACGAAAAGGTTGAGCAGCGTAGATGTCACGAGCCCGCCGAGGATCACCACGGCCATCGGGTGTTCGATCTCGTGACCCGGGATGTTCCCCATGATCACCAGAGGGACAAGCGCCAAACCCGTCGCCAAGGTCGTCATGAGAATCGGGGAGAGTCTCTCTCCCGCACCTCGCAGAACCATGGCCGGCCCGAACTTCTCCCCCTCGTATCTCTCGAGGTGCTGGCAATGGCTGATCAGCAGGATGCCGTTGCGCGCGGCGATTCCCATCACGGTCAGAAATCCGACGATGGAGCCGAGGGACAGCACTCCCCCGGTGAAGTACGCCGCCAGCACCCCGCCCACGAGTGCGACGGGAAGGGTCAGCATGATAAGCGTCGCCAGTCGCCAGCTGGCAAACGAGGCCTGCAGCAAGAGGAAGATGACGGCGAGAGCAGCCGCGGCGAAGATCAACAGGCGCTGCGTCGCCTGCTCCCGTTCGGCGAACTCGCCGAGCACCTCCGCGTGGTAACCCGTCGGGAAATCGACGCCCGCGATCCCTGCATTCAACTGCTGGATCAGTGAGCCGAGGTCGCCGTCCGAAACTGCGTTCGCGCTCACGTCAATGCGCCGTGAGTTGTTGTCGCGCTCGATCACCCCTGGCGTCGCGTTCACGCTGATGCTGGCGACATCCGCAAGCCTGATGCGGGTGCCTGACGGTGTGTCGATCTGAAGGTTCTCGATACTCGAGACGTCAGAGCGAATCTCGGGTTGACTCCACACCCGCACGTCGTAAACCTTGCCGTTCTGCCACAGGTCGCCCACTTCTTCGCTGGCAACGAGGGCGGCTGCAGCACGGCGGACGTCGCCCGGTTTCAGGCCGTACCGTTGAGCGGATGCGAGATCGACCTCGACGTCGATCTGGGGGACATCCACCTGGAGTGAGATGTGTTCTTCGTCCGCCTGCTCGATCTCCGCCATGACCTCCTCAACCTCTTCGGCGAGTTCACGAAGGGTGTTCAGGTCGTCGCCGTAGATCCGGACGACAACCGCGTCCCCCGTGCCGGTGAGCACTTCGCGCACCCTCTCCTTAAGGTACGTCTGCACATCCCGGTGAATTCCGGGGTAGCCGTCCACCACCTCCTGCACGGCTGCGAGCGTCTGGTCGTAGTCCGCCGCGGGATCCACGCTGATCCAGTTCTCGCCGAAATTGACTCCGACCACCTCGTCGGCGGCCATCGCCTGGCCGATGTGCGCGCCGCAGTTCAATACTCCGGGCACAGAGAGCAGTTCGGCGCACGCCAACTCGCTGATGCGCACCTCCTCGGCAACGGAGGTGCCCGGCTGAGTTACCCAGTGCATCAGGAAGTCGCGCTCCTTGAACGACGGAAGCAGGGCCTGTCCCAGCAGTGGAACGACCACGGCACCGGCAAGCGTAAGGGCACCGAAAGTGAAATACCCGGGTGCGGGTCGGCGCACCAGGCGAGACATCAGGCTGTGATATCGGCGCTTGAGTACGCGCACGAGGGGCGGTTCCTTCGGATCGAGTGGCGCCTTCCGAAGCAGGATGAGCGCGAGCGCCGGTGTGACTGTCAACGCCACGAGCATCGAAGCGAACACTGCGAGCGTGTACGCCAGCGCGAGGGGGCGGAAGAACGCGCCGGTGAGACCGTCGAGGAAGAAGATGGGAAGGGCGGCGACCACGATGATCAACGTCGCGTACACGATCGGACCGCGCACCTCGAGTGAGGCTTCCAAAACCACCGACGCGGTGGAGCGAGTACTTCCGGAAGCGCGGCACTGCCGTAGTCGTCGGATGATGTTCTCGATATCGATGATCGCATCATCCACCACGACGCCGACAGCGATCACCAGGCCGGCGAGCACCATGGTGTTGATGGTGCTTCCGGTGGCGATGAGAACCAATCCGGCCGTGACAAGCGACAGAGGAATCGCGACCAGGCTGATCAGAGCGGTGCGCCACTGGAACAGGAATGCCGCCAGCACGACCATGACGAGAAGAACTCCCAGTAAGAGGGCGAGACTGAGATTTTCAATTGACTGCTCGATGAATGTGGCGGGCCGGAAGATGGACGTATCGATTTCGACGCCCGAAAGCGCTGGCGCGATGGTAGCCATCGCCTCTTCCACTCCGCGAGTGACCTCTACGGTATTGCCCCAGGGGAACTTTTCCACGATGAGCATGAGGCCGTCACCTCCGTTGATCACGGCATCACCGATGAGCGAGTTGTGATCGATGACGACATCGGCCACATCGCCCAGCTGGAGCGGCCCGGTCGATCTGTTCTCGATGGTCACCGCCGCGAGGTCCTCCGCCGTCGAAATGGGAAGAACGTGCTGCACCCCCATCCTTTGGTTCGGCGTCTCGATGAATCCCCCCGTGCCCACCACCGTTCCGGTCGAATAGGCGAGCAGGCCAGCATCGAGGGCGTCGTTCGTCACCTCCATGACCTGGTCGAGCGTGACGTTCTCGGTATCCATCCGATCCGGCGCAACGCGAACCTGCAGCGTCTCCTTACGCTCCCCCCAGATGGCCACATTCGCCACACCCGGTACGGCGAGGATGGCGGCTCTGATCTTGTAGTGCGCCAGCATGGACATGTCGATCAGCGACAACTCCTCGGAGGACATGCCGATCTTCATCACCCGGCTCGTGGATGACAGCGGTTGGAGCATCACCGGCGGTGTCGCCCAGCTCGGCAGCGTCGGGGTCACAGTCGCCACCCGCTCAGCCACATGCTGACGCGCCGTCAACAGGTCGGTACCCGGTTCGAAGATCATGACGATCGAGGACAGCTGGGACACGGACTTCGATCGGAGTTCGTCCAGCCCTTCAACTCCGTTCAGCGCCTCCTCGAGCGGTACTGTGACGAGCTCCTCGACTTCTGTCGCGGTCAGCCCGAGGCAGGCAGTCTGGATTTCGACCCGCGGTGGCGAGAACTCCGGGAACACATCGACGGAGGCGTTGCTCACCTGAACCGTGCCAAGCACCATCATCCCGCAGGCGATCGCCACGATCATCGCCCGGAACAGGAGGCTGAATCGGATGATCCGGCGCATGTCAGTCGGCCGTGTCGAGTTCTGCTCCGAAGAGCTCGGCGGCGCCGACGGTGACGACCTCCATGCCCGCCGGCGGTCCGTCCGTGATGTGAACCAGATTCCCGTCGATGCGGCTCACCGTCACCCCGGCGCGAAGGAATACGAGCGGCTCCGGATTGGTGTAGACCCAGGTCCCGCCGCTCGCGTCGTAGAGAAGCGAGGAGTACTGGACCGTGAACCGCCCATTCTCTGCCGCCTCCATCGTCGCAGTGGCCAATCCGAGACGTTCGGCGCCACGCCTCGTGAGCGTGATCCGGCTTAGTTCCTCGCCCTCGATCTCCTCGATGGTTGCGGGGGGATTGACGCGTATCGCTTCGGTCGGCACCACGGCGGCGCAGCCCGCCAAACCGCCGCCGACGGCGACCATCACCCCTACTACGCCGATCCGCCCGATGACTCCGCGCATCTCGCTCATCGCTCCGTCTCCTTCATGTTGGTCACGATGTTTCGCCTACCCCTCGTGAGAGCGCCCAGGCGGATGTCATCTGGTCGTCACGCAGTTGGGCGCCCACGAGGAGCAACAGAGCGGGCAGCACGAACATCGTCATCAGCCCCGACGTGATCAACCCGCCCCAGACGACCATCGCTAGGGGCAGGAAGATTTCCCGGCCGACCACGTCGCCCAAGAGCACCAGCGGAATCAGGACAGCCGCTGTGATCAGGCTCGAGGAGACCGTCGGCACGAGGCGGGCTCGTGCGGCATCGAGAACGGCGGAGCGGCCCGGACCGTTCGACCCCTCCTGCGACCGTTCGCCGTCGATAGTCTGCGCTCTTCTGACCAGCAGCACACTGTCGCGGACGGCTACTCCCAGGACGGCGACGAAGCCGATCAACGTCGCGAGAGAGTTGATGCCGCCGCCATAGAGCGCCCCCAATACTCCGCCGGCCAGCGCGAGGGGCAGCCCCAGTAGTACCAGTGCTCCTACACGCCAGCTGCCCGCCGCCGACTGGAGCAGGACAAGCATCAGAATGATCGCCGCGGCAAGCAGGCTCCAGACCAGCAGTGTGGAGCTTTGCTGGTCGGCGAGCTGGGTGGGTATCTCCGCGTGGTACTCGAGCGGGAAATCGATCTGAGGGAGGGCGGCACGCACGTCGGCTTCGACATCGGCCCGTGAGCGGCCGTCGAGGTCGGCTACGACATCGATGAATCGAGAGGTGTCGACATGATGGATCGTCGTCTGATGCGGAACAACATTGACGGCGGCAATATCGCCGAGGCGTATGTGCCCGCCGGATGGCGTGTCGATGAGGAGTTCATCGACACTCGTGAGGCTGTTCCGGGTCGCCGGAACGCCCATCACGAGAACCTGGAACACCTTCTGCTTCTCGAACAGGAATCCGACCTCGATTCCCTGGAGCAGCGCGGCCGCCGCTCGCCGCACGTCCCCCGGCTTGATCGCCGCCTGCTGCGCCGCCACAAGGTCGACTTCTATCTCGACCGTCGGCTGCTCCGGGGACAACTCCAGGCGCGGAGCGAGTACGCCCTGCGTCGAGCCGACGAGGTCCCGCACTTCTTCGGCCTTGTTCCGAAGAGTGCCCTGATCGACCCCGTACACGCGAACGACGACTTGCTCAGCCGGACGGCTGCGCTCGGCACTCACCCTGTCGTTTCCGTAGTTGACCAGCGTGCTGGTGAGCCCGGGATAGCCCTCGATCACCTCCCTCACCGCCGCTGCGACGGCACCGTGGTCAGCGTCGGCGGCTACCGTGACCCAGAGCTCCCCAGCACTCACGCCCCCCGCCGTGTCCGAGGTGAGAGCGCGACCCACGTGCCCGCCGACCTTGGAGACGCCGTTCAGCGCTCCCACTTCTCGACTGGCGCGCGCGGCTACTCGATTCATCTCCTGCATGGACATACCCGGAAGAGCCCCGAGTTGCACGAGTAACGTGCGGTCCTGCAGCACCGGAACGGTTGGCTGTCCGGTGGCGAGGCCCGGGAGTGCGAGCGTCCCGGCCAGAGCCACCAGCGCGGCGGCACCCAGGACCGTCTTGGTATGCGCCGACGCCGAGCTGAGCGCGCGGGTGTAGCGGTGGCGAGCCCGATCCGCCCATCGGGGCGTGGTCCTCCCGGGCGCATCGAGCGTTAGGGTGACGGCAAGCGCCGGAGTAAGTGTCCAGGCCACGATCATGGCCGTGACGAGTGCGAACACGTAGGAAAGAGCGAGCGGACGCAGGAGAGCACCGTCAACACCGGGAAGGAACAGGGCGGGTGCGACGGCGAGCGCCATGATCAGCGTGGCGTATCCGATCGGCGTGCGCGTGCGGCTCAACGTGTCGGCGATGGTCGTTGCAGTCGAGGGCGAGTTCCCGGCGAGGGGAACGGGGGCTGTACCAGTGGTTCTGGTGCCGATCCGGCGCAGAGCCGACAGGTCCGCGACCACGTCTCCCACGATGACTGCCATGGCGAGCGCGAGACCGGCGAACACCATGATGTTCAAAACCGCGCCGAATGCGAAAAGGACCAACGCGGCTGCGAAGGTGGGCACGGCGACCGCTACCAGGCCGAGGAGCATCACACGCCATGACCGGAAGAAGATGCCAAGGAGCACTGCTGCAAGCAGCGCGCTGACGAGCAATGCGATTCCGAGAGTGTTCGCCGCTGACTGGACGAAATTGGCCGGTCGATACACCGAGTCGTCGATTTCGATCCCCGCCAGGCCGGGCCCCAGATCGCCTAGTGCCTGTTCGAGCTGGGCGGTGACCTCCAATGTGTTGGCCTCGGGGAATTTCTCGATCACGAGCATGAGACCAGGATCCTGATCGCCGACCGCATCGCCGATAAGCGGCTGATGGTCTTCCAACACCGTCGCGATGTCTCCGAGTGCCAGAGACTGCCCGGCCACGCCTTCAACACTCACCATGGCCAGATCGCCAGGTGTCGTGATTGGCAGCACATGCTGGATGCCGATGCGTTGGTTGCCTGTCTCGAGGAAGCCGCCAGTGCCCGGCGTCGATGCTTCCAGGAACGTGAGCGGGGACACCCACACCGCGTTTCCTGTCGTCTCGATCACCTGGTTGAGCGTGACACCGTGGGCGCGGAGGACCTCCGGATCCACGTGGACCTGCATCTGTTGCTCACGCTGCCCCCAGATCGAGACATTGGCCACCCCGGGGACCCCCATCAAGCGGGGCTTGATGTTCCATCGCGCGAGTACCGACATGTCGATCAGGGAGACCTCGGTAGATGACAGCTTCACGATCATCACCCGGCTGGTCGATGATGTGGGCTGCATGAGCACCGGAGGGGTCGACACTTTAGGCAGGGCCTTGGCCCGGGTCAGTCGTTCCGCGACAAGTTGGCGGGCCCTCAACAGGTCGGTGCCGGGTTCGAAGATCAACTCGATCGACGAGAGTCCTGGAACAGACTCCGACCGGATCTCATCGAGAAAGGCCACGCCGTTGAGGATGTCCGTTTCCAGGGGCGACGTGATCAGCTGTTCGACCTCGACGGCCGACAGCCCCAGCGCCTCCGTCTGGATCTCGACGTGCGCCGCGCGAAACTCGGGAAGCGAATCCATCGCCATCCGGGGTATGAAGATGACCCCGAGGGCTACAACCCCGGCGGCCAGCGCCAGAACGAGCAACCGAAACTGAACGCTCCATCGGACGAGTAAGCCGCTCATGTCCGGCCCGAGTTCGACTGAGGGGCCCTCGATGCGTAGTTCATTGCCTCGTCCAGGACACGGTGATTCCTTGCGGGTTGGAAGTACCGGTCTCGGCGTTCGAGGACGCGGTTGCGGGTCCAGGGCAGGCACCCTGGTAATCGATGGCGTGGAAAATCCTGCGATCGCGGGACGGGGGTGGCCGCGAATCACTTGTTGCGCTTCATCTCCGTCCGCCGTTCACGGCCGGATGAGGCGATTCTCCTCACATCGAACTGCTTGTGCAACGGCAGATGTTCATCTCCCGAGCCCCTGCTAAACCGCATAGAATGGGCGGCTGACTACGCCCTTCATGCCCTCCATTTCGCGTGGGGCCGGGAACGACGAAACGGCCGGGCTCCCGAAGGAGCCCGGCCGTTCACGTGGTGATGCTTAGGAGTTCGTCAGCTTCTCGCGAAGAGCAGCGAGAGCCTCGTCGTCGGCGAGGGTTCCCGCCGAGTCGGTGTCGCTCGAGAAGGAGGAACCGGAGGCCATGGTCGGCGAGTTGAGGTTCTCATTCGCGGCGGCGGACACCTGCTGCTTGTGCGCTTCCCAACGAGCCTGGGCTGCAGCGTAGTCCTGCTCCCACTTCTCGCGCTGAGTCTCGAAGCCCTCGCGCCACTCGTTGGTCTCCGGGTCGAAGCCCTCGGGGTACTTGTAGTTGCCCTGGTCGTCGTACTCGGTGAGCATGCCGTAGAGCGCCGGGTCGAACTCGGTGCCCTCTGGGTCGACTCCCTCGTTCGCCTGCTTCAGCGAAAGTGAGATGCGGCGACGCTCGAGGTCGATGTCGATGACCTTGACGAACACCTCGTCGCTGACCGACACGACCTGCTCGGCGAGCTCGACGTGCTTGCCGGACAGCTCGGAGATGTGCACGAGACCCTCGATGCCCTCTGCGACGCGAACGAACGCGCCGAAGGGAACGAGCTTCGTGACCTTGCCGGGAGCAACCTGGCCGATGGCGTGGGTGCGGGCGAAGACCTGCCTCGGGTCTTCCTGCGTCGCCTTGAGCGACAGGGAGTCGCGCTCGCGCTCGAGGTCGACCTCGAGGATCTCGACGGTGACCTCCTGGCCGACCTCGACAACCTCTGAGGCGTGCTCGATGTGCTTCCAGCTGAGCTCGGAAACGTGAACGAGTCCGTCAACGCCGCCGAGGTCGACGAACGCACCGAAGTTGACGATCGACGACACGA